>NZ_JANUEH010000002.1:0-783773 GCF_024810195.1 Chryseobacterium sp. BIGb0232
ATTAAAAGTGTATTGCTCTACCAGCTGAGCTACCGAGTCGGCCACTTACTTTTTCAAGTAAATATTTTTTAAGATAAAAACCACTGAAACAGCAGCTTTTTAGTTTGTGACCCGGCTGGGATTCGAACCCAGGACCCATACATTAAAAGTGTATTGCTCTACCAGCTGAGCTACCGAGTCGGCCACTTACTTTTTCAAGTAAATATTTTTTAAGATAAAAACCACTGAAACAGCAGTTTTTTTAGTTTGTGACCCGGCTGGGATTCGAACCCAGGACCCATACATTAAAAGTGTATTGCTCTACCAGCTGAGCTACCGAGTCGGTCACTTACTTTTTTAAGTAAATCCCTTTGTTTAAGGGACTGCAAAGATAGAAAAATCTCCTTTAAACCCAAGTTTTTTTTAGCTTTTTTATCATAAATTTTTACTCTAAATCAGCAAACATCTGTTTATAAATTAATTATGTAATTTATTTTATAAAAAAAAATACCCTGACATCGGATTGTTTAAATTTCACAGAATTTCTTTCTGAATCAAAATCTGTAAATATTCAAATAAAAGCCACTTCATTACTTTATTGCCGTTTGTTATTGTATTTCTTATAAAGATGTTCTATTTTTGGGCAAAGTGGCTACACAACGCTATTCTTATATTTATCTTTTCAATAAATAAATCATCTCAAAATCACAGTTTCTATTTTTATTTATGAAATTAATTACTCCCAAAAGATTATCCGATGGTGATAAAGTGGCAAGCATTTCTATGTCATGGGGTGCTGCCGGAGATTTACCACACCGATATTTAAAAGGTAAGGAACGATTGAATCAGATTTTCAATCTGGAAGTTACTGAAACTAAGCATTCCCTACAATCTGCCCAATGGATCTATAATAATCCGGAAGCCAGGGCAAATGATCTTATGGAAGCATTTTTGGATCCATCTGTAAAAGCTATTATTTCAAATATTGGCGGTGATGACAGTATCCGGATGCTGAAATATATTGACCTTGATATTATTAAAAACAATCCCAAGATATTTCTCGGCTTTTCCGACAGTACCATTACTCATTTTATATGCCTGAAAGCCGGTTTAAGTTCATTCTATGGGACTTCCCTACTGGTTGGTTTTGCAGAGAACGGAGCTATGCATGACTACCAGATCAATGATATCAGACGAACTCTGTTCTCTCCTGCTGTTATCGGACAGGTTCATCCAAATGATGAAGGCTGGACTACTGAATTCCTTGATTGGTTCGATATTTCCCTTCAGGATGTAAAAAGAAAATTAACTCCTTCCACCGGATGGCGATTTATCAGAGGAAATTCTATTGTACAGGGACCACTGATTGGCGGTTGTATGGAAGTACTGGAAATGCTTAAAGGAACAGACTATTGGCCAGATTCTGAAGTCTGGAAAGACTCTATCCTGTTTTTTGAAACATCAGAAGGCAAACCAAACCCTGATTATATCAGATACTGGCTCCGAAATTACGCAGTAACGGGAATTCTGAAAAATGCCAAAGGAATTATTTTCGGACGGCCTTATGACAACCTCTATACTGAAGAATATGAAACTGAGCTGTTGAAAGTTCTGGACGAAGAAGGCTTAGATGCTCTTCCGGTGATTACACAGATGGATTTTGGGCATACCTGCCCTACTTTCACCATTCCTTATGGAAAATTAGCAGAAATCAACTGTATTGATCAGACATTTTCTATCCTGGAAAACGGGGTTCTATAAAGTTTGACATTATATAAAACAGTTTCGGCGGGCCAAAGGCCCGCCGAAACCTTACCCATCATATCATTTTAATTTCGATAATTTTTAAATTCTTGTACAGATTACGCAGATCTATAATCTTTATGAATACCTATAATTTGTGAATATATCAGTGTTCAAATTCCCGTTGCTGGTACTCAAAAAGCGTCACGATGGTATCTGCCAGCTCTTTCCCGTGATGTTTTTCAACCAGATATAGGGCTGCATCTATTCCTGCCGTTATTCCTGCAGTAGTAATCAGCTGTTCCTGATCTACAAACCGGACATTTCTTTTCACAATACTCTTCGGATTATATTGTTCCAAAGTATCCAGCAGCATAGAATGGGTGGTAATTTCATGCTGATCCAATATCCCGGTTTTAGATAAAAGCATACTTCCTGTACAAACTGAGAAAATAATAGTTCCTTTACGATACTGATCTTTTATCCAGCTCATTACAGTATTCTGAAAATCATCATCCTGCAGGTATTCCATCACATAATCAGGATTAGCTCCCGGAATTACGATCATATCAGGCTGCAAAACGGTCTGTACATCATATGACGGAATCACAGCCATAGTATTTCCTTCCATATGAATGGCATCTCTGGTTTTTCCTACAGTATAGCAGTTATAGCTTCCGGCAGATATTACATTTGCCTTAATAAAGACATCCAACGGACCATTCAGATCCAGCGCTTCTACCTGATCGTAAATCAAAAATGCTATATTCATTGTCCCATTCTGTTGTTTCTGATTCATAATTATATTTTAAAGATTAATATTTTTTAAGACGTAGATTTCCTTGTTGATAATCAATTATCAACCTTGTGGAATACAAAAAAGTAAAGAGAGTTAACCTGTTCCTTTACAGGATTTCCGGTATTGTGCTGGAGAAATGGAAATGTATTTAAAAAATAACCGCCGGAGGGAGACTACATTTCCGAAACCACATTTTGCAGCAATCATTTCGATACTCATCTCTGTATATTCCAGCATATCCTTTGCCTGATCCAGCCTCATCTTTTCAAGAAACTTACCGGGAGTGACTCCTGACTCCCTCAAAAAGACCCTGGAAAAATTACGGACACTCATATGTACAGATTCAGCCATAAATTCTATGCTGATGGACTGGCCTAATTTATCTTTAAGCAAATCTCTGATACCCTTTGTGAAAGGAGATAACATTTCATAATCGGAAATAGCATTTCCAAACTGGGATTGTGCTCCTGACCTTTTTAAATGCAACACCAGATGTTTGGCGACTTCTGAGGCTAGAGGCCTACCCCAATCCTCTTCCAAAAGGGCCAATGCCAGATCTATTCCGGAAGAAACACCTCCTGAAGTATATATTCCCCGGTCCCGGATAAAAAACGGATTGATATTTACTTCCAAATCAGGATAGGTCCGTTGCAGAATATCGGCATATTTCCAATGCGTAGTTACCTGCTTTCCGTTCAGCAACCCGGCTTTTGCTAAAATAAATGCTCCTGCACAAACTGATCCTAAACGTCTTACGCTTCCTATTGTATTCTGCAAATAAGTATAAAGATCGGGATTAACTTCATCTAGTGTTCTAAGATCAGTACCGGCAACCAGTAAGGTATCTATTGGAAAATCAATATCATAAATAGTACGACTGCAGGTTAAAGAGATTCCTGAACCTGAATATATTACCTTGTCTGAAGTCCCGGATATCAAATGAACCTGATACTGTAATCCAGCTTTGTCATCCGGCAAAAAGAGATTGGCTGATGTAAACACATCACAGGGACCTGCAACATCCAGCAGCTGAACCTTTGGTAAGATCAAAAGAACTATATTTTTTATTTTTCCCTGTTTTTCTGCATTTTCCATATCTCAATCTGTATCATGCAAATGTAATGACAATGTCAAATGGCTGCAATGACAAAAAACAGACATTTCCGGCCATTGTTCATTTTTTACTTTAATCAGAAAAAAGAGACTGCCTTTAAAGACAGTCTCAGCACTCTCACTATAAAATTAGCTAAACAAGCTATACTTTTAAAATCTAAAAAATTCTCCTGTACATTTCTTTCATCTTTTCAAACAATTCTGAAAAAGAAAACGAATTGTCAACAATACTTATAGAGGTGGAGATCCCTTTTAAGTCATATTTCGCACATGAGATTGCAAAAACATACACAATTTCAGAATTGTATTCATTTTCATGACAGCAGTAGACTTCATCAATATTAAAATCCGATCCGGAGATATCAGCTATTTCCTTAACAGGCTTCAGAGAACTGAGATATTCCATCAGTCCAAAATTGGCAGAATACCCGCTGTCTAAGAGCTCTGTAACGACTTCATTCACTAATCTGATTTCTTCCATTATTTTTCTTTTACTTATTCCCAGCTTCCCTGAATAGCAACTTCAAGACTATTACTTTTCACCTCCATATCAATAGGAAATGTAATCCTGTAATCGTCCATTTTCACAGTGCAACTTCCGATCAATCCTGAAATATCTCCCCAAAGTTCCACACGATAGGGTCTTGCATATAAATTCATATCCGACACATGCTCTGTTTTAAGAAGCAACGGTAAATGAAGGTTACTTTGAAAAGGCTCTGTTTCTGCCATAACACCTGAATTTTCATGATCTACAATCTTTATAAAAAGATGTTGCTCCGGTAACGACATATACTGTTCATATTCATTGATTCTTATTGTTTTAAGATGAAATATATTATCATCATTGCTGCATGATAAACAGAAAAAAAGTAAGGACAATATTGAAAGTATTTTGGCTATTTTCATAATAATGGGATGAATAGTTTACATTTTATGCAGGAGATAACCTGCGGGATTTTAAATAAAGAGCAGTACGGTTCAGGTATGGGAAAAGGATAATCAACAGTAATGTACCTGCTAAAAGCCATACCATCATTTCGTAATAATCCATAGCAAAACGGACATGTCCCTGAGCATTCATTCTTCCGACTAAAAGTTTATTAGATGCTTTTACAGCATGATCTTCAAGCATTCCTTTAGACATAAGTTTAGCAGTCTGTTTATGAAGAAAATCTTTCACAGAAGGATCTACGGCACTTAAATGATCCTGAAAAGCATTATAATGGCGGCTTTTTTCAAAAAGTTCAAAAAAGTTAATCAATGCAATGCTGGCGCAGAACCCGAAATAACGTATTGCCAGTGCTGTTGCAGCTGCAGAAGGTCCAATAGAAGCAGGAACCGATGAAATAATAAAAATAATAGTCGGGACCATGATCAATCCCACTCCCAATCCCTGAAGAAATAAAGGAATATAATAATTAAATTCATCCGCCTGAACATCAAAAGAATAATACATCAATACATGAAACAGAAGCAACATTAAAAAACCGGGCCCCCAGATATAGCGTATATTTCTTTTCTGCAGGACCATACAACAGGCAATGATAACGCCAAACACCAACCCTGAAAGGTTGAAAATATTAATATAGGAAATGTAAAACGGATCCAGGTGCAGCTCTGTAGCAAAAAAGCTGTTCGTAATTCCTGAAGCAAAACGACAAATGTACATGACAAAAAGAATCAGCAACCCTACTTTAAAATTTCTGTATCTGAAAACCCGAAGATCTATATAAGATCTTTTAATTGAACTCTGACGGAAAATTGAAATTACTGCCAATACAATGATTCCGATTACACTCCCCAGAATCCTGCGATCTTCCAGCCAATAATATTCCTGTCCGAAAATGGCTATATATCCTACCAGTACCAAAATTGCACTGAAAACCGCAAAACTCTGCCAATCCAGCTTATACAAATGAAACCTTACATTAGGTCTGTAATTCGTCATGGCCATAGTAAGGAAAATAAGACCCGGCAGATACGAAAAAATGGCAGTTTTATAAACTATATTAAAATTGTAAGAATCAATAAGATCTGCTGTAATCAGGTTATTAAACGGCAATGCACAGATCAGAATACCGAAGAACACGGAAAAACTTATTTCCCTTCCCCTTTCACTGTTTAATCGTGTAAAGATCAGGGTGAGTGAAAGGTTAACATTCCCGGCAAATAACATTCCCTGAATAAAACGGACAGGAAACAGTACATAGATCTCCCGGGTAAAATAACAGGTCAAACAAGCAACGATCTGCAAAGTTGTAAATAAAAGAAAATACTCTTTGGCAGCCAGAAAACTGAAAAATCTTCTTTCCAGGCTGTAAAACCCTACATAACCCGCATAGAACAACGCTACTGAAAATTGAATATCAGCAGGTTCACCACCATAATATCCTGCTGCTGCATTGATATTGGTAAGAGGTAAGAAAAATATGATGATTCCCGGTAAAGTCATGGAAAAAAGTATAATTTTTACCAGCCATTCCGGAGCCCATTTTTTAAAAAAGGGCATTTGTCTTTTAACCATTAGGAATGCTTTTTATTGGCATATACATTTACGTTCATTCCTACTTTCAGAACGTCAATTTCATTTCTTTTTCCATCCACTTTGATTCTGACAGGAATACGCTGAACAATTTTCACATAGTTTCCGGTAGAATTATCAGGTGGCAATAATGAAAAACTTGAACCTGTTGCTGGTGAAAGAGAAATAATAGTCCCTTGAAACTCCTTATCAGGATAGGAATCTGCAACGATCTTTACGTGATCTCCAATTTTCATATCCTTAATCTGGGTTTCTTTATAATTGGCAACCACCCATTTATCCGTTTCGTTATTAACGATGAATGCAAGCGTTTCTCCGGCATCAATCATTTGCCCTACTTCAACAGTTCTTCGTCCCATTCTTCCATCATATGAAGCGACTACTGCTGTATAGCTTACATCCAGCTTATGACGGTCCAGTAATGCTTCCAGTCTGGCAATTTCAGCCAAAACCACTGTTTTTTCAGCTTGAATATCATGTATTTTAGAAACAGATGCAGCATAATCATCCTGAGAAGATTTATAATCACTTTCGTTCACGTCCAATGTAGCTTTTACATCTTCCAGTCTCTGTTTAGTAGCAGATTCTTCATCATAAAGTTTCTTGTACCGGTTATAATCAAGCTGTTGTTTCCATACTTTCGCCTTATTGGCATCTATCTGGGCCTGTGCTGAGGCAGCTTCTTTTGACGTAGTGCTGGTATTACTTTCCAGAACTTTCAGCTGGGCACGTGCTTTCTGAAGGGCTGCCTGAGTTTGCTTTTGTTGAAGGACATATTCCCTGTTATCAATCAGTAAAAGGGTATCTCCTTTTTTAACTTCCTGGTTTTCCTCAAATTTTACGGCTACAATGAATCCGCCCGCTCTTGAAATAACTGGGTTTACATATTCCTGAATTTGAGCATCATTCGTCTGCTCATAGCGATAATAATTCTTAAGAGTAAAACCGCCCCAAACAGCAAGTGCAGCAACGATTAAAACTGAAATCCATCCTGTGATCTTTGTGATCAGCCTATCGGTGGGAGTATATTTCTTTTTCATTGTATTATAAAACGCCTGTAATATTTTGTAGTAAATAATAATTGTTCTGTGCCATGATCTTTGCTGCTTCAAGTTCAAATTTTGTCTGAAGAAGCTGTATATCGGCATCCAAAAGTTCTGTGATAAGAGAGGTTTGACTGAAATAGGTATTTTTAATAATCCGGGCATTCTCTTTGGCCTGAACAACGTTGGTTTCAGCAACCTTAATCTGTTCGAGAGCTTCCTGATACCTCAGATACGCTTCTTTTACCTGTTGCCTTACCTTATCTTCCGTATCCTTATGGGCCTCTTCTTCTTTTTCAAATTCTAGTTTGGCTGCTTTTACTTTATTGGTATTATGGTAAAGTGAGGATATTGAAAATGAAGCCTTAATACCAACAATTCCCAATGAATACCAATAAGGATTGTAGGGATAAAGGAAAATCTGCGGGTTGGCATAATAAAATTCACCGTACATCCCGATTTTGGGCCTTACATTGGCCTTTACCTGCTTCAGTTTAAGAATACTCAATTCCGTTTGCTGTTCTGAAACATGGTAATCAAATGAATGATCCAACGCCATTTTCAGATATTCTGCATAGGTTGTATTGGCATCCCATTGATTATAGGGTACTTCCGGAATAACTATCTGCTCATCTGGAACGCCTAAAATAATATTCAGTTTCTGCATGGCGATCAGAATATCATTTTCAATAGTCACCAAAGCCATTTTACGTTTGGAAAGTTCAAGCTCTATCCTTAAAACATCGCTTTTCAACACCACACCGTTTTTGTATAAAGACTTGATTTCTTTAAGCTGTATTTCCTGATCTTTGATATCCTGCTTAATAAGATCCCTGAAGATTAGTGTTTTCTGAAGTTCAAGATAAAGACTGGCTGTTTTGTAATGAATATCGGAAATGGATTGATCTTTTTGAATATTCTTAATCTTTTGAAGGGTCTGGTTCTCTTTGATCTTAAGATTGAGTTTATTTCCGTTGTAAATGTTCAGATAAAAATCGGCCCCCACTTTGTAAAGAGTGTGGATGACCTCATGTTGGGTAGGTTTGGAAAAAATTCCGTTTTCATAGATGGGGATGTTGGAAGCTTTTTCAGCAGATCCTTTGACCTGTATTTCCGGAAGTCGCTCTCGTTTGGTGTCTTTTACTTCAGCTTCAGCAATGTCTACATTGATGGTGTTGATTTTAATATGACGGCTGTTTTCTTCAGCTCTTTGCCATGCGTCTCTCAGGGAGATCCGTATGGTATCATTTCGTGGACTGCCTGTCTGAGCCGATATTGTATAGGAAACTCCTAGCATCAGCAGTCCGGTGACATAAATTTTCATTTGAATTTTTCGAATTATTGCACTGCAAATTTATTGGCAATCCGCAAATTTTATTTATCTAAAATAGTCAACTTTTACATGATTCCGGCCAAATGATTATATTTGCATTTTCAACAGTATTTTAGTTTTGATATGGGATTAATTGCAGCGCTTCCGGACATCGACAGACATGATAAAAGTGTATTTGTCATGCACGAAAAATCAGAAAAACTGATTCCTTTTCATAAACATACCAAAGGACAGTTAAGTTATGTAGAAGGTGGTATTGCTTATATTACGATTGACAACCGGACATATGTGGTACCCGCCAGACATTTTTTTTGGATCCCGGAGGGCATGGAACATATTTTAGAAGTCGGGCATACCGCTACCGTTCTTCGTTCACTTTATTTTTATGCTCATGATGATATTTCAGATCCGTTTTATGGAAAACTGGGAATTTATCCGGCATCAGAACTTTTGATCCAGATGATTAAATACACAGAAATGTGGGACGAAAAACACGTCACCTATAAAGATGAAAATTTTGAGTTTCTGGTGGCTTTAAAAAAGATCTTACCTAAAACCCATAAGCAGCCCCTCCCTATTATTCTTCCTGCCACTCACAACAAACAGATGATGAAAATAGTCTCTTATCTTGAATGGAATATGGGAGAAAAACTGACACTTACCAATGTAAGCACCAGGTTCGGGCTGAGTGAACGCTCTATGTCCCGGCTGTTTAAAGCTGATATGGATATCTCCTTTCTTCAGTACCTGAAAACATTAAGAATCATCAAAGCTATTGAGCTCCTTTTGAATACAGACAAACCCATTAATGAAATTGCAGATGATGTCGGCTATAGCTCGATCAGCGCCTTCAGTGATACGTTTCATGAATTTACACAATCCAGACCATCTGATCTTCGGAAAAGCAGTAAGGCATTTTGATGTATTTGTTTTTGTCATTAGGAGGTGACGGGTCAAGTAAATAATTTGAGACCCCTCCAGAGAAATAGAATATACGATCTTTCAATTGATATCTCAGTAAAATTTAATATTTCAGAGAATATAAGGGGAACTCCCAATTAGTTGGCAATTATTTAAAATAACTAAAGTGATCAAAATCTTTCACTTATTCATCCATTAATTCGTGTTTGAATGATCTTTATCAAGTCCCTTAAAAATAAAAGATAATTTTGTCTTTTATTCAAGATAAGTTCATACATTTGTCCTATAAAAATCAGATACAATGTTTTCCAAAACCTGCGAATATGCATTAAGAGCATTAATTTACATTGCCCAGCAGTCTAAAAATGACAGCAGGGTCGGGATTAAGGATATTGCGAAAAACATTCATTCTCCGGAACACTTTATTGCAAAAATCCTTCAGGATCTGAGCAGAAAAGGTTTTGTACAATCGGCAAAAGGGCCAAACGGAGGTTTTTATATGGATCCTAAAAATCTGAATATAAGTATTGCTGATATTGTAAAGGAAATAGACGGTGATAAATTATTTACGGGTTGTGGACTAGGTCTTGATCAATGTTCAGAAACCCACCCATGTCCACTTCATGAACAGTTCAAAAGTATCAGGCAGGATCTTCGCATCATGCTTGAAACATCTAAAATACAAATGTTTGTGGATAATCTGGATTTAGAATTAACCTACCTCAAAACTTAAAAAAAATTACCATAATAAAAGATAAAAAGATCTTAATATATTAATAACAACAATAAAACTCAATTTAACAGGCGTTCATACTGATTATATGATTGTTACAACTTAAAACCTCATCCAATGAAAACAGCTGCTATTGAAAAAATGTCTGCCCATTGGCTATTAGCTAAAATCGGTAAAAAAGTTTTGCGGCCAGGCGGCTTAGTCCTGACTCAGAAAATGTTGAAAATGCTGGATATCAATTCTCATGACCGAATCGTAGAGTTTGCCCCGGGCATTGGTTTTACAGCAAAGCTCACTTTGAAGAAAAATCCGGAATCCTATACAGGAATTGATGCAGAGCAAGAAGCTGTTGATCTTTTGAAAAAGAATTTTATAAATACAGCAGCTCAATTTAAGTTGGGGAATGCAGCACATTCAGATCTAGCCGAACAATCTGCAAATAAAGTATATGGTGAAGCTATGCTGAGTATGCACAGTGACCACAGGAAATCGGAAATTATCAGGGAAGCTTCCAGAATTTTGGTACCAAAGGGCTATTATGCTATCCATGAATTAGCTCTGGCACCTGATAGTCTGGATGAAAATGTGAAATTACAGATTCAGAAAGAACTGGCTTTAAGCCTAAAGGTAAATACCCGCCCATTAACAGTTTCCGAATGGACACAATTACTGGAAAAAGAAGGTTTTCAGATTTTAAAAACGGAAACAGCTCCTATGCACCTTCTGGAACTGCAAAGAATCATCAGTGATGAAGGTCTTTCCGGATTCCTAAAAATTGCCGGAAATATCATCATACAGCCCAAAATACGTTCCCGGATTCTACAAATGAGAAGGGTCTTTAAAAAGCATAATAACTGCCTTTGTGCGGTAGCCATTCTTGCCCAGAAAAAATAATAATAAATAATACTCATTATGAAAACATTTTTTTTTAATACCGTAATAATCCTGGCTTTATCTCCCATCCTGCTATCTTGTTCAAAACCTGAAACAACTCCTATTCCACAGGCAGATCCATATTCTAGCCAACAGCCTGCTCAGCCTGTAGAAACACCTCCCGTTCCTGTAGCAACCAGCGCAAACTCCATAGATGAAGGGTTGAAATTAATTGAAGGTACAGACTGCCTTACCTGTCATAAAACTGATGCAAAACTGATAGGTCCATCCTATCAGGAGGTGGCTGCAAAATATACCGAAACAGATATCGATATGCTGGCAAATAAAATTATTGAAGGCGGGAAAGGAAACTGGGGAGACATTCCAATGGCCCCTCATAACGGAATGAGTAAAAACAATGCAAAACTGATGGTAAAATACATTTTATCATTAAAAAAATAAGAACAATTTAAATCAATAAAACGCCCCATAATATGAATACAAAAACAGATTTTATCGGAAATATTGTAGCGGAAGACTTCAGAACAGCTGCTATTTTTAAAAGATACGGAATTGATTTCTGCTGTAAAGGAGGAAGAACCATTGAGGAAGCCTGCCAGAATAAAAAACTGAATCCGGAAAAAATTTATGAAGAACTGGATACACTTCCGAAAAATAATGATACCACCATAGACTTCAGCAGTTGGCCTCTGGATCTTCTGACAGATTATATTGAAAAGTCTCACCACCGTTATGTGGAGGAAAAAACTCCTGTTTTACAAACTTTTCTTGATAAACTATGTAAAGTACATGGCGACAGACATCCTGAATTATTTGAGGTTAATACTTTGTTTCGTGAATCAGCCCATGATCTGGCTGCTCATATGAAAAAAGAAGAACTCATTCTCTTTCCGTTTGTAAGAAATATGGTCAAGGCTAAAATATCCGGTGGAGATCTTACAAGACCTGGATTCGGGACTGTAGAAAACCCGGTGAACATGATGCAGCATGAGCATAGTGTTGAAGGAGACCGTTTCAGAAAGATCGCTGAAATTACCAATGAATTTTTTCCTCCTGCTGATGCCTGCAATACTTATAAAGTAGCATTTGCCATGCTTCAGGAATTTGAAAATGATCTTCACAAACATATCCACCTGGAAAATAATATCCTTTTTCCAAAAGCTATCCAACTGGAAAAACAGTTTTCCGAATAATTGTTTTCAGCTGGAGGCCGGAAGAAGGAGGCTGGAAATTGCTGTTATACGGAGAAAACCACTAAAAGTGATTTTTGAATAGAAAAATCATAATACTTCAATACAGTTGGCTCCGTTAAAATTGAAAAACTAAAAGGACTTTCCTCTTCCAGCCTCCTTCCTATCCATTCACTCCAATCATCTCCTTTAATATTGTATATTTAAACTATGATTCCCGAAGACCTTTTAAAGCAATATGGCAGCATAAGCAAAGATTATAAATGTGGTGATTTCATCTACGAAGAAGGGATGAAAAGTGCCTTCTATTTTCAGATTGTTTCCGGAAAGGTAAAACTGAATAATTTCAGCGAAGACGGCAGGGAATTTATCCAGAATATTTTTGAAGCTCCTCAGTCCTTTGGTGAGGCTTTTCTTTTCATCAATGGGATTTATCCTACAAATGCCATAGCTTTAACGGATTGTACCATCTGCCAGCTTACTTCCAAAAACTTTTTTGAGATATTGAAAGAACATCCACAATATTCACTGAAGATCAACGAAAATCTTTCACGGCGACTTCATTATAAAATGATCATGTCCCAGCATATTTTTTCAAAAGACCCTGCGATCAGGCTTAAAGTATTAATGGATTATTTTAAGCAAACTCACTGCACAGAAGAAACTGAAACAGAATACATTATTCCTTTAACGCGTCAACAAATGGCTGATCTTACAGGTTTACGGGTTGAAACTGTGATCCGGACCATTAAAGCGATGGAAAAAGAACATCTCCTTAACATAATAAACAGACAAATTTACTATTAAATTAAGAATCTGATTGTGATTGAGATCATAACAGTAAAATTTGTATTCATTGTAATTTTAGGAAACAGAATTTCTTAAAACTTATGCAATGGACGAGTTTCTCAATGAACCAGGCTTACAAATTACCATTATTCTTATTTCGCTGCCTATCATCTTCGCTCTCATTCTGATTTTGATAAAAGTGAACAGAATGATTTCCAACACTCTTAAAAAAAGGGAACTGAAAAGGATTTACAAACATCTGGAAAGTTTACCTCCACAAGAAATTACCGCTTTAGAAGAACGTAAAAAAGAACTTGAATTTCAGCTTTCCGGGAATGAGCTCAGTCTGAATAAAAATGTAAAAGACCCACGTGGCCTGGTAGATCAGGCTAATGAAATTCATGACATCCGGTTTCTTCAGAGCAAAAGAAAAGAAGGCGGAAAAATTGCGGTTCCTGAGGATGAAAAAAAGCTCATTCTCTGGTTTCTGGGATGTGCTGTTTTCTGGCTTTTCATGGGAACTACGGTGGGAGAATATCTGGGAATAAAATTTGTAGCGCCAGACTCGGATCATCTCAGCTGGCTGAGTTTCGGAAGGCTGCGTCCTGTTCATACCAATATGGTTTTCTGGGGCTGGGCTTCTATGGCTATGCTTGGTTTTTCTTATTATGTAGTTCCCAGAGTTGGAAATACCAAAGTTTTCAACCTGAAGATCGGGTACTGGTCTTTAATACTGATGAACTCTGCCGTATTTCTCGGAAGCGTCTGCCTGATGGCAGGGATTAACAACAGTGGTGGTGAATACCGGGAATATATCTGGCCTGTTATGATGCTTTTTGCCATAGGAATTATGATCAGCATTTATAATCATTTCAAAACCATCGAATTCAGGAAAACGGAAGACATCTATGTTTCCAACTGGTATGTGGTTTCTGCTATGATGTATGTAGTGGTCATCCTTTTTGTCGCCTATCTCCCATTATGGCAGGATGGCCTCGGAGAAACGATAACACAGGGCTACTTTATGCATCAGGGGGTTGGCATGTGGTTCATGTTTTTCAATCTGGGACTAATGTATTATTTTCTGCCACAGGAACTTAACAGCCCGGTATATTCATACAGCCTGAGTATTCTGGCATTCTGGACACAGATTTTATTTTATACCCTGATCGGAACCCATCATTTTATTTTCAGTGCTATTCCATGGTGGATGCAGACAGTGGCTATTGTAGCCAGTGTAGGAATGGTGATTCCTGTAGCTGCAGGAAGTGTTAACTTTATGATGACCATACGCGGATCATGGCACAGGTTAAAGCTCAGCTATGTATTGCCTTTTTATGTGGTTTCTGTAATTTTTTACTTTACCGGGTCAATGCAGGGAACGGCTGAAGCGTTCAGAACAACTAATCTTTTGTGGCATTTCACAGATTTTACAGTCGCTCACTCCCATCTGACCATGTACGGAATCATTACTTTTATGCTATGGTCTTTTACTTATACACTCGTTCCGAGACTTACCTCTCATGAGCCACCAAGCCTCACAGTAGGACTCCATTTCTGGATGGCATTGATCGGAGTGCTGGTATATACTATTTCCCTGATGATTGGTTCCACCGAAAAAGGCATACTCTGGATGGATAAGAAGCCTTTTCTTGAAGGTGTGATAAAAATGTTCCCTTTCTGGTTATGGCGAGCTATCGGAGGAACCATGATGTGGATATCACATATCATTTTTGCCTATAACTTTTACAGGATGATCTGCCCACGGAAAGAAATCAGAATTCCGGAAACCCCTTCAGAAATTTTAGATATCATACATACCCAACAAAATAAAGCATTATAATGGACTTCTTTAATGACCATAAGAAACTTTTTTCTTCAGCACTGGCGTTTTTCCTTTTTCTGACACTGATTATATGCATCTTTCCTGCTCTGAACAACCAGAAAGTATATCAGCCTTTGCAGGGAAGTAAAGCACTCACAGAAGAAGAAAGCCGCGGAAAAGCAATCTATATTCGTGAAGGTTGTGTGGCATGCCATACCCAACAGGTCCGTAATGTGGATATGGATCAGGTATTCGGAAACCGCCCAAGTCTGGCAGTAGATTACGCGAGAAACAAAAGGCTGAATCTATTTCAGAATACAGCTACCCTGATGGGGACCGAAAGAACGGGTCCAGATCTTACCAATATTGGCGTACGGCAATCCAGCAAAGACTGGCAGTATTCTCACCTTTTCAATCCAAGGTCAGTCGTTCCACAATCCATAATGCCTTCATATCAATGGCTGTTTCTCATCAAAGAACAATTAGATCCCGGAGATAAGGAGATCAGTCTTCCCGATGCTTTTAAAAGGAAAATTAAGGGTAAGGTAGTTCCGTCAAAAGATGCAAGTGATCTGGTGGCTTATCTGCTTAGCCTTAAACAGACAGAGCTTCCTAAAAGTATTCCGACAAGGGAGTTCCTGTACAAAAAAGAAGAGAAAAAAACTAATGGAACTGCCGGAGGTGATAATCTCCCGGATGGAGAAGCATTATTTGCAGCCAACTGTGCCACCTGTCATCAGGCTACCGGAGAAGGTGTTCCCGGAGCATTTCCTCCATTGAAAGGTGATAAAGTAGTTTTAGGTGATAACCTGGAGCTGTATGTTACCATTATTATGAAAGGATATAATGGTTTAGCCCCTCAATTCGGAGAAATGCCACCTGTAGGAACCAATGCCAATTTCAAACCTGAAGATGTGGCAGCCCTTATCAATCACGAAAGAACAAGCTGGGGGAACAACGGTAAGAAAGTTACTGTTGAAGAAGTAAAAACAATCATGGATAAAATAAAATGATATGAAAAAGATACATTATATAATACTGCCAATACTGATATTATGGACAAACTATTTTCAGGCCTGTGATGCCTGTAAACTACAACAGCCTAAAATCACAAGAAATTTCACCCACGGCCCGGGTCCTGAATCCGGCTGGGATTGGTTCATCGTGGGTGGAATGGCCTTGTTTACACTGGTTACCCTATTTTATTCGCTGAAGTTTCTGATCAAACCAGGCGAAAAGAATAAGAAGCATATCAAAAATAATGTCCTTAATTTTTAAATCTGAAATAAATGGGAAAGCACAATGCCACCGTTTTTCTTTATATAGATGAAGAACCTGACCCGATTGCTGAACTTCAGACTCCTATCGTTTTTAATCTGGATACAACCAAGCTTACAGATGGAGAACATACTTTAAAGATAATCAGCAAGTTTGGAAATAAAGAAGGATTAAAAATTATTCATTTCAATGTCCGGAACGGTCCTATTATTCACCTGGAAGGGCTTTCTGACCAGGAAACTGTAAATGGTGTTCTTCCTTTAATGCTTAATGCCTATGATACAGGAAAGAACCAGAGCTTTATTATCAAAGGAAGTGAAAATCCACGTACCATACCGGTTTGGGTATGGATCATTGCGCTTGTTTTTGCAGCATGGGGAGCATTTTATCTGGTTACCAATTTCAGTTTATAGTTATCATTATATTGTTTGTTCGTTTATTTTTTTTACTTATCTGAAATACGGGTAAGATAGAGGCTGTCTCAAAAGTAAAAAACAATACTTTTGAAACAGCCTCTTTATTAAAAGACCATTAAGCAGACAGGATTCAGAATCGTATAAGGTAAAATCAAAAGATTTTAAAACGAAACTATAAAAACAAAATCCTTATTCTGAAAGTCCTGTCTGATCTTAATGATTATTATTGTGTAGCTTTAATGATTGCTGTAGTGATCTGCTCTTCCTTCTTCTTTGCATAAGTAGAATCAAAAGGTTCCATTACATTGAATAAATACTGATAAAAAGGAGCTATCTGCTGAACTTTTTCAGATTCCTTCGCTGCTTTTTCTTTATCCATCTGCTGGAGTCTGCTGATAAAAATATTGAACTTTTTATCTATTGGTTCCACGGATTTTAGAAGATAAGCCTGAGCCTTTTCATTCTGTCCCAGTTTTCTGTATGCTTCCGTTACTGCAGAAACAACAAGACTATATTCCATGGGCTTAGATCTCATCTGTCTTCTGGCTGCAGCCCGGAATTTAGGAGAAAGTCCCAAATAATAGTCATATTCAGAAAATATATCTTTCTTAAGATTTTTAGCCAATTGAAGTCCTTTTTCTTCCTGGCCTGCAACAATATAAGCCGTAACAATAGAACTTAATGAACGGGGATCATTGTATTTTTCAGCAGGAATTTCCTTCGTTACAAAGTCCAGCAACTCTGAAGCTTTTGCTTTCTCACCAACCGCAATCAATGCAGAAACTGCCCTGCTCACGGACATTCTATAGCTCATAATATCAGATATTCCCGTATCATCATAATGGATGCTAAGATCCTTAAAGTTGCCCCATTTGTAATTTTTCACCACGTTATACAACGAATGAGCATCTACCCTGCCTTTGTCGCCATCAGGACTTTGAGGAGTATGGATAGGAACAAGCTTATAACTAAAGCCGTCAAACTGAAGATAATCATCAAGGTAAAAGATGTTTTCACTGTCATACATTCCTCCTGATGAGAAGCTGATTGGGCGTTTCCAATCAAAATTTGCAAGTATATCCAGCATAATGAGATGACTTTTATAAAGAGTATTCGCTTCATAATTAATAGGAATCTGATCCACAGTATCCGCAAGATCAGACGGACTAATGATACCAGACTTTACAGCATTGTCTTTATTCACCGGAAGAATGAATTTATTGACCGGGATAATATTATATCTTTCATATTCTTTCTCCCCGAAATACATTTTCAGGAGCTCGTCTTTTGCAGGAGATTTATATTTCAGAAACCCGATAGCCTCTTTTACCGTCATTGAATCCTGAGTCAGGAATTTCCTAAATTCCTGAAATTCTGTATCGGGCGCTCCCTGTTCTTTTAACATGGTAAATATCCCTTCCCAGTCTTCTTTTTTCATCAGGTATACCTGGTCATTTACCCCATCCCGGTAATCTTCATGTTTTAATTCACCCGGAATTCCCATTGCATTGTAGGTTCTTCTTTTTACCTGATCAATATTCCATGGAGTGGCCAGCATGGTAAAATTTACGGTTTTCACATCATCCCTGAACCTTTCCGTTTCCTGAAGGCCCCAAACCGGATAAGTATCATTATCAGCATAGCAGAAAACAATCCCGTTTTTAGGCAGTGATGCCAGAAAGGAATGGGCAGAATCATAAGCAGCCGATTTCTTGCTGCGGTCGTGTGGAACATAGTTCTGGAAGCCCATCATGAAAGGAATTCCCAACAGGATTACTCCAAGTACAATATTGGCTGTATTAGATTTTATTTTGGACTGAATAAACCAAAGAATACTTCCAGCACCCAGTCCGATCCAGATCGCAAAAGCATAAAACGAACCTACCATTGCATAGTCTCTTTCTCTTGGTTCAAAAGGTTTCACACCTGTATAAAAAACAATTCCAATACTGGTAATAACAAACAGTGAAAGAATCGCATAGAATCTTCCAAAATCTCTGTTCAGCTGGAAAAAGAAACCAATTAGCCCCAATATAAGTGGCAGAAAAAAGAATCTTACAGTACTTTCATTGTTAAACTTAGCCGGCATATTATCCTGACTGCCCAATAAAGCATTATCTATAAAAGAGAATCCTGAAATCCAGTTCCCATGGGTATTTTCCAAATGTCCCTGTAAATCATTCTGTCTTCCCACGAAATTCCACATTAGATATCTTACAAAATAATACCCGTTCTGAAAGGAGATAAAATAATCCATATTCTGGGCAAAAGAAGGCTTTTGTACATTGATAAGATCATAAGGTTTTACTTTCATATAATCTTCTACTGTAATAGAATCATCTTCATATTTTGCCCTTAGTTCATTAAAGATCTGCTTAGCCTGCGGATTGTCTGCCACATCTTCATTACCATCGTTGAATGTAAAATCCGGAGCTCCGTACATTGAAATATAATTAGCCATCACTTCTTTGTCCTCACTGAACATTCTTGGCATAAAGCTTATATGGGCTTTATTATAGACATAGCTAAACCTCTCACCTGTTTTCCTGTAAGACTTTGTTTTTTCGTCCTTTTCATAAGTATCTCCGGTTATTTTCCTTTTGTAACTTCCATCTTCATTCTTTTCCAACCCTTTTCTGTCAAGGGCGGCTGTATAATTCTGCCCATAAATTGTTGGCCAGTCTCCATACTGCTCTCTGTTGTAGTAATCCTTCATTCCGATAGCCGTATCAGGACTATTAAGGTTCATTGGCGGATTGGCATTTGCCCTGATCGGAATAACCATCCAGCACGAAAAGCCTATTATCATATACACCACAGATAAAACAATGGTCTGATAGATGTTTCTTTTTGCTTTCCCCGCATATTTAATCATCAAATAACAAATGGCTGCCATCAAAATAAAAGCGACAACAGTTCCGGAATGGAAAGGAAGTCCTAAACCGTTCACAAAGAAAATTTCCAATTGTCCGAACATTGTCATAATCAATGGGAAAATAATTTTAAAAACAAATGCAAGCACACCAAGTGTTATCAGATTAGCACAGATAAAACTCTTCCAGCTAAATGTATATTTTCTGGCATAATACACCAGACAAACGGCTGGAATAGCCAGCATACACATCATGTGTACTCCCACCGAAAGCCCGAGAATAAAGAAAATAAGAATAATCCATCTTTCACTGTCAGCAGCTTTATATTCGTTTTCCCATTTCGTAATCAACCAGACCACAAGGGCAATAAATAAAGAAGCCATTGAATATACTTCTCCTTCTACCGCCGAAAACCAAAATGTATCTGAAAATGTAAAACACAGAGCTCCAATAGCACCTGCAAACAGAATTGAAATCTCCTGGTGCCTGGTAATGTCTTCAAAATCTTTATTTAAAAGCCTTCTTAAAAAATGCGTAATGGTCCAGAAAAGGAACAAAATCGTCAATGCACTGAAAAGTGCTGACATTGCATTGATTACTATTGAATAATTTTCAGTATTTCCCAAGGCAAAAATTCCGGCTACAGCTCCTGCAATCTGAAATAAGGCCGCACCCGGAGCATGGGTCACTTCAAGCTTAGTCGCTGAAGAAATATATTCCCCGCAGTCCCAGAAACTCAGAAAATGCTCCATCGTAGAGAAATAAGTAATTAATGCAATAACGAAAAGGAACCATCCCAGTACGGTGTTCCATTTTTTAAAAGTCCAGTGTTTCATATCATATTTTCCAATATTAATATGACAACTGATGGTAAAGAGACATTACATCAACCTGTGATTTTTTTTAATAAAATTATGAATCAGACTGGAAACGAGACGTTTTTGAGTATAAAATAACTTCATTGAATATTTAGCCTGGCGGTAACTTCCAGTGTCCAACTCTATTTTAATATGTATTATTCAGTCCTCCATCCAGAGGAATACTTGTTCCGGTAAGGTAAGACGCATATTCTGAAGCTAAGAAAGCTACCAGATGGCCATATTCTTCAGGTTTTCCGAACCTTTTCATCGGGATTTTGTTTTCACGGGCTTTTTTTATTTCATCTGAGGACGCATTGGTTTGCTCTGCTTCATGATTCACCAGCTTCTGAATACGTTCTGTATCAAAATACCCGGTCAGAATATTATTCACGGTAATATGATGCTGAGCCACTTCATTGGATAGAGTTTTTGCCCATGCCACTACAGCTGAACGGATAGAATTCGAAAGTGCCAGATTCCCGATAGGTTCTTTTACAGAAAGTGAAGAAACATTAATGATACGCCCCTTTTTCTGTGAAATCATATAAGGAAGAGCCAGTAAAGTAGTTTCACAAACCGTTTTAAAAAGAAGATCAAAGGCTTTTTGATAGTCTTCAGTGTTTTTTTCAAGCGCCAGTCCTGGCTCCGGACCATTGGTATTATTCACCAAAATATCTATAGAATTCGTATTAAAGTATTCTCTAATACTCTTTTTATAATTATTAAAATCTGAAAAATCAACCACCAGATACTGGTGTTTCTGCTCAGGACCTACAATGGGTAATGAAGCCATAAAGTCTTTAAGCTTTGCTTCGTTGCGGGCCATAATGGTAACATTGGCTCCACATTTTGCCAGTTCAATGGCTATTCCTGCTCCTATTCCCTGCGTAGCTCCTCCTACCAGTGCATTTTTTGAAAAAAGTTGAATATCCATTGTTCAGTAATGATTAGAAATTAAACAATATAAAGGTAAGAAAAACCTGAATTCTAAAAAAGTTTGTCTTTAGAATAGTATAATTACAACCTTTGATATATAATAAAAACACCGACTGACGCCAGTGTTATATTTGTGTTATCAGAATTTCCGCTATTACAATACCTGATATGGGAACTTATACAGAACTAATCTCCGATTCGGAAAACCAACAACTGAGTAGATGTTGCTGCCAGGTTCATCCCTGCTCCTCCGCAGTTACCAGATTGTCCTCTCCCAAGCGTTATTGTCCATGTCCTATTCGCAGGAACTGTCGTAGCATAAGTTACGGCTCCACCATGATTGGAAAGGGTTCCTTCTACGTGGGAAGCTGTACTATGTATTCTGGTTGTTCCGGAATTGAGAGGAAAGTCTATAAAGTATGAGCTGATATTACAGCCTGTTGCGTTATGTGTTGCTTCATACACAAAGGTAATCTGATAAGTTCCTGCCGGAAAAGTAATTGTGCTTGTTCCTGCATTAAAGCTCATTCCCGAAATAGAGTTTTTAATGACAGACATAGGAACGACCTGTGAACCCCCAGCCCCCTGCGCCTGTAAAAAATTCGCTTGGGCTGTTTCCAGTCGGAAAACCGCCGGATTGGGAATAGATAACGCTCCTAATGTGCCAATACTTTTTACAATACCACTAGCATCAATGACCATTAAGGGATCGGTAGTCGTATTCCCGGCAGTAACCCCCTGCAACCGTAACGGATTAGTAGCGTTGACATGTAATTTGTTGGTGGGCGCTGTAATGCCAATTCCCATATTTCCTGCTGCTGTTACAGCGACATCATTGGCTTGCTGGACAGTGGATGGAACCCCGGTAGCCGGATTATCTTTGGCTGCATCAATGTTAAAAACTCCTTGTGGATTAGAGGTCTGAATACCTACCTGGGCATCTAAGAAAGAAAAATGCCCTATTAAAAGAATTGAAAAGTAAAAGATGTGTACTTGTTTCATAATAAATTATTTTTCTGATTATTATTAAAAATATATTGTCTGAAATTGAGAATGCAAAATCTAATTAAATACAATTTTAATAATGACTTTAAACAAATCACCATGTATGGATTAACAAATATAATGATAATTATTCATTAATAATTAAACATATATACATAATTATCAACAATAATATAAACAAAAAAATACCAATAAATCATAAAAACAAAGAATTAAGGCATCGTATTAAACTAAATACAACCCATAAATAAATCCATATAAATGCAAAAAATTAACTTTATGTTCATAAAAAAATCACAACCTTTAAATACTTCAAAGGCTGTGATTTAAAAATTGATTCTGCCAATTATTGAACTACCGTAGCTTCCAGCTCTACTTTCAAGGTTTCAAATAACCCATTGACTTCAAGCATCGTAACTGCTTGCTCAATATTATGGGCTGCAATCCATTCCTGAAGAACAGGAAAATGAGGCCATAACTCCTGAGTTGAAGTGGTATAGATATTTAATCTTACAATTCCTCTACACTCATACCCTGCTGCTGTAATTACTTCTTCAAGATTTGCTATTGCCTGCTCCAGCTGACTTTTCATATCTTCATTACTGGAAGTACCATCCGGATCAATGGCTGCCTGCCCTGAGCAGTATAAAGTACTTTCTACATTCTTTACCTCTACAGCCTGTGCATAGCTTCTCTCATTTTGCCATTTCCATGGGTTTATAATTCTTTTTTTCATTGTTGAATTTTGTTATACGTTACTGTGCAAAATTGCAGAATAGGTATGGCAAAATTCTGTGACCGCAATCACGATTATCAAGTGAGAAAGGTCACAGTTTATATTGGTAAACGGCTCAAGGTTTCCCGGGAAACTCCCAGATAAGCTGCAAGTAATGATTTTGGGACACGCTGTACGAGAGACGGATATTTCTTCAAGAGCTGTTCATAGCGCTCTTTTATCCCGGTAGTCATAGTAGAAATAATGCGTTGTTGTGCAGAAATAAATCCCATATAGGCTTTTTCCAGAAAGAAATGTTCCATTTTAGGGTGAATACTGCATATTTTTCTGTAATCCTCAAGGGTAAGACATAATACTTCCACATCTTCTATGCATTCCAATGACATGGTTGCTTTTTTGCTTTGATAATAAGCAGGAAAATCGGTTTCCCACCAGTCTTCCATTGCAAATCCTATGATGTGTCCCTTTCCGGTATCATCAGTATATACTAATTTCAGAAGACCTTCCAGGACAAAGTAATTGTAGGGTACAAGCTCTCCCTCCTGTACTAAAAACTGATGCTTTTTATATTTTTTATAGGTAAAACAGGAAGATATATATTCAAATTCTTCATCACTAAGAGGAAGTACTTTTTCGATATGAACTCTTAACCGGTCAGGCATATTCTATTTCTTAGGATATAAAAATACTGTTTTTTCACGAGGAAGATTACAGCGGCTCATCCATCTTTTTTATGTATTACGTTCCACGCAGATATAAGAAGAGTTCTTTTTGTCATAGAATACTTCTATAAAAGGTTCATCTTGTAATCCGATCTGAAAAAGGAACTCCAGATCTTCATTCCACTGCATAGGAACATCATCTTCCGGCCAGGTCATTGCCCAACCACCCTGATAAGCAAAAATCCCATCGTTGGAATAGATAGGATGAGAAGCCATCCAGATATCTGTGTATTCATCGGAGGCAAAAGCAAATAAGCTGAACAAGTCATTCTTATCACCATCATTTTCGGTAATCCATTTCTGAATTTCCTCATCACCATAATGCATTAATGTCTCAAATGGTGGGTAAATTTCTATTGTTTTTTCTGTTAAAGCAGTGTATGTATGCAAATCAACCGATTCTATATCAATCGGTAAAAAGCTGAATTCATCCTGCTCTTCCGTAATCCCCATCCATTGATCTAAATGTTTTATCAGAAAACGAACTGGTTCGTTTTCATTCGCATAAGCGATGATTTCATTGGAATCATTGGCTGAAACAAACACCTGTGCCTTACGGATCATGGGTTGTGCCTTTTCCTTCAATTGGTCTACATTCATAAGAAATATAAAAAATGGTATTGATGTTTTTAAATAACTTTCTTTCGAATCAAAAATAGTCCATATCCCCATACATTACAACCTTCAGAACATTATTCATGCTAAAGTTAAGTTTCAAAAGGATAATTTTCACCCAGCTTAGTATGGATAACATTCAATGCATCATAAAACCTTTGTCTCACAGATTCTGAAATCTCATTATGCTCCTCAAAGTACACATCCAACTGCTGAATAATGAGTGCCATCTGCAGCCATTGTTCAAAATTGATATGCATGGACTGTAATTTTTCATCATAATCATGATCATAAAAGAAAACAACTCCATTTCTATCCAGAAACCATTGATCTCCCTGTCCATTCCCGGCAAAACACCAATAATCAGGCAGTATAAATTCCTTATTTTGATTAACTGCTTCAACAGCATTATACAAAATAGCTTCCGATGCAATCTCTGTTGTTTTGATTAAAGGAGCCAGCTTTTTGTAATATTCGGGAAAAGGAAAATCAATGGTTTTGGGAAAATTCTGTACGTTCCCTTTTTCCTTTAAAATTTCAGCTACTATTTCTTCAATGGATCGTATTTTAAATGACATTATTGCTATGCTTTATCATGAGTTCTCAGTTTACATTCAATTTTCAGGTCATACTTCTTTACAAGATTTATAAAAGCCTGAGTAACAAATTTAATTCCTTTATTTTCATCCTGAACAGCATATTTTATATCCGGCAACGGGATATCTTCAAAGCTGAAACCCATTCCTTCAAAATCTTTTACAATAGGAGCTGATTTCAGGAATAAAGCTGCATAGACAGGTATAAGCTGGCCTTTCAGCATACAGGGAATAAATTCAATTTCCTCCTGAAGTTCTTCTTTTAAAGCTACCACTGCTTTTTCAGAAAATAAATCACCTACTCCACCTGTATAGCAGGTATAAATATCATATCCTTTTAAAAAGTCATTCAAATCCAAACAATGCTGATCTGTAAACTCTTCTTTAATAGGAATGCTATTATTTCTAATAGTCGTTTCCCTGTATTCGGGAAGCTGAAATTTATTAAAAATATTTCCCTGCTTATCAATCACTGAAAAGTAAAAGTCTTCCTTCGGATGAAAGGAAAATAAGGTGTACAAATTCATGTCTTATTCATTAACATTAGCCCAATATAGCAATTCTCCAGTCCCTAAGAATATTTATGGTATTATTTCAGTAATAAATCAATCTCCTGATAAAAAGAATCTTTGCTGTAATCTGCCACTCCGGTATGATGAAGACGGATTTCTCCTTTTTTATCCAGTACAACAGTAGTAGGCAATGAACCGTTATAAAGTTCTCCCGGAATAGTCCCTGCAGGAGTTATAAAAGGAACCGTAAATCCTTTTTCCTTTAAATAGGCTTTTCCCAGAGCAGGATTATCGTCAAGGTTTACTGTAAGAAAGACCATATCCGGATGAGTCTTATACTTATTATAGAGTTTTTCAACTGATGGAAACTCTGCCCGGCAGGGAGGGCACCATGATGCCCAGAAGTTGATAAAGACAACTTTATTTTTCAGATGAGAGGGATCAATAAGGATTCCGTCTTCATTTTTCAGCATCAGCCCTGTATAAGCAGCTTTACTTCCTGATTTCTCCACAGATTCAGAAATACTGGAATTAAGAATTCCTGTAGATGCCACCTGTCTCATCAGCCATGCTTTGGCGTCAGGACTAATCAATACAATGATCAGTAAAACTGTCATGATCACTGTAGACCAATGAGCCCTCATCCATTTTTTTAAATCTCCCATACTTTTCATTCTGATAATATGAATTGTGATTTCACTTTAAAAATTTGATTTTCAAAAATATAAATTTTTAGTGCGATTAAATACAATCTATCTTCTATATTTCTATAACCGAAAGAAAAAATAGAACAATTAGTCTAGATAATTAATATGTTTTACATAAGTTCTGCTATATTTGCCCAGGATTTAATGAAGGTCGATAAAAAAGACGAATCAGAAATTAATTTATTCAAATAATAAAGCTTCTGTGTGTAACTTATTTTCCATTCATTCAACTAATCAATAAACTCAGTTCTATAGAAGAGATCTACTACTTTAACAAAAACTAATGCAAATATCTTTTTTCAAAATTACCGCAGCCACCGCTGCGCTCTGTTTCAGCACTCTGGTGATGGCTCAGCAGCAAACCCGTTCTGTAAGCGGAACAGTGAAAGACAAAAAAAACGGCGAACTGCTGATTGGTGTAACGGTAAAAGTAAGCGATGATCCTTCAATAGGTGTTGTAGCTAATGAATATGGGTTTTACTCACTATCATTGCCGGAAGGAGATCACACCATCATCATTTCCTATCCGGGTTACAGAGATTTTGAGCAGCAGATCAAAGTAGATCAGAACATAAAGCTGGATTTATTCCTCAATCAGGAAGAGCAAAAATCCAATACCATAGATGAAGTGGTGGTTTCCGGAGTCAAGAAGGATAAAAATCTTTCCAGTGCTCAAATGGGGACTGAGACATTAAATATCAAAAATATAGAGAAGCTTCCTGTATTGTTTGGTGAAAAGGATGTTATGAAAACCATACAGCTTCTGCCGGGTATTAAAAGTAACGGTGAAGGAAGCAGCGGCTTCAGTGTTCGTGGGGGTGCTACGGATCAAAACCTGATTCTTCTGGATGAGGCTCCTGTTTACAATGCATCGCATTTGCTTGGCTTTTTCAGTACCTTCAACAGTGATGCTCTGAAGGATGCCAGTATTATCAAAGGAAACAGCCCGGCCCAGTATGGAGGACGTCTTTCTTCGGTAATGGATGTGAAAATGAAAGACGGAAATAATCAAAATTACAATATTAACGGAGGAATAGGACTGATCAGCAGCAGGCTGAGTGTAGAAGGACCACTTCAGAAGGAAAAATCATCTTTTATTGTATCCGGAAGAAGAACGTATGCCGACCTATTTCTTAAATCTTCCAAAGACTACAAAGACAATAAGTTATACTTTTATGATCTCAACCTGAAAGCCAATTATCAGATCAATGAGAATAACCGTATTTATCTTTCGGGATATTTCGGAAGGGATGTATTGGGACTGGGAGATACTTTCTCAACCGACTGGGGAAATACTACGGCAACGTTACGCTGGAACAGTATCATCAACAGTAAACTGTTCTCGAATACCTCATTAATCTACAGTAATTATGATTATAAAATCGGTCTGAAAAATAATGAGAGTGAGTTCAAATTAAATTCAAAGATACAGGACTGGAATCTTAAGCAGGACTTTACCTGGTTTGCAGGAAACAAACATTCCGTACGCTTCGGTCTGCAGTCTATTTACCATACACTTACTCCAAGCAGTGCTTCGGGAACGATTGTGAATTCTTATTCAAGAAATCCGAGATATTCATGGGAAAATGCTCTGTATATCAATGATGATTTCAAAGCAACAGAAAAACTTACCATTAATTATGGACTAAGACTTTCTCTATTCAGTGTATTGGGTGGAGATACTTTCAATACCTATGAAAATGGAGAACTTTCGGAAAGTCAATATTTAGAAAAAGGTAAATTCGGAAAAACATATACGAACCTGGAGCCGCGTATTACAGCAAATTACCGCATCAATGAGGTAAGCAGTGTGAAAGGAGGTTATTCAAGAAATACCCAGAATCTTCATCTTTTAAGCAACAGCAGCAGTGGAAATCCTACTGATCAGTGGATCGGAAGCAGTTACTCTGTAAAGCCTGAAATAGCAGATCAGATCAGTGTTGGCTACAGCAGAAACTTCAAGAACAATAATTATGAACTGAACGCAGAAGTCTACTACAAATCTATGCAAAACCAGATCGACTTCAAAAACGGAGCGCAGATCGGATTCAGTACTGCTGAAGATGTAGAAAGTGAACTGCTTTTCGGGAAAGGAAGAGCTTACGGGCTGGAACTTATCGCCAAAAAGAAAAGCGGAAAGCTGACAGGCTGGATCTCCTATACGTTATCCAAAACAGAAAGAAAGATCAACGGAATCAATGATAACCAATGGTACAACGCCAGAATGGACAAAACTCATGATCTTTCCATAGTAGCCACTTATCAGCTTAATTCAAAATGGACTCTTTCTGGATTATTCCTTTACAGTACAGGAAATTCAGTGACTTTCCCTGTCGGAAAATATGAACTGAACGGACAGACTGTATTCCAATACAACAACAGAAACGCTGACAGAATGCCTGCTTATCACAGAATGGATCTTAGTGCGACCTACGAACCGGAATCAAATAAACGTTTCCGCGGATCATGGACATTCGGAATTTATAACCTGTATGGCCGTGAAAATGCTTACACCATTACTTTCGAAGACAATCCAAACAACCCGGGAACCACCCGCGCCATGCAGACTTCCCTTTTCCGTTGGGTACCTAACATCACTTACAATTTCAAATTTTAAATCATGAAAAAAGCATTCTTTATCATATTATCTGCATTTACATTAACTTCTTGTGAAAAAGAGATCGATCTGGATCTGAATGACCAGAGCGGAAACATTGTCATTGAAGGAAATGTCACTGATAAAAATGGTTCATATACTGTAAAAATCACCAAGACTGTCGGTTTTGCCCAGCCTAATCAATATCCGGCTGTTACAGACGCTCAGGTTATTTTAAGTGATAATACCGGACAAACAGAAACACTGGGGTATACAGGTGACGGAGAATATAAAACAAGTACCTTTCTCGGAGTACCGGGAAGAACCTATACTCTTAAAGTTTTAGCAGAAGGGAAACAGTATACCGCACAAAGTACCATGCCAAAGGCTGTGGACTTGGAGGGTCTTGTACAGGATTCTTTTATGTTCGGAAGTAAGAAAAGCTATACCCTTCTTCCTGTTTTTAATGATCCTGCAGAATTGGGCAACCGTTATCTTTTCAGCTTTACCATCAATAATTTACCTAAAAAGTACATCAGCGTACTTTCTGATAATTTAAACAACGGATTACCTAATCAATGGACTTTAGGACTTCCTAATGATGATAATAAAGGCAGAGATCACGAAGTAGTACCCGGAGATGTTATTTTGGTTGAAATGCAGTCTATCGACACTAATGTATTCACTTATTACAGCGCACTTCTTAAGATTTCGGAAGGCTACGGTGGGAGTGTTACACCTGCCAATCCGCCAAGTAATATCGATAACGGAGCTTTGGGATATTTCTCAGCACATACAGTAAGATCTCTTGTTACACAGATTCAATAGGATTTTCTATGGCTACAATAAAAACGGTTATTCCAGAGTATTGGAATAACCGTTTATTTTTATTAATTTATATAAAGAACTCTTTTGAGGAGCTTCGGGAGATCATCATAAAAAAGAATCACAAAAAACAACTGGATAAAATAAATAAGTAAAAAAAATAATTTAAAAATGCCAGCAATCGCTGTGAAAAACATGTCAACTTAAATTTTTATCCAGTGCTCTTTTACCTCCTTATTATGAGTAAGGTGGTATACATTTAATGAGTTTTATTAAAAATTCTCATTACAAGATGTTTTTAGTTCTGAATGGGATAAACACTGCCTTATAAAGACCTAAACGAGTATTGTGCCCCATTCAAAATCTATTTTATTACTTTTGTAAAATTAATTCGTTCAGGCAGAAAGTCTGGTGATTTATATCCGTTTAAAATGTGATTTAAGTTACAAACTGGACGTTTATTCAACAGCCTGCGTAGAAAAATTATGATCTCAAAATTTATTTTCAATAATCAGTACCTTTTTGATGAGCTGCCTGAGTCTGATAAGGATTTACTTATAAGGGTAATGAAAACTAAAAACTACCGCAAAAACGAGGCGATATTTACGGATGGCACAAAACCCAATGGAATTTATTATCTGAAGGAAGGAAAGATAAAAAAATATAAGGTAGATAATGATGGAAGGGAACAAATCATTTATATCTACAGTTCCGGGGAATTTTTCGGATACTCTGCTATTTTGAGCCAGGAATCTTATGGAGATACTACTTCCACTCTTGAAAATTCTGTCATATCATTTATTTCAAAAGACAGCTTTCTCGAAATTATTGACCAATCTCCGGTTTTTTCAAGATTGTTATTAAAGTCTTTAAGCCATGAGTTCAGTGTCATGGCCAATCTTATTGCAGTTTTATCTCACCGTACTGTCCGAGAGCGGGCTGCACTGAGCTTGCTGATCCTGCATGACAAATACAAACCCAATAACTTACAGGAAGAAGAGGTATTGATCTCTTTATCCCGGGTGGACCTCGCCAACATGGTAGGAACCGCCAGAGAAACCCTGGCCCGTATTCTCAATGATTTTAAGCAGGAAAAACTAATCAGATCGGAAGGAAGAAAAATACAGATTCTTAACTTTAAGCAACTCATCCATATTGCTAACCTTTATTAATAAACCGCTTAACTGCCCATATTTAGGAAAAATAGTTTCCATTTCAAAAAACTCCTGACAGACTGTTGTCATACCCTGTTCTTAATTTTGTAATCAATTATTTAAATACAGAATTATGAAATTAACATCATTAAGAATCATTACCAAAGACATCAGGCAATCGGTTCAGTTTTATGAAAGAGCAATAGGACAAAATGCACAATGGTATACGGAAGATTTTGCTGAACTTCCTACCGGTTCCATTACTATAGCTATTGGAAGCACCCATACCATGAAAATGTTTGGTGGTGAAGATTTTACTGAATCTAAAGGCCAAACCAGTACCATTATCGAGTTTTTAGTGGCTGATGTAGATGCTGAATTTGAAAAAATTAAAAATCTGACAGATCATATTGTGCAGGAACCTACCACAATGCCTTGGGGCAATCGCTCTCTCCTGTTCCGTGATCCGGATGGGAATCTGATTAATTTCTTTACGCCTGTAAGTCCGGAAGCTATTCAAAAGTTTAAATAAAGACGGAAGCCGGAAGATAGAAGTTACTTTCAGATAAATATTTACTATAGTACTTAATCAATAGGTTTCAATGGCTTACTATCTTACGGTTTTTTCCAATTAAAGATAGATTCTCATTGGTTTTACTGCAAGAATATTAAAACAAAAAAAGGAGGCTTTTCTGCCTCCTTTTTAGTTGTACTAGTAACCACACCTTGGATTTCTTTATAGTAATTTGTGTTTTTTTCTTATCATTTGGTTTTTTCAAGAAATCCACGTTTAAGGTCATTCATACGCTTCTATATTAATCTCATCACTTATTAATTCTTTCTCATCACTTGTGTTTTATATAACTATAGTTTATTATTTTTACAGTTATTTCATTTACCTGTGATCATGAAGTGAAAAAACTAAAAAAAAGCATTCGCATTTCATTTGGTAAATTTTATACTACAAAGTAACAACATCGCAGGATAATATCACCTACAAACTCCGTAGATACATATCGGATATTCTATAGATATTTATCGATAAAAATTTAAAATGGATGAAGAAGTGCGGAATATCCCTTAGTGGATCTATATTTTATGATGGGTCTTGATAAGATCAATGAGCTCAACAAGATTTTCAATTTTCAATTTTTCAAAGATATTTTTTTTGATAGTGCTTACGGTATTTTGCTTTATATTTAAATTATTTGCAATTTCCAGATTGCCATATCCTTCGGCATACAATTCTGCAATCTGCAGCTCTCTTTTGGTTAAACTGCTAAGCGGGCTTATTACATTTGGATTATAAATAAACTGTACCAATAAATTTCTTGTCAGATCAGAGAAATATTCTCCTTTCTGGATAAAAACTGAGATGGCCTGTCTTACTTCATCCTCTTCACTCAGCTTGCTCAGATACCCATTAGCTCCGGCTTTTATAAATTTAAGAGCATACAGATCTTCTTCAAGTCCTGTAAAAACAAGAATTTTAATATCCGGATTTACACTTTTCAATTTTGGTAAAATGTGGAGACTGTTTCCTTCTGGAAAATGTGCGTCAATAATGGCAATTTCAATTCCTTTTGTCTCTACCAGCTCCACAGCCTGTTGTAAAGATGAAGTATGATACACTTTAGCATTGGGAGCAATATCACTAATAACGATTTCCATTCCCTGTCTTACAATACTGTGGTCATCTGCTAAAAGGAATGTTATCTCCCTGTTTTCAATTGGCATTTCCATTATTTATTATTGATATTTAAATTGATCCTGAATGTTACCTGTGTTCCTTTGTGTAATTTACTGGAAACCGAAATTTCTCCTTCAAACAATTCTACAATTTCCTTAACAAGGTTCAATCCCAGTCCTACTCCAAGATTATCCACCTCATCTGAAACAGTTCCCTGATAATAAGGATCAAAAATCTTTTTAAGATCAGATTCCGAAATTCCCACTCCGGTATCTCCTACTGTTGTGATCAGGGTAATTTTATCATTTCCCAATGGCTCTGTTGCCATAACAAGATCTATTTTCCCGTTTTCCGTATACTTATTGGCATTTCCAAGAATGTTCATAAAAATCTGGTTAATTCTGATGTTATCAGAGAATACCACTATTCCTTCGGGAATCCTGTCCGTTACCGCAAACTTATTATTTCGGGTTTCCAGATAAGGAGAAATAACTTTTACAATAGAACCAATTTCATCTTTAAGGTTAAAAACAGACTTTATAAGTTTCTTCTCAGCATCCTGATTCTTTGTATATTCCAGAATCTGGTTGGACTGTAAAAGCAGAGTGCTATTGGTAAATTTAATAGATTTCAGATAATCTTTAATTGTCTCATCTCCTGTTGTTCTGTAAATCTTATCAATAAAAATATTAATGATCTTCAATGGAGATCTTAAATCATGGCTCAGCATTCCCAGGATCCTGTTCTTGAAGTTCAGGTTGTTCTTAATTTCCTTATTGGCAGCATTCAGTTTTCTTTCATAGATAAAAGCTACTCTTGTAAAGTACATGATCAGAATAGATACGATGAACATCAGAATCATCAGCCCAAGTACCAGATATCTTCTGATCTTATTATTGTCAGAGCTTTGCTTGGCATATTCTTTTTCGAGTTCAGATTTGAAATCCTTGATCGCATTTTCATATACATCGATCAATCCATTACTATAGACCAGCAGCTTACTGAAATTACTGTAAAACTGTATATTCTCACGCTGATTTTTGATGGCATACTGCTGTGCTTTCTTTACTTCCGCCGCATAATGCTTATCCATAGACTTCAAAGCCTTATTCATTTCAGTCTTTACATTGGAAAGGTCTATCGTTTTATTATTTGTTAAAGTAATGACTGTACTTTCTTTCTGAACGTTAACTTTTCCTGTAATGGCATCTTTTAAACGTCCCATAAACCCTTTCTTCTTGATCGTATCAGCATAGGTACGGGTCTGTACATTGAAGTTCTCAAAGTCATTCTTATACTTTTCCGGCTCGTACTGTTTATCCTCAATCTTTGCAGGAGCTTTCAGAGAAGATTCGTATACAGAATCTATAAGTGTTTTCAGTTTGGTAACCTTCAGGGTATCCATTTTCTTCTGGGCCAGGCTTTTTTTCAGTCTTGGGCTTGTATTTTCATACTCCCCGATCTTATCAAAATTCTTTTTCAGTTTTCTAAGGGATTCAAAATAAAGCTGTAGATCCTTATTATCCTGGGTGGCCATATATCTTTGAAGATGCTCCTGGGCATCCATAAAATCCTTTCTTGAATTATCCGTTAATCCGCCGAGAGCCCTGCTATCTTCAAGCTGTGTCTTGATAAACTGCAACTTTTTCTCATTGACAACCTCATTATAAAAAAATACGCCTATAATTACCTGTATCAATAAAATACACATAATCAATGAGTAATGAACAACCTTCCTCAATTTAAAATTTAAGAATTTATATTTCATGTCTACTGCCAGCTAAATTAATCTTCTGTTTTCTTAAGTCTCTTTTATTAGTTTTAAACAATATAATATTATTAATAAATATTTAATAATCGTAACATATTATTCAATTGACAAAGTTAAATTAATTTTTGTCTACTCAATAATATAAAATATCTGATAAAATTAAGAAAACAAGGTCTTATTTTACATTAAAAAGCCTATAAAACCTTTGCTTTTCATTAAAGTAAATCTATTTTTTTAAAGGAGATGCAAAATTATGGTTTCATCAAAATATTTAAAATATGTTCTGATAGGGATTCAGACCTGTGTCAATATCATATTTTCAGTTTCCAAAATTGTATGGTTATTTTTTTGTCTTGCGAAAGTAATTTCCTGTTTTTACAAGTTTTTTGATCTGTTGTCTTTATTTTTGCCGGATAACAATATCTATGAAATATTATACTGTACTGCTTTTGATTCTGTTCAGCTTTTTTGCAAAAGCACAGAAAGAATATTCTGAATTAACTGAAAAGGCATCAGAATTAATGGAGGAAGCCAAAGATGAGACCGGGTACCGAAATGCACTTGCCCTATATGAAAAAGCATTTAAAATGTATCCTGAAAATATAGACGGAGAAGGTTTGTATAATGCATCGGTATTGGCTTCAACACTGAAAAATAATGAAAAGGCATTTCAGTATCTTATCCCACTTTCTCAAATAAAAGATGACGGAAACAATTATCCCGGCTGGAGCTATATCTTTGGTGAAAATGCTGAAAAAGAATATAAAAACCTACTTTCAGATCCGGCATGGAATGCTTTGAAACAAAAAGCGTACGGATATAAAAAACAGTTCTATAATGAGCTACAGGAAAGGGAAACTGAGTTTTATCACACCCATAAAAGCACCCTAAGTACAGTTGAAAATCCAGAGGCTTTGTACAGAGAAATCAAAAACTTCAACCCTTATGAGCCAAAAAAGGATCGCGACTACTCTATTGCTTTCAAAATAAATGATTCTGCCACCACTTCGTTTATTATTCATCTACCCCAAAATTATAATCCTCAAAAGAAATATTCTTTACTCTTTTTTCTTCATGGTGCGGTAAGAAATAATGAACTGATAGATTACCAGAAGGCTGATTGGAATTTAGGCGGCTGGAACAGGTACTATACAAAATATGCAGAACCGGATGATGTGATTCTGGTCTTTCCAAGGGCTAGTAAACAATATAACTGGATGTTGTCTGACCATGGTTTTTTTATGATTCCCGGAATGCTTAAACAGATCAAAAAGTCCATAAATATTGATGATAATAAAGTTTTTATATCAGGACATTCGAACGGAGCAACAGGTTCTTTTTCCTATCTGATGAAACAGCCCACACAATTTTCAGGATTTTATGGATTCAACACTTATCCAAAAGTTTTTACAGGGGGAACTTTTGTAGAGAATATTAAAAACCGCTCGTTTATTAATTTCTCAACAGATAATGATTACTACTATCCGCCCAATGCCAACGATGATTTTACAAAACTGATGAACGGAATATCTGCTGATTACAAGGAGTACCGTTATAATGGATTTCCTCATTGGTTTCCTCAATTTAATGAATCGGAACCTGCCTATCAGATTCTCTTTAAAGACCTGAAAAACCGAAAAAGAAATCCGTTTCCAAAAGAAATCTCATGGGAGTTTGATGATAATAAATATGGAAATATTGACTGGATTTCCGATATAAAACTAGATACTCTAAACAGGACAATCCGCCAGCATAAAGAACTGAACTTTACAATAAACAAATGGCTGGCTTATGATGACAAAGACAGTCTTATTGCCAAACAAGTTGATAAAAAAGCATTTGATTTCCCAAGAAAATCTGGTAAAATAAAAGCAGTATATGACCATAATGTTTTCCGGATTGAAACATCAGATATTAAATCTTTTTCAGTAAACATATCCCCTGAAGCTGTGGATCTGAAGGAAAAAGTAAAAGTGTATGTCAATGGGAAATTATATTTCAGTGAGAAAGTAAAATATAACCGGGAATTCATGCTGCAGATTTTTAATGACACTAAAGACCGGGAACAGATCTGGATCAATTATATCAATGTGAAAATATAAAATCTGGTCCATCGCCTTACAAACAGAAAACGGGTTTTCCTTGGAAGCCCGTTTTTTATTTTGTACAGAAACAGTAAACAACTAACAAATCTTGTCATAAGACAGGCTGACTGAAGAATCATTTTAATAGCTTTATGAAATTAATTGAAAAAACATCAGATATGACGACAAGATTTGAAGCCGGGATCAATATTGCCATTAAAATTCCGAAAAACAAGTATGAAAAGACAGTTGCTTTTTACAGAGATATTTTAAAACTTACTGTAGAAGAAAAAAGGATTGATAATCCTACAATTTCCCGAACTCATGAAGTGAAGTTTGGAAATAATATTATTTGGTTAGACTGTGTAGATAATTATACCCATTCAGAAACATGGTTACAGCTGACGGTTCCTAATGTAGAAGAAGCCACAGAATATCTGCAATCAAATGGTGTAGAAACCTGTGACGAAATCGAAGAGCTTCCGGAAAACATGCACTGGATTACAGACCCCGCAGGCACCGTATTTAATCTACAACAGACGCCATAACTAGCGGTATAAAAAGAAAATACCAGTCCTAAATAAACATACAGATCAATTAGGACCAGTCAATAAGTTAAAAAAATTAATCTAAAATATAGATTTTCTTTTCTTTAAGGTTAAATCCAAGTTTCTTCCCTAGCCAGTTGATACTTGTCTTCCCTTCATAGATTAATCCCTCCACAAAAAGTACATTAGGCTTCTCTACCTTCGCAAACGAATTGGAAACGGAGCTTATGCTTCCTTTGTAAAACTTATTGACAATTGAAGGATCAAATTCACTTTTCTTTTCGATAAGCTGCAGATTTTCTTTTTTAATCCCCAAAGTACCCATAAGACGTTCACTAAGCCAGAAAGAATCATTGCCTGCCCCAGAGTCCAGAAGAACATTGATTTTGTAAATATCATTGACAAGAATATACGTTGAAATATCCAATGACTGGTCTGCATTAGTACTTAATTGGATATCCAACACTTTACTGCCATTTAGTTTTTCTTTAGGGAATATGATCTCCTTAGTGGTATAATCAATAATAAATTCCGTGTCATAAAACATAGGCAAAGAAATTAAGCCGTCAATTCCTTTGATTTCCATATCATGAGTAGCATACCAAATATCTTTAAATTTTTTGCCGTTAAAAATGACCTCTTTTGATTTGAAGATAGGAACGGTCATTTTTTCACCGGTAGCACGGAAAGCAGTTAGAAAGTTATAGGATTCTTTCTGAGGAAAGTTTTTGTGAAAATTTCCCAGGAACAGATTAATTCCTCCTCCGGTATCGAAAATGAAATTTCCTTTTTTCCCTTCTACTTCAGCCTGCACAATAAGATGCCCGGAGGGTAATACATTTAATGGTGCTTTTTGTGCAAGTACAACAGAAGAATATAAAAATACTGATGCCGTAAGAATTGATTTTTTAATAAATGGCTGATTAAACATCTGAGTGTGTTATTAGTTTTATTTCAAGTTAGTTTCGTAATATCTACTGACAAATATATAATATTACAAATCTCTTTTAATGATATAGAACTTAAATATTGAATATTTGAAGAGTTTTTCTAATCAGGAAGACGATACAAAAAATTATTGAAATTATAATGGCTTGAGCCAGTTTAATCCTTATATAAATCTGCATCGGGCGGAAGCTACGAATATATTTTTGATAATCAACCAATTAAACATAGTATTGTTTATTTTATTTATCGTAGGTTTGTGATGTATTTATAAAACAGGCCACTGCCTTTGCTATTCTGTAATAGTTTAAAATCACAATTTTTTCTTTCAGTTTTGCTTTTTCAGCTGCCAATTTATAATCTTGATTTCAAAATAAAGTAGTAAAGGTTATAAAAGTCCTATTGTAAATAGGAGCGATATGTTATTGCAGGTTCATCAATAATACTTTAGTCTTATTGCTACAGCTAAAGCAAACCATGATAAGCCGACAAGAATATTCCTTTTTTGTTTATCACAATATACCCACTCAAATACTGATAAACAGATTTGTTTACAAACTACCGGAAGGCCGGGGAATTTTATAATGAATTTCAAGAATTTAAACCTAATCAATCCAATTATTCGTGCTGTTACAGAAGCGGGATATGCTAAGCCTACTGAAATACAGTATACTGCTATTCCTTATATTTTAGCCGGAAAAGACATTATAGGATGTGCACAGACAGGAACTGGAACAACAGCAGCATTTGTTATGCCCATTTTACAGCTACTTAAAAAATATACTCCCGATCACTCAGAAATAAGAACATTAATACTTACTCCAACCAAGGAACTAGCAATACAGATAGAAAATAACTTTGGTATTTACAGTAAGTATCTGCCATTATCACAGCTTTCTATTTTTGGTGGAGTTTCAATAGGAGGTCAGCTTGCTGCCTTAAGAAAAAGAGTGGATATACTTGTCGCTACTCCCGGAAGACTTTTAGATTTGATCAATCAAAGACATATTGACTTGTCTAAAATTGAAATATTTGTTTTGGATGAGGCAGACCGAATGATTGATATGGGATTGATGAATGATGTAAAAAAAATCTTACAGTTAATTCCACGGAAAAGACAAACGCTGTTTTTTTCTTCAACTATGTCATTGAGCGTAAGAAAGTTTTCTGAAACAATTCTCAGTAACCCTGTAGAAGTTACGGCTGTTCCTGTAACTTCACCGGCAAAAATGATCAGACATGTTGGAAAAGAATATGCAAAACCTGATAGGCTTTAAAATAGCTGTCAGACAATTTAATAAATAAGATCTGTGAGTTACAGATTAAAATATACAATTTTTAATAATAATTACAATGCAACAAGGCACAGTAAAATTTTTCAATGAAGCAAAAGGCTTCGGATTTATTTCTCCTGCAGATGGGAGTAAGGATATATTTGTACATTCTTCAGGATTAAGTACAAAAGCAATTCGTGAAAACGACAAAGTAGTTTTTGAAGTTCAAAAAAGCGACAAAGGTTTAAATGCTATTAACGTTAAGTTAGCATAATTGAAACCCTGATTGAAGGTATATAAATAATAACCTTGCAACCTCAGTTTCATTTTTACAAATTCAAAATCCATATACTATCAGTATTCGGACCAAATGTTTAAAAGAACATTGATGCAAGTTAGATTACTTTTTATTTTCTATAATGTTCATTTAACCTCTCACACCATGTGAGAGGTTTTTATGGGCTTAAAAACTGACTTTTTTATGGTTTAGCCTGTTTTTTGTACTGTATTTTGAATAGGATACAATTCAAAAAATATTAAAAGGCATTCGTAATGCCATTGGTATAAATTTTTTTTTCACTACATGAAAAAATTCCTGTAAAAACAAAGAATATAATATGATTGTTATAAATTGTTTTAACGACTATAAATCTCTGGAGGGTAAGATGATTGGTGTTTCCGGCTGGCATGAAATAAATCAGGATCAGATCGACAGATTTGCCGGTGCAACTTTAGATGATCAGTGGATCCATGTCAACAAAGACAGAGCGGAAAAGGAAAGTCCATTTAAATCCACCATAGCTCACGGTTATTTAACATTAGCCCTCATTCCCTATCTCTGGAAACAGATTGCAGCGGTACGAAATGTAAAAATGGAAATCAACTACGGAATAGAAAATCTCAGGTTCGGACAGGCTGTCCCTGTAAATAGTGAAGTGAGGCTGCAAGCCACAGTAAAATCAGTCACCAACCTTAAGGGTACAGTAAAAGCCGTTGTTGAAGCGAAATTGTTGATTAAAAATCAGATTAAGCCTGCTTATACAGGTGATGTGGTTTTCCTTTATCATTTTATTGAGTAGAAAATAAAAAAATATCCTCCGTTGAAGGAAGATATTTTTTAAGTATATGAGAAATGATGGATTACAGTGCCTTACTGTTTAATCCTACATCAGCAACCTTTGTCAGGAGCTTATCACATTTCTTTTCTTCATTAAGTGTGGCCAGGAAATTCTTAAGACATACATTTTCTTTGAGAATCTTTGCATATGCTGCAAGGGTTCCATAGGTTGCAATTTCATAATGTTCCACCTTTTGTGCCGCTGCAATAATTCCGGCATCTCTTACAGAACCGGGCTTTGTTTCTTCCATGATGCTTTTACCTTCGTCCAATAGCCCCTGCATAGCATCACATTTTTTAGCCTGTGCTCTTTTTTTGATAGATTTAAAACACTCTTCAAGTCTTTTGACATGTATTTGTGTTTCCATCAGGTGATTCTCAATGGCTGTTTTAAGCTTTTTGTCTGTTGCATTTTTAAACATTTTTGGTAAAGCCTTTACCAATGCCTTTTCAGCCCAATAGATATCTTTCATTCCATCTTCAAACAGGTCTCTCAGTTCCTTTGCTGCATTTTTCTTTGCAGGAGTCTTCGCTGTTTTTTTAGTAGTTGCCGATTTGGCTGCAGATGTTTTTCTTGTTACTGTTTTTGTTGCCATAATATTAGATTAAGTGTGATTACTCCTATAGTTGCAATTCTGATACCACTTATTATCTTATCCCCATTTTATAGACAGAATTGGACAGGTCAGACTCAAAAAGTAGTATTTCTTAAGCTGACTAAATGGTGTTCCTGGATAAAAGATCCTCATCCAGCTCTATCCATTCATATGAGGTTTAAAGGCTTCCTCGGGAATTAGATTTCTGAAAGCATCTCAATTGGGGTTCTCACTTTATCACAAAAATAGGCTTTACGAAATCCGTAAAGCCTAAACTTTATTTAATCCTTATGGATAAAGAGTTTTAAAAATATAATAAGATCACAAACTTCAGGTATTATATACAGTTTTTTGGAATATTACCTTCCATATTCATTGAAAGTACCTTTATCAAATGATCTTTAAACCTTATTATACTGTTTAATTCCATCTCTGATTTAGCAGGAATAACAACTGAACACACATGGGTAACTGTTTTAAACATAATCCCTTTGTATTGGCTGAAATTTTTAAAATGACATTCCCATACATCATTTGTAAGAGGTCTGGACTGATTTAAAGCCAGGAATTTAAAGTCAAGAGTTAAGCCTGTATTTAAAATTTTTGACAATGCCTCCATAGCACTCCAATGCATAAAAGCTTCTTCAGTTTCAGTGATACCGGGAAAGCAATTATGATCATCCAGCGTAACAAACTGTTTTATAAGATCTGTTTTTTTATAGTCAATTTGCTCAATATCAATTCCGACAGGATGTTCTTCTGGAAAAGCCAATGCTACACCCAGGTTAGAGCAATGTGAAATACTTACTCTTATATTTTCAGATAATCCGGTTACAACAGGAAATCCAAAAACACCATGTCCAATACTTATAGAGTTGGATTGGATATCAGGCAACAGATTCGAAATCGCCAGTTTTGCGGAGACCCTTCCTAAAATATAGCTTATCTTCCTCTTTTCAAATCTGAAATGATGATACTCTTTTTCTTCCTTTCCGCTTAATAAATATGCTAATTTATTTAAAGATGAAAATTCTCCTGTAATGAACGCATAGCCGATAGTATATACTCCATCTTTTCTTAATAAAGGAAAATTTCCATTCACAAAATAGGGTTCCATACAATTAGCCCGGAAAATATTGAACTACTTTTTGCTTTATTTTTCCAAAAACAGAGTTCCCCTCTTGATCAAGCATTTCTATTTCGATTGTATCTCCAAATTTCATGTAAGGTGTTTCCGGAGCACCGTTTTGTATGGTTTCCAGGCATCTTACTTCTGCTAAACAACTCGAGCCATCAGGGCTGCCATTATTGGCTACTGTTCCGGAACCTATGATTGTCCCGGCAGTTAGAGATCTCGTCTTTGAAACATGCTCAATTAAACGGGCAAAATCGAATGTCATATCAATTCCGGCATTGGGAGATCCTATTTTAGTTTCGTTTAATGTAGAAGTCAATGGCAAATGAACTTTTGCACCATCCCATGAAGCCCCTAATTCATCAGGAGTAACAGCAACGGGAGAAAAACTCGTCCAAGGTTTCGACTGGTAAAATCCAAATTGTTTACCCAATTCGTTTGGAATCAAATTACGCAAGGTTACATCGTTTACCAACATAACCAGCTTAATATGTTTTTGAGCCTGCTCTGTTTTTGTTCCGGCAGGAATATCATCAGTTATTACAGCAACTTCAGCTTCAAAATCGATTCCCCATTCTTCGTTTTCTACCAGAATATCATCATTGGGACCAATAAAAGCGTCCGAAGCCCCCATATAAACCAACGGATCTGTCCAAAAAGAAGCTGGCAGCTCTGCTCCCCGTGCTTTTCTTACCAATTCAACATGCGTTACATACGCACTTCCATCTACCCAGTGGTAGGCTCTTGGAATCGGTGACATAACGTGAGCTGTTGAAAACCCGAAAGTATTCTCCAATACACCCTTTTCGAGATCTTCTGCAACTTTACGTAGCTGAGGTTCTACAACATTCCAGTTATCAATTGCCTCCTGCATTGTTTTGGCTATTTCAGTTGTTTTAACGGCAGTTTTCAGATCTCTGCTGACCACAACCAATTGTCCGTCTCTACTATTTATATTATCTACTACTGTTGCAAGTTTCATTTTTTTTAGCTTTTTTATTATTTTATTACAAATTTATTATAATCTATTCTTTATCCAATCTATTATCATTCTTTTTTGCCCTATACTTCTATCTCCCTGCAGTAATTCATGACCACAGTTTTCAACAGTTTCAAACGTTTTATCAGAAGAAGTTGATTTTTCAAATAATAATTTACTTCCGGCTGGATTTGATAATTGGTCATTTAAATCATGAAATACTAAAAATGGCATTTTCATTTGATTAATTGATGGTGGAACTGTATTCATGGCACGCATTAATTCTCCCAAAAACTTCCACTTTGCCCCAATATTAGCTACAAGTGGATCATTATTATACTTTTCAATTACTCCTTTGTCTGTTGAAAGTGCCAATGCATTCAATTTGACAGAAGAACGTTTGCGTGCCAGGAGTTTTGACAGAGCAAGAACAATTTTTATCTTCAGTTTTGATGCCGAGGCATTTTGAATCAGCGATGGAGATGTTAGAATCATTCCACGGACATTGGGAGTTTTACTGCCTGTAACATACTTGTAAGTGATTAATCCTCCCATACTATGCCCCAACAAGAAGAGGGGTGTAACTGTTCCAAGGCTTTTTACAAAATGATCAAGATCATGAACATACTCATCAAATGACTGAATAGCAGTTCGTTCTCCGGTAGATTGACCATGCCCTCTCAGATCGAAAGCAAAAACAGAAATCTGATGCTGATTAAGGTATTGAGCTACCTCTTCATAGCGACCGCTATGATCAGTATATCCGTGTGTGATAACCACATTTGCAATAGGTTGTTCTACTCTCCATTGCCTTGTAAATAATTCAACAGTATTGTCTGTTACCAGTTTTTTTTCTTCGTACATGTTTTTAGTTTTTTTGCAATGCGATAAGACTATCAGTTTTCTCTATGAGTTTCCTAAATCTTTTGATACAAGCTTTAGGCGTTGTTCTTAACGGATTCGTCCGTTCGCCGAGACCGGCATAGATGATACCTACAGGTTTGGATTCTTTCTGTTGCAATTGGATTGCTTTGGAAATCAGTTTTGCGTTGGTAAAGACAATAGGACCAATACCATTATTCGGTACTCCGGAGCCTATCACATAAAATTCTTTAGCCAATGGAGTAAAAATTCCGTGAACCAATGCAGGCCTATTTTCTTCAACCGGGATCACTCCAGGTTCAACGATCTGATAAGAGGGCCGGTATCCTGTAGCAAAGATGATCAAATCATATTCTTTAGCTGTACCATCCACAAACAGAACATTCTTCCCATCAAAACCTTTTATTTCAGGTTTCAGGGCAAATTTCCCGTGTTTTATGCTGTGAATAAAGCTCTCGTTGACCGTTGGAGGTTTGGTAAATAATTCATGTTTGGGTTTTGGAAGCCCATAATCACGAATATCTCCGAATATTACATTGTGAGTATGTTTGATAATGCGCTTTTTAATCCACAAAGGAACATTCATTCCAAGGTAATCTGTAATGGGTTTTTTCTTGAACATTTTCGGAATAATCCATGGAGTATCTCTCAGGCTCACATCTGTTGTTTGGGCATTCAATCCGGACTCAACAACGATATCCACTCCTGAATTTCCTGCACCTACGACCAATACATTTTTCCCTTTCAGGATTTCCGGTGTTTTGTATACTGAAGAATGCAGGATTTCACCTGTAAAGGTCCCTTCATAGTTTGGTATTACAGGAATTCTAAACAAACCGATTGCCAGAACAATTCCAGAAAACTCTTCTTCATTACCATCCCTGAACTGAATAAGCCATCGCTCATCTGGCAAACATTTGATTAATTGAATTCCGGTATTGAGCCTGAGATGTTCTTCCAATCCTTTTTGTTTTACAAAATCCTGAAGATAATCCTGAATTTGTTTCTTACTTGGAAAAACAGGGAAACTTTCCGGCATTTTAAAGTCTGGAAATTCCATGACCTTCTTAGGGGTAATGGTATGCCCGCTTTCGTAGACAATGTTGTACCAGTTTCCTCCGATTTGTGAATTTGAATCGTAAACTACAAAATCAACGTCTGATTTTTTCAGTTCATTCGCCATAGCAAGCCCTGAAAATCCTGCGCCAATAATGGCATATTTTTTCTTTGTTTCTTTCATATTACTTTCCTTCCCAGGGAAAACGCCCTGTTGATAGATAATTTTTAATTGTCGTCTGTACCTGATCCGATCCGGCAAGTTCTGAAATAGTATTTACTGCAAGTTGTTTGGTCTGCTCATCAATAATCCAAAGTTTTTCCAGATAATTTTTAGCACCTTTGATGGTTTGTGCTTCAAGTTTTGTCAGCCGAAGTAAGAGTTTACGTACTTCATTATCCGGGTCATTCGCTTTCACATCAATTAAGCCAAGTTCATAGGCCCGTTCACATGGGTATACCTGAGTGGTGAGTGTCATCATTAATGCTTTTTGATAGCCTATTCTCCGGATCAAATAAGGCAGTACACATGCCGGAAGCAAACCAAATAAGGCTTCTGACAGGGCAAATGTGGAACGCTCTGATGCAATAACGATATCTGATGCAGCTACCAAACCAATACCTCCTGCATTTACCCTTCCATCTACTTTGGAAACAATGATTTTACCTGTTGATGAAAATTGTTTCAATAATTCATAATATTCTTCCGAATCTCTTGAAGCCAGTTTCCCTTCAACATCGGATGTTAATGCCCTGAAATCCATTCCAGTGCAAAAAATACCGTTGGTTCCTTCCAGAATAACCACTTTTATCTCCGTATTTTCTTCAATTCCGGTCAATATACTTCTCATTTCGGACAGCAAAACACTGTTTATAGAATTTTGTGCTTCAGGCCGATCTATGCGAATGGTTACAGTCCCTCCATCCTGTCTGAGTTTGACCGTAGAAAATACTGTCTGCAGAATTCCTGTCATACTGTTATACCCATTCATATTTTCTATGAAAATCTTTGATTGCTGAAAAGACCAACTTGTTTTTTCCTTTAACATGATTAAATGGTTTTGGGAAACGATTAAAATCAATTTCCAGATCTCTCAATCCGAATCGGATATCTTTGTTGGAATAGATAACTTCTTCGTATTCGTCCATTGTCATCACATAACGGTCATTCAAATGTTCTTTCAAACCATATTCTCTTAATATTTCCTGTGATTTCGGAGTCACTACTCCACTGTAAAATTCAGAGCTGCATCCTGATCCGTAAGAAAATATACCTAAGCGTTTCGGAACAGAAAAATCACCATTATCAATTGCACTGGCTAACGCAAGATGAGCTGTAGCACCCATGATATTTCCAACACGCTGACAATAATGCAACGACGGTTCAACCCGCTGTTGAAAATCAGTTTCAATTTCATTAGGTTTAGCCCGTTTGAACTTTCGCATATTGGTACGATGTGCTCCTTTCACCATTCCGCCGAATGGAGTATGGAAGACCAGGTAATCAAACGAATCCTGATAATCGGCATTTTCAACTCTTTTTTGATATTCCAGGAACGTTTTCTCACAACAATCAAGATATGAAAGCAAGGATAAATCAGCATTTCCGGCTTCATGATCCGGAATTGGTCTGCAGGAATCCATCACTTCATAGCCATAGTAACCATTGGCTCCTTTATCCACTTCAAATATCAGGGGATTATCACTGATCAGCATTGCTACCGCTCCTGATCCGGAACTTGGCTCTGCATAGCCTAATTCGGAAAGGCCTTCTACTACAGATGCTCTTGTGATATCCGTTGCAATTAACAATACTTTTTTCCCTGGCGCAACCTGCGAGAAAATGAAATTAACGGCCATCTGGAATCCGGCAGTCCCGGAATAACAGGCGTTTTTCATCTCAAATAAACGACAGTTTCTGCCCAACTCCAGGTAGTGATGTACATAGGTACTGAGTGATTTACCAAAATCCAAGCCGGATTCTGTACAGGTAATCACCATATCAATGGATTCCTTTTCCTCTTTACTTAAGCGATCAATGATCGGTTTTGCAGCATTCACAGCATTTGTAACCGGATCTTCGTACGGCATAGGAACCGTTTTCTCTCTCATCAGGAGGTTTTCGAAACGTTCATTATCCAGATTTCTTCGAACGGCAAGTTCTTTTACATTAATGGCAGCAGAGCCACAATAAACGTTCATTTTTTCAATTCCTGCTCTCATTTATTTTATTTTTTAATACGATGGAGGTATTGATGCCTCCAAATCCATAACTATTGCTGATACACCAGCTCAATTGGCGTTGATCGTTAAGGGTCTTTGCCCAGTTTATATTATTTTTTACTGCAGATTCAAGATTTCGTGACTCATGTACAAATCCTTCTTTCATCTGAATGACACTTGCTACTACCTCTACCAGTCCCGCAGAAGTAATACCATGTCCAATCAGCGATTTTGTACTATTAACAAGCGCCGAATGGCATCCTGCAAGCAACAGTGCTTCGGCTTCAGTCTGATCGCCTAATGGGGATGAACTGCCATGTGAATTGACATAATCAATCTCATTACCAGATATTTCTGCCATTTTCAGGGCTTTCCCCATTGCAGCAGCTTCACCGTTCAAATCCGGATTCGGATTTCTGTTTGCATCCAGTACTACCCCATATCCTCTGATTTCTGCTAATGATTCTGCATTCCGTTTTTGCACATGTTCTGAAGATTCAAGAATAACACATGCTGCGTTTTCTCCAAATACAAAACCTGCATGCTCTTTATCAAAAGGACGGCACAAGTGTTCAGGATCACCATTATCTTTCAGTTTTGCCATTGCACCCATCTCGGTAAATCCTACAAATTCATAAATAGATAAAGCCATCATCGGTGCAACGACAATTACTACATCGTATTCACCTGTTCTGATTAAACGGCTGCCCTGTACCAATCCCATATTCCCGCTTGCGGAAGCAGCTCCCAGAGTATAACCTTCTCCCTTTATTCCTATTAGTTCACTGATAGTGCCAACGATATCGGTATCCAGAAAGTTGATTCCATAGCTGGCAGACAGACTTTGAAGTTTGAGTCTGTATTTCTCCATGGTTTCAAATTGATTTCCTGCCTGAAAATTACTTCCACAGGCCACAATTGCTACACGGGAAAGATCGACCTGTGTATCATTCAAACGAGCATTACACCAGGCATCAAGTGCAGTGTAAATACCCATTTGAAGTCCTTTTGAAAGGTTTCTCAGGCGAATTGCTTTTTTAAAGAGCTCATCATTTGAAGGGTGTTGCTGGAAGCATTTTTTGATGTCTAAATCCGGATTTTGCGCTATTGGGAACCGGAACTGCTGATTTTCCAATTCCAGATTGACAGAAGTATAGTTTGCATGTCCATTCTTCAGCCCATCTGTAAACTCAGCAATTCCAACCCCAATTGGAGTCACTGCACTTATTCCTGTTATTTCAACAGAGATACTCATACACTTAGTTTAATTCCTTACGTTTTTCGGCAATCAGATCCGCCAATTCTCCGATCGTTTTTGCATTCACAAAATCAATTCTTGAAATGTCCAGTCCAATACGTTCCAGAGTCAATGTAATTAATTCTCCACGATCAAGGGAGTTTGCTCCCAGATCAACAAATGTTTCTTCGTTGGAAAATGATTGGTCTTCCAATTCAGGCATGATTTCGATTAAATTTTCACGGATTACTGTTTCTAGTTCTTCTTTCATTTTTTTTTAGTTTTAGTTGTTATATATAGTGTTTACTTTTTCTTCAAAAAAGAGGGTGGCCTCATGCATCAGTTTTTCACCAATCTGATCAACATGACGTGCCCGCCAGGATTCTAATCCTGTTCCCTTTACCCATTGATTAAAGGCTCCTAATGCCGGGCCGGTATGAATCTGAAAATCAACTCTTCGGTCACTGAATCCATTCAAGGCACTTCTGCTGCTGAATCCAAAATACCACTTGAATACCATAGCCATTTTCTGCTTTCCATTCTTTTCTGCTTTTTCAATGTCACTGCTATTCCCTTTTGATAACTGATAATTTTTGACTTCCTGCCAGATTTCATCCAGATTTTTTTTGAAATAGGATTCTTCAAGCTGTTTCCGGATATTTACGGGAAGTTCATCCAGGCTTTCATAATGATTGTAAAGTGTATATAGCTTATTGGCTCTTGGAGAAAAGAGTACTCCTTTTTTAAGTACCTGTACCTTTGCTCCTATTTCAAACATATCGCCTGCCGGTGCATAGTCTGTATCCTGAACATTCATTTCCTGTAGCAGGTCCTTGACAAGGTCGCTGGTTCCAGCCTCAACGGTACATTGATTTATGGAACCTGTAAGTACAAAATCAGCTCCCATCATAAAAGCACAAACCACTGATTCTGGCGTGCCAATTCCTCCTGCAAGACCAATTCTGATAGGTTTTGAATAACGACTGGCAGTAGAAATCTGATCACGCAATGTTCGGATTGCAGGCAAAATAACCAATGCTCTTCCGGCATCAGTGTGCCCACCGGAATCCGCTTCTACACAGATATCCTGGCTAACCGGCACTTCTCTTGCCATTTCTGCTTCCTGTTCAGTGATCTTTCCTTCAGCGATAAGTTGTTTCAATATGCGTTCCGGAGCAGGATTCATGAATACCTCAGCTACTTCGGGTCTGGAGATTTTTGCCATGATCTGGTTACTGGAAATAATATTACCATGAGCATCTTTTCCAAGTCCTTTGACACGGAAGTATACCAACGGTTTTGTCATTTGCATAAATGCAGAAGCTTCAATATATTTTATATTTTCCTTAAGGTAAAGGTCTACCAGCTTCCATTCTGTTTCCGGATCTCCGAAATGATGCAGTAAATTAATACCGAATGATTCACCATTTTTTAGAGCAGTTTTTATTTGCCTGATTCCGTTTTCAATTTCATTCAACTGTAATCCACCCGTACCATAAAATCCAAACATTTTTGCTTTTCCCAACCGGATAACCATTTCGGGAGAGGCGACTCCGCGATACATTCCACCGGCAACATAAGGTAATTTAATATTATAATCCCGGCAAAAATCTTTGCTTCCAAGAAAAACTTTCTTTTCGTTTCCTGAAAGTACAGAAGATTTATGATGAGTCAAGGGGGAACAGTTTTTTTTGATATCTGCTACCATTCTTGTAAGAATATGGCCGCCTATTTCCTTGAATTCTGTTACTTCATTCCCCATTAAAAACCGAATGGAATCTACCCATCTTACAGATTGGGCTATCTGTGATCCCAAAGTTTCTTTAACTGCTGATGTGTACCAATTGGCAGTAGTATTTGCAACTACAGGAATATGTAACGGGTTCAAATCAACCCCACTGATAAATTGCTCAAATTCCAGGGCCGCGTTTTTCATGTAACGGGAATGGAAGGGAGCACTAACCTGAAGTGGAATTGCCTGGATCTTTTGTTCTTCAAAGTAAGTCACTGCACGGCGGATATCTTCTGCCTGACCTGCAATTACAATTTGACTCGTTGTATTATAGTTGGCTATATCAATTCCATCAAAGCCACCTTCAGCGAGTAATTTTTTTAATTTTTCTGCTGAAGTACCCAAAATAGCAGCCATTCCTCCTCCTGAAGCAGCAGCCATTAAAGCTCCGCGCTTATGAACGAGTCTTAATCCTGTTTCAAAATCAAATACTCCAGACGCCAATAAGGCATTATATTCTCCAAGACTATGTCCGGCCAGGAAGTCCGGTTTGGGATTCTCTTTCAGGTATTCCCAGTAATTCATAGCACTGACAGTAAAAATTGCAGGTTGGGTATATTGGGTTTGTGCAAGCAAATCGTCTTTATCTTCCAAACATAATGCTTCTAAATCGTATCCCAGGATTTCTCTGGCTTTTATTTTTATTTCCGGATATTTTTCAAACAATCCTTTTCCCATTCCTTTGAATTGGGAACCTTGTCCCGGAAAGATTAATGCTTTTTTCATACGCTTGTAATTTTTGATGAGATGGTTACTATTTCAACCAATTTTTTCAGACTGTTTCCTTCGAAAATTGTAAAGTGATCTCCTTCCAGTTCATAATAAGTATAGGTTCCGGTAAGCCAGGCTTCCCAAGCTTTTGCATCTCTTTCAGATCCGATAAATGAACGGTCTGTTGCCACTAAAATGTGGGTATTGCTGTTCACCGTTGATAATGCCTTATAATGGGAATAAGCAACACAATTATTCCTGAACATTTCGAGGAGTTTCTGTACGGTTTCCATGGTTATTTCGGCTGGAAACAGTTTCATTTCAACTGCCTCATCCAACATTTGCTGCATGGTGCTTCCTTTTATAAGCTGCCCACCTTTCTGAAAACTAAGATCCTTCAGAAATTTTTCAAAAACTTCCGTTTCGTGAACGTTTTCCAATTGATATCCACTGGAATGGAAGTAAGAATCAATCAGGAACAGATCTTCTACTTTTTCTCCCATCAGCTCGAGCTGGCGAACCATTTCAAACGAAATAATTCCGCCGAAAGACCACCCCCCTATACAATAAGGACCTTCGGGCTGAACGGATTTCATGTCTTTAATATAAGCTGCGGCCATTTTCACTACATCCTGAGATTCATTTCCTGTGGCATGAAATCCATAGACAGGTGTTTCCGGATCCATTAAGCGAGCTAACTGGTTATAGCAAAAGACGGATCCTCCGATCGGATGAACCAAAAAGAGCGGTTGACCGGCAGCACCGGCATTTCGGATGGCAACAACCGATTTTATAGTATTCTGGCCTGAGGATTTACCGGCAATCACCTGAAGTTGGGCAGAGAAGCGGCTGTTTTGTAATAATTCACTTAAGTCGATCTTCAATTGAAGGTTACTTTCCAGCAAAGCAGCCAATCGAATTACCAACAAAGAGTTGCCTCCCAATTCAAAGAAATCATCTGATCCTGAAATATGATTTACCTGAAGCAGTTCTTTCCAAACTGTTTGAAGTGCTATGGTGAGATTTTTCGATACTGCTTCCGCGCTAGGCTCTTTTTGCTCAGCTGTTCGCGGATCAGGAAGACTTTTCCTATCGATTTTTCCATTTTGTGTAACTGGAAGATCATCGAGGGAAACAATGTATTTCGGAATCATGTAGGCTTGAAGCTGAGATCGCAGCTCTTCTGTTAATTCCTGTTCATTGATAGGCTGGTTTTTAGGTACAGTATAAGCCACAAGGTAATTGTTACCAATGATATCTTTCCGTATATCAACTACAGCAGCTTTTACTTGATCGGAACGCAGTAAAGCAGCTTCTATATCCCCCATTTCAATGCGATAACCCTGTACTTTCACCTGAAAGTCTTCTCTTCCTAAAAACTCAATATCACCATTTCGCATCACACGCCCCAAATCACCCGTTTTATAAATGATTTCGTTTGTTTCCGGGTGACGGACAAATTGATTTCTGGTTTTTTCTTCATCTTTCAGATAGCCTTTTGCCACTCCAATTCCACCGATATAAATATCTCCGGTAGTAAGAAAAGGACAAGGATTCATAAACTGATCAAATACATGCATGGTTTGATTGGACAGAGCTTTTCCGTAAGGAATGCTACGCAGCGTTGGATCAACCTCTTTGATTTCGTGATAAATGGACCAGATAGAAGCCTCAGTTGCCCCGCCCAGACTCACTACTTTTGCATTCGGTACAAACTGCCGTATCCTTTCAGGAAGCGTTACGGGAATCCAATCCCCGCTCATCATTACCAGTTTAAGTTGTGGAATAACTTTTTTCTCCAGCAATGCATTGTATTCGATAAGCATATTCATCAATTCAGGAACAGAATTCCAGACAGTGATTTCATATTCATGAATCAGTTTTATCCAATGTCCTGGATCACGCAGCTTTTTATAATCCGGAAATACAATGGTACCTCCACAGCCAAGTATTCCGAAAATATCAAAAACAGATAAATCAAAGTAGAGAGCAGAAAGTGCCAGTACCACACTTTGATTATCCAATTTAAATCGACTGTTTATATCTATACAGGTATTGAGCGCTCCCCGGTGATCAATCATCACTCCTTTTGGGAAGCCGGTAGAACCTGAAGTAAAAATAGTGTATGCCAGGTCACTGTCTGTCAGTTCGATTTGAGGTCTTGTATCTGACTCATATGCAAAATCGGTTTCAATATTCCAACAGCGAACGTGTTCAGGGAATGCAAATTCTTCTACCTGAACAGAAACTGTAGTTATCACCTGGTGCACTCCGGCTTTTTCCAGAATATAATTTAATCTGCTTTCTGGCATTGTAGGATCTAATGGAAGATATGCTCCGCCGGATTTCATAATTCCAAGTGTTGCAGGAACCTGTTCCCAACCTTTGTGCATTAACACCCCTATGAGCTTATTCGGGCTGGCTCCGTTTTCTTTAAGTTTGTTTGCAATACGATTCGATAAGCGTTGTATCTCTTTATAAGTGAGTTTTACTTCTCCGTCGATTACTGCTACTTTATCTCCATATCGTTGTGTACTTTTCTCGAAAGGATCGAATAAAAAGGTTTTCGGAATTTCAGCCTCCGTTTCATTGGTATGGTTAATCAATGCTAACTGATCTTCCAATATAACAGACTCCAAAGGTATATTCCAGTTTGCTGCAGCAAGCATACGGATGGCTTTTTCATAGGAACGTATAATATCATCAGTGACACCATTCTGGAAGTATCCGTCATCGATGTCAAATGAAAGCAGTAATGATCCGTCCGGTTCCTCACAAACCTGATGATCCATCGCAACCTGGGGAACCTGAAGGCTTGCAGAAACTCTTCTGAATGGATGCTTTTCATCGTATCCTAGGCCAAAAGCACTGGCAAAAGTTACCGGAATAGCAATTTTTCCAAGTAATCCACGTTCGATATTGAGATCTCGAATCACCTCAATCCCATTATACGACTTGTATTTCTGGTCTTCCCAGATCTGACGCGAAACGGCAGCTACTTCTGCAGAAAAGGATTGCTCTTTTCTATAATCCAGCTCTAAAACTGAAATACGGGAAAAGTTTCCAATAACCTTATTGATTTCTGCATTCGGGAATTCTCTTCCCAAGGTCATCATCGTTAATGAAAAATGTTTGCTTCGGCTGTATGTCGCCAATACTTTTGTATAAGCAGTACACAATACTGATGAAAGTGACAAATTACTTTTACGTACTTTATCTTTTAGACCGGAAAAGGTTTCGCGATCTATTTTTTTCTCTTTGTGTATCATTATGCCTTCATCCGTTCCATTACTGTAAGCCAGTTCAGGGCCAAGTGGTAAATCTTTCAGGCGGGTTTTCCAGTATGCTTTTGCCTCTTTGTACTTCTGGCTATTACGAAGCTCTTTTTGGTAATCAACATAATCCCTGAATGAAATTGTTAAAGGTTCAAGAATTAAATCCGGATTTGTATAAAGATCAAATAGTTCCTTGAAAAATATCGCTACACTACTTCCGTCACATACGAGTAAGCTCAGATTAACCACCACCTGATCTTTAAGATTGGTTTTGAAGACTGTGAAATCAAACAATGGCCAGCTAAGTTTATCAGGACTTGATTTTCTTTTTTCATTCACATAACTGATTACGGCTTGTTCAGTAGTTTCCTGATCCATATCAACAAGATGTCTTATTACCGTATTGTAAAGCGGAATATGTTCTATCAATTGTTGCTGACCGGTCTCCAAAAACCTGGTTCTCAAAATACCATGTCGGTGAATCAACTGATTGATTGCCTGATCCAATTGTTTTACATCTATGGAATCAAATTCAAAACGAACTGTAAGATGTGCTTGCTTTCCTCCCAATTCAAGCTCTTTGTTTTCACCCACCCAATATGCCTGTTGCATATAGGACAATTCAAACGGAGTAATATCTGCAGAAATTTCGCTCACTGGATTAGCAACCTGTTCTGCAGCATTATTATCTGAAGTAATGAACTGTTTAATCAGATCATCAATACTAGTATACTGATACAGGTCTCCTGCTTCTAAAGACGTTCCAAATGCTGTATTTATTTCACGTATGATTTCCACGCCATTGATGGAATCCATTCCCAATTCGCTGAATACGCTGTTATCATTGAAATCAGCACTATTAATATGCAAACAGTTGGAAATGATGATCCTGATGGTTTTTCGTGCTTCAGAAAGGTCTATTCCTATTGTTTTTTCAAGAAAAGGGAGTTCTTTTTCTATCCCTACAGTATGGTTATCAGGAGTTTGGACAGCAGGTCCTTTTTCTGTTAATCCGGAAATATGGCTGGCCAACTGATGGGGTGTAGCAAAATGGTATAAAACGGCTCCTTCAAGATCAAGACTGAATCTGGTATTGATTTCCCTAAGGATTTCCACTCCATTAATGGAATCCATTCCAAGCTCAGTAAATACGCTGCTGTCAGTGATATCTGTAGTTTGAAGATGAAGTGCTTCTGCTACAATCTCTTTCAGGAAAAACAGTATCGAAGTATCTTCATGCATTGTTTCTGATACAATTATCGCTGTATCTGCACCTATTTCCACAGCTTTCGAATTATGACCGTTCAAGTGAGCAGCAAGCAAATTGAGTGTCCCGTACTCATACAATACAGGGCCTTCAAGTTGCAGCTGCAGGGTTTCATTTATTTCCCGAAGTATCTCAACTCCGTTGATGGAATCCAATCCCAACTCCGTAAATTGAATATCAGCGGTAATTTCAGAATCTGGAATATGAAGTATTTTTCCCACAATTCTTTGCAGGGTCCCGAACAACTGTTCTTCACTTTGATCATTCAATATTGGATTCTGAACCAGTATATTATCTGATGACAGCCTGCTCAGAGTTATTTTTATTGTTTCCGTAGAATCTGTGATTGATTTTCTTCCTGCAACTTCTACTGGTGGTATTAACTTAACTTTCCCAGGCACTGATTCTTTTTCTAGGATTACTGAGTGAACTACCGGTATATGAGGTTTGGAAAACTGCTCGGCTATTTTCTGTTTTACTTCTGGCTGCGCAAAAGTAATTTTCTGCATTTCTACCTCCCGGGCAATATGTTCTGTTTGTTTCACAGAAAGGTCATAAGCCAGTTTCTCTTTTAAGAGCTTCAGTGCAGAAACCGGTTTTGTTGCCATGTCACGTGCAATTTTCAAAGCTTCTCCCACAACATCCATACAGATTCTCACTGATGAACCTTTGTCGCGCAATTCTTTACCACTGTACATTTTTCCGGTAAAGAGCATTTCATTTGCTATGTTGATGCCAAGTTTTTCTCCCAACAGGAAAGTAGCTCCCATTCCCGGTGTAAATCCATAATTCATGAAATTGGCGCTGTAAGTACTCTTTTCTGAAAGTAAGACTATATCACCGTATAATCCGAGAACTAGGCCGCCGCCAAATGCATGCCCCTGTATTGCTGTAATCACTGGTAAATCAAATTCCAGCAGTCCTTTATATAAAAACGGCAAATCTGTATAAGCTCCTTTATTATCGGAAAGATCTGTAAGTCCTTCCCTATCTCCACCCATTGCAAAAATGGTATCATATCCGGTCAGAATTACTACTTTCAAATCTGTTCGCTTGCTCAATTGATGGAAAGCCAGATAAAGGTCATTGACCATATCATAAGTAAACATATTTTTTGAAACTCTGGATTCCATGGCCACAACAGCAATTCCATTTTCAGGAAAAGTCGTATTTACCGTGCCTGTTGATTTACCTTGCAGACCATTGAGGTATAGTGATTTTGAAACCGGGATAATGGCCGGTTTTATTTCAGTATCTAATTTCTTTTTGATCTCTTTATCCAAAAAGCTATCAAACCAATACCGTTTATTGTCGAATGGATACGTTGGTAAACTGATCTTATGTGGGAATTGTCCGTTATAAATCTCTAACCAGTTTATATTTGATCCGCTTACCCATTGATTTGCCAATTCATTAAATACAGAAAAAAATACTCCGGATCGAGTACCGTTTTCTGAAGAACCTACAAGGTATTTACCTGATTCTCCAGTAAGAAAAGCATTTAACTGCTTCGTCAGATCATGCAGGTCATCTGCTTCAATGACCAAACGGTGTTCCATAGCCATACGCCCTGTTTGAAGCGTGTATGCAACATTATACACAGAAAGATCCGGGTGATCCTGAATATAAAGTTTTAGTTTTTGTGCATAATATTGTAGCTGCTTTCCGTTTTTCGCAGAAATTATTATCAGTGCAGGATCGTTTGATGTATAGTTTTTTTGTACCGCCTTGTATTCCTGAACAATCATATGTGCATTGGCACCCCCTGCACCGAAACCACTGATTCCTGCTGTTCGTAAAGTGCCGTCTTCAACATTCCATTCTTCCAGCCTTTGCTGGACTGAAAAAGGTGTATCACCAAAACGTATCTTCGGATTAAGACTTTGGGAATGAAGAGATGGAGCCAATTGTCTGTGTTTGAGCTGTAAAAGTATTTTCGTCAGTCCTGAAATCCCGGCAGCAGATTCGCAATGCCCGATATTGGACTTAATGGAACCGATTTTACAGAATTGTTTTTTTTCTGAATTAAACGCTTTTGTCAGTCCTTCAATTTCTATTGGATCTCCCAAACTGGTTCCGGTACCATGAGCTTCAATATAACTAATTGATTCGCCGGACAAACCAGCTTTTGACAATGCAGAACTGATTACATTCGCCTGTGAAGCAGGATTAGGAATGGTATACCCATTACCTTTACCTCCGTGATTAATAGCTGTTCCAAGAATTGTTGCATAAATCTGGTCTCCGTCTTTCTGTGCATCTGAAAGTCGTTTTAATACTACTGCTCCAACTCCTTCACCCGGAACAAATCCCTGCCCGTTACTTCCAAAACTCTCACAGCGGCCCTTCGGTGACAGGAATGTACCCTGACTCAATACGAGGTATTTATTAGGATGCAGGGTAAGGTTTACACCACCGGCAATAGCAATATCTGTATCGCCACATTTCAGATCATTACATGCCATGTGAATGGCTGTTAAAGAAGATGAACACATCGTATCGACTGCCATACTCGGTCCATTGAAATCCATACAGTATGAAACCCTGTTTGCAATTCCAGCCGGATTAGCTCCTAATGCAACTCTTCCGGTTTCAGATTCCATTACAGCACCATACAGCTGATATTCTTCATACATTACCCCAACATATACACCTGTTTTGACAGCATTACGTTTACTGAAGTCTGTGTATTTGTATCCGGAATCTTCAATGGATTCCCAGGCAGTCTGAAGGAATAAACGTTCCTGCGGATCCATCCGTTCTGCTTCTCTGGGAGAAATATTGAAAAATAGCGGATCAAACTGATCGAATTCATCAATAAAACCTCCGTAAGGACAGTAATTTTTACCAGGTTTTCCCTTCAAAGGGTCAAAAAATATCTCATTATCCCATCGATTCAATGGGATTTCAGAAATCATATCTTTTCCTTCGGATAATACCTTCCACAATTCATCTAAAGTCTTTGCTCCCGGATATTTACCACTTACACCGATGATTGCAATAGGTTCATGAATAGATGAGGTATTCGCAGATTGTGAAGCTTGCGCTTGCCCCTGAGTGGGGTCAGAAATAGAAAGCCCCGGTTCAGAAACAAAATATTCTGAATAATTTTCTGAAAAATAGTGTGTCAGTTCGTTAATTGTTGAATACTCAAAAAATATGGTTGACGATATGACGGGAATGATGCGTTGCACTCTTTTGGTAAGTTCTCCAATCATAATAGAATCTATTCCCAGTTCATCAAGCGGAGCATTCAGGTCCAGGCGTTTTGCATCGCATTGTAGTAATTCAGCAAACATATTGATGAGGAAATTCCCTATTTGTTTAGGCTCTAAAGAAACCTTATCCTCTTTTGAAGCATCCGCAACAATAACCATTGGTTCAGTATTTTGTACTGATAAGTAAGAAGCCAGTTCATTAATTGTTCCGTATTCAAAAAGCAGTGTTACTGAAATATCACCGTATTTTTGTGACAATTGTCTGGAAAGTGTTCCTATCATAATGGAATCAACTCCCAATTCATCAAACGGAGCATTCAGATCCAGGCGTTTTGCATCGCATTGTAAAACAGAAGAAAATATGTTTTTGAGTTCTTCGAGAATGAGATTACTGTCTGAGGCAACCTGTTTCCGGGCAGATAATGTTGTAAGCTGAGTCTGAGTCTGTGTTAAACTTATTTCCTGTTCAATCCATCCATCACTATAAGCAGCAATAATTTGCTGGGAACAGCTGTTACCAGACGGATAAACAGTACTTCTTACAAAACCGGTTTCTTCCAGCGCAATGGTCCAGTTTTCAAAAGATAGTCCCGGATTGTTTTTAAATCGGAGTTCTTCGTCTTCATACCACCACCATCCATCAAGAAGTCCAAAGGTCAGTGTTGTGAATAATTCCTTACGTGCAATTTCATTCATCAGTACCACACCATTTGCTTTCAACAGCTTTTTCAGTTGTGTAAGCGTATTAGTGATATCTTTTGTAGCATGCAATACGTTAGCGGCAATGATAATATCGTAAGTCCCTTCCGTAAATCCTTGTTCTAAAGGATCTTTTTCAATATTCAGAATGGATGTTCTGAATCCTGTAAAATCCGATTTAAACAGTGATTCAGCATTGAACAGAAAGCTTTTTGAAAGATCTGTAAAATGATAGTCAATGAACTCTTTTTGTGCAACCAACTTGTTCAGTACACATTTAGTTGTCCCGCCTGTTCCGGCACCAATTTCTAAAATCCTGATTTTCCCATCAGTACTGGCAACTCCAGTTTGTACCAGACCAGCTAGTAATTCATTGAAATAATCTGCTTGTTTGTTGCCATTGTAAATTCCTTCCACTAATTCCAATGATCCGAGTGGAAAAATAATGTCTGTAGCACGTTTTCTCCCTGTGAGAATATCTCCATACATTGCAAAACAGAGGCTCATCAACCGGGTATGCGGTTTAAAATCCGGATAAGTTTTACCGAAATCGGCAAGATCTGAGAGTATCTTATTCATCGACAGGATTTCGCTGGAAATATGTAAAGCATCTTCTGATAGGGCTAAATAACCGTGTTGAACCAGCTCTTCAATCAATTCTGTGAACAGTCTTTCATATTTCGGTAAAATTTCCAATTGTACCGCCAGTTCACTCGTTTTACTCAATTGATTTCCGTTTTCTCTCAACCCTAGATTGTACAATACTGTAATCAGTCCTTGGAAAAGAATTTTTTCCATTAAGCATACTTTCTCTGTTTCAGCATGGAAACGTTGTGGTTCAGGTATATTCAATACTACCTGAGAATATTGATTTACTTGTGATATCTTTTTATTTTGATTGATTAGGCTCATTAGTTCAGAAATTTGATTGCTGCCAATTGTTTTTGTTCTCCTGCTAAAATTTGTTCAAGAATTTGCATTCCTTCTTTTGCGTTAATGCTTCCCAGCCCTGACGCTGCAAGTTTTGCTCTGTATTCGTCTGTGGAAACAATTCCTACGTCTCCCCAATATCCCCAGTTGATTATATACACCGGTGTTTTTTTTCTTTCCTGTTGCAATGCATGTGCATAGCTGTCTTTGTATGTACAACCGGCTGAATAATTGCTTTGTCCGGCGGCATTTACCTGAGACTGAATGGATGAGTAAAAACAAATAAAGTCCAGTGCTTCCCCCTTGAATACTTCAAAGAGATTTTGTGTAGCCAGCGACTTAGGTTCAAATGCCATTTTAAACGATTGTTCCTTCATATTTTTGATCAGGCGGTCATTTAAAACAATGGCAGAATGGAAGATTCCATTAATGTGGAGTCCCTGTTCCATAAATAACTTATGAATATTTTCTACTTCTGATTTTTTTGTAGCATCACACTGGAAGTATTCCGGTCGATTGGAAGGAGTACCAACCGAATTAATCTCTTGTTCAAGCTTAGAATCCATTCCTCTTCTTCCCAGCCAGATTACTTTGGCGTTATATTGTTTAATGAGATAATCAGATGTTACTCGTCCTATTCCTCCGGCTCCACCCAATAAAAGATAGACTCCATTCTGTTTCAGTTTGGATGAAACACTAGTATGTTGATCCAGTGGTCTCAGTTCAGATCTGAACAGAAAGCCATTTCTATAGGCTACTACTGCTCCATCTTTATTGGATGAATGAGATATCAGGGCATCCCAGTTCCATGTAGTTTCTGTTCCCAGATCAATCATTCGGATGGTCCATCCCGGCTGTTCTTTTGCTAAAGACCCGATGATTCCTACAATACCGCTTCCTTTCGGATTGACTGTATCTGTATCCAATACTTTTTGAGTATTTCTGGTAAATACTGTTAATTCTATATTTTTGGGGCTAAAAGTACTTTCCTGCAGCACTTTGACTGCTCGGAAAACGGTGTACTCCATCTGCTCCAGACTATCTTCCTGACTGTAGGCAGATTGAAGTCCATGCAAAAGATATATGTGCCCAACTCCCACCGGAACGTGATCCAGAGTATCCGCATATAACGGAACTATCCCTTTCTTCTTCAGATCTTGTGCTAAGCTATCTGATAGGATTTTATCTGTTTTTTGTCCGATAATTAAATGTTGTCCAATATTTAAAATAGGTTGTACAGATATTTTCCCTGTTTTGATTCTATTCCATTTTGGGATATATAAATGTTTCTTTCTGTTTTCTACAATTTGAGATTTGTTTACTGCTTCATGTAATGGAAACACAGCTACGTTTTGTGCTTTTCCCAGGCATAGGCCTTCTTCATCGTAGATTTCGACAGTGAATGTAGTTTTACCCTGTACGTCCAATTCTTTTCGCGCATAGGTCCAAACCCTTTCTGGCATTGAGTGGTAAAGCAATAAATCTTCAATTCCAAAAGGAAGTTTCAGAGTTGAGTTCTTGTAATCTATGCCCAGGCAAGTTTGAAAACAAGTATCTAGCTGACCCAGAACAGATTCTTCACTTGAATTTCCAATTTTTTCTGAATAGGCCCATGCTTCATTTTCACTGAAATACAGCTTTTTCATCCCGTTGAAAAGCGGACCATATTCCAATCCTATAGAAGCGAATCGTTCATAAAACTCATTATTTTCCAAGGCAAAAGGAAGTAATTTGTATTGTTCATGTTTGCGACCTGAAATAACAGGTTGTTCTGTTGAAAATGACGTGAATCCTTGAGATTTCACTTTCGTCTGACCCTGCTCTACTGTAGTAATCCGGTACTCAAACTCCTGATCTTTTTGTTTGATTTCAACCTGAAAGGTAATTGGCTCCCGCCCAATATACCCGGGATCCAACAGTTGAATGTTACGGAAACGATTAACGTCCAAATGAAATCCTTGTTTCATGGCCTCTTTTACGATCTGGAGATAATACACTCCAGGTACAATTTTCCGTCCCAGAACTTTGTGATCGTTTACCAAAGGACTGTTCGGAGCTATTGTGGTTTTGTATATCCATTCATTCAATGGAGTATTCACAGATGCTTCAATTGATTTTGTATGCACTACATCCACCCAGTGACGTTCTTTCTCAAACGGATAGGTCGGCAGACTGATCTTTTCAGGTTTTTCTCCATCAAATAAAGAAATTACTTCAATAGACTGTCCTTTTAACCAACTCTTGATAATCTCCTGTAATCTTTGATTTACAATTCGTAATGAGCGCTGGTGGATACCTTGCGATTTTACATTTCCCGTTATGTAATGAGCACCTGTCCCATTCAGATATTCCTGCAAAGTAATAAGCAAATCTGCTTGTGTTGAAGCAACAACAGCCAAGCGTTCAGGCATTGCTTCTCTTCCGGTTAGAAGGGTGTACGATACATTATTTAAATTACGTTTTTCCTGAAGAAACTCACAATACAGTTTTACCATTTCCACCAACCGTTCCTGATTTTTTGCTGAAAATAGAAATAACCGCTCCTGATCCTGAACCGCCTTTTCCGGTAATCGTTCAAATGCCTCCAGTACCACATGGGCATTGGTGCCACTGTATCCAAAACTGCTGACGGCAGCTCTGCGAACTCCTGAATTTGGTAATTTCCATTCTCTCAATTCTGTATTCACATAAAAAGAGGTTCCATTTAACTGAATGTGCTCGTTACACTGATTATAATGCAACGACGGTGGTATCTGCTTGTTTTTCATAGAAAGGACCACCTTAAGTAAACTGGAAATTCCGGCAGCGGTAAGAGCATGCCCAATATTTGTTTTTACACTGCCAAGTGCACAGCTTTCCGGTTTGAAATCCTCACCGGAATACATTTCTTTCAGTGCTTTGATCTCAATCGGATCACCGAGTTTCGTTCCGGTTCCATGTGCTTCTACATAAGAAATGCTTCCAGGATCAATATCAAAACGGTTTAATACCTGCTGAATAAGCTTTTTCTGTGAATTGGCACTTGGTGCCATAATACCATTGGTTTTTCCATCCTGATTGACTGCACTCCCTTTGATAACCGCATAAATGTTGTCTTTATCATTGATTGCCTGTTGTAACGGTTTTAGCAAAACTACCCCAACTGCTTCTCCCGGAACAAAACCATTCGCTTGATTATCAAACGTATGACATTTACCATCTTCGCTCAACATTTCCGTCTTGCTGGTAAGAATATGCATACTTTCTGTGGTCATGATATTTACACCACCGGCAATAGCCATTTCACATTCACCGTTCCGAAGGCTTGAACAGGCCTGATGAAGGGCTACCAACGAACTTGAACAGGCTGTATCAATGGCAATTGCAGGTCCCTGCAAATTCAATAAGTAAGAAATACGGGAAGCAAGCATCGAAGTGGTAACACCTGTCAATACATGATTATCCAATAATTCATTATGTTTAAAACGGTCAAAATAATCTCCCGGTCCAACACCTACAAAGACACCACAGGCACTCTCTGAAAGACTTTCAGGTGAGTAACCTGCATCTTCAAATGTTTTCCAGACTTCTTGCAGGAATACCCGTTGCTGGGGATCCATTTTTTTTGCTTCTGCCGGAGAAATATTAAAAAAATAGGTATCAAATTTATCTTCGTCATGAATGGCTCCCATCCATTTTCCATAGGATTTGCCAGGAACCCCTCTCTCTTCAGAATAAATGTCTGCTACAGACCACTTCCTCCCCGGAACTTCAGTCACACTGTCTTTTCCTGAAGCCAGATTTTTCCAGAATTCATCAACATTATCTGCCTGTGGAAAGCGACCACTAATCCCAATAATGGCAATATCCATTGCTGAAATCTGAGGCTGATTTTCTTCAACCAACACAACGTTTTCTTTAATTGAAGTAGTTTGTGTCTCAGGTATTATTATTAATTTCTCCGGAAGCTGACCTGTGATAAAACCTGCAAGTTTCCGGATATTGAAATAATCGTATAAAATAACGGTTTCCAATGACAGATCAAATTGTTCATTGATTCCCCGTACCACTTCAACACCGCTGATAGAATCTACTCCGAAATCAATAAAAGATTCATCGATGGACAGTTCTTCAACAGGAAGGTTCAGCATCCGACTGAAAATCTGTTTCAGAGATCCGGTTACATCTGTAGTGTTCTCCTGTACGGTCTCAATTTCTTCTTTCCCTGGTAAGATAACGGGTTCTGCAGCCGGTTGAGCGGATTCTCTCTGGGAAATAACCGGAATCGTCATTGAATTCTTTTCAATAAATACCGATAAGGTTTTGATATTCGGATAATCATACAATAATACCGCTTCCAACTGAAGATCAAATTTTTCATTGACGGACCGTATGAATTCCACTCCGCTGATGGAATCAATTCCCATATCCAGGAATGTATCATCTGCTCCAATTTCGTCTGTGTGGAGATTCAATAATGCGGCAGCACAATCTTTCAGAAAATCAATAATAGTTCCACTTTGAACGGTTACCTTCTGCTGGTCTGATTTAATATACTTTCCTTCCCTTTTCGATTCAACCAATAGTGGTTGGGTGACCGGTTTTAGTTCACTGATGAAATCTGTTTGTCTGACATCACGAAGTGATACTTTTATGAATGGCTCAAAACTGAATGGCTTTACTCCTTTAGCAGCAATCATATCAGGATGTGCAAGTTTAACTTTTGAGTCAACCGGAGCAATCGTGATCTTTTTCTCCGGATTTACCGCATTTGGACGATTAAACGTTGACATAATGAGGTTTCTGACTTCATCAGTATGAAATGTTTTATCGTGCATTTCCAATTCTTCCTTCACATGCAGCTGTAAATCCTGCAACATTCGGTCAGAAAGGTTTCTTTTCAAAACTTCCAAAGCAATTTTCGGTTTGGAAGCAAGCTCTTTTGCTGTCCTGATAGCTTCCTTCAGTACGTCTGCCGTAATTTTTACAGTGGCTCCTCTTTCTCTCAATTCGTTTCCACCGATCAGTCGTGCAGTGTACATCATTTCCTGAGCCAGCTGCTGACCAAGTTTCTTCGGCATGATATAGGTGGCACCCATCCCAGGGGTAAAGCCGTATTTCATAAAGTTGGAACTATAAGTAGACCGTTCGTCCATGTAAACGATATCTCCATACAACCCGAAAATCAGCCCTCCACCAACAGCCATTCCCTGTATTGCTGTAATAACAGGAACTTTAAATTCAAGGAGTCCCTGATATACAAACGGTGCATCAGTATATTTTTGTTTCTTACTGGCAATTCCATTTAAAACATCCTGTGAACCACCCATGCAAAATACATTGTCATAGCCAGTCAGAATTACAACTTTCAGATCAGCCCGTTGCTCCAGTTCCGAAAATGTTTTTGTAAGACTTTTGATCAATTGATCATCAAGCATATTTTTGGTTTCGCGGGATTGCATTTTAACCATCACAATTCCGCTCCCCAATTCTTCTATTCCAATTTCATTTCCAACGATATGGTCTATCTGCAAAAACTCTTTAGTCTGAGATCCTTCGGATGTACTGATCTCCTTAATTTCGTTATACCAGCAACGCTCACGCAGAAATGGATATCCGGGAAGCGCTATTCTCCGTACTTCGGCTGCATCGTAGAACTGTTTCCAGCTTACCGGCTGGCCCTTCAGCCAGGAATGCATAAGCGATTCCAATTCATTTGAAACCAGAAGATTTCGCCGGACAGCTATTTTTATATCTTGTTCATTAAAGGCATTTAAATCTGCCATTCCGGAAACAAACGCAGATTGTTTTCCAAGAATCACTTGCTCTAATTGTTGTTTTAAATCATTCAGAGAATCCGTTACCAAAGCAGTTCTTATGGACATTGCATCTCTTCCTACAAGTAATGTTTGAGCGATATCGTGCAATGAACAATCTGAATTTTTCTGAAGAAAGGCAAACAGATTTTTCTGAATAGTCAGAAGTTGGCTTTCCGTTTTTGCTGATAAACATACCAATGTCTTTCCATGCGTCGGCTTCTTTGCTTCATTGTCAGCATATTCCTGCAGGATCACATGCGCATTGGCTCCGCCAAATCCAAAACTGCTCACTCCGGCTGTCCTCATTTTCTTATTTACAGACTCCCAGTATTCTGTTTCTTTTGCCAATCGGAACGGACTGTTGTGTAGCTTCAATAATTCGTTTGGTTCTTTGAGATGCGGATTTCCGCCCAATGTCTGATGCCCCAGGCACAGAATGGTTTTTATTATACCCGCAATACCAGCAGCTGCTTCCAGGTGACCAATAGAAGTTTTGACACTACCAAGTGTACAATTTGCTTGTTTTAATGGAGTATTTCCTGTCAGCTCTTCAAAAGCCATTTTAAGTGCATCTATTTCAATCGGATCACCAAGTGGCGTTCCCGTTCCATGCGCTTCAATGTAGCTGATGTCATTCGGATGGAGTCCCGCTTTCTGAATGGCGTGAATAATAAGGTTTCGCTGTGCATTAGGATTCGGAGATGTCAAGGTGCTTACTTTCCCACCGTGGTTTTCGGCCACAGATTTAATGACTCCATAAATCTGATCTCCATCGCGTAAAGCGGCAGCTTTGGATTTCAGCAGTATCAATCCCATTCCTTCGGAACGAACATATCCGTTGGCATTTTTATCAAATGTTTTACAACGTCCGTCTTCACTTAACATTCCAGCCTGACTGAACGACAGTGATAATTCCGGGGATAAAATAATGTTTACTCCGCCCGCTACTGCCATTGAGCAATTGCCTGACCGAATACTTTCTACAGCCCTGCTAATTGCAATTAATGAACTGGAACAAGCTGTATCGACCGGAATACTCGGACCGTGAAGATCAAAAAGATAGGATATTCGGTTTACCAATACAGAATGGGTATTTCCGGTTGCGTATTGTGCATATTGGTTGAGTCCTTCTTCCTTGTTGATCAGCGTTGCATAATCTGAGCTGGATACACCAATAAATACTCCGGTATCGGTTCCTTTCATTTGTTCCGGTGCAATTCCTGCGTGTTCAAATAAATGATAGACACCTTCAATGCTAATACGGTGCTGAGGATCCATCAGCTGTGCCTCCAATGGAAGCACCCTGAAAAATTGGCGATCAAATTTATCTATATCGGAAATAAAACCTCCAAATTTTGCTTTTGTTCTTCCGCGTTCTTTCTTCTCATCACCATAGTACATTTCCCATTTCCAACGATCTTTTGGTATTTCAGTAATCAGGTCTTTGTTTTCTAAAATATTTCCCCAATAGTCTTCCAGTGTTTCTGCTCCCGGAAATCTGGCTGTCATGCCTATTATGGCAATTTCATCTTCAGAAGCCAGCAGGCCTTCTTTCAAATGTTTTTCAGATTTAATCTCCTGTGGTTCTTCTTTTTCCTCAAAAGAGGCTGAGACTGGTTCCACTTGTTGAAGATTTTCAAGTTCAGAACTGTACGTTGCGGCAATATATGCAGCAAATTTTCTTATTGTATCATATTGGAAAAGCAAAGTAGGATAAAGTTCAATATTCCAATCGTCACCTAATTCGCTTGTAAGTTGAATCAAAACTGTAGAATCCAATCCAAGATCCATAAACCCTTCATCTACTAAAATATCTGCCGGCTGAATGCTTGTTTTTTGAACAATTTTATTACGAATCAGACGAATGATCTCATTTTCCAACCCATGGATCAAAGGTTTCGTTACAATTGTTTTTGGGGTAACTTCTTCTTTTTCAAAAACGGCGGAATTGGTGTCCCCTAACCAGTAATTTTCTGATTGACGCTGAACTTTTAACGGGATTCGTTTACAATTCATTTTATCCTGAGTGGCTTTCGACAAAATGAGATGACAGTTGGTTCCCCCAAATCCGAAACTTGAGATCGCTGCAATTTTCTGTTGTACATCCCATTTTTTACGAGCAGTAATCGGATAAAACGGTGATTCATTGAATTTAAATCTCGGATGTGGCTTTTCACAATGGATGGTAGGAACGAGTTCATCATGCTGCATCTGCAGAATAATCCTGATCAATCCGGTAACACCAGCTGCAGTCATGGTATGTCCAAGATTACTTTTTACCGAACCGATCGCACAAAATCCGGTTTTATCTGTTTGCTGCTGATAGACTTCAGAAGCAGCATTAATTTCGATGGGATCTCCAAGCAGTGTTCCTGTACCATGGGCTTCATAATAGGAAATCTGATCGGGATGTATTTCAGATTTAGCCAAAGCTTCTGCAATTACCTCTTTCTGACCTTGTTTATTGGGAACAGTAACTCCCATTGTCTGTCCATCGTTATTAACTGCAGATCCCTCCACCACAGCTAAAATCCTATCTCCATCCAGCAGTGCCTGTCCATAATCTTTCAGCAGAACCAATCCACCTCCTTCTCCCAGTACAAAACCATTGGCACGTTCATCAAAAACGTAACTTTTCCCGTCAGCAGAAAGAACATTTGCCTGGCTAAATCCAACATGTCCATATTCGTCTACTATTACAGAAATACCTCCTGCAATAGCCATGTTAAGCTTACCCGAAAGAATTGCGTCACATGCCTGATGGATCGCAACCAGTGAGCTGGAACAAGCCGTATCAATTACCTGACTGGTTCCTTTCAAATCATAAAAATCTGAAACCCGGGCAGCAATCATATTACTGATGCTATTTACAATGATATGCTGGTGTGTTCCCTCGGGAAGTAAATCATATCCATTCCTGATATAATTATTGTCTTTTGCTCCAATAAATACGCCGGTATTAGTTCCTGCCAGTTCTTCTTTTTCGAAACCTGCAGATGCCAGCAGGTCGCGTGTTAGTTCCAGAACAATCCGCTGTTGCGGATCCATTGCAAGAGCTTCTTCCGGCTTTATCTTGAAATAATGAATATCAAATGCAGCAGGGTTTTTCATGAATCCTGCTTTGTTTGAATAGGATGTTGAATTTGTTTTTGTTTCGTTATAATAACCTTTACGAAAAGATCTGTTAACAGGAACTTCACTGATCAGATCTCTCCCGTTTTGTAGATTTTCCCAAAGTTCTTCAGTATTTTCAGATTCAGGCAAATTGCAGGAAATTCCAATAATAGCAACTCTATTGGTTTTATATGAATTAACTTGTTTGTCCGGAGTTCCTGAAACCTGAGTTTCCGGAACTGCATTTTTCTGTAGAATTTCTTCCGCTGCAACAAGTTTGTTATCTACAAGATAAGCAGCCAACTCTCCGATTGACGGATGCTGGATGACCGTAGTGGGATCCAAAACACAGTCATATGTTTCTTCCAATGCCGTGAGGAGTTTCATCATGATGATTGAATCCAGTCCATAATCTGACAAATGAGAGTCTGCATCCAAATCGGATACATTTAATTTCAGGAGATTTGCACAAATTTCCTTTAATCGGTTTATTATTACTTCTATACTCATACCAGCAATTTGTGGTTCTTCATTGGTTGTTACGGTTATGTTGTCAAGTGGGATTTTTTTAATTATTTTTTGCTGTTCACCAAAGAGAACCAAAATATGATTCAAACTGCTTTTCAAAATAGCATCCAGGGCATCCATTCCCAAATTGGTTGGAAGAGGTTCCATTCCCCAATGTCGCTTTAAGTACTGTTCTGATGACTCGTCGATCTGCATGCCACCAGAACGCCACAACGGCCAGTTTATACTCAGAGTCTGTCCGTGTCTTTCTCCGCGTTCAACTAAAATATTACGGTAATGTGTGTAATCATCCAGATAGGCATTCGCGGATGCATAATCTGACTGACCAATATTACCCAATACGGCAGATACAGAAGAAAAATTAACAAAAAAGTCCAGGGACTCATCTTTGGTTGCCTCGTCCAGATTTATAATCCCTGAAATCTTAGGATCAAACACTGCTTTGATTTCTTCGTGGGTTTTCTGAACCAATAAACTGTCTCTGAGAACACCTGCAGCGTGAATGATTCCGGTCAGATATCCATATTCCTCTTTGATTTGGCTTATGAGTCTTTCAACAGAAACGGTATCGTTTACATCAGTTTGAAGGTATCTCCATGAAGGTTGATCTGACAGTAACTCCTGCTGCTTTGCATTAGCTGTTCTCCGTCCTGATAGAATAATTGTAGCTGTTGGATAATTCCTGCTGATGTGCTGGGCCAACTGAATACCTAAACCGCCAAATCCGCCTGTAATAAGGTATATCCCTTCCGGGCGAAAGGAAATGCTTCGGTTATCCGTAAGATCCACAGACTTTAGTGTACATACTGAACGGATTCCTCCTTGGTATCTGATCTCTTTGGAAGCAGTATTGAGTTCATTTTTTAGGATCTGCACCCATTTTTCAGGAGCATTAAAATCTTCCAGTCCAAGGAGTCTTCCTGTAAACCAGGAACATTCCTGCTCTGCTGATTTGATTAATCCGCGTAAAAATCCAAAGCAATGATAGTGAGACGTTAATCCCGCAACAGTAAGATTCAATGGTGATTTGCTGGTGATACTTTTAAGAATCTCTTTCTTTATTCTTTCAAACAGATCAACAGAAGAAGATGAAGAAAGATGAAGTACTTTACAGTCCAGAGATTCCGATACTGAAGCGATAAGCTCTTGTGAAGAATCGATCAGAACAATTGTATCGGCTGGGGATAAAGTAACATCTGCATCCGGCACAAGGTTTTCCTGTGTCCAGGTACTTTGGTAGTAACTCACTGAAGCTGTTTCTAATATAGCAGAAACCGGATCGGGGTGATTCTGGCTCACCTCTGGTTTCTCTGCGGCTAATGTTAAAGCGGAAAAACCAATTAGTGACACAAATACTTTTCCTGAATTATCAGACAGGTAAATAGAATATTCTTTCAGACGTGCTTTCGGGTTCGTCACTTCAGTATAGCACCAAACGGTCTCCGGTAATGTGCCATATATATTCAATTCCCGAAGGCTGAAAGGCAGTTCAAGCGAACCTCCTTCCGGGACAAACCCAATTCCCATACAAGTTTGTAAAGCACTGTCGAGCATTCCCGGAGAAAGAACAAAACCGTCTTCCCGTGGTAATATTATTTGAGATACCGCACAGGTTTCTGAGCAGTACATCTCTTTGATTCCCTGAAATGTGTGACCGTAGAACAGTCCCCGACTCTGGAAACTTTCATAACTTTCTTCTGCAGAAACAACCTGTTTACATGACATCCGTGCAGCTTGCAGATCAATTGTACGTGGGATAGGTAAAATTCCTGTGTAAATGTGTCCCTGGCTATGTATTTCTTTGGTACCGGAGCTTCGAGAACCAATCTCATAAGTAATTCCTGAAACTTCTTCCATATACCCGGTTACCACATCAACTGGTTCATTATGAACGCGAATCGGGCGCATCCAAACCACATCACGTAATCCTGTCACCTGTTTTTCAAGAATGTATTCTCCTCCAAAACGGGCCAATTCAAGGTAAGCAACTCCGGGAAGGACTTTTGTTCCCTGAACCACATGGTCAGAAAGAAACTTTTCCAATCCTGTAAATCTGCTTTGAAATTCTTTTAATATTGTTTTCATCTTCTCTTATTTCACCTGATGCAACAAGGGATGCAGCTTTCCGGAATGTTTTGTTTCCATGGTTTCTTTAACAACAATTAGTGGTTTCAATCCAATTGATTTAACCGGGATCCAGTGTCTGTTTTTGGCAAACGGATAATTGGGCAATTGCAACTTAACAGGTTGTTTGTTCTTGTATTGTTTCGTCCAATCCACAATGTAGCCCTCAACCCAAGCAGTTGCCAGTTCCGTCAGTTCCTGAAGCTCTCCTATTTTTTTTCCTTTTGATTTGCTTACCATTCCTTCAAATACTTTCTCAGCCTTATTTTCATAAAGATTTTCTCTCAGTTCCTCTACATCAGAGACAACTGTTGCCCAACGGTATTTGAGTTCCTCTCTCCCAATGTGGAGTGTATAGGCCATATTTTTCAGATCAGTATGCTTATTTTCCTGAATAAAATTCAGGTAATTACTCTTCAATTGTTGAAGTGCAGACTTCGTATTGGCAGATAAACAAATCACAACCGGTTCATTTCCTGAAGAATAATCCGGTGTTTTTTTAGAATATTCCTGTACAATTACATGGGCATTTGAGCCTCCAAATCCAAAGCTGCTCACTCCTGCAATTCTCGGTTTATCGGATTTCCAGTGTTGTGTTTCTTTTACCAGTTCAAACGGACTTCCTTCCAGCTCCAGATATTCATTTGGAGAAGTAAGATGAGGATTGCCCGGCAATGTTTGATGCTGCATACTAAGAATCACTTTAAGTACACCAGCAATTCCTGCAGCGGATTCAAGGTGACCGATATTTGTTTTTACGCTTCCGAGCTTACAAAATAATTTATTCTTTATCGGTAAATTTTGAACGGCAGCAATTTCTTTAAAAGCTGCTTTTAATGCTTCCGTTTCAATCGGATCTCCAAGAGGAGTTCCGGTACCATGAGTTTCAATATAGGTTACATCCGTCAAAGAAACTTTGCTTTTCAAATAGGCATTTACCAATAAATCTTTCTGTGCTTTGGGGTTCGGAGATGTTAATGTATTTGCTTTTCCGCCATGATTTTCATTACTCCCTTTAATAATTCCGAAAATGGTATCTCCATCTTCTTCTGCCTGTTTCAATGATTTCAGCAAAATAAATCCGACTCCTTCCGAACGTACATAGCCATTTGCTTTTTTGTCGAATGTTTTACATCTTCCATCTTCACTAAGCATTCCAGCCTGTGTAAATGACAATGTTAAGTCGGGAGCCAGTAAAGCATTAACTCCTCCGGCAACAGCCATAGAACAGTTTCCGGATCTGATGTTTTCAACCGCCCGGTGAATTGCAACCAACGAACTGGAGCAAGCTGTATCAATAGCCTCACTAGGACCATGCAGATCAAACAGGTAGGAAATTCGATTGGCCAAAACAGCATGAGAATATCCTGTGGAAAAATGGGCTTCACTTACTACATCTGCATGTTCTTTTAGCAGAACGGAATAATCTGTGGATGAAACCCCAACGAAAACTCCGGTATCTGTTCCTTTTAAATCTTCCGGACGAATGGCAGCATTCTCAAATAAATGGTAGACCAATTCAAGTGTAATACGTTGTTGCGGATCCATCAACTCTGCTTCATGCGGAGAAATATTAAAAAACAAGGCGTCAAATTTGTCAATGTCGGTAATGAATCCGCCATGAATTGCCTTAGTTTTATTTTTTTCTTTAAACGGGTCGCCGAAATAATTCTTCCAACTCCATCTGTCTGCAGGAATTTCCGAAATTGCATCATGTTTATTGACCAGATTTTTCCAGAAGATATCCAGATTTTCTGCTCCTGGCAGTCGCCCGGCAACACCAACAATTGCAACTTCTTCCCGTTCAATCCTTTGTGAATGTATTTTTACTGTTTCTTCATTTTCTATTTCTTCCGGAATATCGAAAACTGATTCGTTTGCTTCGAAAGATGATGTATTTTCCTTTACCACATGATCGGTATGGTCTTCCAGCAGGAATGAACCTAGCTCATGAAGTGTAGGATAGTTATAGAAAATGGTAGGCATCAGATGAAGATCATAGGCTTCGTTCAGCGCATTGGAAAACTGGGTCAGTGAAATCGAGTCAAAACCAAATTCACCGAATTCAAGTTCCGTATCCATTTCTGCAGCATCCAACTTCAATATATCAGCGGCCAGCTTTAGCAGATTATTTCGAAATACTTCTTCCTGCATTGTTTTATCAATAACCGTTTTCAACACTGGTTTCTTAGAAGCAATTACAGGTTGATTATAAAATTTCTTTTCGAGAATATCCTGATCACCGTATACCAATCCCGCCACAGAACAGCTGCTTTTCAAAATAGCATCCAGAGCTTCCATTCCCAAATTGGTTGGAAGAGGTTCCATTCCCCAATGTCGCTTTAAGTACTGTTCTGAGGACTCGTCGATCTGCATGCCACCAGAACGCCACAACGGCCAGTTTATACTCAGGGTCTGTCCGTGTCTTTCTCCGCGTTCAACTAAAATATTACGGTAATGTGTGTAATCATCCAGATAGGCATTCGCAGATGCATAATCTGACTGACCAATATTGCCCAATACAGCAGATACAGAAGAAAAATTAACAAAAAAGTCCAGGGACTCATCTTTGGTTGCCTCGTCCAGATTTATAATCCCTGAAATCTTAGGATCAAACACTGCTTTGATTTCTTCGTGGGTTTTCTGAACCAATAAACTGTCTCTGAGAACACCTGCAGCGTGAATGATTCCGGTCAGACACCCATATTCCTCTTTGATTTGGCTTATGAGTCTTTCAACAGAAACGGTATCGTTTACATCGGTTTGAAGGTATCTCCATGAGGGTTGATCTGACAGTAACTCCTGCTGCTTTGCATTGGCTGTTCTCCGTCCTGATAGAATAATTGTAGCTGTTGGATAATTCCTGCTGATGTGCTGGGCCAACTGAATACCTAAACCGCCAAATCCGCCTGTAATAAGGTATACCCCTTCCGGGCGAAAGGAAATGCTTCGGCTATCCGTAAGGTCCACAGACCTCAGCGTACACACTGATCGGATTCCTCCTTGGTAGCGGATCTCTTTGGAAGCAGTATTGAATTCATTTTTTAGGATCTGCACCCATTTTTCAGGAGCATTAAAATCTTCCAGTCCAAGAATTCTTCCTGTAAACCAGGAACATTCCTGCTCTGCTGATTTGATTAATCCGCGTAAAAATCCAAAGCAATGATAGTGAGACGTTAATCCCGCAACAGTAAGATTCAATGGTGATTTGCTGGTGATACTTTTAAGAATCTCTTTCTTTACTCTTTCAAACAGATCAACAGAAGAAGATGAAGAAAGATGAAGGACTTTACAGTCCAGAGATTCCGATACTGAAGCGATAAGCTCTTCCGAAGCATCGATCAAAACAATTGTAGCGGCTGGGGATAAAGTAACATCTGCATCCGGCACAAGATTTCCCTGTTTCCAGGTACTTTGGTAGTAACTCACTGAAGCTGTTTCTGATGTGGCATCAAGATTTTTGTGGATAATTACCGGCAACTTTTCTGCAGTTTCATCCGGTTTTCTATCATTTACTTCTATCCAAAAACGCTTTTCTTTGAACTGATAAGGTGGCAATTCTATTTTTTTAACATGGGAAGAATTTAATAATTCCCAGTCTATTTGCACTCCTTTTGTCCATAAACCAGCCAATGAATTCAATTCTGAAAAACGAACTGCTGCATCAATATATGCTTTTCCAGCTTCTCCGGTAAGCAACAATTCTATCTTATCTTTTCGTGTATTTCCTTCAAAATATTTTTTCGGAGAAGAGACGTTATCCAGGTAAGCTGTCAACTGCTGCAATAAATCCTCAATTGAATCTGTAACAAAGGCTAAACGATACTGGAATTCATCTCGTCCTACCTGTAAAGTATAAGCCAGATCGTGAAGAGAAATATCGGTTCTTATATTCTCCTCTACAACCGGCAGTTTATAAAACGCTTGTAATTCTTTTCCCCATTTGCTTTCAATATGAGTTATTAAATGAGCAACGGATGTGGTATTTATGATTTCATGCTGGAGTTGATCAATGTTCCAGTGATCTGAAAAATAGACAGCAAAAGTAACGAGGTCAAATTGCTGAATATTCAGTTCTTCAAAACTCATGTCGGGTCTGATCTCTGTTTGCAAAATGCTCAGGTGATCTGAAAACCATCGAAGTAATTCCTTCTTCAATATATAAGATAATGCAGGTTTTCTTTGATGAGAATCTCCCAATAAAAATGCCCGTAAAGCAATAATATACTTTTTTAAACTATCTTCAGACTTGGCTGAAACGGGAACTATCAGTTTCTTTTTCTCTTTCTGAACAGGCTGCTTATTTTTAACCTGATAGGCAGTAACAAGAATATGTGCATTGGAACCACCGGCACCAAAAGAGCTTATTCCAGCTGTTAATGGATACTTTTGTCCATTTAATTGAACTTCTTCCCAATTATCACCACTCTGAGCAATAATAAACGGTGTATTTTTCAGATCAATCATCGGATTAATATCTTCCGAATGCAATGATTTGGGAATATAGCGATGCTTCATACTGTATAGCACCTTTGCAAGCCCTGCAAGTCCTGCAGCCGTTTCAGCATGACCGATATTGGTTTTTACAGAACCTATTTTACAGTATCCATTGGGTGGACTGCTGATTCCTTGTTCTGAAAACAAATCAGAAAAAGCCATTTTCATACCGTTGATTTCAATCGGGTCTCCCAATGCTGTCCCGGTTCCATGCGCTTCAATATAGCTGATGGTTCTCGGATCTATGGAGGATTTTCGGATCGTTTCTTTGATCAGTTCTGCCTGTGCAAGCGGATTCGGTGCAGTTAACGAAGCAGAGGCACCGCCATGATTTTCCGAAGAGCCCACAATTACACCGAGAATCGGGTCATTGTCTCTTTCAGCAGCACTTAACTTCTTCAAAATAACGGCTCCTACTCCATCTCCCCGAACATATCCGTTTGCCTCTTTTGAAAAAGTTTTACAACGTCCATCCTCACAGATCATTCCTGTTTTGGCATATTGAATATGCATCGTAGGATCCATCATGATATTTGCAGCTCCTGCAATTGCCATTTCACAACCTTCGTTCTGAATAGCAAGTGCAGCTCTATGAATAGCTACCAGAGAACTGGAGCAAGCTGTGTCAATAACGTGACATGGTCCATTCAAATTCAACTGGAATGCGATTCTGCTTGGGCAGAAGACATGCGATGCAGCCGTCAAGGTCATGGCATCCAGCGGTAACTTCTGTAGCTTGAGCTGATAATCCATGAGATTGATTCCCAGAAACACAGCTATTTTCTTTGAAGAGAGCGAGGCTGTGCTATAGCCTGAGCGGTAAATAGCTTTCCAGACGCTCTGCAAAAAGAGCCTGTGTTGAGGGTCCATGAGTTCTGCCTCTTTCGGTGAAATGGTAAAAAATTCAGGATCGAACTGATCAATTTCAGGAATAAATCCACCCCATCTGACATCCGTTTTATTCTCTTTCTGTGGGTTCCCAAAGTGATTTTCCCAATTCCATCGGTCAGCAGGAATACTTTCGATACAATTATCTTCATTTCTAAGATGTTCCCATAATTCCTCTGCGGAACGACTTTTTGCAAACATTCCATCTATTCCGATGATGGCAATCGGTTCATAGCCTGAAGGTTTTATTTTTTCTTCTATTGCCAGGGTTTTCGTATGGCCAGTCTGTTTACTTAAAAACACACTTCTGTATTTTTCCAGCAATGCTTTTTCTTCAGCATGTGTTTCTGCTTTCATAACAGAATCAGCCCCGGAGACCTCTCTTTCTGTTATTTCTACAGTCGATTTTCCTTCCTGGAACAATTCCGGATTTTTTTGATAAATAATTTCCGCCAATCGCTTTAAATTTCTGGCTTCAAAAAAAATGGTAGCATGCAGTTCAACAGAGAATTTGCTGCTAAGACGTTTGATAAATTCTGTAATAAGCAACGAATCCATACCATATTGAGAAACACCATTGTTTACATCAATTTTATCAAGTGGAAGCTTTATTAATGCTGACAATTGTTCGGTAAGTTCCTGTTCAATAAAAGTAAGATGCATTTCTGATGATAGTGCAGTAGCCTGGTGTGCAGCAATAGTGTCAGGAGTTTTTACTTTTTCAACAAGTGATTTGCGGGCAAGTTCTATTAATTCATTCTCTAGGTAGGCTTTCATTTTACTCTGAATAGGATCCATAAAAGTGAATTAGGAGTTAGTTAACATATCGGTGTAATAATTGACTTCTTTGAGATATTTCCAGAGATCAACTTCCCATTGATGTCTGTATGAATCGAGGAAATTCCGTTGTCCCATATCCGGAATATTTTCATTTTTTGCTTCTTTGAATTGCTGAAGGCCTTTTTTCCCGGATCGGATGGCATGGATATACTCCACGCAAAAATTAGCACTCGACTCAATAAAACTTCCAAAACCTGTGGCTGAATTAATGAATCCGACAAACAGCAGATTATCCATACTTTTTGGAACCATATGAAGGAAAAAGTCGGGAACTCCATTTTTCATATCAACTAACCCTTTTTCAAGAAATGAAAAGTCACGGTCATAGCCTGTGGCACAGATAATCAGGTCAATTTCGGTTTCTGTTCCGTCTTCGAATTGAACTATTTTCCCTTCCAGTTTACTGATATCCGGTTTTGGTTCAATGGATCCATGGCCGATATAATACAGAATCTGTGAATTCAGAATCGGATGTGCCTCTTGAATCGGGTAATCAGGTTTTGGTAATCCAAAGTCTGTTCCGTCGAACCCGGCAAGTTTAAACACCTGCTCTATATAAGCCATTCCTTCTTCTTTCGATTCAAATTTATTTCCAAGTGAAAGCATCCAGTCTGAAGTAGGCATTCCATTGATAAATTTCGGCTGATAATAATATCCTCTTCTGGTACTATGAAATACCGCTGTGGAATGATGAACACAATCTACCGCAATATCACAACCTGAATTTCCGCCACCCATTACCAGAACGCGTTTACCTGCTATCTGATGAGATCCTTTATAATCCAGGGAATGAAGGACTTCTCCTGTATAATCAGAAAAATTCAATTTGGGAAATCTCCCGATACGCTGCAAACCATTGCATACAATTACAAAGTCATAATACTCGGAATGTCCATTTTCAGTATTTATCCTCCAACCATCTTGCTCTTTACGAACAGATTTTACTGCTGTATTGAACCGGACATGTTTATAAACCCCTGAAGATCTTGCTACTTCTCTCCAATAATTGAGTACTAATTCGTGTTTGGGATAATGCGGATAACTCTCCGGCATTGGAAAATCCATCAACTGAGTAATTTTCTTTGATGAAATAAGATGAGCAGATTCATAAACCCGGCCACAAAGCTCATTTGCATTCCATACTCCGCCGAAATCGGCTCCAGCTTCGTATAAATCATATTCAATTCCGGATGTGGAAAGCTTACGTGCGATAGAAATACCGCTAGGCCCTCCGCCAATAATACAGATTTTACTCATAGTTTAATTTTGATACAAAAATTCCGTTATCATTTCTCCTTCTCTTACTCCTTTGAATGCAAATTGCATGATACCCTGAGAGTTGAATAACAGAAAGTCATAACTGTTTTTGGTTTTCTTGATTTTAAATGGCATTAGTGGATTTAAATCTCCTTTTATATTGATTTCTTCCGAAAAATAGGGAAGTAAATCTTTTGGTTCTGCTGAATAATTGACTGTCTTTGAGTTGACAGAAGCCAGTATTTTACGAATAGTCCAGAGTCCCTGAAATGCGTTGAAAAGAGTTCCTGTTCTTACTTCTATTATTCCATCAAAACTATTCTTTCCTGCATGAATTTCAAGAATTCTGCAAGGGTTGTGAACGGTCTGTAATTTACGGTTCAGCAGCTGTGAATCCAGTTGATTCAATTGTTTTTCCTCCCAGGAATTGATCTTATTATAATCATCTTCCCTATTACATTCATGCATTTCACCAAAAAACAGGGGTTTTCCGGATTTGCTGAATTCAAAATATTCTGCTTCATCTTTTCTGATGATTCTTAATGGAACCTGGTCTCCAGATTTTAAATCCATATTCTCTTCTGTCCAGAATACATTTTTCAGAATATATTGTTTACCAGAATGATTGTCCTTAAATATTCCGCGAATTAATTCAGGAAATAATAACCCAAAGTCTTTGTTTATCCACCCCGCTAAATCCGGAATTAAACAATTGATCAGTTCGTCAGTTAAACAGGATCTATCGTAGTTATAAATCTCATGGGATTTATAATTTTTTACTTTATCTTTTTTTGAACCAGGAATCCAATATCTTTCTTTTGCGAACGGATAAACCGGTAAATCAGTTAACCATTTAATATTTGAAGAAATATACTGTTTCCAATCAACTGTTCCTCCGGCTACCCAATATGCTGCAATTTGGTCCCAGTCAGCATTTTCCGGAAGGACTTTTGCAGTATCAGGATTTGCTTTCCCGTGAACCAATCTATTATTGGGGTTGTGATGCTCAAAATCTTCAAGTGCAGACATTAATTCTTCCTTTTCAGAAGAGACAACAGCAATTCGTTGCCCTAATTCAGCCCTTCCCATCTGCAATGTTGCAGACAGTGCCTGCAAGTCTGTATTCTCATTTTGAAGGATGTATTTTTTCAGCTTTCCGGCAAGTTCCCGTAAAGCTTCAGCAGTAACTGCGGAAAGCACAAACAATAATGGACAGGACGTATCTCTTACTTTCTGAATTCTTTCTTGTTCGATATGAGATCCAATTATTACATGAGCATTGGTTCCTCCAACACCGAAGTTGCTTACCCCGGCAAAAAGTGTATTATTTTCATTTTCAGAAACCCATTTCTGAAGATTCTGCTGTATGTAGAAAGGACCTGAGTGCAAATCTATTTTAGGATTTAACTGTTTATAGTTGATGGTAGGAGGAATTTGCCGATGCTTCATTGCCAGTAAAACCTTCAGAACACCTACTAAACCGGAGGCTGCCTCCAGATGGCCAATGTTACTTTTTACAGAACCAAGTCCACAGCTATTAGGTCTTATTTCACCATTCATTTTATTGGCAACATCATTCAGTCCGTTGATTTCAATTGGATCACCCAATGATGTTCCTGTTCCGTGAGCTTCCAGATAAGACAAATCACTCATCGTTAAATTTGCATTTTTCAGTGCAGCAATAACCAATTCAGATTGCTGTTTAGGATTGGGAACAGTTATTCCGCTTACTCTTCCTCCGTGATTAACAGCTGATCCTTTGATCGTTCCAAGAATTTCATCGTTATCTGCCACTGCTTCACTCAGTGGTTTCAATAAGAACAAGACAGCTCCTTCAGCCCGTACATAACCATTTGCATTTTGATCAAACGTACTGCATTTTCCATCTTCACTTAACATTTTTGAAGTATAATATGAGATGGTTTTTGCACTGTTACACATCAAATGAACTCCACCAACTATGGCTTGTGTACATATTCCTGCCTGTAATGCCAAAATCGCGTCATGCAGGGCAACCAATGATGACGAACAAGCCGTATCAACTGTTTTACTGGGCCCCTTAAGGTCAAAGAAATAGGAAATACGATTGGAAAGAAGTGCAGATGCGCTTCCGGTTACACTGATTCCAGATGTAGAGTTGTATGAAAGCTGTTCATAATCACTTCCGCTTGCACCGATAAATACTCCGATATCTTTTCCTCTATACCTGTCCGGATGATATGCTGCACGCTCAAAAAGCTCCCAGGATAGCTGAAGAAGCAAACGTTGTTGTGGATCCATTAATTCAGCTTCTAAGGGAGAAATAGAGAAAAAGGAAGGATCAAATTCATCCAGTCCGGTAATAAAACCTCCTTTATCTATTCCTTTATGTAAGATTTCCGGATTTATTTCTTTCGGCCATTCCCATCTTCCCTCCGGTAAACTTCCAATAACTGATTCTCCGGATTTCAAGATTTCCCAAAAAGCTTCTGCTGTATTCGCTCCGGGCAATTTGAAACTGGTTGCTACAATAGCAATTTCGTCCTTCGTTTTTTCCTTTTCAATTTCGAATGCTTTAACTGTGTTTCCCGATCTGTTCAAAACTATATCAGCAATTTCTTCACAGTTCTGTGCTCCATAAAACTTGCTAGGATTTGTATTCAAATTCAGGTCAATATTCAGTTGCTCAGAAAGTTCCATAAACAAAATGGATTCGATTCCAAGGAGAGATAAATCAGTTTTGGATGAAATGGTTACTCCTCCAAGCATTTCGGATAAAATTCCTCCAATCTTTTGAATCAATTCTGTTCTTTCTATACAGGTTCTGTTTTCTGTAAAATCTTCAATCTTTTCAGACTGCTGTACAAACGGTCTTGTTTGTTCATCTGAATGTTTCTCTATTTCTGCTGTCCATTCTTTTTTAAATTCACGAACAACAAACTGTTTGGAAATCAGTGCCCGATCTGCTTTTCGGTATATTGAAGAAGAGATTTGAATTTTATTTTTTTCCAGGAATTCATAATGATTCAGTTCGTAAACCAGCTCATCTTTTGGGTTTGCATTTCCGAAATAAAAAATATCGCGGGACAAACAAACATTGGATTGGGTCCAGTCACTATCCTCGATATCCAGTATTTCGTTAAAGACCTTACGTTCACAACGGTCGTTGATCATTGGATAGGAAGCAAAATATAACAGTCCAACACCATTAATATCAGAGAATGGATCTATCTGATAAGTATATTGAGCAATACAATGAGAAGTAACTTTAAAACTGTTCCCGGCAAATGTATGCCACCACTCTGATTTATCTGTATCCGACAAATTGCTTTTCATCTGCAGAAATCCTTTGGCAAATTCAGGTAATTCTTTATGTGTTATTGTTTTTTCGTCTGCCTGCTTTACGGGAGCTGACTTTTGCAATTCTGTATTGTCTGTAGCTCTTGCAGAAAATACAGTCATTAATGAAGCCCTTATTTTATGATATGCCCCTGTTAATTCCTGTTCTGAAAAGAACATTTTATTACCGAATCTGGAAATTTCGCTGGTAATTCGGATCGGATCATTTTCTTTAAATGCAGATAGATCTTTATCTGATTCCCATTTTATTCTGACAAAACTGGCATAGAGACGTTCACCGGAATGATCTACAAGTTTGTCTGTAGAAATACCCAGGCTACCAGAAATCAAATTCCAATGATGATCACCAAATTCTTTTAAGAACCAATTTTCGGAGAGACCGGCTAGGGATAAATGAGGCATCCCCAAAGTATAATCTTTACCTTGTGTAAAAAAAGTTTCTGTCATAATTTACAATATTTAGCAACTTCCTGCTCTATCAGCTGTTTCTTTGCTACCATGTATTGCCTTTTTTATAGGGTATACAGATTAAAAAAAATCAATATTTTTCAGATAGAAATCTTGGTTTAATTCCAAAAATCTCATTGAAATTCTACTTTCAATTATTGTATAATTATGTAACTCCATCCTATGTTTAAAATTTAAAAATGCTCAACTTTTACTAGTTAATCTCTCAACAAAAATGATATCATGTTTACTTCTATCCTATCCCTCTTTGGAATAAAGATTATAGTAAGGTGATTTTGCTAAGTAGTGAATACTACCAATAAGTTAATTATTAAGTTCCTGGTTTTTAGATTGCCAATATAACACCATTAAAATTCACGCACAAATGAAATAGAAATTTTATAGAAAAACATTCATAACATTGCAATAAATCAAATAATTATAACATAAATTAATAGCATTAAAAGTAAAATAATAATTAATTTCGTTTAAATAAAGAAGAGAATATATCACCAATTAAAGAAGAAACAAGGGTGTATAATTGATATCCTAAGAAAAATGAGGTAACGGTTTGGGCTGTGAACTGAAAGTCTAAACTTATGAGTTTTTTTCAATAACGGGTAACTAAACATAGTGTTTCATAGTAGAGATTATGAAGCAGCAACTTTGGAATAAATATATTGTTTGTACCAGGCTAATTTAGAGAAGTAAAGGATAAATTATGTTTTGTTTTGACACTATCCAATCATTTACTTGACAGAAAACATTTTGTTCTGCCCTGGTGATGGTAAAAATGAATGTTCATCAAAATAAAAAAAAATCACTATTTTACATTTCAACGAATTGATTATCAATTAGTTATTTAAAAAATAGTAGATTGTATTTTAGTATTAAAATCAGTCTATATTTCACTCTTCAACAAAGCTCTGGGTTGACTTTACAACAGATATTTTACCACCAACAGAACACTGACAAGTAGAGCTGTCCAGCAGCTCTTTTTTACCCTCAATTTCAAAATCAGAGGTATTGTCCCATTTAACAGGTGAAGGAGTGCAGGAAGACCTTAAAACACTGCATACTCCAAAAGGTTTGATATTACTGTTAGGTTGCTTGTCTTCCTCTGTAGCCTGTAGCTTATCTTCAATGTTCATAAAAGATTGACTGGTTACTGTGATAGGTGTTGGTACAGATCCTTTATCACATTTTAGCTGGGTGGTGTCTGTGATATGATTTGGCATTTTATCATTTTTTTGAAGTTTTCTTTTTGGGTGTCACTCCAATGAGCTTTCTTATGTAGTTGTCTAATTCTTTAGATTCATAGAAGTCCATGCAATGCCAAAAGATATAGTTAGCTTTATTGTCTTCCAAATTCTCTACTACATCCATTTTATAATAATTTGAAGTTGTTTTATTAACAAAAGTATCTAATGAGTTGAGATTATTATAGTCTGCATTTTGAATCTGAAACATGTAAGATGCCGAGTAATCATGGCTAATAAATAAAGAGTCTACTTGTTTATAGTTAGTTGACAAGCATTTGTATAGAGAATATTTTTTTAAAATTATACTTTCATTCTGTGCTACTACTGTTATACTAGATAGTATACTTAAAGCTGTAATTATTATTTTAGTTCCCATACTCTTATTCTATTAGTCTGTACAAAATCAAGTTCGTTTTTCTTATTAATCTTTAAATAAAGCATGCTAAAGTAATATTTTGCATTTGTAGGGTCATCATGCTGTGCATCTCCAGGGTATATTAAATGTTGAGTATCCCATAATGTAAAATGCCCAGTTGCATCATCCCATCCAGAAACATCAAAAACTATCACCCCTTTTGTTTTTCTTAGTTCTGTCCATTCGGCAGGGCTTATTACTTTTTTCATTGCTTTTAACTGTTGCCACTCAGTAGGGTTTACTGATTTTCTTTTTTTATAAGTATCAGGCATTTTTATTGGGTCTAATTTAATGTCTATTTCAGGTTTACCCAAATGGTCTGCAAGATACGGGCTTAGCTCTCTAACCCTCAGCCAATAAGAAAGATTCTTATCTCCACTCATCACTCCTCCTTTTGTTCCATAGCCTGAATTGCTTTTAGGTAATTTAAAGCCACTTAAATTTAGCCCTCTACTCATTCTTATTGCACAAGAATTTGCCAAATAAGATTCTAATAATTCTTCATCAGTCTTAAATTTTGGAAAATTGCCACCAATGTCACTATATAAATCTTTTGATTTAATAGAGCTATTAGGGTAATTTTTAATCATATCTCTCCAACTTGGTCTTAAAACCTGAACTGGTCTTGTCTGTTGGTTTCCACTTGTGGCAATAATACCTCTCTGTCGTTCTAGTAGAGTTGGTATAAAGTTATTAATATTCATGATAATGTGTTTATGTATTTTCGGTCTCTACTTCCTCTTCTTTTATAAGTTCAAGAGTATAGGATTTTAAAGGTTCTTTAAATATTACAATTCCATCTCTGTCAACTGTTCCTGATAAAGTCAGCTCATCAAGTCCCTCTGCTAAAGGCTCTCCATCATCGGACTTTATAGTTACATCAATACTTTCTCCCTCTTCGTAGTTTCTTGTTTGAACAACAAGATTCATATCAACAAAAAACTTGGAATCATCCATCAAGGTGATATTTTCTTCCTCATAAGCCCAATACATTGATGCTATTTGCTTTTCCTTTGTATACTCAAACTCTCCATTTTGAGGAAGTTTATTCATTTGTGGAGCTTTGTATTCAATCTTATCCTTAGCAGTCAATAATGAGTTTGCTCCGTACACATGCATTCTGTCCTTTGCTCCAAATTCAGTTTGTCCATCTGTATACCCAATGAGCTTTTCTTTACCATAAAGGTCTAAGTGAGCTTTTGCTGATATTTCAGTATTGGTTCCAGCATTGATGATAGTTTTCTTCCCACTGTCTTGGCTAATCTCCTGCTTAGCAATAATCTTAATGTTCTGCCCAATATTGGTATCCATGTTCTTGCCTGCCTTGGTTTCAATATTCTCTTCAATATCAAACTTTAGGTTCTTGGATTTTATTGTAATGGTTTCAGGGGCTGTAATGTTTATGTTGCTTCCCTCTGTATCAAATCTCAACTCATTACCACTCTTATCTGTCAGTAAAATACTCTCATCTTCTGTAAACACTAACCTGTGTCCACTTCTGGTTTGTAGGGATTTTACACGGTTATCCATACCACCTCCCAATCCTACACCACCATGAAACATTCCACCCATTGCAAAGGGAAAGTCTGGATTATGATATTCAAAGTTAACCATTACCTGGTCTCCAATTTCTGGAACAGCTACAAAGCCTCTGTTCTGGCTTATGGCACCTGTTCCCCCAGCATCAGGACTCATCATTCTGATAAAATGAGTGGTATCATTTAACTGCCAATCAAACTGCACCTGTATTCTTCCTTGATTTAAAGGGTCGATATTGGAAACTACTGTGGCTACCTGTGGCTCTGCTTTCGGCATCACAAAATCAGGTTTAGGCATGAAGCCTGTTCCCTCGGCTATAGCTTCAAAACTTCCCGTATAATATCCTCTTGCATCAACTTCGTGGCTCACCTCTGTTATCATCAAAGTTGTAAAGTGAGAGGTCTCGTTACTGTCCTGTTTTCTCATGTCTATATCTGCTATACAACCTACAAACAGGAAAGGAATAGTTGTGTTCCCAGATACAGTAAAAACTTCTACAGCTTTACTTCCTCTTGCACTTCTTTGGGAATCATCCACATCCAAAAACATATTGGCATTAATAGGGGTGGGAGTCAGTGAACGGGTTTTAAAAATATTTTTATTCAGCTCATAGGCTTTGGATGATAGGTCTCCTAAATGCTTTATAGCATTGTCAGAACCATTCATTTTAGCATGACTGCTGCTGTTATAACCAAAGTATTCGGGTTTTGTATGAACTGCTTTTAACTCTACCTGTACATCTGTAATATTACTTCCATAAATAAGTTGGATAGGTTTTTCAGTTGGAGGTGGAAGTTTTCCAAAATGTAAAACATACCCATCATAGTAAAATTGCTCTCCATAGGCTTCTGCTAATCTTGTCAGGTAATTGTAATGAGTTTCACAATACTGGGCACTATAGTTAATGTAGCTTTTATTCTGGGTGTCTATTCTGAAATCAAATTGAGTTGTTCCCAATGTCTCTTTAATGATATTGTCAGCAATGACAGAAGTGTTGACGGTCTGACTGCCTCCAAAACTTTGAGTATGGGGTGCAGAATCCATTAGTATAGTTGGACTGCAGCCTTTGAGTACAATATTTCCTAGGCTCATTTTTTCCTGACTGAATGCCACTTTTGTAACCACACCAACAAATGTTCTTTCGGGGCTTTCGTTTTCAGCATCTTTATATTTAAAAGTAACGGTCAGACGTTTCCCCAGAAACTGCTGTGCCTGTTCTAAATTATGGTTCTGTCTTTCATCAAGAGAGTCATGTGCTAAAGTAAGCTCAAAGTAATGGTGTTTCCTGGCACTCTGCTGTAAACGGAAGTGTTTAAAGTGACTGATAAGTTTTCCATTAACCACAACATCAAGCTTGACCACACGGTTAATACCTGCTATATGGTTCTCGGAAATCCTCTCAGAATTTGAGACGTTTTTTTTCATTATACATTTGTGTGTTTTTGATATTATATCACTAAATGTAGAGAAAATATAATGACAGATATAAAGTTTCTGTTAAATTTTTAAAAGTGTAGTAGAGCTGCGATTGTTAAGATTCTATGAAAATTTTGCTTTTATCCAGAATGTGAAACCAATTTTAACAGGTGAACCAGCTTTTTATGTATTGCTTAAAGAAATATAGGAAAAATGTAAAAAAAAAAAAAACCTACTGATTACAGTAGGTTTTTTCTGCTTTATTGCGGAGAGTGAGGGATTCGAACCCCCGGACCTGTTACAGTCAACAGTTTTCAAGACTGCCGCAATCGACCACTCTGCCAACTCTCCTTAAACTCCGATTGTATCGTTGTTTTCAGTGGTGCAAATATAGAACGTTTTTTAATTTCCGCAAAACTTTTTCAACACAAATTTTAACAAAACTTAATAATCGGCTAAAAATCAGATCAATTATTTTTATAATTTTATGTAAAATAAATTCTGGCCTGCTACTTTTCCTCCTGTTCATCCCACTTTTGGAGAAAAAACGTTTGTGTTCCTGAAGAAAAAAGGAGTACCAATCAGAAATTAATCTGAATATTTCTATTGGGTTCATTTTTTGCAATGCCTGTCGGAATAAAAAAAAAATTAATTATTATGAAGTTTTCTTATTGGGGAGCAGGAATTTTAGCGGTTGCGTTGACATCTACCTTAGGATCTAACACCCTTTTTGCCAGTCAGCCCTTGACGGCAGGAATAAATTTCTACTATTAAAAAAATCAGATCCGGTAGAGAATGAGATACTGATGAAACTTCAGAAGATGTTACATAACAATCAGCCGGAGAAAAACTATAAACAGCGCTTTACCGTCAGCTCCCATCAGGGAATGTATTTTATTAATACGGAAGATATAGCTTTCTTTGAAGCTGATGAAGGAATTGTTTTCGCAATAGATACATTCGGTAAGAAGCACCTACTCAGTGAATCTACACTGAAGGATATAGAATCTCTTCTCGATCCCTCAGTATTTTTCAGAATCAACCGTAGTGAACTTATACAGAAGCATCATGTTGTAAGAATAGAACGGTATAATAAGAATGCAGTGGCCATTCAGATGAAAGGATATAAAAGCCACCTGATTACAAGCCAGGCAAATACATCTGCTTTTCGCAGGTGGATTGAAGAATAACCTGAAATAATTTCCCTATAAGACAGTATAAAACCCATTTAAAAACAAAAAACTGTTTCATTCAGAAACAGTTTTTATTTTTATGATGCAACAGGTTTCTACTCTCCTGCCGGTTCAAATAATTCGATTTTATTTCCTTCAGGATCCATAATATGAACAAATTTTCCATATTCGTAAGTTGCAATTTCATCCAGGATCGTAATTCCTTCTTTTTTAAATTCTTCTACCAAGGCTTCAATATCTGCCACATGATAATTGATCATAAAATCTTTTTCTGAAGGTTCAAAATATTGGGTAGATTCTTTAAACGGACTCCATAATGTATATCCTTTTTTTTCAGAGTCAGTTTCTCTCCAATCAAATTTTGCTCCGTATGGGCTGGTTTCCACTCCAAGATGGGTTTTATACCAATTGTTTACCTGTTCCGGATCTTTACATTTAAAGAAAATTCCTCCAATTGCTGTTACTTTTTTCATGCCTGTTCTTTATTAAGTTTTTATATTAAATCAATTTGAAACTTCACAAATATATCAATGTTTTCATTATAATATTCTACTTTATATAAAGATTTGGTATTAATAAGATCTGTATAGTTGGAAATCGCAAGGGCGCAAAATAATATAAAAATAAAATATTTTAAGGCGCAAAGATTTTATCTCCGATAAAATTGTACACTGTTGAAGTATACTTTTATAATCGTCACGATGCACTAATATTTTTTTATGTGCCTCTGGCCTCTGTGGTTCAAAAAATATTTATAACCACAGAGGCTTTATATATGAAACTATGCATGTATGTTTTATTCGTGTATCCATGGCAAATAAAAAAGCGTACCCATCAGGTACGCTTTATATTATTAAAAGCTAAATTATTAGTGTAATTCAGCTAAATATTTTTCTGCATCCATTGCAGACATACAGCCGCTTCCTGCTGCTGTGATAGCCTGTCTGTAGATATGATCCTGAACATCACCAGCAGCAAAAACCCCTGGAAGGTTTGTTCTTGAAGAACCTTTTTCGGTTACAATATATCCATTTTCATCTAGGTCTACCTGTCCTACGAAGATATCTGTATTCGGCTTGTGACCGATTGCGATGAAGATCCCTTCAACATCTACCTTAGAAGTTTCCTGAGTCTGATTATTGATAATCACAGCTCTTTCCACTAAACTGTTTTCCCCTTCAATTCCAATAAGCTCATGGTGAAATTTCACTTCAATATTCGGAGTATTTTCTACTCTGTGAACCATTGCTTTTGAAGCTCTGAAAACGTCTTTTCTAACCAATAACGTTACCTTTCTGCATAGTTTAGCAAGATAAGTTGCTTCTTCAGCAGCTGTATCTCCTGCTCCTACTACCACAACATCTTTTCCTCTGTAGAAAAATCCGTCGCATGTAGCACAAGCTGAAACTCCACCTCCTGCATATTTTTTTTCATCTTCAAGACCTAAGTATTTTGCTGTAGCTCCTGTAGAAATAATTACAGTTTTAGCTAAAATTTCTTTATTTCCTGCATATAGCTTGTGAACACCGCCAACTTCTTTTGAAAACTCAGCTTTGGTGATCATTTCGTAATGTACTTTAGTTTCAAATCTTTCTGCCTGCTTCTGCAGATCCATCATCATTTCAGGACCTGTAATCCCTGCTGGATATCCTGGAAAGTTATCAACCTCCGTAGTTGTAGTTAATTGTCCGCCCGGCTCCAAACCTGTATACAATTCAGGTTTTAAGTCTGCTCTTGCTGCATAGATAGCAGCTGTGAAACCAGAAGGCCCAGATCCAACGATCACACAATCTAAAATGTTTTGCTCCATAATTTATTTGTTCGAAAAAGGATTTAATTAAATTAAGACCGCTAATTTCGTAATTTTTACTGTCTTTTTAAAGTTATTTTAATGATAGTTGTCAATAAGAGATATGCGGATTGTCAATGAATGTACAGGATGCAGGTCTCAGAATATGAGATACAAGGCAGTAAGATGCAGGATACAGACTTAAAGCTTAACATAACCTGATCTACAGGACAACCATTCCCAGTCTATTATCTATCCCTATATCATCTCAAAATCCCCTACTCTCAACTTTAAACCTTCATTTTAATCTTGTCCACATTAATAATCTTATACACCAATTCTTTAATTAGTTCTGCTTCACCCATATTTACAGCTCCCAGCCCTTTTCCTTTCATATCAAACTCTCTGAGGATAGAAATGACCCTGGTTGCATGTTTTAAAGGATATAATCTTGCACTTTCTGCATAATCCTTGATAAAGTAAGGGTTTACACCCATCTGAGACGCTATCGTCTGTGGTGGCTGCCCTGCCATTGTCTGGTAAATGATCACATTTGAAAAGTAGCTGTAAAGACTGGCCAACATCATGACAAAAGGATTATTCTTTGGATTTTTGCCCATAAAGTGAGCAATTTTAAAGGCTGCATTGGCATTCTTTGTTCCTAATGCCTTCTGAAGCTCAAAAACATTGTACTCTTTACTGATCCCGATGTGGTTTTCAACAATGGTTCCATCCAGTAATTCTCCTTCTTTAAGGATGATCTTTAATTTATTCAGTTCATTGGCAATTCTGGAAAGATCATTTCCAAGATATTCTGCCAGAAGATGAGAAATATTGGGTGCAGTTTTGATTTTCAGTTTTACACATTCATCAGAAATCCATTTTGGAAGATTGTTTTCTCTTACAGACTCGCTGAGGAAAAGAGCATTGGCCTTATCTAAAGCTTTAGCAGCCTTTTTCCGGCTGTCTAATTTTTTATGTTTGTGAGCAAAAACCAATACTGTAGAAGGAACAGGATTTCCAATATAAGTTTCCAAAATTCTGTTTTCCTCTTCATTCAATTTCAGATCCTGAGCTTCTTTCACAATAATCACCTGCTTATCTCCCATCATCGGAAACTGCCTTGCCAGAGAAAGAACTTCCTGGTATGAAGTATCTTTTCCATAGGTTACAGTTTGGTTAAAGGCTTTTTCATCCTCTTCCAAAAAGTTGTGTTCTAGGGCTTTTACGGCAACATCAATAAAGTAGGCTTCTTCTCCGTGGAAAAAATAAATAGGTAAAACTTCTTTATTTTTAATATTTTTGAGGATTAAATCTAATTCTTTCATCTTACTAATGGAACTTCCAAAACTGAATTTTCAGGAAACTTTTGATTTTAAATTCAAGAAAGACAAAGATAAGTTTTTTATTTATGACTTGGTTCGTAAAACTTATCTTCTGCTCACTCCTGAGGAATGGGTAAGGCAACACTGGATTCACTATTATCTTACCGTAAAATCCTACTCTGCATCGGCATTAATTACCGAAAAAAAAATTGTTTTAAATGGTCTTACCAAAAGAATTGATCTTTTAGTGACCGAAAAAACAGAACCTATTATCCTGATTGAATGTAAAGCCCCGCAAATCAAATTAACGGAAAAAACATTTGAGCAGACAGCCCGATACAACTCTATTATCGGAGCTAAGGAAATTATTTTAACAAATGGTCTCCAGCATATCAATGCTTATTATGAAAATGAGCAGTATGTATTTTATAAACCAGATTAGATCTAAGGTAAAAATTAAACACCAAATATTAATATGAAAATTAAAAATATAGTATTCGATTTCGGAGGAGTTTTAATGGACTGGAACCCGAGATATTTCTTTAAAGATTATTTCAATGATAACGAAAAAATGGAATACTTTCTGGAAAATATTGCTCAGGACGAGTGGAATATTGAACAGGACCGCGGAAGAAGCCTTTCAGAAGGAACAGAGATCCAGGTGAAAAAATTTCCGGACTGGGAAAAAGAAATCAGAGCCTATTATGATAACTGGACCGTGATGCTGAAAAGTGACATTCCTCAAAATGTTGATATTTTAAGAAAGTTAAAAAACACAGACTACCAGCTATTTGGATTAACAAACTGGTCTGCCGAAACCTTTCCTTATGCTTTGGAGAATTATGATTTCTTCCAGCTTTTTGATGGGAAGATCGTAGTTTCCGGAACAGAAAAACTTATCAAGCCCGATCCTAAAATCTGGCATGTTCTCTTGGAAAGATATAACATTCAGGCAAGAGAGTCTGTTTTTATTGACGATAATTTGAAGAATATTGAAATGGCACAATCACTGGGATTCAATACCATTCATATTCTGCCTGATACAGATCTCAAGCAGGAATTAGCACAATTGGGTATCGAAATTCAGTAATTTTATTATAAATATTAAAAAAAATCCTCTGATAAGTTATTTTCATTAATTTGGCTGAGGATTTTTTATGAATATGAGAAAAATTTTACTTTTATTTTTATTGGCTGTTACAAGCTTTCATTCCCAAAGTATTGAAAACCCAGAAACACTCAAAAAATGCCGTAAAGAATTCAACAAAAAGACCTGCCTTTCTGATGAAGATAAAGACAATATTCCTTTTTATCTTGATCAATGCCCTAAAGAAGGGGGACCTATTGAAAATGGTGGATGCCCGTGGCCTGATACTGATAAGGATGGCACTTTAGATAAGGATGATACCTGTCCTACAATACCTGGATTACCGGAAAACAATGGCTGCCCTCGTTCTACCCAACAAAATGACTGTGAAAAGTTTTGTAAAGAGCAACAAATAAAATATGAACAATTCCAGACAGAACACCAAGGTATTGGAAAAGTATATAGTCTTCTCAATAAAAAAATTCTGAGTGATGTTCTTAATCTTCGTAAAAAAGATTTGCGGAATAATGATTTTGGAATAAGTTTCGGATATATCCAATTCTCTCTTGTACCTGATGGCAGCTGTGATGATCCCAACCCTACAAAGATCAAGAATTATTTGATTTCAAAATTTTGGAATAAAGATATCTTTGAATATGCTTCAAAAAAATACAACAAGGAAATTCTCATCAGAAGAATGTACTTTGATGAATACTTTAATCCTGAATTAGAAAAATTAATGGGCACGGAAACCTTTCAATACCTTCTTCAATATTCTGATAAAGAAAATAACAATATCATCATTCCATCCAAAAGCAAAAAAAGACCTAAGGATTACATTTCCATCTATATACAATTCATAACTCCCTATAAAATCGAAATCATCACTCCGGCCAGCCCTACAATCTATGAATATAAAAATGGTCAATGGGAATCTTATCAAAAATAATCTCTCCGTTTATTTTAAACAGTATATCATCTTATGAACAAATTTACTTTTTTGCTGATATTTACCGGAGCTTGTATTTATGCTCAAAACACGGAAGATCAGGAAGCGATTAAAAGATGCCGTAAGGAATTCAATAAAAAGATCTGTCTTGCGGATGAAGATAAAGACAATGTTCCGTTTTATCTTGATCAATGCCCGAAAGAATCAGGACCTGCAGAAAACAAGGGTTGCCCTTGGCCTGATACGGATAAAGATGGTCTGATAGATAAAGATGATGCCTGCCCTAACGTTGCTGGACCTGTTGAAAATAAGGGCTGTCCGTGGGAAGATACAGACGGTGACGGAGTTCTGGATAAAGATGATAACTGCCCCACTGTCCCAGGCCCTGCTCATTCCAACGGATGCCCTGTAATTTCCTGTACATTTGGCTATGAACCTCAAATTCACATGGAAAAATTCGATATGGATATTCAAAATATTGAGAAAATCTATAACCTGATTAATAAAAAGATATTAGATAATATTGTAGAGACATTCCCTAAAAGGGATTTAGCTAGCCGAAAAGCTTTTTTTATCATACAATACATAGACAACAAATCTTATATTGATAACAATACACCTGATGATGGAACTTCGCCTGGATACAATCTTCTGATCACCAAATTCTGGAATCAAAATGTTCTTGAATATGCGCGAAAAAAGTATGGCAAGGATATTTATCTTTCAAAAATGTTATCTCCGTACAATCCTGATATCTACCGCAAAATGATTGGTGACCGATCATTCAGTTACATGATGAAATATTATGATTCAAAAACGAATAAGGTCCTCATAACCGGAAAACAAAAAAGTACTTTTGAAATTCCTATTAATATTTTAGTTGATTTCATTACTCCTCATAAGATCAAAGTCATCAACTACCTAAACAATTCAATATATGAATATAAAAATAACAGTTGGAGCGTAGTCAAAGAGTAAAAATCATAGCAACTTATTTTTTATTAACTTAGATAACCATTTAAACAGACGTGAGAACAATTATTTTTTTTCTGATATTCGCCGGAACTTATTTTCAGGCTCAGACCATTGAAGACAAAGAGACATTCAAAAAATGCCGTAAAGAATTCAACAAAAAAACTTGTCTTTCAGATGAAGACCATGACAATATCTTGTTTTATCTTGATCAATGTCCAAATGAAATAGGCCCCATAGAAAACCATGGTTGTCCATAGCCAGATAAAGACGGAATATTGGATAAAGATGATGCTTGTCCTACCGTTCCCGGAATTCCCAATCTGAATGGCTGCCCAACCTGGAAATAGCCTTTCAGGAAGAGAGAATAGTATGAAGACAATCACTAAAACAAAATATGCTGAATCATAAACAACATTAAAATTTTCAATCCAAAACAAAATAATATGATACGTTCAATCCTACTAACAGCAGCAATTATTACCTCAGGAACTCTTTTCAGTCAAAATCTTAAAACAGTTTCCTATCAGGATGGTACACAAAAGCTAAATGGCTTAATCACTTCCAATGCAGGTAAAAAACTTCCCGGAGTATTGATTCTACCTGCCTGGAAAGGAATTGATGAAGAAGCTAAAACAGCAGCCATTGAACTTGAAAAGCAGGGATATATTGCTTTTATTGCTGATATTTATGGAGAAGGAAAAATCCCTATCAACAGTGACGAAGCCGCCAAAAGCTCAGGCTATTACAAAAAGAATTATGCAGAATATCAGAAAAGAATCTCATTGGCATTGGAACAACTGAAAAAGAACGGAGCTATTGCCGATAAAACTGCAGTTATAGGATATTGTTTTGGAGGAACAGGTGCCCTTGAATCTGCAAGAGGAAACCTGCCTGTAGCAGGAGTTGTTTCCATTCACGGAAGCCTGGGAAGAGATCAGAGCAGAAAAAATGAAAAATTAAATGCTAAAATCCTGGTGGAGAATCCGGCAGATGATAAGAGTGTAACACCTGATGATTACAGCAACCTCATTAAAGAAATGAATGATGGAAATGCAGACTGGCAAATCATTACCTATGCTCACTCCAAACACACTTTTACGGATCCTAAATCTCCGGATTATAATGAAGTGATGGCGAAAAGAGCATGGAATCATACATTGATGTTTTTGAAAGAACTTCTAAAGTAAATTCAATATACCAATGTATCAATGTAACAATGTACCAATGCTTTGATGTAAAATCACTTATTGGTACATTACTATTTTTAAATCTTTATTTTACTGCTGTTTTGCTTCCAGTTCTACCTCATACTTCTTAGTAGAATATTTTGTAAGAGATCCTGTTGCAGCGTCAATTCCAACTCCTATGGCACCTCCAAAAAGAATATTGAGAAGCGTTACAGCATTAAAATTCTTATCCAGCTTTACTTCCTGATGATTAAAACCTTCTTTTTCAAAAGTTACTGTTTGCTTACTCAATGATCTTGGAATATTTGCAGTACAGGGAGTTACACATTTTTCAACTCCTTTATGAAACACTGTAGCTCCTTCAGGAGTGGAGTTAAAGGAAATTTTGTCATTGGTTCCTGTAAAAATAGTGGCGCAAGACGTAGTGGAAAGCGCGATTCCTAACAATAATACAATGGATAGATTGTTCTTCATATATTTTATTAAAAAGTTAAGTCTGCCGGCTCATTTTTCGGCGTGCGAACTTACAAAATAATTAGTAACAATCGGCATTCACAAGCGATTGCATCCTTATTGAAAGGATAACTCACTGATTATCTAAATATTTTTTTGATTGTTTTGAATCTAAAAATATTATATTCAGCCTTAAAACAAAAAAACTATCTCAGTTTTGAGACAGTTTTTCTATTTTTTGTATTGTATTACAGCTGGAGCACCACCAATATTCTTTTGAAGAATCTTTCAGCTTCGTTTTTGCTTTATTCCCACAACCATCACAAATGCATTCATCATTTTCATTTTCTAAAGCGTGATAGCTGCAAGAAAAGCATATCCAACGGGTTCCCTCAGGCTCTTCATCTATATACCATGTAAAAGAGTTTTCTTTACATTCAGGGCAAATCTGTGTAGCCATCAATACATTAATTTACTCCTTCCTCTTCCCTGTTCACCAATTCCATAGAAAATGCAGGCAGGCAGATAGCAAGATATTCACAAGGTTCTGAAAATGGATTGCTGTAGCGAATTCTCGCTCCTCTTTCAATCAGAATACTGCTTCCTTTTTCAAGGATTACAATTTCCCCATCAATCTCAAATTGTTTCTTTCCTGAAATAATGTAGGTGAATTCATCAAACTCCGGAGTTTGGTGAGGCTCGCTCCAATCCGGCGGAGCTACCATATGAGCAATGGAAACATTAGCATTTCCTGTAGAATTCCCCCAATGTTCTTCAATCAGTTTTCCGTCTGTAGTAGGCACTACAAAAGGAGATTGCTGAATTTTATATTTTTTCATGCCCAATCTTCTTTCTGGATTTCATAGACAAAATTAGTTCTTGTAGGTTCAGCAAAATAAGCCACCTCTTCTTCAGCGATTTTTTTACCACCGAGTCTTTCCAATGCTGTTTGCGAACGAAAATTTTCTTTTCCGATATGAAAATGAACTTTATCTACATATTGGAATATATAATCCAGCATCAGTTTCTTAACTTTAGGGTTAATCCCTCTTCCCCAGGATTTTGTCCCATAGAAAGTATAGCCGATGAAAATATGACTGTCCTTTTCATCAAAGTTGTAATAACGGCTGCTACCCAACACCTCTCCAGTTGCTTTTTCTACAATTTTAAAAGCTCCCTCACTTTCAATGGCTCCTCTGAAAAAGTTTTCAAAAACCTCTCTTTGGTAACGATCCTTATTAGGATGCTGTTCCCATACTTTAGGATCTGATGCCACTTCATATAAAGATTCAAAATCCCCTTGCTGTAAGGGGATTAATTGAAATTCTTCATTCTCTAAAACAGACTGAACAGAAAAATTCATACTTAGCCTTTTTTGTTAGAGTCTGATTCTATTCTCTGGATTTCTTTCAACTTATCAGAAATCTTGATTACCGTATCTAATTTGGCTGGCTTCAATGGAATTTCAGCCTGATTCATATCCCATTTAATCACGAGATTTCCTGAGTTCTCATCTGTTGGATTCAGGGTAATTTCAAACCATTCCTGCTTGTCAGCCAATTTGTTTACCGGCACAGTAACATCTACCACATCCTGTTTAGGATCATAGGTATAAGCACCCCATTGCTGGAAATCTTTATTCAGAATTACTTTCCATTCTTTTTCTGTAGGAACAATGAATAATCCATAAGTTCCTGCCGGAACATTTTTCCCACCAAAATTAACGGTCTGTCCGAATGTAACTTTTGTAGATGAGTTAGCTCCTGCTCTCCAAACCTGCCCATAAGGAACCAGTTCTCCAAAGATCTTACGTCCTTTCACTCCGGGTCTTCCGTAATCCACTGAGATTTTGGACATTGAAAACTGCTGCTCTACCTTCTGACGTGGACTTGCTGCTGGTACAGAATAATCCTGCGCTAAAGCAAATCCTGAAACTGAAATACAAACTGCTATTAATAATTTTTTCACGTGTAAATTTTTGTTTAAAATTACAAAAATCAAAATAAAATAGCTTTCTCTAACCTCAATATTTTTTGTTTTTTCGGGATTCATCAACTGCAATACCCTATAGCAGCCATTCAATCTAACCGTTGAAAATTTTATGTTTTTTAATCGTTTTTCCCTGTCTGAGCATTATGGCATGATAAACAGTTGGCACATCATTCGTCCATTTTTTCAGAATTAAAAGCATGGCAATAATTTCAGCCCTTGTCAGCAATCCAATCCAGAAACAAAGGTTAAACAATAATACCGATTGACATTGTAAAATAACCTGAATAAGTGTTGCAAAAAGCAGTAAAGTCCAGATCTTAGCTCCTATGGAATGGGTAGCAACCTCTTTTTTAAACTTAAAGAAGCTAACGATATAGATCAAACACTCAGCACCTACAAGAATAATAAGTTTATAGATATTTTCACTAAAGAATTCAGGACATTGTATATAAGTAGCAACTCCTGCCGAAATGAAAAAGACCTGATCAACAGTAGAATCCAGACGGCGGATCTTTTGGGTTGAAATATTGAGATGTCTTGCTATAATTCCGTCAAAAATATCCGTTAATAACCCAATTGATAAAAGAACAATCGCAATAACCTGATAATCTTTAATTTTAAAAATGCTTAAAACAATAATAGTAAAACCTATGATAAGTCTTGAAAAAATTAAGATGGCGGGAATTTTTGATTTCATAAAAAAAACTCTAATCGTAAAAAGGTACTGATAAAAATTGTTTTTTAAAAAATTTAAAATAGAATAGCTTGCTCCAGCTCCAATAATTTTTGTTTTCTCCAGATTCCGCCACCATAACCCGTTAACTGCCCATTGCTTCCGATAACTCTGTGACAGGGAACCAGAATAGATATTTTATTTAAGCCATTGGCATTCGCTACAGCCCGTACTGATTTAGGATTTCCCAGGATCTCGGCCTGCTCCTGATAACTTCTGGTTCCTCCGTAAGGAATTTGCTGTAAAATCTCCCATACCTGCTTCTGAAAAGCAGTTCCTACAGGAGAAAGAGGAACGGTAAACTCAGTTCGCTTTCCATCAAAATATTCTGAGAGTTCTTGTTCCAGCATTATAAAATGTGGATTTTCACCCTGTACAATATTAGCATTAAAATGTTTTGAAATATTCTTTAATTCTGTTGGAAGGGCTTTTCTGTCAGAAAACTCCAAAAGGCAAATTCCGTGTTCGTCTGCACAGGCAACCATGGTTCCCAGGATGGTTTCCATTCTTTTCAGATCAATGATCTTTTCTCTTTTGTTATGGCTGGGAGATACCCCAAAAATATTTTTAAAACTTTCATTAAATCCACTTAAACTTTCATACCCTGAATCAAAAGCGACTTCGGTAACAGATTCTCCCTGCTGAAGCTTTTTAAATGCCATATTCAGCTTAGACATTCTCTGAAAGGCGTGAAACGTAACTCCATGATGCTTCACAAACCAGCGGCGGACTGTTGCCGGTTCCAATCCTCGTTTTACCAAATCATAATCTTTCAGTTTTAAAGAGGGATCATCAGAAATCTCCTGCAGCAGTTCTTTAATGTATAATGGAGTTACATTGAGTGTTTCCAAAGGTTTACAAACCTTACATGGACGATACCCTTTCAACATTGCATCTTTTGTATGGGAAAAAAATTCTACGTTTTCAAACTTTGGTTTGCGGGCTGTACAGGTGGGCCGGCAGAATATTCCGGTTGTTTTTACACCCATCCAGAATATTCCTTCAAAAGAAGAATCCTTACGAAAGGAAGCTTCATACATTATTTTTTCTGTGAGCTTCATAATCAGATGAAAATTGCTGTAAAGCTTTTGGTATTAATAATCGTATGGCTGATCTTTTCCAGTTCCCGGTAAATATATCTGTTTAAAAAACTGCCTGAAGTAATTCTTTTTACACCCCATGTTTTTAAGGTCTCAAAATCCGGAAGATCAGGTAAACTCATTACATTAATGGGTAATAAAGTTGCCTTCACTACTGTTTTAATATCTTCTTCATCAGTGATACCGGGAATAAATATTCCGTCAATATTAAGTTTATCCAGCATTTCAATCCTCTTTAATGTTTCATCCAGAGCGTTTTCCATTCCCAATAAAAAAGGGTCTGTTCTTACATTGATAAAGATCTCCTTTCTTCTCTCTTTCAGTATTGACAGAATATTGCTTATTTTTTCAAAAAACACGTTTCTGTTTAAAAGCTGCCTCTCTCCGTCTATAATATAAGAATCTTCCAGATTGATCCCAACCACCCCTATTTCCAACAGTTTGATGATATTGGAAACAATCATTTCGGGAGTACTTCCATATCCTGCTTCCAGGTCTACTGACAAGGGAATGGAAATGGAACTTTTTATTCTTTTAATAATATAAAAATACTCCTCAAAGCTCATCTGTTCTCCATCTTCATATCCTAAGCTTATCGCGATTCCTGAACTTGAAGTAGCCAGGGCTTTGTAGCCAGCTTTTTCTAAAACTCTTGCACTCTGCACATTCCACACATTACCTAATAATAGAAGCTCCTCTCCCTGATGTAAATTTTTGAAACCGATCATGATATTTTTTATTCAAAAGTAGGGATATTATGCAGGCATCCACAACCGGAAAATGAACAGGTATTTTTAGTTTTTTGATTTTATCCAAATGTAAACAATATAACTTCATTTCACTTTTAAAAATAAATCATTTATATTGGAGATAAATCAAAAAATTAAAAATTTAAAATAAAACACATTAGTAATATTTATTTTTTTAATTAAAAAAGAATATTTAGATAAAAATAATATATAATTCGTATTTTTAATCAAAAAAAAAAGTTAAAATGAAATTAAAATTACTGGCTATCATTATCTTAGGCTCTCAAATGGCATATTCTCAAATAGGAGTCAACACCAACAGTCCGCAAGGTTCTTTTCATGTTGATGGAGCGAAAGATAATCCGAGTACAGGCCAGCCCACTCCTGCCCAACTAGCAAATGATTTTATTGTAAGGGCAAACGGCCAAGTAGGCATCGGTACATTAAATCCTTTAGAGAAATTAGAAGTTAACGGTAGTATTCAGATCAACAATGCTGCTTCCAACTATGGATCTTATTTACGTGCTCAGAGTTCGGAAGGAGTACAAATGACTCTACAGGCAACCAATGCTTCTTCCAGCTATGGCAGAAAAGGAGTTGTGGGAACCACCTCAGCAGATCAGTTACAGTTTATTTATGCTGCCAATCCTATTATGTATATGGATAATGCCGGATTTTATCCTAATGGGAATAATAATATAGATTTAGGAAAAACTAATTTTGCGTTTTCTAAAATTTATGTATATGATTTAGTAACCCCATCCGATATCCGTTTCAAAAAGAATATCCAGAACCTCAATTATGGGCTTGAAGATATTATGAAAATCAGACCGGTTTCCTATCAACTAAAAGAAGGAAATGATCCTCATGTACACCTGGGATTCATTGCACAGGAAATTGAGAAAATAATTCCGGAATTGGTTTCAAGCACTCCGGATAATAATGGGTATAAAGCGGTAGACTACATTAAGTTGATTCCTGTTCTGGTAAAAGGCTTACAGGATCAGGAGAAAAAAATACAGGATCAGCAGAAACAAATTGAAGCTCTGAAACAAAAAATTGAGGGAATTCAAAAAATTTAAATTCTGATATAAAATAAGTTTAAAAGCTATCTCTTAAGTGAGGTAGCTTTCTTTATTCAATGGTTCATGCTCCTTTTTGGGATAAGATATTTCTTAAAGAACTTTTTAAAATAGAATCGCTTTCTCCAGTTCCAGTAGTTTTTGTTTTCTCCAGATTCCGCCTGCATAGCCTACCAATTCTCCATTGGAGCCAATCACCCGATGACATGGAATTAAAATAGCAATCTTATTGATTCCATTGGCTGTACCTACAGCACGGATGGCCTTTGGATTCCCCAGAAGTTCAGACTGCTGTTTATAGGTCCTGATCTCTCCCATCGGAATTTCACGCAGCAGCTGCCATACTTTTTCCTGAAATTCGGTACCTGTAGTGAATAAGGGAACTTCAAACCGAGATCTGTTTCCGTCGAAGTACTCCTTCAGCTCTCTTTCCAATTGCAGAAAATGAATATGTTCTTTTTCTACGATCTCCGCTTTCAGGTTTTTAGACAATGCTTTAAGTTGCTTTTCGACACTCTTTCTGTCCGTAAACTCTAACAGACAGATTCCCTGATCTATAGCACAGGCGATCATTTCTCCCAATGGAGTCTGTATCATTTTTTGGTGTATGATTTCCATTAGTTTAAAATTACTATTTTTCCGGAATTCACACCTTATCTTTTATATATTCTTTAAAACGTTTTCTGCCTGAACAATATGTCTGGCATTATGGTAGATGACAAAACGTAAGGTATCCCCCAGCTTTAAGGTGATCAGTTTTGAAATACTGATGGAGGTTTTTGTTTTTCCCAGATCTACAGATCTTGCTTTTTCCAACAGGTCAAGTAATTGTTCCTGCTGTTTTATGAACTCATTTACCACCGCCGTATTCAATTGACTGTGAATAGGGTTCATGGTTTTAAAAGTTTTCATCTTATTCAGATTCTCCTTTGGAAGCATACTTTTAGCAAAATAGTCCCCAAGAATTCCTGGTTTAAAATCTGCTTTTGAATTGGTTTTGGAAGAAGATATTCTTTGGGAGATCTCAGGAATATAAAAGTTTCCGTAGCGGTTGAGATGTTCCAGACATTCCAATACACTCCAGCTGTTGGCAGAAATCCTGGAATTTAGCTCATTTTCCGGTTTTAATAAAAGAGTTCTGGCATAGTGCAAATGTTCTCCGGTTTTGTTTTTTAATTCTTCTAACAATGCTGTGGTTGACATTTTCATTATTGTTTTCCTGCAAATTTCCGGATCGGTTTATTCTTAAATATTGATTGAACTCAAGATTTTTTAAGCCTTGATAAAGTTTCCGGCGACATTCTGAGATAATTGGCTATGTATTTATTCGGAACTTCCTGAAATAGCTTCGGGCTTCGCTTTAAGACTCTTTCAAAACGTTCACCCGGAGCATTAATCAGTAAATCTTTTTCTCTCTCCAGCTGTTGCAGTATGAGATCTTCCAAAACATTCATCCAGAATTTCATATGCTCTTCATCACTTTGGATATAATCATAAAAATCTCGTTTTGAAGCTACTTTAACTGTAGTTTTCTTTATCGCCTGAATATAAAGTTCTGATGGCTTTCCGGAAAGAAAAGAATCTAAGGAGACAATAATGTTTCCGGTATATCCGAAACGAATGATCCTTTCTTCGTTGTCGTCGGTCATAAAGATCCTCACACTTCCTTTTTCGATAAAATAAATCTGGGTATCTGTACTTCCTGAGATCTTCAGAAACTCATTCCGTCTGAAATCCTTATGTTCCCAATGAATCCCGCTTTGAAGCAATTTTTCAACCATCCTATTTTATTATTTGGTGTTCCAAAGATAATGGGTAATTTTAGAGGATTAAACACCGATCACCAATAATGCTCAAAAAAACTTTCTTTTTACTGCTTTTTTCCACCGGATTTCTCGGTATAAAAGCTCAGCAAACTATCCCTTTCCGGATTACCAAGCATAATAACATTATTGTAAAAACCCTTGTCAATAAAAAAGATTCTTTAGATCTGATGTTTCAGATTGCCATGAAGGAGGGGGCTATCTCTCCACAACGGCAACGGAAAGCCGATCACCTTATTTTCAATAATGGGGAAAGTGAACATAATACGGTAGATATTGGCAAAATGAGCTGGAAAGACATCAGGTTTACTGATAATCAACTGACCAGCCTTGAAGCAGACGGAAAGATTGGTACAGCCCTTTTTGAAGGAAAGTCTTTTAAAATTGATTATGATAATAACCAATTTGCAGTTTATGACAAACTCCCTGATGTAAAAGGATATCAGCCTGTTCCCGTTATCTGGAAACAGGATCTTTTTTATTTTGTTGCGGATAATGTTGTGGATGGAAAAAAGCAACAGGAAGAATATTTTGCACTCCAGTCCGGATATTCGGGAGGAATCTTGTACAGCAATGATTTTGCAGATGAGAAAGAACTCGATAAACATTTAAAAGTTACCGGAGAAAAAACATTGAAAAACTCTCAGGGGCAAAGTGTCATTACAAAACAGGGAATCCTTCCTTTTTTCAAACTGAATAATTTTGTGTTTAAAAACATGCCCGTAGGATTCTTTTCCGGAGAGCTTAAAACTCAGAATATCAGTTATTTTGGAGCAGACATGATGCGCAGATTTATCTGGATTTTTGATGCAGACAGAAAAATGGCATACATTAAGCCAAGTAAATATTATTCTGAGCCTTACTATAAAATAAATTAAACTTAAATATTCAAAACATTCTTAATAATGAAGATTAATACAGCCTTAGTGCTTTTATGCTCACAACTGATGATTGTAAGTTGTAAAAAGGACGATAAAAAACCGATCCAGGATCAGGCAAACATCACAAAAGATTCTGTAAAAACGGTTCAAGCGGAAGAGGAAATAGATTTTATGAATTTCAATATTTATAACGTTTCTACAGTACAGCGTAAAGATCTTATGGACACTTTTATCTCCGTATCAGATATTTATATTGACAAAAATGCAGTTCCTGCAGATTTTTTAAAAAAACAAAAGGAACTTCCATTTGAAAAGATGAGCTATATTGAACTGGATGGTTCCTACAGAAAAAAAATGCTGGACGGCATTCACGTTACTGAAAATGATTCATTATATCTCTACAACTATGAGGCTAACAAACTGCAAAAAACTCCTGTGAATAAGTTGAAAGCAGTGGCTTACCTCTCACCTTATACTGTAGAAGGAGATGAAATAGATTCAGACTCCTATATGACTGGATTCCAAATTGATACCAAAAAAGGAAATGATATCTTTGATAAGTATATGAACGTGATTGCTTATTTTGGAAATAAAAATCCATTCGTAGAAAATCAGATGAAGATGATCAAATGGGAAAAAGCAAGTGCTGATATTCAGAAAAAATATTTCGCCGGTTCCACTCTTAAGTATGGAGGTACTTACCTGTATAAGTATGAAAACCTTACGTATTACGTACAGGATCTTCTTGAAGAATATGGTACTCAGGAACGTAAACTGGTAGTCATTAACGACCAGAATGAAAAGATATTTGAAAAAACATTTACCATTGAGGATGGTGCAGAATTCAATCCTCTTGAAAAAATGGAAAATTCGGAAACCAATTATTATGCTCAGTGGACAGGCAAACTTTTTAAAGGAAAAGCGCCTGTAGTCTTTAATTTCACAACGCCTTCTTTCGGATGTCCTGTCATTACTTTTTTAAATAAAGAAAAGACCGAATTGAATATTAATTGTGATAACAGACACTAAACCGGAGAACAGATAAAAAAAGAAAGTAAGAAAATACTTCAGAAAAACAATTATCTATTATTTCATGAACTGAAAAATGACACCCAGAATTTACTCAATCTGTATTTTCTGCAAGAAAATTTTCAACAATACAACCTAAGGGCAGACCTGTAAATATACAGGTTTGCTTTTTATTTTTGAAGGAATGTGCGGAATCAAAAAATATTGTACTTTTAATACAACACAAAACACAATTATGAAACAAAATATACTTCTGTTTACGCTCTGTATCTTCATCAACTTACTGGTTGGCAACATCATACTACTCATTCTGTTTCCGGATTTAATGTTCATTTATAATCTTCTTATTTCCCTGTTTATATTTATCATTTATGGGTTTGTATTTTATAATTTAACCTTAGCATCTAAGAAATATAAAACATGGAAACTTGCCGGAATTTCTGCAGGATTAAGCCTTTCAGCTTTATTAACTGCCTGTATTTTCACTTCAATAGGTAACCGATTACCGTCAGACACCATCGTGACTGCAGGATTAAAAGGAGTTATCCCCATGTTTATTTTTGCCACTGTTCTTGCCTCTCCTTTCTGGGTCCCTTTTGCATTTTTTAATTTTGGATGTCTTTATTTTATGAAACAGGAGCCTTAAATCTTACAGGGAATTCGCTCAAAATCTGCAAAATTTATTAAAGTGAATAAAAAAGGGCATATTGAATCTTTATCAATATACCCAAATTTAATCCTATTTACAGTATGGTTTCAATTACTTAACCTTAGGATAAAGTTTATTTTTCAGGTTCATAAAGTAAGTTTCAGATTCTTTAAAGTCATTGCTTTTCATGAATTTAAGAACCACATTCAGATAAAATTCTGAAGGATGGAACTCTGAACCCATTTTCACTGAGAACTTCTTATAGTCTTCCTCCAGTAAACCAGGATTTTTAGCAAGCTGCTTAATATCTGTTCTGAACCCTTTGAATATGAATTTCAAGGCTTCATAATTTCCGGGATAAGAAACTGTTCCATGCGTCTCACCTGCAAAGAAGTGGTGCTTATAGTTTAAAGTTCCATTCTTTTCTATAATCTCTTTAAACTTTTCAATAGCCTGTGTCATGTCTGAATTCCAGTTTTTCTGCTGTTCTTCATTATCTGCCTGAGAAACGTATAAAAACTTATCGGCTGAAAACTTTTTATTCTTTTCCAGGTAATCTTTTGTTCTGGAAATGGTGACTTCATTATCCCACCATAAACTCGGATCGTTCGCCACATAAGCGTTGAAATATTCCGGATGGGTCAAAAAAGTATTAATTGCAAACAGACCTCCGAATGAATGTCCTACCAAAACAGAATAATCCTGTATTCTGTAGTTTTTACTGATGAAAGGTTTCAGTTCTTCCTGCAGGAATTTTACAAAACTTTCACTTCCGCCACTATCAGCAAAAAGGGTTACAGCAGGATTTACCGGATTTTTTTTCTGTGACTTTGTAGGGGTAAGATCTCTTGTACGTTCTGTATTTTTAATCCCGACTACAATACATTCCGGAATATCGGCATAAGGAGTTCTGGCAATAAAATCCGACAACCCTGCATAATATTCAAAGTTGGTTTCACCGTCTAAAAGATAGATAACAGGATACTTTGCTGGATTGATAGCCGTATCGTTATACGTTTTAGGCAGATGGACCCAAATTTCCCGGTTTTCATTTAAAACTTTCGAAAATAAAGTCTGCTTCTCTCCTACTGTAATCTTTTCCTGAGCTTTCCCGAATGTGAAGAATGAAAATACCAATAGATATAAAATTTTAAACCAATTGTTCATGATGTGATTCTTTTCTATGTTGATGAATGTTTTTAATTTCGTTTCCTTTTTTACCGGATTTATTCCTTCTTCCCCACCAGATCAGGAACCCAGTAACCGGAAGGCTGGTACAGATGATTCCGATAATGAAGGTGAAGATTTTCCCAAACATTCCGCCCCAATAGCCAACATGCAGGTCAAAATTCATGTGTTCGATCACTTCATGCATCAGGACTTCTTTCGGGTAATTGATTTCGTCTCCGGTATACTTATTGACTTCTTTGCTTTTACCGTCAACAATACTTTTTAAACCTATAAATTTGGCCGCTACCACATTGTAAACGGTGGCAGAATCCTTACGCGGCACGCTCATTCTGACTTGGTTTGCGCGTGGAATTTCTTTAAAGCTTCGGTCTATGAAATCACTAAAAGAGAGTGCTTTTTTATCAGGATCATATTTTGGCTCATACTTTTCTGCAATCTTATGGGCATCAGCAACGCCTCCAAAGGCAGCCTGGGTAAGATCTGTCAAAATCTTATACGCCATAACCAATCCGGTAATGGTAATAAATACAGCCGGTAACAGAGAATAAAATCCAAAAACATTATGGAAATCGTAATTCTTTCTGCGCCATTTCGTGCCTGATTTAATCTTAAATGCAGTGGTTCTTGTTGTTTTATTCCATTTTTTCGGCCACCAGAGGATCAATCCGCTGATCAGCTGAATGAAAAATATAATAGAAGCCACTCCTACTACCGTTTTCCCAAATTTACCTGCCAATAACTGGGCATGAATATGAGCGACCACATAGAAAAACTCGTAGCTTTTTGTAGAACCCATTACTTTTCCAGTGTATGGATCAAGATAATGATAGGCAAATACGCCTCTTGGTCCTCTTCCTTTGCCTTTAGGTTTTTCTGCTTTTTCAGTATTTTTATCTTTCGGTGGTTTGGTGGCAGAGGCTACACGGAAAGTTCTGTCCGCTTCCCTGTAAGTATCAAAATAGAAAGCTTTTCTGTCCGGAACCTGCTGGTGAAATTGAACCAACAGTTCTTCAGGTGACATTTTTTTGGCATGAGCCGGAGCCTGAATGTATTTGGCAGTTCCGGCGCAAAGATCAACGATCTCGTCACAGAAGACGAAAACCGTTCCGGAGAGCGTAACGGTAAGTACAATAATCCCGGAAACGAGTCCAAGCCAGAGATGGAGCCATCCTGTAATTCTTTTGGTCAGGGATTTCCCCTGCTTTTTCTTGGGGTTAGTTTTTTTATTTTCCATATCTGAAAGGGTTGTCTTTGGATCATTATTGTTGGAGAAGCACAAGGGCGCGAAGATTCTTAAATATGTCTATAAGGTGCAAAGATTTTATCTTCGATAAAACTGTAGGCTGCACTATATTATTTCCCGCTGATTTCACAGATTACGCAGACGTTTGAAAACAGATAGTATACTCTATTTAAGCTTTTGAAAATTGATATATAACGGGCTTTTTTTGCTGGAAATCTCTGATTTTATTTGCGCCATTGCGCTTTTCCAATCAACTTTAAGATTGAGACAAGGTTTTTTGTTTTTAAAAAATATTAGAATTTAAATGCGAAGTTGGCCAGGAATTCTCTTGGTTTTTGTGGCTGTCCGTAGAAATTCCAATAGGTTTGGTTCAAAGCATTGTTCATTTTCAGACCGATTCTGTATTTTTTCTTATCGTAGAAAACAGTAGCACCTACTGTTGTATAGGCTGGTGCCAGGAAATGGTTTCCGATGTTGATATAGGTTTTATCTACAAAGTTGAATCCGGCTCCAAAACCAAGCCCTTCATAAGCTCCGTCCATGATTTTATAGCTTGTCCATAAGTTTGCAACATGTTTAGGTGCCCATGCTACTCTCTTTCCCGCATCTTTAGTTCTATCATCATAACGGTTATCATTATACCCGTACCCTCCTACAATGTTCCATCCTTTTACCGGATTGATGACAAGATCTATTTCAAATCCCTGATTCTTGATATTACCATCCTGTCTTTTTCCCAAACCTCCCGGATCTTCAATGACTCTATTCTTCACTCTCATGTTATAATAAGAAATAGTGGACAGTAGCTTTTTACCAAACAGATCTAATTTAAATCCGGCTTCAAACTGATTTCCCTGTTCCGGATCCCATTTGGTAAGAATTCCATCCTGATTAGGTCCTGGAGCAATATTCTTAAATCCATTCACATAGTTGGCAAAGAATGAGATTTCATCTTTTTTAATTTCATATACCAAACCAAATTTCGGGGAAAATTGCGTCTGGCTATAGCCATCGGTTCCGGCGACTCCATTTCTTTTAATATCTCCATTTTTGTAATGATCCATTCTTAAACTTGCCATTACAAGAAAATTATCTGTAACATTTAATACATTGGAAACATAGGCACTGTATGTACTGTATTGAGAGATTTCATATTTTGTAGCGGTTCTTGGAAGTTTTTTTACAACGTCACGCGAAATAGGAGTCCAATCTGATGTGTCATTTAATATAACAATATCATTTCCTTTTTCAGTACCGTAATTTTCTCCGAATATTCCATTCAAAGGATAAGGAGCAAATGCAGAATTTGTATTTTTACCCACTGTAAATACCGGATATTGGTTTTTGCTGGTCTGCTGGAAATAATCCAATCCTACTACCAATCGGTTTCTTAAACCACCAATTTTAAAATCTCCAATAAAGTTCTGCTGAATATTATCTGTTGTGATCTTATAGTTGTCAAAAGGACGGATACTTCTACTTACCCTGTTATTATCCATATAGTTCAATACCAAAAAGACAGACTCTTTCTCGTTGGCTTCTCCTCTTTGGTAGGATGTTCTGGAAGTCCATTGATCATTAAATTTATGGGTAACTTCAGCCATTGTTACAAAATTGGTTCTCTTCGATCCAACATCATTACTCGTAAACGACCTGCCATGAACAGCTTCAAGATCTTTCATTGAGTGAAGAGTCAATTTTTCAGACTGTCTCACATACGCATTCAACGTTTTTTCCGGTGCATGAAATTCTGTATCTAAGGTTACAGTAGTCTTATCACTTACCTTATATAAAATACTTCCAGAGAAAAATACTCCTTTATTATATCCTGCATCCTGAAAAGAATCCTGAGAATACCCCGCTACATTAAACCTTGCTAATGCTGTTTTTTCTTTATTTAAAGGAGTATTGACATCTGCTGTAATTCTGTTCATTCCCCAGCTTCCGGTAGTATAATTGATGATTCCACCGAAGTTTTCCTGTGGTTTTTTAGTTACAATATTCACAACCCCGCCATAATTGGCCAAAGTTCCACCAAATAAGGTTCCTGATGGTCCTTTGATTACTTCTACTCTTTCAACATTTGCAATCTCCGACTGTACCCTTGGGTTTTGAATTAACCCGTTTCTGAAACTGGCATTGGAGCTGAACCCTCTCAGGAAAACATCATTCCCACTGTCGTTCACACTATTGCTTACTACTACTCCAGGAACCGAAGCCATCGCCGTATTGAAGTCGGTTGCGCTCATCTCACTGATGATTTCTTTAGGAACAAGATTGTAAACGGTTGGATTTTCAAGATTTTCTAACGGAAGCCTGGCTACGGATTCAGATTTTTTGGTTCTGTAATTATGAGTTCCCTGTAGGGAGACTGACTGGATCTCCGCTACTTTAAGGGTATCACTTTCCTGTGCACTGAGCATGGTGACTGCTAATAATGATGCAGAAATAATAGTTTTTTTCATTTTTATAATTAAGCTTAGTGCCGCAAAAGTACTTTATTTTTATTGATTCTAAATAAAAATATGACACAAATCATAAATTTCAAACCTTGAAAAAGGCCATAAATAAAGGGTTTTCGGCACACCGAAAACCCTTTATATCAATTGCAGATGAAATTTACACCTTCTATTTTGGCGGAAATTATAATATTCTGTATGGTTTATCCAATCTCTTAGACAATAGCAGCCACCATCATAGACATATAATAATTGGCACAATGTAATGAAGTAAACAACAATAAGTCTTTATTGGAGAATCCTTCAAAACTGTCAGAGGTAGTAATATGATATTCGTAATTCATAGAGGTCCATTTAAGATGGGGTTTCATTATGAAAAGTTCAACTCCTTCTTGGTCTGTAAGTACAAATGCTTCTTTAAATACTCCTCTATGTTTAAAAGCAAAGCTCTCTTTTATTCCATCAAAATATGTTTGTACCACTATTTCTCCATTCCAGTTCATCCTGAATTTTAAAAGAACTTTATCATGATCTTTCAATTCAATGGTGGTTCCCCAAAAACCTTTTGGTTCGACAAGATAAGAATGGTTTGAAACTTCTATTTCGGCATTAAACCTGAACCAGTTTTTATAAATAAGCTTTCCTATTAACTGATCGTCCTTAGTAAGTTCAAAGGATAAAGAATCATTGGATTTTGCGTAATATTCTGCCATGGTTGTTTTATAGTTTGGTGAAATTAGATCAGGTTATAACAAATATTGAATTATATATTTATGATCCCCCTAATTTACAACCTCTTATATAAATCAGCAAAAAAAATTAAACAGGTTAGTTTTACTAATAATTCTTTCCAAACCAATATTCCCATTTTTCAGTATCAATACCGAATTTTCCCTGCCACCATCGTGCCGGATACCCTACATCGTCATTTCTGATTGGCCTGTGTTTTCTTTCAGGATAAGTAATATACTGCTCAGCATACCCAAAATGCTCATCATCGTGTAAAATACCAATAACTCCCATAATTTCCAGTAATGCTACCCTTTCATCATCATTTGATTTGAATGTTTTTGAAATCCGTTTTTTAAGCTGAGAAACCCTATCGTTCGGCTCTGAGGTTTCAATGATTTCTTTCAGTTCATTTAATATCTTATCATCATTATCACTAGGCATGACAACAGGTAGTTTCGGAAATTGTTCTACATCAAACAACACCTGGATTAAGCTATCAAAGCAAGCCCCGTGTTTATATTTAAAATAATTGATGGTATTAAACTCGATAGGTTCTTCAAATTCAAAGGTATGAAGTTCACAGACTGCGCAAATTCCCTCATTAGGTTCCGGGCTGGCTATAAAGCTATGTTCTGACAATGATTGTGCAATACAGTAGCTTGATAAAAATGAACGATATTCCAATTGCCTTGTACTTAAACTGTAAAGAAAGGCATTGACAACATCCTGCTTTTCAATCTTAGCTACGGCAGCCTTAATTCTTCTGCAAATATCATCATGACTGATATTTTCCTGCTCATACATTACATTATGCTTTTTTGCATACTCAAAATCGTCTTTGGTAATATATTGCATATAAGAATCCCAATCAAACCAATCACTTAAGCTTTCATCCTGAGAGGTTTTTATGGCTTTAAATAAAATATTTATTGCTTTTTTATCCATGTATTATTGATCATCATGTTACCTATTTTCATTCCCCATCAAGGCAATAAACGGCAGCATACTATTTATTATTTTGTCTTCAGATATATTCCAGCAATGGTGGCGTTCAATCCGAATTGTCCGCTGCATACTCCTTGGGTATGCTGAACCAAAGCGAATCCTTTGTAAAACTTTACTCTAAATTCACAATCGTCTGTATCTGCCAGCTTATAAGTAAAATCAGTTGTTTTAAGGCTGATGGTATCATCGTCTATTTGTGCAAGATTTCTTGCCGGTTCTCCGGTAATTGATGTTATTCCAAAAACTGCTTTTGAATCGGGCAATCTTTTAATTTCCAAATCTCCCTGATACCCTGCCTCACTATACTGGTAATGATAACGTCCAAACAGATCTTCTACTTTTGTTTCTATTTCCCTTGAAATGAGAGCAGTATCCTTTTTTACCAGATTGAGTACAAGTTCCTTTCTGGTCTTTGGTGAAAACCAACTTCCTTTGAAATCACCATCCGCGGGCTTTCCGGTAATAACACCCGTTATATTTCCAGATTTTTCAAACTCTAAAATCCTGTAGTTATTATCATCGTCAACGGTTCCCAAAAGGGTAATAGGCAATCTATTTTTAGTATTCAGGTATGTGATTTCTCCAACAATTACATTACCATCCAGTTGATAGTGGATAAACACTGGGGTTTTCCCGTTGAGCAATCCTTTCCATGATATTTCTTTCCCGACCTGAGGTTTTACTGATGCTAAAGTGACTGATTCTTTGGGAATAGCAGAAGCAGAAGCCTTATCTTTTTGTTCAGGCTTATTACAGGAAACAATTGCCAATAACGGAATGTAAAATAAATATTTGTATTTCATGGTACTCTCTTTATGCTAATATACGGCCTGGAGAGGAATTTAGATTACTTTTATAAAACTATTTTATCTCCATAATTTATTTGATAAACCTGAAAACCTACAATTGATAACACAAACTGTGGATGATGACAAATATTTCCGGCTCATCAATGACATTTATGAGTCTAAAAATACATCGACTATAATGCTATACGTATGAATGAACCAACCAATCCAAGAAGTCGGATATTTTTGACATTGAATTAAACAAATTGCTCTGCTAATTTACCAATCAACCATGGTGCTGTATTATCTTCCTCTCCTTCATTGGTATTATCTACATGGGTAAAATCCCAGGTACCATTTAAAAAATCAGCGGCATGAACACTTTCATGAATTAATGTATTGACTGCTGTTTTTAAGCTGTTGCTAAAACAGCGTGTATTAAGCTTTATCAAAGTTGTACTCACAGTTTTTGCGTTTACACAGGTTCTTGGTTTAAACGGGTTCATCTGCCAATATGTTTCTATTTGAATTTCCTGATTTGCTTCTCTGAGAATATCAGAAATCTGAGTAGGGGTTAGTTTTGTATTATAAAACTGAGGAAGTTTTTTAATTTGTTCAAAAAATTCGGAATTACTCAGAATTTCATTTGCTTTGTCAACGGCAATCTTAATACTGATCTGATCCCCCTTAAAAATAAGTTTCATAGTTTTTTGTTTTTTTGTTAAAGCTACTGATTGGAAAAAATATAAGATTCCAAATCTACGCTCTCTAATTCCAATTGTTAAGAAATCTTTTCAAAAAATTCTTACCGTTTTCAGACAAAAATTTATCTACACATTGCACAAGATAGCTTTCTTCTATAGATTCAGAATTTTTGTTTTTAAACACTCTGATCTCCTTCAACGGTTCCAGTCTTTTATCTACAATTGGTAAATAAACAAGAAGATCATTTCTAAGCTTTCCTAAACTTGTCACATCATCATAGGGATTTATAGGATTTATAAGTCCGTCATAATCAGATCCTATACAGATATGATCCCATGGACTGCGTTCTCCTACCCAATTCATTTCTGAATACCCTAATCTTACGGCATAAAGAATGTGCGCGCAAAGCAGATAGATGTGTCTTACTTCACGGTCTGTTTTGGATTCGGTTGTAAAGGCTTCTTTAAGATCAAAAGTTCCTTCTTTAAACCATTTACGCCATTCGTAAAGAGGTATTGCTTCCGGGTCTTTAAAATAGTCGGGTCTGGAACCGTCCATCATACTTTTAGCAGCTCCTAAAATACGCTGATCCATCGAAATTCCTATAAGTCCATTACTTTTCATAATTTCCAAAATCTCCTCATCAAATAGATTGATTGTCCATGGATTGGAAAATAATTTATTATTCAAAAGAAAATCTGTTTTACCTATTGATTGATTTTTAGACTGAATTTCGCAGATCGTTTTACCCTGAACATATCTAAAATCAGAACGATAGTTTTTCTGTTCTAAAAAGTCTTTTATGGAAGAAAATGTAAACCCGGTATGAGAAGAAATAATTGGTAACCGAAGCGTTTCCGGATGCTCTGATCCCAATTCTTCCCGGAACTGATAAAATTTGTGACGGGAAAAAACACTCATATGTTTAATGTCAATAAGGGATGGGTTAGAATGAAGAAATACAGTCCGGATAAAATCTTTTCCCTTGTCAGAGATCCCAAAACCTGACTTTGGAATAAAATCTTCACTCCGGAAAGCGATTTGTGCTGTACCGTTTAAAGCCTGTGCAAAACCACACATATGCTGTTCAGGGATCTCACTAAGATGAACAAGATTAATACTGAAAATATCTACATTTTCTTCATCATTCTGAATTTCACGATAACACTTTTCCGGGTTCGTAGCTGTGGCTGTATCTCTTATTTTAGCATTCGAAAAGTTATGAGCACCTTCAACAGAAAATGCAAGATAAGTATACTGTTGATTGCTAAAAATATCTTCAGCAGAAGGCTTTTTCCTGCTGATAAATTTTATTTTGAAATCATTTTCCAGCATAGCATAATTTGATTGATAATAGCCAATTTCTTCTTTCAACAAATCAAAATAGGTAGTTTCTCTGTTTTTCACACGATCTATAAAGTCCCAGTTGATGGGAAGCTTAGAAGAGCTAAAGCCTTTAAAAAAACCATTTATATTTTCTGCAAATGCATATTCCATAGCCATAAGAGCTGTCACTCCGTACCCGAGTGAACTACTTTTTACCATTCCAGGCGAAGACTGGCTGTCGAATGCATTACCCATAAACTCATCTATGATACTCATTACTCCTTTTGTTTTAAAATTGGAGCTTAGAGGAAGGCGGCCAGTATCTTTTTTGCTGATCAAATGTTTAAACAACAAATGAAAGTGAAAATCGAATATATTTTTCATAATTTGTGTTTTAAGGAGTAAGCACTTTATCTCTTATCGCATTAAATGTGGCAAATGATTCATTTTCTTCACGATTACTTATACTTTCTGTATCAGTTCTACCCATAAAGGTATTACGTCTCACAATTTTTTTGGCATGATCAGACATTTCATACTCCTCATCTTGAAGACTTTCTTCATTTTTCACTCCTTTGATAATGCTTCTCATAATTCCATTCCAAAGCATCTTCAAGCTTTCCCCAACGGTTCTGAACCCCATAGCAATACGGCTTATATCTTCACCATTATATGCATTATTTAAACTGGAAGCAACCGGAAGATTAGTTTTTAAAAGCTTATCAACATCTAAAATCCCTGCCCCGAAGTCTTTGGAAGGAAGACTGTGCTTGGTTCTTGCCGAGTCTTTAAGACTGGTTCTAAATGCTTCAACAACCTGATAACCATGATAAGCTTTCAAATCTTCTCTGTTTTTGTAAAGCCAAAGTACAGCTGCAGATGAAACATGGGGAGTGGCATAGCTCGTTCCATGTCCATATGCCATTCCATAGCGGAACAAGCCCGAATCTTCTTTTAAGGATTTTGGCACATAAACATGCATTCCTGGAGCTGTGATATCTACGGCTTCTCCCCTGCATGATCCTTTCCATTCTTTATCATCGGGGTTTGATGCTGCTACTGCAATGGTTCCGGGATGTACGGCAGGTGCAACGACTTCTTTCACTTCATTTCCTGCTGCACAACACCATATAATGCCTTTTTCATATACTTTTTTTGCCAGATTATAAGTCGTCATAGTAGGTGGTAATCCCATACTTGTAGTAATCACTTTTGCTCCCGTTGCAATGGCTGCATCCACTGCTTTTGCCAATTCTTCCTGCCTTCCTATAATTATTACATCCTGTGCAACCCTGTAAGGAATAAGCTTAACACCGTTTTGATTTAATAAACCACAGTTACCGTTTTCTTCTGCATCAGAATAAGGGTTTCCAATAATAATACTCCCTGTTCTAGCACCGTGACCGGCATCTGCCAGAGTAAATATTTTATGATGTTCTTCTTCTCTGGAGTTGTCATCATCATCTACAAAATCATAATCCTCAGTAAGATCAAATGAACCATAGTTTTTCGGATGATGGGAATACCCTGTATCAAACTGGACGATTTTTACTGAATTCCCAATGATATTTGTTATACCTCCGTTATAATTCACGGCTTTCCAATTCCACTGTCTGTAATCTTCCTTAGTCTTTCCTTTTACATATTTACTGGACTGACTATATAATTCAAGAAAATGCTTCTCATTGTTAAAATCTTTTGAACCTGAGCTCTCGAAAGCTTTAAACTCATCATCATAAGCCACTTCCATATTGAGATAAATTTCACTGTCATATTCTGCATGAATAATTTCTTCTAATGAAAGTAATTCTCTTGCAAATTCGTTTGGATTCTTACCTTCGGCAGAAATATTCAGTACAAATAATTCTTCCTCATCTTCTTTTGCGGAAACCGGAGTAGCAAGATAAAGATCGAAGTCTTTTCCATAATTCAGTGTAAGCTCTGTTTCAAGGTTATTAAAATTTTCCGGGTTATTTTTCGCCAGAATAATGAATGGAAACTTTTTTGAGCCATCGGCAGTATCTACAACATTTTTTGTATTCAGCACCTGATTATCAATTACAGAAACAGGATTTTTCAGTTTTTTTGCTTCATCCTTTACTTGGGTAAGAAAAATCTCCGGCTGATTCTTAACGACTTCTTTGAGTTCTTTTTTGATCTTATTGGTTCTTGCAAGGATTTCGCTTTTCTTTACATTGTGAGCCGGATCATCAAAATTTTTCTTTTGCAGAAATTCTAATATTCTACTGATACGAATTCCGGCATTGGCCACCCATTCAATTTCATCATCCGGTGTATCTAAACTGGCAATGGCCCCTGATTTTGTAAGAGGTCTTTTATTTTCATCCATTTTAGGTACTCCAGTCTGATGCAGAGCAACTATTTCACAAGTACCTAATGCTGTAACCGGAGCGCCTGAGGAACCCGACAAAGAATCTGTTTCATACATAATCAGATCCTGAGTCTCGGAAAAAAAAGAATTATTATTAAGCGAGGTCTTTTTAGGCTGGCCATTAGGATGCTGAATAATAATACACGTTCCTCCTTTAGTTATTTTACCAGCATTACCATCTATTTCTAAAGAAGGAATATCTGCAATTTTTTTTCCTCTGGCATTAAGTTCTTCTAATGCAACCATTGTAAAGTCTAATCCGGAAAATTCATCTTCCGTCTTTTTTTGAATATCTGAAGTAAAAAAGAATGTTTCCGGCTCCAGTCTGAATTGGATGGGATTCAGAATTCTTCCTTCTTCGTCAATTTCATAAAAAAATTCAGCTTTAATATTTGCACATTCTTCCACACTTGAAATCACATGATTATTGGTCATTAAAATATTTCCATTGATTAAAAAGCCAGATCCAAGGGGTTGATTATTATACAAAATCCTGCATACTGATTTGGAAATCTGTAGTACTTTTGAGAGATTTACAATATCTACCAGATCATTTTCTCCGGTTATTTTTTCAATTCCTAAACGGAAATTAAGATCCTCACGGGCAATTCTGGTCTCAAAACGCTTCTGATCATCCTCCAGGTTTATGAGAGGATAGTTTAACAAACGTACTTTTTCCAGCTTTTTTTGATCCCTGATCATTTGATCATACTGATTCGCCAGCTTGTCAACAATGACTGCTTTTGTTTCCCCAGAATTTAAAGAATTAAACATAATATTAAGTTTTTAAGGTTATTAATTCAAAACCAGAGAAACTGAAACAACACTAAACTTATCCTAAATAAACTGTAAAGTATATCAGCAACTAACAATTTCTCCGATAAATAATATTATTAAAGAAAGCGATAAAAAATTACTGAACAATGCTCAATAAGCTGTAATATCACTATTTCTCAGAATATTTTATTCAAAGTTATCATGAATCATTATAATAAAAAATAGCACTTTTGTGTAATAATCAGGATATAAAAAAACCTAACAGGTTTTTGAAACCTGTTAGGTTTAAGATATTTTAGACACTCAATAAATTAACTTCAATTAAGTGGACTATTTAAAGTACTTTTTTAATTAAATTTCCGCTCAAATTCAAAACCTGCTAATCCAATTTTTCATAATAGTGATTTAAATCTGCATTCAGAATGATCCTTGGCTTTCTAAAAATTTTATTTGAAAAATAGGTTTTATAGATAGCTGGTTTGTCAAGTTCCTTATAATGTAGTTCTATTTCAGGATTTATTCCATTCTCAATATGGTATGTTCCAACACTATAAAATTTACTTTTAAATGTGCCATTTCTATATAAAATTAGAGTATCTGCTACATGAGGAGCCTCCACACAACAAGTTAGATTATCAAAATTTTTATTGAGGTATTTTCCATATATACTTTGATCATTTAATGGAAAATCGATATTAAAAATAATCATACATGCGATTCCTAATACAGTGAATATTAGAAGTATTTTTTTCATGGAATTTTAGATATGTTAAAATTAAAACGTTCAATCATAGTGCCCAATAGTCTTTTGAACAGATTTGATTTGATTATTTTCAAATATAATTAAATAATGCTCTCCCGTTGTCATAGAATATTTCACAAAAGGATTTCCTAAAATTTCTGCCCTAAGTGAATCGTTTCTGATTTCAGAAAAATAAATATATTGTAGTGGTCCATGAAAGTCTTTTAATTCCTCAAGCTTTACTACTTTATATTTTTTATCTTTTCTCCAATTCGCTTGGGTATATTTTTCAGATAATGTCTTAATTATTCCGTTTGAAAATGAATTCTCATTTTTGAATTTCTCACTCCCATAAATTGAATAGTTTTTAATTTTATAGACTTTGGGAATTATTTTAACCCCGGAAGCATCGGAATTATATTCTTTAAGCAAAGGTTTCTCCAGGTTAAGTTTATGGGTAATTGAATTATAGGCTAATTCATATTTTCTGAATTCAATATCATATTGAAAATTATTTTTTGCTTTACAAGAACAAATTATAATCAGGGTAAATAATTGAAAAATAAATTTCAGAATATTGTTACAATAATTGAATTGATTATAAATAAACAGCATAATTAGTAGTTAATTTTCACTTTAAAATTACAACCATTATTCTCATCCAAAGCATATTGTTTACCGTCTTTTCCTTCTTCAATGAGCTTTAAAGCTTTTGATGTCACCGAAAAAATTAAATTTAGATTTTTAAAATGATCTTCTAAAAGATAATATTCATCAATACGAAACCTTGATTCTATTCTTATTTCATAGTTACTGTAGTCTTTCTCAGCTTTTTTATAAAATTGTATTACAGCCGAATCAAGTCCGTTATCAATACTTAAAATATATTTTCCATTCTCTAAAATTTGAGGAAAATTGTCTGTGATGATAGATACTTTATTTTTTTCATTGTAAAGAAGAAACCCATATATTTCAAATCCGGACATCTGAAAAACATAAAAGCCTGCTTTTTTATCAACTAGTTTAAATTTTACTTTGCAAGATTTTACCTTTCTTAGCTTATTATCTTCATAAAATGAAAAAGTTGCGCAAGAATCAGAGAAAACCAGAGGGAATTTCATTTTGAATTCGTTCAATAATTTTAGATTTTCCTCCTTAAAGACCTGATCTAACGCAATCTTACTTGACTTCAATCTACTATACCTTTCATCATTAAGATATTCAATTTTCACAGCATCTTTTGCCTGTATATTGTATGAAAACATTTGACATTTTTCATCCTCAAAAGGTTTTATGATTTGACATTTTCCAGATTGAAAAATTAATATAAAAATAATTGGTAAAGATTTTATCATCATCTTAGATCTATTAAAAAGTAGCTTTTCAAAACTATGCATTATATCAATTCAATTTTCAAAAGTTATTGCTGATAAAAGAGTTACAATTTAGAAACCTGTTAGGTTTATTTTCGAACATTAATAAGACATTATATTCCACAACACGCTTATTTAATTTTTAAAATATAATCATTACTAATAAACTTCGTTTTATTTTTTAATTCTGCTGGAGTAAATACTTTTCCATCCATCTCAACACTTTTAATCTTGTCCCTCCAATTTCCATTATGGCTTTTATCAATTCTTGTTGTTGAATTGGGATAGATTTCCAGAACAATGGCAGAATCACCTACCACTTTTTTTTCAAGAGACTTTAGGCTTTTGATTTTTTGAAAAGACCGGGGTGTCAATACCTCATTCTCATAATTAAACTCAAAGCTGCCAGGATCATTGGCAATGGCTTTTGAGATCGGATAATTATAATTGATCTTTATTATTTTTTTAGTTGCAGTCAGGTTTTGAATATAAAAATCGGTCAAATAAGAACATCCAGAAAAGACCAGAACGAAAATAATACCTAAAAAGACTGTTATAATTGGCTTTATATGCATTGTATTTTAGTTTCTATAGTTTTTTTACTTTAGGACAAGCTTCTTTATTGTGGACATCAATCTCAGCATGCCTATTGATAAGCCAATCGAATAAAACATTATATTGTTGTGTTTATTTACTAAGTACTTTTAACAATATCTGCAATTATTTTTTGTCTGTCTCCTATTGGTATAAACTTTTGATTATTATTGATTCATTACTTATTAATTCTCCTTAAGAAACTTAAGTCTCTCTCCTATCCTCAGTCCTTCCAAAGGGTTCTCACAACGTAAGATATCTTTTATGATTGGTTTGATATATTCCTGTCCTGCCAAAACAATGAATTCATCATTCTGTAAATCCGTTTCCTTTGAGAGCTGTCCAATGATTTCCTTACCCCAATTTAACTTTTCCTTGGAAGTCAATATGGTTTGCCCTATTCTTCTTTTAGCTTTAGAAACATTGCTTAAGGTTACATCGTAAGGTGCAATTTCCTTATCAATGTCAAGCAAATAATGAAGTCCCGAAAGGATAAATATTTTGTCAGGGCCTCGTTTGTTGGCATATCTCCAACTCAACCTAAATAATGGACTGGTATATAAATGCTTTGCCTTGGTTTTCACACTTCCTTGTTGGGAGGCACAGCTGATTAATATTATTTTCTTAGCCATAGAACTTGAATCATGTTATTGTGGTTATTTCCCTGTTATCGTCTTCAGGGTAAACTTAGCCAGTTCTTCATTAGACCTCGTAACATCTGATGAAAAAATAAGATTTCCCAATATTTGTTTCGCTTCTTCTTTTTTTCCTTCATCATTTAATATCAAAGCCTTATTAATCAACAAAATCCCTTTTGTTTCAGCATCAGGACTCTTTGAAAGCCCTTTCTCAATGGCATCAAGTCGTGCAGTCTTATCATCCAGTAGGTAGGACAATTCTTTCCATCCTGGAGCAAAGTCTGGGACTTTTTGGGTTATCATTTTTGCAATTTCAAGTTTCTTATTCTTGTCTGCCGTCCATTCAATCTGCATATAGGCAGTATATAAACCTTTAGGAAATTTGCCTTCATTTTCTCCCTCCAATGAATATAAAGCAGTCTTTACCGTAAAGAACCCTTTGGGCTCCAATTCATCAGTCTTTTTATAGAACTTCAAGGCATTATCAAAATCTCCTTTCAATAAATAAGTAAAGGCCAAATCATAAAAAGGATATGCCCAATTCGGTTGAATTTTTGTTGCTTCATCAAGTTTTGTAATGGATAGGTCATATTTACCAGATTGTCCCAATTGTCTTGCTTCCTTATGCAGTTCTTTTGCTTTAGGATCAATATTTTGATTCTCCATTATCTCATAGTTTATTTTGCCTGTGGTATTGGCGATATCACTTTTGCTCAAGGAATGTCCCAAATTATCCTTGAAGACAATATCATTTTGCACAATATTCTCTTGTTTTTTATCCGTCTGGCAAGCTGAAAAAGTCAAAAATGCAGAGCCCAAAATGGCAGGTAATAGTTTCATACTTTCTTTTAAATGTCTATGTTTTCTTTGCTACCCAATTTACACATTTCAACAATTTAATTTGTGTATTTGTGGCATTAAAAATAAAAAGTCCCGCAAGAAAACTTGCGGGACTTCAACTATTTATTTTTCGAAATTACATCGTCTCCATTTTGAAACTCATGCTTTCAATTACTTTTAGGATTGCTTCTACTGTATCCATTGAAGTTAAACAAGGAACACCGTTTTCCACACTCATTCTTCTGATCTGGAATCCGTCTCTTTCTGCCTGTTTTCCTTTTGTAGTGGTGTTTACTACATACTGAACTTTTCCTTTCTGGATCAGGTCGATAAGGTTTACACTTTCTTCTCCAATCTTGTACCCTATTTTGCAAGGGATTCCTTTTTCTTCGAAGAATTTTGCTGTTCCTTCTGTAGCCCAGATTCTGAACCCTACTTCATGGAATCTTGCTGCCAAATCAGCTGCTTCTTCCTTGTGCTTATCTGCTACTGTGAACAAGATAGAACCGTGCATTGGAACTTTTCTTCCTGCTGCGACCAATCCTTTGTAAAGGGCTTTCTCTAAAGTAGTATCTTTCCCCATTACTTCTCCTGTAGACTTCATTTCAGGGCCTAAAGAGATGTCAACCTTTGTCAGTTTTGAGAATGAGAATACTGGTACTTTTACAAAGACTCCTTCTTTATTCGGAACCAATCCGTTTTTGTAACCAAGATCAACCAATTTCTGTCCTAGGATTGCTTTCGTTGCAAGGTTCGCCATTGGAACTTCAGTAATTTTAGATAAGAAAGGGACTGTTCTTGAAGAACGTGGATTTACTTCGATCACATATACGTTTCCTTCGAAAAGTACGTACTGGATGTTCATTAATCCGATCACTTTCAGTCCTTTTGCCAGTCTTTGGGTATAATCTACTAAAGTCTCAATTTCGCTTTGTGAAATATTCTGTGGCGGGTATACTGCGATAGAGTCTCCGGAGTGAACCCCTGCTCTTTCGATATGCTCCATAATTCCTGGAATGACCACTGTTTCACCGTCACAGATTGCATCTACTTCAATTTCCTTTCCTACCATGTATTTGTCAACCAAAACAGGGTGTTCAGGACTTGCATCTACTGCATGTTCCATGTAGTGAGCTAATTCTGCTTCTGCGTATACAATTTCCATTGCTCTACCTCCAAGAACGTAGCTTGGACGCACTAATACCGGGTAACCGATTTCGTTCGCAATTTCTATCGCTTCTTCTTTTGAAGTGGAAGTTCTTCCTTTTGGCTGAGGAATTCCCATCTCCTGAAGTGCTTTTTCAAATTTATCTCTGTTTTCAGCTCTGTCAAGGTCTTCTAATGAAGTTCCTAAGATCTGTACTCCGTGAGAAGCTAACTTATCTGCAAGGTTGATCGCTGTCTGTCCTCCGAACTGTACCACTACTCCTTTAGGTTTTTCAAGCTCGATGATGTTCATTACATCTTCTTCCGTTAATGGCTCGAAGTATAATTTATCTGAGATAGAGAAGTCTGTAGAAACAGTTTCAGGATTGTTGTTGATGATGATCGCTTCGTAACCCATTTCTTTGATTGCCCAAACTGAGTGTACCGTTGCGTAGTCGAATTCAACTCCCTGTCCAATTCTGATAGGTCCTGACCCTAAAACGATGATCTTTTCTTTATCAGAAACTACACTTTCGTTTTCCTCTTCGTAAGTTCCGTAGAAATAAGGTGTTTCAGATTCAAACTCAGCGGCACAAGTATCTACCATTTTGTAAACCGGCATTATTCCGTTTTCTTTTCTGAAGTTGAAAATCTCACGTTCTTTTACATCCCAGAGTACTGCAATATTGACATCTGCGAAACCTAATCTTTTAGCTTCAATTAATGTTTCTTTATCAAATTTATTTTCAGCAATAACTTTTTCGAAATCAACCAGCTTTTTCAGTTTCCAGATGAAGAATTTGTCGATTTTGCTCCATTCTACGATTTGTTCCCAATCATATCCTCTTCTTAAGGCATCTCCGATGATGAATAATCTCTCATCATCACACACTCTGATTCTTCTTTCGATTTCTTCAGCTGTAAGGGCCTGAGCCTGCTTAGTTTTTAATCCTAAATGCTTGATTCCTGTTTCTAATGAACGGATCGCTTTCTGTAAAGACTCTTCAAGGTTTCTTCCGATTGCCATTACTTCTCCAGTTGCTTTCATCTGAGTAGAAAGTCTTCTGTCTGCTGTTTCGAATTTATCGAATGGGAATCTTGGGAATTTTGTAACCACATAGTCCAGAGCAGGTTCGAAACATGCGTATGTTTTTCCTGTTACCGGGTTCATGATTTCATCCAGTGTTAATCCTACCGCAATCTTTGCAGCGATCTTTGCAATCGGATATCCTGTTGCCTTACTTGCTAAAGCTGATGAACGGGATACTCTAGGGTTTACTTCGATGATATAGTATTCGAATGAATGTGGATCTAGCGCTAACTGTACGTTACATCCTCCTTCAATTCCTAATGCTCTGATGATCTTTAAGGAAGCATTTCTCAATAATTGGTACTCTCTGTCTGAAAGCGTTTGAGAAGGTGCTACTACGATGGAGTCCCCTGTGTGAACTCCAACCGGATCTATATTTTCCATGTTACAAACCACAATGGCATTGTCGTTTGCATCACGCATTACTTCGTATTCAATTTCTTTGAAACCTGCAATAGATTTCTCGATAAGGCACTGTGTAACTGGGCTGTGTTTTAGTCCCAATTCGGCAATTTCTTTTAATTCTACTTCAGTGGAAGCGATACCTCCACCTGTTCCTCCCATAGTAAAGGCAGGACGAACAATTACAGGATATCCGATCTCATTAGCAAAGGCAATTGCTCCTTCTACTGTGTTTACAATATCAGATTCCGGAACCGGCTCATTCAATTCTCTCATCAGCTCACGGAAAAGGTCTCTGTCTTCTGCTCTGTTGATTGCAGAAAGTTTAGTTCCCAATACTTCCACTTTGCATTCTTCAAGAATTCCTGATTTTTCAAGTTCTACCGCCATGTTAAGACCAGTCTGCCCTCCAAGCGTTGGTAACAATGCATCCGGACGTTCTTTTCTGATAATGTGGCTTACAAACTGTAATGAAATCGGCTCGATATATACTTTATCTGCGATTTCTACATCTGTCATGATTGTTGCAGGGTTTGAATTGATCAAAATTACTTTGTAGCCTTCTTCTTTCAAAGACAGACAAGCCTGCGTTCCTGCGTAATCAAATTCAGCTGCCTGCCCGATAATGATAGGTCCTGAACCGATTACTAAAATTGTTTTTATATCTGTACGTTTTGCCATTTTTCTTTTTTTATTAGAGTCAAGAATCTAGAGCTAAGAGCCAAGATTTCCAGACTTTATTTTAAATTATTTTTAAATGAGTAAATCATTCTTTGAATTTCAGAAACTTCATTTAATAAAGTATTTACTTTTTCTTCTGCTAAAAGGTTCAACTCTTTTACCAAAATCAATTGAGTCTGTAATTCAAATGCAGAGCCTAAAGCGATAGCAAGAAAATGATTAAACTCTTTATTGCTATTTCTTCCAGAACCTTCGGCAATATTAGAAGGAATAGAAATGGTGCATCTCTTAATCTGTGAAATTAAACCATACTTTTCATCACTATTGATTTCCAAACAAATAGTATATACATGTTTTGCCAATGCAATAGATTTCTGCCAGAAAAGTAAATTTTCAAACTTGTGCATATATTTCCTCTTAAGTCTTGACTCTTGGTTCTTGGCTCTTGAATCCTACTTTTTAAAGTCTTCCATCATTTGGATAAACTCATCAAATAAGTAGTTTGCATCTTCAGGGCCTGGACTTGCTTCAGGGTGATACTGAACGGAGAAACAAGGGTGGATTTTGTGTTTCAAACCTTCGTTTGTTCTGTCGTTCAGAGCGATGTGTGTTTCTACAAGGTCTGTTCCTTTTAAGCTTTCCTGATCTACTGCATATCCATGGTTCTGAGATGTGATCGCTACTGTATTTTTTGCTAAATCAAGTACAGGGTGGTTTCCTCCTCTGTGTCCGAACTTCAGTTTGAAAGTTTTTGCTCCACAAGCAAGACCAATTAACTGGTGTCCTAAACAGATTCCGAAGATTGGAACTTTTCCTAATAATCCGCGGATCATATCCAGTGCGTGTGGAACATCTTCAGGGTCACCAGGACCGTTGGAAAGCATAATTCCATCCGGATTCATCAACAGGATATCTTCTGCTGTTGTATCATGAGAAACTACAATGATATCACAGTTTCTTTGAGATAATTCTCTGATAATTCCCAGTTTGGCACCAAAGTCTACCAATACTACTTTGAAACCTCTGTTAGGGTTTGCATAAGGTGTTTTTGTAGAAACTTCTTCTACCTGGTTGATTGGGAAAGTAGTTGTTTTCAACTCTGCAGCTGTAGCTGCTTCATCCGCATCTGCATTCACAATTTTTCCTTTCACTACGCCGGAGTTACGAAGAATCCTTGTCAGTCTTCTTGTATCAATTCCTGAAATTCCAGAAAGGTTTTTCTTTTTAAATAATTCATCTAAAGTGATCTGAGTACGGAAGTTAGAAGGAAGATCGCAAAGTTCTTTTACGATAAGTCCTTTAATAGCCGGCTCAATACTTTCATAATCATCACGGTTAATACCATAATTCCCGATAAGCGGATAGGTCATACAAACTATCTGACCACAGTATGATGGGTCAGAGATCAATTCCTGATACCCTGTCATTCCGGTATTGAAAACTACTTCACCTGCAGTTTCCAATTCTGCTCCGAAACCTTCTCCATGAAACACTTCACCGGACTCCAGTATTAATTTTTTCTTCATTTTTTCTATTTAGATTTTCTTTTTTATTAACAGGTCGCCTCTTCGAGGCTTTTTTATCTTCCAAAGGACTTCCCCTGTGGTTATTATCAGGTCGCCTCTACGAGGCTCACATAATTAATGTCTTTCTTATTTTTCCAGGGGTTTCCGCCCATGGCTATTAACAGGTCGCTCCTACGGAGCTCACTATACTTTTTACTTTTATCCTGGCTCTTTTTACTTAAAAGTAAACCCTTTTTCTTCCAGTGCATCTTTTAAGATGGCCATTCTGGCAAAAACACCGTTTTCCATTTGTCTGAAAACTCTTGAACGCTCACATTCTACCAGGTCTGAGTCTATTTCCACTCCTCTGTTGATAGGTGCCGGGTGCATGATGATTGCTTCTTTTTTCATAGCCTTCTCCCTTTCTTTCGTCAGTCCATATTTTTTATGATAGTCTGATGCAGTGAAACTCATGGCAGCATCATGTCTTTCATGTTGGATTCTTAATAACATCAGAACGTCTACTTCAGCAATCAGTTCATCTACTGAAAGATAAGTTCCGTTGATTAGTGCTCCTTCGTCAAACCATTGTTCAGGTCCGGAGAAATATACTTTAGCGCCTAATCTTCTTAAAGCTTCAGCATTTGAGTTGGCAACACGGCTGTGTTTTACATCTCCTACAATTCCTACTTTTAATCCTTCAAACTTTCCGAATTCCTGATAGATGGTCATCAGATCCAACATACATTGTGAAGGATGGTTTCCTGTTCCGTCTCCTCCGTTGATGACAGGAATCTTAATATTTTCCAGTTCCTCGAAATATCTGTCTTTCTTATCCCTGATCACTACTAAATTTACTCCCAGACTTTCAATTGTCCTTACCGTATCATAAAGACTCTCTCCTTTATTTACAGAACTCTGTGAAGCATCAAAGGGAACTATCTGCAATCCTAATTTTCTTTCTGCAATATCAAAGCTTGTTTTTGTTCTTGTACTGTCTTCAAAGAAAAGATTGGAGCAAAAAACTTCGCCTTCAATTTTAGCAGTTTTTCCATTTCTAAAAGCCATTGCTTCTGTCAGTATACTGTTGATTTTCTCGGTACTTAGTTCTGTAATCGTAAACATAATCTTAATTTTTAAGCATAAAAAAAGCGAAGACAACAATCTTCGCTAATAACAATAAATATCGTAAAGGGCGCTTTCGCCCGGTAAATCTAATGATATAAATGCTTTTTTATTCATTAGGTGCAAAGATATAACAATTTTATGAACCTACAAAAATTAAGTTTGAAATAAATTAAAAACTTCAGTACTTCTTATTCTCATTTAAAATTGATATTTTTGTTAACATTCAAATATATTCTATGGATTTAAAAGACAAAATGATTCTCAGCATTATACAGGAAGACTCCACCTTATCTGTTAAAGAAATTTCAGAAAAGATAGGTCTTACCTTCACTCCGACGTATGAAAGAATCAAACAACTGGAGAAGCAGGGGATCATTCAGAAGTATGTAGGTCTTTTAAACCGTGAGAAACTGGGTCTGAATATTGTAGTCTACTGTAATGTACGTCTTAAAGAGCAATCCAAGAAGGTATTGGAAACCTTTGAGAAGCATATTGGAAAGTATGATGAAGTACAGGAAATCATCAGTCTTTCCGGGGAGTATGACTATATGTTGAAGATTATTGCCAAAGACATCAACTCTTATAATGAGTTTGCGGTCAATGTAATTTCAAACATTCCTAATATCGGACAGTATCACAGTTCTATTGTACTTCATGAAGTGAAAAAGTCTACTAAATTCAAGATTGACCTTGAATAGTTTTCAATTTTAAACCATTAAGAAACTTTAGGTGACGAAGAATAGTTAAGGATATCCGCAAGCTAATTATAAAGCTATGCAGAAAATTCAAACTTTTCTTAACTCATCTTATCTTAAAGAACCTTAAATGGTTCAATCATCAAATTCAAAGATCAAAATAAAATCCAACCATTAAGACAGCTTAAGCAATTAAGATTTAAGGATTTCACAACGATAAAACATAAGGCGATCTAAAGTAATTTTAGATTTTTATGTCTGCCTAAGCTTTTATTATCTTAATGGTTTAGATTTTAACCTAATAATTTATTCTTCAGTTTATTGAACTGGTATTCTATTTTATCCAGGCAAAGGTTTCCTATACTTCCCTGGTGTGAATGATTCAAAGCGCCTGGCTCGAATTCAAACTCATTATTTTCAATTTCCTGCCCTACTTTCACATAAGCATCACGGAAAGAACTTCCGTTTTTCACTTCTTCATTAATTTTCTCTACGCTGAACAGGTATTTATATTTTTCATCTTCCAGAATTCCGTCTTTCACCTGAATATTTGGTAAAGTATAGCTTAGAATCTCCAGACATTCCTTTAATGAATCAATTGCAGGGAAGAGAATTTCCTTCGTCAACTGTACATCTCTGTGGTATCCTGACGGAAGATTATTCGTTAGCAAAATCAACTCATTTGGTAACGCCTGAATTCTGTTGCATCGTGCACGAACCAGCTCAAAGATATCCGGATTCTTTTTATGCGGCATAATACTGCTTCCTGTTGTAAATTCTTTCGGAAAGCTGATGAAATTGAAGTTCTGATTCAGATACAGACATACATCATAAGCAAATTTCCCAAGTGTTCCCGCCAGAGTTGCCATTGCCATTGCTAATAGTTTCTCAGATTTTCCACGAGTCATCTGAGCATAGACTGAATTATAGTTCATAGACTGGAATCCCAGATTATAAGTGGTACTTTCACGGTTGATCGGGAAAGATGAACCATAGCCTGCCGCTGATCCCAATGGGTTTTTATTGATGATATTTTTAGTTGAAAACAACATTTCAACATCATCCAAAAGTGCTTCAGCATAAGCTCCAAACCACAATCCGAAAGAAGAAGGCATAGCAATCTGCAAATGGGTATATCCCGGAAGCAGCACATTTTTATGCTGATCTGCCAATTGGATTAAGATCTGAAAAAACTCATCTGTTAGTGCCGTAATTTTACGGATCTCATCTAATAAATACAGTTTGATATCCAATAAAACCTGATCATTTCTTGATCTTGCCGTATGAATTTTCTTTCCGATGTCTCCTAATTTTGTAATCAGGATTGCTTCTACCTGAGAATGGATATCCTCAGCTTCTTTATCAATTTCAAAATTACCATTTTCAATTTGCTGTAAAATATCATTTAATACTGCCAGCATCTGCCCGGATTCTTCCTGAGAAATAATTCCGGTCTCTGCAAGCATTGTACAGTGTGCCATAGAACCTTTAACATCATATTTTGCTAAACGTTCATCAAAGTCAAGGTCCTTTCCTACTGTAAAGTTATTGACTAATATATTGGTGGCCAGGTCATCCTTTTGCCATATTTTTTTCATAAGTACTGATTGATTTTCTAAGACTGCAGGTTATCATATACTGATTTCATCACAGTCCGATTTAAAATATTTGATTGATTTTGACAAGCCCAGCAAGACTATCCTTATTATTACTATTAACTATAAAAAAACATTTCCTTAATATGTAAAGTCCCTTTTAATCGTATTGTTTGCATAAATCCTTATTAAAACGTGAACTTTATTGCCTGCTGAGCATTTGTCAAAATATATAGTAAGCTGGAAGTCTGAAGCTAGAGGCAGGAAGTTAATAGTAAACCACAATAACTTCCTTTCTTCCTTCTTCCCGCTCCCATCTTTTATAACACTTTTTCCAAAATTTTGATGTAGATCTCTATACCTTCTTCTATTTCATTGATATAGATAAATTCATCCGCTGTATGAGAGCGCCTACTGTCTCCAGGCCCCAGTTTTACAGATGTACATGGAATAATCGCCTGATCTGAAGAGGTTGGTGAACCATAGGTTGACCTTCCTATTTCCAGTCCTGCTTTTACAAACGGGTGATCCATTTCGATTTTTGATGAATTTAACCTGAAAGACCTTGCGGTAAGCTTTGATTTCATCTGCGACTGAATGATATCAAAGGCTTCTTTATTGGAATATTCATCCGTTACCCTTACATCTAATGTAAAATGGCAGGACTCCGGTACTACGTTATGCTGCACTCCGGCATTCATTCCTGAAAGAGTAACTTTCACTTCGCCCAGATAATCTGAAACCTTCGGAAATTTAAAATTTAAAATTCCCTGAAGATCCTCCATACATTTAATAATGGAGTTATCGTCATTAGGATGAGCAGCATGAGAAGGAGTTCCTTTCATCTCTCCGTCAATCACCAACAGTCCTTTTTCCGCTATTGCCAGATTCATCTGCGAGGGTTCTCCTACAATGGCAAGCTCGATATTAGGTAACTGTGGAAACAGAGCCTCGATTCCGTCAAAACCTGAAATCTCCTCCTCTGCTGTCAACGCAATCACTAAATTATATTCTAAATCTTCTTTATCATAAAAATGTAAAAAAACCTGCGCCATGGAAACCAGAGAGGCTCCGGCATCATTGCTCCCCAATCCGAACAGCTTCCCATCCTTTTCAATCGGTACAAACGGATCCAGCGTGTATGCTTTGTTTGGTTTTACCGTATCATGATGCGTATTGAGTAAAACTGAAGGTTTAAATACATCAAAGTTTTTATTGACCGCCCAGATATTGTTTTTAAAACGCTTCGTCGGGATCTGGTGCTTTTTGAAAAAGTTTTCAATTTCCACTGACGTATTGAATTCATCTTTGCTGAATGAAGGAATTTCAATCAAATTTTTAAGCAATTCAACAGCATTGTTTAGCAATTCTTCTTTATTATAAACAGATTTCGGTTCCTGCATGATGATTCTCTATATGGTTTTTCAATTCTGTTTCTTTAATCAGAAACACTTTGTTTACATTATTTTTTATTGCTCCAAGAGCATTTTCAAGTTTGGGTAAAATCCCTTTATGAAGCTTTCCTTCTTCTTTCAATGTTGTAAAATCGTCTTCAGAAATACTTTTGATGAGAGATTCCGGGTCATCCACATTTTCCAACACTCCTTTTTTATCAAAACAATACAGCAGCTCCACTTCATATTTCTCAGACAAAGCCTGAGCGATTACAGAAGCAATAGTGTCTGCATTGGTGTTAAAAAGATTTCCTTTTTTATCGTGGGTAATGGCAGAAAATACAGGAATAAGATCCAGCTTAATGAACTTTGAAACGAGTTTCTTATTCACACTCTTCTTATTGATATCTCCTACAAAGCCGAAATCTATTTCAGGATGTTCTCTTTTTTTAGCTTTAATAAGATTCCCATCTGCTCCGGAAAACCCTATGGCATTGCATTTTTTATGTTGTAGTTTCTCAACAATATTCTTATTGATTCCCCCTGCATATACCATCGTTACAATATCCAACGTCTCTTTATCAGTAATCCTCCTTCCATTAATCATCTTCTGCTCGATTCCCAGTTTATCAGCAAGCGTTGTGGCTAACTTACCACCACCATGCACAAGGATTTTCTTTTCTTTAATTTCGGAAAACTGATCTAAAAATTGATCCAGTAATCGTTCATCATCAATGAGCGCACCGCCTATTTTTATGATGTATATTTTCTGTTTCATTTTTTTATGTTTATTGTATTGATAGAATTTCCATTCTATCTGGGGTTTTAAATTGATTGGAATGTATTCCAACCCTAGATTAAATTGTCACTTCAGGACTCTGTTTGGATTAATTATGTCTTGTTGAATTTTCAATCCTTGTCAAGGTTTAGAACCTTGTCAAGGGGTTTGAAAAAGAATTATTCAACGTTCAAGCCATCCAAAATTTCACTAAAGACTGCCTGTGCTGAGAAAATTCGGTTCTTTGCCTGTTGGTATATAATGGAATTTTCTCCATCCATTACCTCATCACTTAATTCTACATTACGGCGAACCGGAAGACAGTGCATTACTTTTGCCTGATTGGTATTCGCCAGTTTTTCATTGGTAAGCATCCAGTTTTCTTTTACTTCAGGCATTGCTGCATAGTCGTCAAAAGAAGACCAGTTTTTTACGTAGATAAAATCAGCTTCTTTTAATGCTTCATCCTGATCATGAACAATCTTTACATCTTTTGTGAAAGCAGGGTCCAGATCATATCCTTCCGGATTAGCGATTACCAAGTCAACGTCCATTTCCTGCATCCATTCCGCAAAAGAATTTCCTACTGCATGAGCAATCGGTTTGATATGCGGTGCCCAGGTTAAAACTACTTTTGGCTTATAGTCTTTTCTCCATTTTTCTGTAATCGTAATACAGTCTGCCAGACTTTGTAAAGGATGGCGGGTTGCTGATTCCAAAGAAATAACAGGAACTTTTGCATGTTTTTCGAATTGGCTCAGAATACTTTCGTTTACATCGTCTTCTTTGCTCTTCATTCCGGCAAAACAACGTACAGCAATGATGTCACAATATTGGTTTAAAACTTCAATAGCATCTTTGATGTGCTCTACGGTATCTCCATTCATCACAGCTCCGTCAGCAAATTCAAGATTCCAGGCTTCCTGAGCTGCATTTAGAGTTAATACATTCAATCCCAGGTTTTGCGCTGCAATCTGGCTGCTTAAACGGGTTCTTAAACTTGAGTTTAAGAATACAAGACCAATTGTTTTTCCTTTTCCTTTTTCTGTTTCAGAAAGTGGGTTTGCTTTAATTTCTAAAGCTTTTTTTATAATTTCCTGTAAGTTTTTTACATCACTTACAGTAGTGAATTTTTTCATTTTGAATTGATTGTAAAGATTTTTAATACCTATTAAATATTTCCCAACACCTCTTTCAGAGCGCTGATAAAAAGATCTGTTTCCTCTTTTTTGATATTCAGTGCCGGAAGAATCCTTAAAACACTTTTATCATTAGAGTTTCCAGTGAAGATATGATGATCGAACAGTAAGCTTTTCCTTACTTCTGAACAGTCTCTGTCGAGTTCTATTCCGATCATCAGTCCTTTCCTTCGGATTGATTTAATATGGGATAAATCTTTAATTTCATTTTCAATATACTCACCCATTTGCTGAGTATTTTCGATAAGATTTTCATCTTTCATTACATCCAGAACCGCAATCGAAGCTACACAGGCTAAGTGATTTCCTCCAAATGTTGTTCCTAACAAACCATTACTAGCCTGAAACTTAGGACTAATCAAAACTCCGCCAACAGGAAATCCGTTCCCCATTCCCTTAGCTGTTGTAATGATATCCGCTTCAATTCCGAATTCCTGATGGGCAAAGAAATATCCGCTTCTTCCATATCCTGATTGTACTTCATCCAGAATCAAAACAGTGTCATATTTTTCACACAATTCTTTAATTTTAGATAAAAACTCCGGTGTTGGGATCATGATTCCACCTACCCCTTGAATTCCTTCAATAATGACTGATGAAATCTCATTTCCATATGCGGCAAAAGTTTCTTCAAGTTGCTTAATGTCATTCCATTCAGATTTGATAAATCGTTCTGAAAAGTTAACCGGAGCAACAATTTTTGGATTATCCGTTACAGAAACTGCAGCAGAAGTTCTTCCGTGAAATGATCCCGAGAAATAAAGCACTTTACTTTTTCCATTGTGAAAAGAAGCAAGCTTCAATGCATTTTCATTAGCTTCTGCTCCTGAATTACATAAGAAAAGGCTATAATCTTCATATCCTGAAAGTTTCCCAAGCTTATCAGCCAGCTCTACCTGTAATTCATTCTGAACAGAATTAGAATAGAAAGAAATTTTTTCCAACTGCTCTTTCAGCTTGTTTTGATAATGCGGATGGTTGTGACCGATAGAGATTACAGCATGCCCACCGTAAAAATCAAGGTATTTTTCTCCTTTATCATCCCAAAGGAAAGATCCCTGAGCTTTAATTGGATTTATGTTGAATAATGGATATACGTTGAATAAATTCATTTTTTTGTTTTTAATTAATTTCTTTCGTCTTGAAACAAAAGAAACAAAAGTTCAAGACCTGGAAACTTCCGCTAAAAATTAGTTCTATTCTCTAAAAATTCTAAAACTTGTGCGAATTCTAAACGAGTTCTTCGATTTTATACACACTTTGAACAGTAGAATTTTCTTAACGTTCACAGAATTAATTTTCTTAACGCTCCATTTTCCTAAGTCGGATTTGATGTTAGTTTTTAAAACTTACGATTGACTTATTTTAATCAATTGAATTTAAAATGCTATCGGTTTTAAATTCAAGCCTGTATTTTCTTCCCAGCCCATCGCGATATTCATGTTTTGCACAGCTTGTCCTGAAGCTCCTTTTAACAAATTGTCAATCGCTGAGTGAATAACGGCAACATTTCCACTCTTTTCAATCTGGATCACACAGCGATTCGTATTGACAACCTGCTTTAAATCAATTGCTTTTTCACTTACCGTAACAAACGGCGCTTCTGCATAAAAATCCTGATACAATTGATAGAGATCAGAAAGTCCCAAATCTGTTTTCACTGTAGAACTTGTAAAAATCCCTCTTGCAAAATCCCCTCTCCATGGTACAAAATTCAGGCTGACTTCTTTATGATTAAACAAAACTATTTGTTGTAAAATTTCATCTACATGCTGATGAGCCAAAGTTTTATAAGCTGATACATTATCATTCCTCCAGGTAAAATGAGTCGTTGCCTGTAAAGACTGTCCAGCTCCTGTAGAGCCTGTGATTCCGGTAGTATAAACCTCATCCAAAGCCTCTTTCCCAGCCAATGGCAATAATGCTAACTGAATGGCTGTGGCAAAACATCCGGGATTTGCAATACTTTTTGATCCTGAAAGTTGTTTTTTATTGATTTCCGGCAATCCGTAGATAAAATTTCTCTTTTCAAAATTTCCGTCCAAACGAAAATCATTTCCCAGATCAATCACCAATGTTTCTTCTTTAACCGGATTTTGGGTTAACCAGTTCTGACTTTCCTTGTGTGGAAGACATAAAAAAAGAATATCTACTTCTTCAGGCTGGTCCGTCAGTACCTGCTCACAAACCGTCGTTAAATCCGGGTACAGATCCGAAATTCTTGTTCCCGAATTCGAACGACTATATAAAAAACTCAATGTCACATGGGGATGGAAAGCCAGTAAACGTATTAACTCGCTTCCTGTATATCCGTTGGCACCAACTATTCCTACTGTCTTTTTCATATTTTAATCGATAGAATTCTATCCTATCTTTTGTTAAATCGCTCCTTCGGAACTTTAGTTGATATTTTGATTAATCTGGTGATATATATTTAAGGAATTGCTTACAATTTTTGTATATCCTTTTACATCTTCTCCCGTCCATGCTCTGTTGGCTTCACCATAGCTTCCGAATTTATCAGACATTAAATCGTGATCAGATTCAATTCCATTTAAGACAAATCTGTATGGATGAAGGGTTACAAATACTTTCCCACTCACTGTTTTCTGAGAATCCGTTAAGAAAGATTCAATATTTCTCATTACCGGATCTAAGAAAAGCGCTTCATGAAGCCAGTTTCCATACCAATCAGATAACTGAGATTTCATCATCTGCTGATATTTTGAAAGGGTATGTTTTTCCAATAAATGATGCGCTTTGATAATCACCGAGGCTGCCGCTGCTTCAAATCCTACTCTTCCTTTGATTCCTACGATAGTATCACCAACATGAATATCACGTCCAATTCCATAAGCAGAAGCCAGTTTTTCTATTTTTTGAATAGCATATACAGAATGTTCAAAGCTTTCTCCATTTACCGCTACCACTTCTCCATTTTTAAATTCAATTTCCAGTTCTGAAGGTTGAGTTTCCTGAACCTGAGATGGAAAAGCTTCTTCCGGCAGATAACTTCTTGATGTTAAAGTCTCTTTTCCACCTACAGAAGTTCCCCAAAGTCCTTTATTTACCGAATATTGTGCTTTATGGAATTCCATTTCATACCCATGATTCTTCAAAAACTCAATCTCCTCTTCACGAGATAAAGCCATGTCACGAATTGGTGTAATGATCTCAATATCAGAACACATTACCTGGAAAATCAAATCAAAACGAACCTGATCGTTTCCGGCACCGGTACTTCCATGAGCAATAGCATCTGCTCCTACTTCAATAGCATATTTTGCAATTTCCTGCGCCTGAATGGTACGCTCAGCACTTACAGAAAGAGGATAGGTGTTATTTTTTAATACATTTCCAAAAATCAAATACTTTACACAAGAGTTATAATAATCTTCCTGAGCATCTACGCACCTGTACTCTTTTACTCCTAGGTTTAAAGCTTTTCTTTCTAATTCTTTTTCTTCTTCTTTAGAAAAACCTCCGGTATTTACAGTAACCGCATACACGTCATACCCCAGTGTTTCACTAAGATATTTTGCACAGTAGGAAGTATCTAAACCTCCACTAAATGCTAAGATGACTTTCTTGTTCATTGTTATATTTAATTTCTGGTTGTGTATTCACAACACTGTTTACTTTATTTTGATCAGGCTGATTTACAACCTCATTTTTTTTTATATTTTCCGGAACAAATAACATGGCTGTACATAAGCAGTTTTTACGTTCCTTTTTCATTAAAATTTCATAATTCACACAGTTCTTACAGCCGCTCCAAAACTCTTCATCCTGAGTCAGTTCAGAATAAATCACCGGCTTATATCCTAAATCACTGTTGATTTTCATTACCGCAAGACCTGTTGTTAACCCGAATACCTTTGCTTCCGGATATTTTTCTCTAGATAACTGGAAAACTTTATGCTTAATTTGAGTAGCCACTCCGCCATGCCTGAATTTGGGAGATACAATCAATCCCGAATTAGCCACAAACTTCCCATGCGACCAGGTCTCTATATAACAGAAACCTACCCACTCGCCGTTTTCAGTAGCAACCACAGCATTGCCTTCTGAAATCTTCTTACTCAAATATTCGATGGAACGTTTTGCGATTCCCGTTCCTCTACGCTGTGCAGAATCATACATTTCCTGCTGTATTTCACTCACATACATTAGATGTTCGCATGAGGAAATTTCTATTTCCATTTATTTATCTAATTTTTTTGGCAAATTTAAAATATATTTTCTTTAAAAACCAAATTAAAAAGATATTTTTTTTGTTTTAAAAATTTACACAGGTAAAATTATCTTTATTGAAAAATATATTTTTGCTAATTTATTATATATTTGCTAAAATAATATAGCTATGGAAAATACATGTCCAAAATGCAAGGGTAATAAAGTGGTTAAAAGCGGAATTATCAATGAGAAACAGAGATTTCTCTGTAAAAGCTGCAACTATTATTTTACCGTAAAAAAGCTGGGAAAACAGATTGATGACTATTATGTAACCAAAGCCTTACAACTCTATCTGGAAGGCTTAAGCTACCGTGAAATTGAAAGAATTATTGGGGTTTCTCATGTTACGATAAGTTCATGGATCAAGAAATATAATATTACAAGGCCACCCCATTCTGAATTCCATCCTGTGTATAAAATATTAAAACAGAATGAATTGATTGAATACATTGCTAAAGAAGACAACATTAAAAATTCCGGGATTATTATTACTCAGTTTGCTGATAAGTATATGTTGATTAAATGGGAAAGATTTAAGAAATAGAGGGTGGAATAAAGAGAATAGATTGATAGATAATAGACTTTGCAGTCTGAATTTTATACTTTCAATTCTATATAACTATAGTATTACCAATAGTATATATTAAATTTTCATAAATAAATTATTAATTACAATTTGGCTTTCACAAAAAACAACGCCAAAAATTGATAATTTATGAAGAAATTACTTACATTTATTGGAATAGCCTTAATTAGCGGTTCTATGTATTCGCAGGGTTCTCCTGATTATGGCAGCGGATTAAAAATTAACCTCAATCCTGAGGGAGACAAATTCATCAGATTTATTTTATGGGATCAGCTTTGGCTAAGAAACAGTGCCATGAATCCCGGAAGTATGGTTGGAAATGAACCAACAGATAACACGTGGAATCTGGGAAACAGACGATTACGCGCTCTAACGTATGCGCAGATCTCTAAAAGATATATGATTCTCCTTCATTTTGGAATCAACAATCAGACTTTCATCAATGGCGGCGGATCAGGAACCTCAGGAACAGGAGGTTACGGAAACGGAAAGAAAACCCAGATGTTTTTCCATGATGCCTGGAATGAATATGCAGTTATTTTACCTGGAGAAGCAGGAAAATTCAGTTTATCTTTAGGGGCAGGGCTTCATTACTACATGGGACTTTCCCGTATGACTATGGCCTCTACCCTAAACTTTCTTACAGTAGATTCTCCGGTATTCTCATGGCCACTGATAGACAATTCGGATCAGTTTGGAAGACAAATCGGAATGTTTGCTAAGGGTAAATACGGAAAACTGGAATATCGTTTCAGCTTAAACAAACCTTTTGCTACAGACCTTGCTCCTGCGAATGTGACCGATCCGTCAAAAGCCGTAGCAGTAGACAATAACGGAAATCCAAGTTTTTCAAAAGCAGGATATGTTGAATATCAATTCTTAGATGAGGAATCCAACACCTTACCTTTCAAAGTAGGATCTTATCTTGGGACAAAAAAAGTATTCAATGTAGGAGCCGGATTTTACCATCAGGCAGACGGAACCAGAACTTCAGTGAATTCAAATGTAGAAAAACATGACATAACTCTTTTTGCGGTAGATGCTTTTGCAGATATCCCATTGGGAGAAGCCAAAAACAAAATGGCAGTTTCAGCCTACGCCGGATATTATAACTACAATTTCGGTCCAAATTATGTAAGAAATCTGGGAACAATGAATATTGCAGCTACCGACCCTAATTTCATTGGCAATAAAGCGATCGCAGGACCGGGAAATTTACAGCCTACCATCGGAACAGGTAATATTATCTACGCACAGGCCGGTTTGCTATTACCAAGTCAGGCAGAAAAGCCGAAAATCAGAATACAACCCTTTGCAGCATATACTCACAAAAACTTTGAAGCATTTGACAAATCATCTTCTCAGTTTGATGTTGGAGCTAACTGGTTTATTGACGGACATCATGCAAAAATCACAACCCAGTATTCAACAAGACCAGTTTACACCAATCCTACTGAAAAACCTTCTTCAAAAGGAGAATTCATCGTACAGTTCCAGATCTACTTATAATCTAAACACATTAAGGCAATATAAAATGTAAGATGAGCTAAGTTCTATTAAGAATAAAACATTTTACTCTTTCCATTAACATCAAAAACCAATCAATATGAGCGAAAACCATCACGAAAGCTACGAAAATATGACCGAAAAGCAGAAAAACCGCACCATCTGGAGTGTTATCACTGCTTCATCCCTCGGAACATTGATAGAATGGTATGACTTCTACATCTTCGGAAGTTTGGCCATTGTTTTAGCGACCAAATTTTTCCCTGCAGATAATCCGACAGCGGCATTTTTATCTACGCTAGCCACTTTTGCAGCTGGATTTGTGGTAAGACCCTTTGGGGCTTTATTCTTCGGAAGACTGGGTGACATTATCGGAAGAAAATACACTTTCCTTGTCACTCTGCTCATTATGGGGTTTTCCACTTTTCTTATCGGATGTATCCCAAGTTATGAAACCATCGGGTTCCTGGCTCCGGTTTTGGTTTTAATCCTTAGATTATTACAAGGTCTTGCTCTTGGGGGCGAATATGGAGGGGCAGCAACTTATGTAGCGGAATATGCACAACCTCATCGAAGAGGCTACTGGACTTCATGGATTCAAACCACAGCCACAGCAGGGCTTTTCATTTCACTGATTGTTATTTTAATTACAAAAAATACACTTTCTCCCGAAGAATTCGACGGCTGGGGATGGAGGGTTCCTTTCTGGATCTCAATCTTAATGGTGGGAGTTTCTTATATTATCAGAAAAAACATGAAGGAATCTCCCCTTTTTGCCAAGGCGAAAAGTGAAGGAAAAACTTCTAAAAATCCTTTAAAAGAGAGTTTTGGTAATAAATTCAACTTTAAATTCGTATTGCTTGCTCTTTTTGGAGCAGCAATGGGACAAGGGGTAATCTGGTATACAGGACAATTCTACGCTATGAGCTTCATGCAGAAAGTAATGAATATTGATTCTACTCAGGTAGATTATTTAATGGCGACTGCTTTATTTTTAGGAACTCCTTTCTTTGTATTTTTTGGCTGGTTATCAGATAAAATAGGAAGAAAAGCTGTAATGATGACCGGAATGCTGGTGGCAATTTTAGCGTACAGACCTATTTATGACAGCATGTTCAAAAGCGTCAGTCTTGAAAATAAAACGGTAGCCACTAGTGGAATTACCGAAAAAAGAACCGCTAAAATCCACAAAGACATTGCTACAGACAGCCTTGTAACCTTCCATAAAGAAACACTTTATACCGATGGAACTTTAATTAAAAAAGACAGTATCGTTCACTGGTCACCAAGTGGTCCTGTTATAAAAGACGGAAAAGCTGAAGAACCTAAGGTTTCACAATCTGTAACGGTGAGTGACAGCACAAAATGGTATCTGGTTTTCTTAGTATTTATCCAGGTGATATTCGTAACTATGGTTTATGGGCCTATTGCAGCGTTCCTTGTTGAAATGTTCCCAGTGAGAATCCGTTACACTTCGATGTCTTTGCCCTATCATATTGGAAATGGTGTATTTGGAGGACTTCTTCCGGCCGTAGCTACTTATCTGGTAACTACAGGAAAAGAAGCGGGACATGCCACATGGTATCTTGAGGGATTATGGTATCCGATCGGAGTGGCTACAGTCTGCTTGATTATCGGATTAATTTATCTTAAAAATAAGAACAATAATCTTCACGATTAATCACTGAATCACTCAAATTTTTATTAATTTTAAAACTACTAAAATGAACGCACTAAAAAAAATATTAGGCATACTCTGGATCGCAATAGCTGTGGTCGTAGGATATTTTGCAATTACAGTAATGGGAATTCCAAAAATAACTTCCGGAAAACAGGAAGACCTGGTTTTCGGGATCATCATCCTGTTTGTACTGATGCCGATTGTTTCAGGTGGAATGGCTGTTTTTGGCTATTACGCTTTAACAGGAGAGTATTCTGACGAAAAATTATAATTAAACAGATAATGATAATTGATGAATGCTCATATTCATCAATTATCTTTTATCCATCATCATTTATGAAAAAAAGACACGAACAAAAACTGGTTATCCTGAGCATCGGACTGATGATTGCTTTCAGTATTCCTATTTCACTGCTTTTCAATAATGAGCGGGAGGTTTTCGGATATCCTATGATTCTAATTTACCTGTTTGTTGTCTGGATGATCTCCATTGTAATTTCCTTTGTAATTGTAAAAAAGCACAATGAGTAGCTTCGCATTATTTTCTGTGGTTATGTTTTATCTGGCTCTTCTGTTCTTAGTTGCCCATCTGGCAGAGAAGAAAAGAAGCAAGTTCTGGATCAACAATCCTTACATTTATGCATTGTCATTGGCTGTGTATTGTACAGCATGGACGTATTACGGGAGCATCGGAGTGGCCGCTACAAGCGGATTAAACTATTTACCGATTTATATTGGCCCTGCAATGATTATTCCTGCCTGGATTTATATTAACACAAGAATTGTAAGAATTGCCAGGGTTAATAAAATAAGCAGCCTTGCAGATTTCATCTCGTTACGATATGGAAACAGCAGAAGTCTGAGTGCGATTATCACGATTGTCTGTCTTTTAGCGATTGTTCCTTACATCGGATTACAGATCAAAGCCATATCAGAAACCTTCCATCTGGTAACAGAAACTCCGATGTCGAAGAATATACTGACCGACAATGCCACATTTGTGGTGATTTTAATCGCTTTATTTTCTTCCTATTACGGAACAAGATATGTAGACGCTTCGGAAAAGCGACTGGGAATTATCTCCGCTATTGCACTGGAAAGCTTCCTAAAATTATTTTTCATCATTATTCTTGGTCTTTTTGTGATCTACTATGTTTTTGATGGATTTACAGACATCTACCAAAAAGCTAGTCGTTTTGAAGATTTTAAAGAAAAAAATACTTTCAACGGCATTGAGGGTGCCATGAACTGGATGGTTTTATGCATGATCTCAGCAACAGCTATCTGTATATTACCACGACAGTTTCATACCGCGATCGTTGAAAACAGACAGGAAAAGCACATCAGAACAGCAATATGGTTTTTTCCGCTTTATTTATTAATCTTCACCATATTTATTTTCCCGATTGCATGGGGCGGAAGGCTGATCTTTGATGGTGAGAAAGTAAATCCTGAGTTCTACTCTATTTTAATTCCGCAGCATTTCGGCAATACTTTAATCACCGTTTTGGTTTTCCTTGGCGGATTGAGTTCATGTATTTCCATGATTATCATCTCTGCTATTACTTTATCCATCATGCTTTCCAACAACCTCATCATTCCTTACGGTTTGCTTGGAAAACTGAAATCTGAAAATGAGGAACAAAATACAAGAAGCATTACCAACATCAGAAAATTCAGCATTTTTGCACTGATTATCATGGCCTTTGTGTTCTACAAATATTTTATTTTAAAAACATCGCTGGATTCTGTGGGATTGATCTCTTTTGTAGTGATTGCACAGCTCGCTCCGGCATTTTTTGGAGCTATATTCTGGAGAAGAGGAAGCTATAAAGGCGCTGTTATCGGGCTTGCTGCCGGATTAGCTATTTGTTATTTCGGATTAATCATTCCACAGTATTATTTTTCGTACAACCAAGAGCTCAAAGGGGTTTTAAGGGATATGTATAATTCTTTCAACTTCTTTACCATTCCTTATCTGGCCAGGATTCCTCAGATTTTTTTCTGGTCAATTCTTGTGAATACTGGCTTGTTTACGATTGTTTCAGTGAGCACCAAAGGAAATTACCGTGAAAGAAACTTTGCTGAACTGTATGTAGACATTGACAAATATATTCAAAATCACGAAAATGCATTCATCTGGAGAGGAACGGCCTATATTTCCGATATTCAGAATATCCTGGAAAGATTTTTAGGTAAAAACAAAACCGAGCAGGCGTTGAGAATATTCAATTTAAAATATAATATTGATTCTAAAACAGAGACTGCTGATTCAAGATTCATTAAATTTTCGGAAAACCTTCTGGCAGGAAGAATCGGGACAGCTTCAGCTAAAATTCTGATTGAGGGAGTCACCAAAGAAGATAAAATATCACTGAAAGAAGTTTTGAATATCCTTGAAGAATCCAAAGAAAACATCAGTTTAAACAAAAAACTTACGGAGCAGTCTGAAGAATTACAGAAGCTTTCTGATGACCTTAGAAATGCCAATGAAAATCTGATTGTTAAAGACCGCCAAAAAGATGACTTTCTGGATTCTGTCGCCCATGAACTGAGAACCCCAATCACTGCGATACGTTCAGCAGGAGAAATCTTAGCTGACGATGATGATATTCCTTTTGAAATAAAGCAAGAGTTTTTAAATAATATCATCACAGAATCTGACCGGTTAAGTGAGATCATCAACGATATTCTTTATCTTGATAAACTTCAGCATGGTGAAATCTCGTTAAACATTCAACAAAACAACATTCTTGAAACCTATAAAAAAGCATTAAGCCCCCTATTGCACCTGATACAGCAGAAAAATATTCATTTAAGTGAGGTTAATCTCCTGAACCGGGTTATATTTGAATATGATGAAGCCCGAATGATTCAACTGCTTCAGAATATATGGGGAAATGCCTTAAAATTCACAGATGAACTGGGAACGATACAAACTAAATTGTTTGAAAGAGAAAATCAGTTGATGATTACTATTTTCAATACAGGAAAGCACATTCCGGAAGAGGATCTGGAAATGATTTTTGACAAGTTTTATCAGTCTAAAAATCAGAACATTTTAAAACCTACAGGAAGCGGACTTGGCCTGGCTATTTCCAAGAAAATAATACAGGCCCACAACGGAAGTATAAAAGCTGAAAACAGTGGTCTTGGAGTAACTTTTACCATCAGTCTTCCTGACAGAATAATAAACGAGATTAAAAATGAAGTTGAACACCTTTAAAAAGCCTTTATGAAAAAGATAATCATTGCAGATGACGAACACAAAATATTAATGTCCCTGGAATACAGTTTTAAAAAGAACGGTTACGATGTTTACATTGCCCGTGACGGAACCGAGGTTCTGGAGTTTTTAAAAACAATGGTTCCGGATGTAATCCTGCTCGACATTATGATGCCGAATCTTGATGGCTACAGCACCTTAGACCTTATCAAACAGGATGAAAAACTAAAGGACACAAAAGTGATCTTTCTCAGCGCCAAAAACAATCCGAGAGATATTGAAAAAGGCCTTGAAATGGGAGCGGATGCTTACGTTACAAAACCCTATTCTATTAAGAAACTGATACAGCAGATTGAAGAGCTGTTTTAGAGAAAAAACACCAAACAGAAGACTATTAATATGAATACAGATACTCTATTTAAACAAAGCATAGAAGACAAAGAAAAATTCTGGAAAGAACAGGCTGAAGCTATACAATGGTTTGAATTTCCACAACAGATTCTTTCAAAAGACATCAACGATTATCCGCAGTGGTTTGCTGACGGGAAACTTAATATATGCCATTTATGTATTGACAAACATATTGAAGACGGTTTCGGAGATCAGAATGCTGTTGTTTATGATTCACCGGTAACAGGGCAGAAAAAAACATATACCTTCAATCAGGCTAAAGAAGAAATATCAAAATTTGCAGGCGGACTGGCTTCTTTAGGATTAAAAAAAGGAGATACAGCAGTTATTTACATGCCAATGATCCCACAAACTCTTTTTGCTATGCTTGCCTGTGCAAGAATTGGAGTTATTCATAATGTAGTTTTCGGAGGATTTGCCCCACATGAACTGGTGGTAAGAATTGATGACTGCAAACCTAAAGTTTTAATCACAGCCACAGCAGGAATAGAAATTGCTAAAAGAATCCCTTATCTTCCATTAGTAGAAAAAGCAATTGAACTTGCTCAGGATAAAGTCGATAATATTATTGTTTACAACAGAAAATTAGTAGACAACCAACACGAAATGTTTGACGGACTTATTGATTATGAAGAATTGGTTCAAAAATCAAACCCTGCCGATTGCATTCCGGTAGAATCCACTCACCCACTCTATCTGCTTTATACTTCAGGAACTACAGGAAAACCAAAGGGAATTGTTCGCGATACCGGCGGATATGCTACTGCATTAAAGTTTTCCATGCAATATATATACGGTGTTGAACCGGGTGAAACTTATTGGGCAGCCTCGGATTTCGGTTGGGCTGTTGGGCATAGTTATTCAGTTTACGGACCGTTACTCAACAGAAATACAACGGTAATTTTTGAAGGAAAACCTATTATGACACCTGACGCAGGAACTTTCTGGAGAATTATCTCAGAGTATAAAGTTTCCGTGATGTTTACCGCTCCTACAGCCATCAGAGCGATAAAAAAAGAAGATCCCAATGGTGAATTGGTAAAAAAATATGATCTTTCGCACTTCAAAAAACAATTTCTTGCCGGTGAAAGATGTGATGTCGCCACTTTGGACTGGTTTGCTGAACACATTGGAGTTCCCGCTATCGATCACTGGTGGCAGACAGAATCCGGGTGGCCGATGCTTGGTTTATTGACCTTTGATGAAAGTTACAATATCAAAAGAGCTTCCGCAGGAAAACCTATTCCCGGATATGACATCAAAATTTTTGATGAAAACGGACTGCAGCTGGATCCTCATCATGAAGGTTATTTAGTCATTAAACTCCCTCTTCCTCCGGGAGCACTTCTGGGCATCTGGAAAGACCATGAACGTTTTGAAAACAGCTATTTATCGCAATACAACGGGTATTATTTTTCTGGTGACGGAGCTATACAGGATGAAGATGGTTATATTTTCATCACAGGAAGAGTGGATGATGTCATCAATGTAGCTGGCCATCGACTTTCCACCTCAGAAATGGAAGAAATTGTCTCGTCACACCCTGATGTTGCAGAATGTGCTGTTGTAGGAATTGACGATGATTTAAAAGGCCAGGTTCCTTTTGCAACGGTTGTTTTAAAAAATGGCTCCACCATTACCGAAGAAGAAATTGAAAAGAATATCATTCAAATGGTTCGGGAAAAGATTGGCGCTGTAGCTTTTTTAAAAAATGCCTTAGTTGTCAAAAGATTACCTAAAACACGATCCGGAAAGATCTTAAGAAAGCTTATCAGAACCTTGCTTGATGGAAAAGATTTCCAGATTCCACCAACCATTGATGATGAAAAAATCATTGAAGAAATTCAGGAAAAGATCGGAGAATACAGAGCTTAAACGAAAAATTAAACATATATTTAAAATACAGTTCAAATTTCAAAAAACGAAAGGGATATGAGAAATTACTTAATAGAAGATTTACCACAATACTTTGAAGATTACAAAAAATCCATCAAGAATCCGAAGAAATTCTGGGACAAAGTAGCCGATCAGAACTTTGTATGGTATCAGAGATGGAGCAAGGTTGTTAAGTACGATATGAATGAAGCTAAAATTGAATGGTTCAAAAACGCCAAGCTCAATATCACCAAAAATTGTCTGGACAGACATCTAGCCATCAGAGGCGACAAGACTGCGATCATCTGGGAGCCCAATGATCCAAAAGAGGAAGCTCAACACATCTCCTACAACGAACTATATACCCGTGTCAATAAAACAGCCAATGTTTTAAAGGATATGGGCATTGAAAAAGGAGACAGAGTCTGTATCTATCTTCCTATGATCCCAGAATTGGCAATTACCATGCTGGCATGTGCTAAGCTGGGCGCTGTGCATTCCGTTATATTTGCCGGATTTTCTGCTTCTGCCGTATCTTCAAGAGTGAATGACTGTGAAGCTAAAATGGTAATCACTTCAGATGGAAGCTACAGAGGAAATAAAGTGCTGGATCTGAAAAGCATTGTTGATGAAGCTGTAGAAAAAACACCAACGGTTGAAAACATTCTTGTAGTTAAAAGGACCCACAATGAAATCAAAATGAAAGAAGGAAGAGATCACTGGTTGTCAGACCTGTACGAAAAAGCTTCTCCTGATTTTGTAACCATTATTATGGATTCTGAAGATCCGCTTTTCATCCTTTACACTTCCGGTTCTACGGGAAAACCAAAAGGAATGCTTCATACCTGTGCCGGATATATGGTGTATACTGCTTACACCTTCAAAAATGTATTTAACTATAAAGAAAATGATATTTACTGGTGTACAGCAGATATTGGCTGGATCACAGGCCACTCTTACATTCTTTACGGACCATTGCTGAATGGAGCTACCACTGTTATTTTTGAAGGAGTTCCAACGTATCCCGAACCGGACCGTTTCTGGGAAGTGATTGAAAAGCATAAGATCACGCAGTTCTATACCGCTCCTACCGCCATTCGTTCTTTAGCTAAAGAAAGCGCAGAATGGGTAGACAAGCATGACCTGAGTTCTCTGAAAGTCATCGGATCTGTAGGGGAACCTATTAATGATGAAGCATGGCATTGGTTTAATGATCATGTTGGAAAGAAAAAATGCCCGATTGTTGACACCTGGTGGCAAACCGAAACCGGAGGAATTATGATTTCACCTCTTCCTTTCGTCACCCCTACCAAACCTACTTATGCAACTCTTCCTTTACCGGGAATCCAGCCTGTTTTAATGGATGACAAGCGTAATGAAATTACAGGTAATCAGGTAACCGGAAATCTTTGTATCCGTTTTCCATGGCCGGGCATTGCAAGAACCATCTGGGGAGACCACCAAAGATATAAGGAAACCTACTTTACGGCTTTCCCTGGGAAATATTTTACAGGTGACGGAGCTCTGAGAGATGAAGTAGGTTATTACAGAATTACAGGGCGTGTAGACGATGTTATCATCGTTTCAGGTCATAATCTGGGAACCGCTCCTATTGAAGACAGCATCAACCAGCATCCTGCTGTTGCAGAGTCTGCAATTGTAGGCTATCCACATGATATCAAAGGAAACGCATTGTATGGTTATGTTATGCTTAAAGAATCCGGAGAAGGCCGTGATAAGGAAAATCTTAAGAAGGAAATCAATCAGTTGATCGCTGACCAGATAGGGCCTATTGCCAAGCTGGATAAGATACAGTTTGTTTCAGGTCTTCCAAAAACACGTTCCGGTAAAATCATGCGTAGAATCCTTAGAAAAATTGCGGAGGGAGACTTCGGCAATTTCGGAGACATCAGCACCTTACTGAACCCGGAAATTGTAGAGGAAATTAAAAACGAAAGAATTTAATTGAATTTAAAATAGTAAAACAAAGAGATCATTTCTATATGAAGTGATCTCTTTTTATGTATAAGCTTCTCATTATCTTTTTATATAACCTCTCGCTGATTTCGCAAATTACTTAGATAATGACATTATAATAAACTGTTTTTTTAGAGTCTTGGAGACTCTCCACTCACTTCATTCCGTTGAGAATAACAGAATTTAAAATATAATTTCGGGTATTAAATCTGCGTGAGCAATAAATTAACTCATATCCAAAAATTAGAGTTAAATAACAGGAAAATTTTAGATCCTTCTTTTAGCAGGGGAATTGATGAAACCTTAATTCCTGTATAGGATTTTAAAAAAATTATTAAGTTGACAAATTCAAACACCTGTTCAATAGATATTTTCAAATATTTTAACATTATTTTATAGATAAAATATTAATAGATAAATTTTATTGACTTTACATTAAAAAAATAGAAAAATTATTATTAACTTTAATCACAACTTTAAAACCCATTAATTATGTCAAATATATTAGCTGGGCTATTTGAGCACCATAGCGATTACAAGAAGCTTGAGAGTGATCTGGAAAATTCAGGAATTCCTAGTTCTGATTACATCATATACCTTAGCAGTGAAACAACTAACGCCCAATATCTGGCAAGTGTGGCGGTAAAGGATAGCAGCCAGACGGATAATGTCCGGAGTATTTTCACGCAGCATGCAGTGATAAAAACTTATTTATTTGAAAATATGAGTATTGATCAGGCCAATTATGATACGATTAAAAAGTACATTGATGCCAGAAACAGGGCTGAGATTCACAACAGCCCGGACATTAGAATTAAAACCTCAACCGAGGGTATCAATTCAGAAGTGAAATCCTAATCGATATAAAACCTAATAACCAGAAATCCGTAGTACATACTACGGATTTTTTATGTTTGAAAAAAGTAAAATTTTTCGTATTTTCGTCTAAATATAGGCATCTGCACAAATGAGTTACGATTTAGAACAAGAGAATAAAGAGATCCTTTCTAGATATAAGGACCTGATTTCCAACACATACAGAACTTTAGATGAGGAAAATAACAAACTCATCCGGAAAGCATTCGATATTGCATTGGATGCTCATAAAGACCAAAGGAGAAAATCCGGAGAGCCTTACATCTATCACCCTATCGCTGTAGCCAAAATTGTAGCAACAGAAATTGGTTTGGGGGCAACGTCTATTGCCTGTGCATTACTGCATGATGTCATTGAAGATTCTGATTACACTTATGAGGATCTGAAAAAGATCTTTGGAGAGAAAATCGCCAATATCGTGAATGGATTAACCAAAATATCCATCATGAACCATCAGAATATCTCTGTACAGTCAGAAAATTACAGAAAACTGTTGCTGACACTGTCTGAAGATTTCAGGGTTATCCTGATCAAAATCGCAGACCGTCTTCATAATATGCGGACACTGGAAAGCATGGCTCCGGACAAGCAGAAAAAAATCGCCTCAGAAACGGTTTACATTTATGCTCCCATGGCACACCGCCTTGGATTATACAACATCAAATCTGAGCTGGAAGATCTTTCCTTAAAATACAATAATCCGGAAGTATACAATGAAATCACGGAAAAGTTGGAATTGGCCAAAGAAAGCCGTGAAAGATACATTGAGGAATTTAAAACCGAAGTTTCTGAGAGACTTAAGGAAGAAGGTTTAAATTTCACCATCAAAGGCCGCGCAAAGGCTATTTCTTCCATTTACAGAAAAATGCTGAAGCAGGGAGTTTCTTTTGAAGAAGTTTTTGATAACTATGCGATCAGGATTATCTATAAATCGGATGCTAAAAACGAAAAATTCCTGGCCTGGAAAATCTACTCCATTGTTACGGATGTTTATCACAGTAACCCGTCAAGAATGCGTGACTGGATTACCCAACCCCGTTCCACAGGATATGAAAGTCTTCACCTTACCGTTCTGGGCCCTGATAGAAAATGGATTGAAGTACAGATCCGTTCAGAAAGGATGGACGAAATTGCTGAAAAAGGAGTTGCCGCACACTATAAATATAAGGAAGGCTATAAACAAAGCTCCGATGACCGTAATTTTGAAAAATGGGTTACGGAAATCCGTGAAGTCCTTGAGCAACAGCAGAACCTTTCTACTTCTGAACTTTTGGATAACATCAAGCTGAATCTTTATTCAAAAGAGGTGTTTGTATTTACTCCAAAAGGTGAAATTAAGATCTTACCAACCAACGCAACTGCTTTAGACTTTGCCTTCTCCGTTCACTCAGACTTGGGAATGAAATGTTTAGGGGCTAAAATCAACGGAAAACTGGTTCCGATTTCTTATGTCCTTCAAAATGGAGATCAGGTAGATATCCTTTCTTCTCAGAACCAGAAACCGAAGTCTGACTGGCTGGAATTTGTAGTGACTTCAAAAGCAAAATCCAAAATTAAAAGTTACCTGAATTCCCAGAAAAACCAACTGGTGGAAGAAGGTAAAGAAACTCTGCAGAGAAAGCTTCGTCATGCCAAAATCAATTTCAATGATGAGGAGATCAATAAATTACAAAAATTCTTTAATTTAAAATCATCACAGGAACTATTTCTTAAATTTCAGACCAACGAACTGGATGCAAGCAGTTTAAGAAAATATATTGAAAGTAAAAACGTATTCAATAATTTACTTTCCAGATTCAGAAAATCTCCATCCAAAAATGTTCATTTCGAGGAACCGAAAGAGCAAAACCTTGACATGATTATCTTTGGAAAAGATGAGGAAAAACTGAACTACAGCTATGCAAAATGCTGTACGGTAATCCCGGGGGACAAAATTTTCGGATTCATCACCATTTCCGATGGAATCAAAGTACACAGTGACAACTGTCCGAATGCCATTAACCTGAGAGCACAGTATGATTATCGTGTCATCCCTGCCAAATGGGTCAATGCAGAAAGCTTCAAGAACAGAGTGAAGATCGAAATCGAAGGCCTTGACAGAATGGGTATGATCAACGATATTACAACGGTCATCAGTGGAAGTATGGGTATGGATATGAAAAGTATGTCTATTGAATCCAACAACGGAGTTTTCACAGGAAACATCAATCTTGAAGTTAAGAATAAGGGGCAATTGGAGGAGACCTTCAAGAAGCTCAAGAATATTAATGGAGTCTCAAGAGTGAGACGACTACAATCGTAAACATGAATTTATCACTTTATTTTAAAAGATTTTTCAACAACAGTCAAGCCTCAGGAATTATCCTTATTTTCTGCGTGCTTATTTCATTACTTATTGCCAATTCATCTCTTGCTGAAAGTTTTCAGAACTTTTTAGACAAGGAGGTAGGAACTCATCTGTTTCAGCTGGAGTATCCTGTCAGCATCTGGATCAATGACGGTCTGATGGCTGTATTCTTCCTTCTGGTAGGACTGGAAATCAAAAGAGAGCTTGTAGAAGGTGAACTTTCTTCTTTTAAGAATGCTTCACTGCCTATTTTTGCAGCAGTGGGTGGAATGCTTGTTCCGGCGGTTATCTACAGTATTTTCAATTACGGAACGGAATATAGCAATGGCTGGGGAATTCCCATGGCTACAGATATTGCTTTTTCTCTTGCCATTATTTCTATGCTTGGGAAAAAAATCCCAAACTCAATTAAGATATTTTTAGCCGCATTGGCTATCGTAGATGATCTGGGAGCGATTCTTGTGATTGCTGTTTTTTATACAGATCAGATTCATTGGACCTATCTTCTACTCTCTTTCGGAGTTACTGCTTTATTGTTTGCTTTAAACTTTTTAAAGGTTACCAAAACAATATTTTATATTATTCCGGGACTGTTTTTATGGTATTTCCTTCATCACTCCGGAATTCATGCAACGATTGCAGGTGTTGTACTGGCATTTTCAATTCCTACCAATGCTTCCAATGTTGAAATTTCACCGCTGGAAAAACTGGAGCATCAGCTTCACATTCCTGTAAGCTTTCTGATCATGCCTATTTTTGCTTTAACCAATACCAATATTACATTTTCCAATGATATGGTTGCAGGGGCTACAAGCACATTAGGGTTAGGAATTATCTGTGGATTGATTCTTGGAAAACTGATCGGGATCAATCTATTTTCTTTGATTGCTATTAAATTAAGGCTCAGTTCTCTGCCTCAAAACAGCAACTGGACTCAGATGATCGGAGTAGGTTTGCTGGCAGGAATAGGATTTACCATGTCTATCTTTATTGCTTTATTGTCCTTTAAAGGGGAAATTCTCATCCAGGACGAGGCTAAATTTGCTATTCTGATCGCTTCCTTTATTGCGGCCATTTTAGGATTTACTATTTTAAGCATCAGCTCTAAAAGAAATATGGAACCGGAAGAAGATTAATTCTTTTTCTGGTTTTCCAGCTTTCTGCGATGTTCTTCATCACTTTCAAAATTGGGTTCTGTAACCTGTGCATGATACTTAACCGTTTCTTTCTGAATCTCATCCGAAAGCAGCTTTTCTATTCTGAGTTTTCTGATAGCCATATTCAATTCATTCCCGAAAAGTAAAAGATATACATTTACATTCACCCAAACCATCAAAAGGATCATACTTCCAATAGACCCGTAAAGAACGTTATACCGGGCAATATCTTTTACATAAATAGCAAAAATATAGGTCGTCACCAGAAACAGTATTGTGGTGAGAATCGCTCCGGGAATCGCCTGTCTGAACCTTGTAATTTTCACAGTCCCCAACCAATAGAATAAGGTTAAAAGGATAAAATAAAACAAAGGAAAAGAAACAAAACCAATGATACTGGAAAGGTTATCCACCAGCCATGTTACGTCATAAGCAGGGGTAAAAAGCTTCATTACAACCTCCACATAATAGACTCCGAAAAGTGTTAGAAAAACCATGGTAATGAAACCTATTGTGATAAAGAATGAAAGGATAAACTCTTTTACATCACTGAGTTTTTCTTCTGTATTTTCATTAAACCCATTAATCAGGGAAAAAGTACCATTTGTTGCAAATATGAGCGCCAATACGATTGTCAGGTTACTGATCCCTTTCATATTGGGAATAATATTGGTTTCGATATAGCCTCTCACATCGCCTTCCATATTGGATGGGAACACATTATGCATCAGTACATCAAAAATATAGAACTGTAGCTTGTCATAATGCGGCATATATGGCAGCACGGAAAGTAGGAACAGAATAAAAGGAAATAGACTCATGGTAAAACTCCAGGAAATAGCAGCTGCCTTTCGCCCTATCTTTCCTTTAAAAATCCCGGAGATATAGATCTGAAACATCTGCCAAAGCGATATTCCCAAAACGGGAATATGGATGTCATCAAAAAACTCCTGAACTTTCAGGATAAATCTGGGAACCTTTACACTCATCTATTGCTGCAATTTCGTGATTAGTCAAAAGATTAAATACCAACTCACCCAAATGATGAGTGTTTTTTGAAGATATTTTCTCGATCTCTCTTACAAATATAAACATTTTCCCTCTCCTGTTTCTCAATGTGAATTATATAGAATTGAGACTTATGGACATTCACCATAAAAATCCGGATAATTTCTCTTTTATAGATATGATCCTTTTTACATTAACTGCAGACTATTAAAATAATTAAAATTGTATTCAGCCCCCTACACATTAAACTGCCGTAAATGATGATCCATATGTTTATAAACAAAAATACCGATTTCTTCTTTTGTCATCTTTCCAAAGAAATCATGAATAAAATCCGGGTTGGCATAACTATCATAGGAAGCTATTTGTCCTTTCCATTTCTTTTGAAGAGCTTCTGTGTCTCCTGATAATTCCTTTATTGCAAAACTTCCGGCAGGAGAGTTTTTGCCCATCGGCTTATCATCCTTTACCATTCCCTTCAGAACCATTTTCCCAAAGATCTTTCCTAAAAAATCCTGCTTATATCTGTATTGACTGCTTCCCAATACCCAATCATTCCAGTCCGTACAATGCTTTACCATCTGATAGAGGTTCATCTTTCCCCATTGCGCGGTATTCTTTTGAGAAAGTGTATCAATCCTGCCGATGAGTTCTTCTCTTGCGTTATTATCAAATATTGTTTTCATAATAAATCTTTTTGTAAAATTATAACAGTTCAGAAAGATCCTTACTACACAAAAATGACATCCAACAGTGTATTTTGTGCCAAAATTAATGTAACTTTAAGTACTAATAAACTGATATGAAGCACATTTCAATTATACTGTATGAAAATGTAATGTGTACAGCAGTCTCCAACACCATTGCATTGCTTACAAGCGCCAATGAAACAGCACTTAGAAATCATCTGCCTGCTCTTTTTCAAATAGAATTTATTGGGGCTGATCAAAAAGAGGTAAAAACCAATCTTCCCATACAGCTTCAATGTTCAAAAACTATAACTGATGAATTTAAGACAGATGTAGTCATTATTCCGCCTAATAATATCTCTTCTTCAGAACAGGCGGATGCATTATTAGCTGAAAATCTTCAGCTTCTTACATGGATAAAAGAAAAATATAACCAGAAAGCTGAAATAATCAGTTTGTGCACAGGCGCTTATTTTTTAGCTGAATGTGGGCTGCTAAATGGTATGCCTGGCACTTCACACTGGGGCGCTTTGGAAGACCTGCAAAAAAAATATCCTTTAATCGACTTTAAGCCGGATCATGTAGTTACTCATTCTAAGGCGATCATCACAGGTGGTGGCGGATTTTCATCTTTAAATGCCCTGCTTTATTTTATAGAAAAGAACTCCACTAAGGAAATTGCAGTGGAACTCAGCAAATATTATGCATTAGACTATGGCCGTACTTCACAGAATATTTTCAGTATTTTTTCCGGACAGCGCCTCCACGATGATCATGAAATCCATCAAGCTCAAAATTATATTGAAAAAGGATTTAAAACTGACATTTCTGTAGAGCAAATTGCCGGCCGTGTCAATATGAGCAAACGAAATTTTATCCGAAGGTTTAAAAATGCAACCACTTTGAATCCTATAGAATATATTCAGCGAGTAAAAGTAGAAGCCGCCAAAAAAGCATTGGAAACCGGAGAATCCAATATTGCCGATATTACTTACAGCATTGGCTACAATGACCTGAAAACATTCAGAACTTTATTCAAACGAATCACTGGTCTTACTCCTATTGATTACAAAAACAAGTATAAGGGCAATTTAATTGATTAAAATGAAAAAGAATGGCGTCATTATCATCTTCCAACAGCCAATCTGAAATATTTATTCTTAAATTTCAACCGTTAAAAAATCACTATCTTTGCCGACTGAAAATTTTATCAATGCGAATCAGCTTACTTTGTATCGGAAAGACAGACGACAAGGAAATTACCTCTCTGATCACTTACTATCTTAACCGTCTTCCCAAGCACTGGAATTTTGAAATTACAGAGATTCCTGATGTTAAAAATGCCAAAAACTTATCTCCGGATCTTCTTAAAAAAGAAGAAGCCAAACTATTTCTGAATCATATTGATAAAAATGACCTGGTTGTGATTCTTGATGAAAAAGGAAAACAGTTTACCAGCCGTGAGTTTTCCCAGAAAATTGACAACTGGATGAATTCTTCTGTAAAAAAGGTGCATATCCTGATTGGTGGTGCTTATGGCTTTTCAGAGGATATTTACAGCAGGGCAAATGAAAAAATGTCATTATCAAAAATGACCTTTACCCATCAGATGATCCGTCTATTCATTGTTGAACAGCTTTATCGCGCAGATCAGATCCTTCAGGGGAAACCCTATCATAATGACTAAAAAAAGCCCTATCAATAATAAGGCTATATTTTTAATCCGATCTGTCTGTTAGCTTCTCCTACGACAAAAGCAACAGAATTGGCTATATTAAAACTTCGAATGAGTTTTGACATTGGAATGGTTAAATGGTGTTCAAACTGATCTAAGACTTCTTTACTCAGTCCTACACTCTCCTTTCCGAAAACCAACCAATCCCCATCCTGGAAAGTATTATCCAAATATGACTTTTCTGCATGGGAACTCATTAAGAATACCCGTGACGGATCTGGGATACTTTTTACCCATTCCTCTACATTAGCATATTCAGAGACATCAAGATGTACCCAATAATCAAGGCCGGACCGCTTCAGGTTTTTATCATTAATTACAAATCCGAAGGGATGAACCAAGTGCAGTCTGCAGCCTGTTCCCACACACAAACGACCAATATTTCCCGTATTATTAGGTATTTCAGGTTCTACAAGAACAATATTTAACATGTATTATCTTTTATATGAATAAAAAACTGCTAAAGCTAAGCGCTTGCTATATTCAGCTGTTCTTTATGTATGATTAAAATAATGATTTTCTACAACCTGTATATTCAAGTTGTCTTTTAGTCGCAGAAAAAAGTATAGCTTATGGTGATATTATTTTCTATCACATTTAGTATAATAATCAGCTAATATCGCTTTTTCATACCCATATTTTACAGCTTTATCCAGGTTTTCACAAGCTTCTTTAGGCTTGGCTGTATTAAACAGGATCAATGCTTTTGTTACATATGACTGAGCGAACTTAGGATCAATGGCAAGGGCTTTATTGACGTCTGCAAGAGCATCCTTATTTTTTCTCATTTTTAAATAAACATCTGCCCGTCCGTTATATAGCAATGATTCTGGCTTTTCGGCAATGAGTTGATTATAGTCTTTCAGCGCATCCTCCAGCTCACCATTATTTTTTTTCAGATTGGCCAACCCTGTTTTAGCAAAAATATTATCCGGTGCAAAGCTCAGGATCTGATTAAGGTCCTTCTTGGCCAGATCTTTTTTTTCCTGACTTTCATAAATCTTGGAACGTGTAAGATAGAGATCAGTACTTTTATCATCTACTTTGAGCCCCTTTTCAATATAATCCAATGCTCTTCTTTTATCTCCTTTCTGGCTGTATAGAGAAGCAAGGTTCTCATAGACAGATACTGACATCGGGTTGGTCTTTAAGGCATTATCATACGATTTAAAAGCAGACTCTGTTTTACCCAGTCTTCTTTGTGCTGTTCCCAGATTATTATAATATTCGGATTGAATTTTTCGGATCTGTTCTTTATCTGCCAGTTTGGAATACTGTTCTTCAGCACATTTATAATCTGCTTTTTTAAAACATTCTTCGGCCATTTTTTTATCCTGGGCAAAGACATGGAATGAAAAGCTAACGGAAACTAAAAGTAATAAAGATTTTTTCATGAGGATATATTTTGTTTGTTGATTACTTTCCTGGCAAGTGCACCAAATATCACTCCCAATAAAGATCCAACAAACGCTCCCACCAAAATATCAATTGGAAAATGCACTCCTAAATATATTCGGCTGTAAGAAACCACTATAGCCCATACAAATATAGCATAAGGAAACCATTTAAGTTTATTTTTAAGCAAAATACTTAAAAAAGCGGCTAAAAAGAAGGTATTCGACGCATGGGCAGAATAAAATCCAAACTGTCCGCCACATTTCACAATTCTCATGTAGTGCTCCAGAGTGGGATCATGGCATGGTCTTAATCTTGCCACTCCATATTTGAATACGCTGGCAAGCTGATCAGAAACTGTTGCTCCCAATGCTAAGAATATAAGAATAAAAACTAAAGATTTTAGCTTATAATTTTTGTACAAAAAATAAAGGAATATAATATAAAGGGGTACCCAGATCCAGGTACTGGATATCAGCATCCAAAACTGATCAAAAGCCGGATCGCCCAAATTGTTAAGGTATAGAAACACCTGCTTATCTTCCTGAATGATTTCTTCCATACGTTATCTGCTTACTGGCCCTTCGTAGGTTTCATCATCGGCTGGCTTTGGTTTTGGAGGCTCCTGAGTGGCAGAGGTAGGCTCTGTAAGAATGTCTTTCTCGATATCCTTCATCGGGTTGAAGTCTTTAGCTGCATCTTTCACCTTCTCAATTTCACGTTTGATCTCAGAAACAGGATTATCCGTTTCCTTCATGATCTCGGTTTTAATATCTTCCACAGCGCCACGCATTTTTCTAACGCCTGCACCTAGGTCACGCGCGATCTGAGGCAGCTTATCAGGTCCGAATAATACAACGATTGCAATGGCAATCAATGCCATTTCTCCAATGCTTAATTCCATGCTGTAAAATTACGAAAGATTATACATTTATTGATGATAAACTAAAAATTTAAACAAATTTTAAGATTTTGACTGCGAGGCTGGTTTTAAGTCCTAGGTTTATGGTTTAATATTTAAGGTTTATAGTTGTACCTCTGGTATCCTGATTTACTTTCTCCCATCCCCATTCATCATCTATCTGTCTGTTATCTCTTCATTCCAACCCCTCTCCTTTTTTTAAATAGCATCTCAAACAGTAATTACATTCAAATTAACAAATAATTAATTCAAATGATTGAGAATTAATTAACATTTTATTACATTTACTATACACAATCTTAAATACATTTTATTATGAAAAAACTAGTTACTTCTTTTAAATTTATCGCTGTATTATCGGTATTAACCTTCAGCAGCTGTAGTGATGATAACAACGAAATTACAAAACAGGAAACCGTTCAGGCTAAAATCACCACTGCTGATCTTAAAAAAGAAACCACTCCTACTTCACAGGCTGCTCCTGATGTTGTACAGATTCAACTGAGCGAATCTCAAAAGAACCTTGAAAAATATCTGAACAATGACCTTCAGATTGCCGGTGTGAATGTAATCGGAAAAATCTCAACTCAAAAAGGAATCGAACTGTCTCAACATCTTATTTCTAATAAAGATCAGTTTATTGCTGTGGGAAACCTTATGGATCTTTCTACTGTAAAATTGGGAAGAATTGGTGATCTGTATACAGGAGATGATCTTAGCACTGCCCAAACCGGATTAAAAGAAATGGTAACTGAAGAAATAAAAACAGGAACCAACGTTATGGAAGTAATCTGGAGCAATAAAAATGGAAAGTTCACAACGCTTTGCTTTTATAATGAATCAGGAATAATCTGGGATAATGTCCTTGGAAGCCTTACCATAATGGATACAAGAGGTACCGCCGAAGACTCTAATGCAGGAGCAACAGCAAAAGTGGCCTCTAAATGGTACAAGGAATGGTGGACTGCAAAATGGCTTTGGGGATCTAAAAGAGGTGAAGCAGGATATCAAATCACCATTTATTATACAGGCTCAAGTGTTTCCAATGCTGATGTAAATGACTGGTCCAACATCAGTTTAGGAAAGGCAAAAAGCGAAAGCAAGATCACTAAAAGAACAGGAGCTTACGGACAATGTCAGTATGCACTGGGTCTCTGTACTCCAACCGGTTCTTTAAGCTTTAATGCAAGTAAATTTTCAGTATCATTTTCAGGACTTGGAAGCAATATTGTAGCTAATGGCACAAAATCCCTCTATCCTTAAGTTATCAAAACATAATCCTACTATACTCATTACATTAATAATACAATCTAAACAATAAGATTATATCTCAGAAGGATTATAAAATTCATATTTAATCTTAAAAAATACAATGAAAAAAGCAAACATTATTTTCGTACACGGACTTTGGGCTGACGGCTCTGGTTGGAACAAACTTATTCCCACTTTATTAGAGGATGGCCACAAAGTAATTTCCGTACAAAATCCATTAACAACTCTAGAGGATGACGTATTAGCTACCCAAAAGGCGTTGGCAAGAGTGGAAGGCCCAACAATCTTAATAGGTCACTCATGGGGCGGAGCAGTGATCACCGCGGCAGGAAACGATCCAAAAGTAAAAGGACTGGTTTACGTTGCCGCACTAGCGCCTGACGAAGGGGAAAGTTTAGGGGAGCTTTCAGAAAAGTATCCCGCCGAAGCGTCAAATCATCTTGAAATTGCAGATGGCTTAATATGGATGGGACTTGAGGGAATGCAAAAGCACTTTGCAGGTGATCTTCCACAGGAGGAAACAGCATTGATGTACGCTACTCAAGGGCCTGCCTCCATAGCTTTATTTGGAGCACAGATAACAACAACACCTGCATGGAAAGAAAAACCAAACTGGTATATTATAGCAAAAAACGATCATACCATCAACCCTGAATTGGAACATTTTTTTGCTGACAGAATGAAAGCTACTACAATTGAATTGGAAAGCAGCCATGTTCCTATGATCTCACAACCGGATGCTGTATTAAAAGTGATTAGAGATGCAGCTACTTCTATACAATAGATCATTAAATTTCGATAGAATTCAAATTATTAAAAAACCAAAGGGAGCGTGCTTCCTTTGGTTTTTATTTTTTTTAAAATTCTTTAAAATATTATTACTCTATTTTCTGCTTTAATAGATCAACTGCATTTTTTTTCAGCCCAAAAGTTTCTCTTAATATTTGGTATAACTGCTCGTTGTTTTCTACTATAACCGTTTCTTTTTCTCCAGCTCCCCGTCGTATATTTAATGTGTGGCCAGCGAGGGTATAACGTGCATTTTCATCTACTTTTGAAAGAATAAGGTTCTTTTTAAAATTGGATTCCGGGTAAGTAGAAAGATACCAATTGGAAATATCCAGATCCAGAGGTTCTACATGCTCAAGTTCAAACCGATATACCGGCAGCCAGTTTTCTCTTTGAGTCCAAAGTGTATAAGCTCCGTTTTTCTGTAAAATTCTAAATTGTTCATTAGGGGTCTGTTGAGGCTTTTCCTCATTCAGAAGTAAAGGTCCGGTAAGTGTCGCTGTTCCAAAGCCACAGTCTACAAGGTATTTCTGAGCATTTAGTTCTACAATCAGTAATAAGTGTGTTCTGGCGGAGCTGCTGTTTTCGTCTTTTCGCCACAACACTCTGCCCAACTGCAATTCTACTGTAAAGCCGATATATTTCAATATTTCACTCAAAAGTAGATTCTGTTCATAACAATAACCGCCCCTGGATTCAACGATTAATTTCTGAAAAATATCTTCGGGATCCAATGACGGCACTGTTCCTGTATAAGAATCTATATTTTCAAATGGAATATACTGAGGATGCAACTGATGAATATTTTTTAAAACCTCTATATTCATTTCCAAATTTCCCGAATAGTGAATTCTTTTAAGGTATTTTTCTAATTTTAATTGGTTCATAATATTCATTTATAATTCTTTTTTTAAGATATATTTGGTCAAAATCCAACGGTCTACTGATAATTTCCCTCCGCCTTCCATAAGCAAAGTTACAACTATTCCAATCGCAAGAATGTCAAACTGACATCCCTCTCCTTTTTGGGTACCCAGCCAATTCATAAAAAACCCGTTATCCAGATGAGAAGAAAACATAATTCCGATCAGTAACCCTATAAATGATAAAGCCCAGAATCTGGTTGCCCAGCCCAACAACAATGATATTGATCCCAAAAATTCCACCAAAATTACTGTACTTGCAACCATATAGGGAAGCTGCAGATTTTCTGTAAAAAATTTCATTGTTCCATCCCAACCCATTCCTCCAAATAACCCCAACGTTTTTTGAAGCCCATGAGGTATAAATACAATACCTACCGTCCATCTCAGCAAGGTTCCGGTCCAGGTATTATTCGTTTGAAAAATTAAATGTTTCATGTTAATTAAAAGAATAAAAAAATTATAGTAAAAAATGTATATTTCAATGAAACAGCCTGATCGCAGCAAATACTCCAAAATTCTGTTTACTTTCCTTAAAAGGTCCATAACGATCCCAATTGGCACCAAGCCCAAAAGTGAGAGGCTTATAACTTACCCCAAGCCGAAGCATCAGATAACTGCGTGCGTGTGCTCCATCTTTTATAGTTTCTGAATAAAGAGCCTGAATTCGTGAATATCCTTTCCAGTTTTCGTTGATTGAAGGTTTATATTCCAATAGCATCATACCTTCTGCTATACTTTTTTCAGAAAACCCAATAAATCTGGGATTGACAATGAGTAAAAATTCGGGGGTACTTAATGAATATAATATTCCTGCTGTAGGCCTAAGTCCTGTAGTAGGAGTATAATGCATTCCACCCAATACCCGGATATTCTTAATCACTTCAAAAGTTAGATTTGCCTGAATCATGGCATCATTGGAATGCTCTTCATTCCATTTTGAAGAAATGTTGGCAGCACTAAAAAACCCCAACCCTCTAATATCCTGAAAACCTTTATTGATAGTCATCTGGGTAGCAATTCCTTTATTCCCTGCTAAAGCTTCAAAGGCAATAGGAGAATTGGGAACCTGTTTATTATTTTGAGAGAAAAATAATAAGGGCATTAAGCCAATACTGAAAAGTAATATTTGTTTCATTTTCTAAGCCATCGTAATTGTATTTGCAAAATTCTCAAATACAACAAGATCAGGTTAGAACATATGCATCCATTACCAGGATAAATCAATCTTTTTTTTATAATCTGACGGACTTAGACCCGTGTGCTTTTTAAAAAGACGAGAAAAATAAGAAGCATCATCTATACCTAAGGCCACTGCAACTTCAGAAACAGTATATTGAGGTAAAGACAGCAAAGCTCTAGCCTCCATCACAAGAGCTTCAATAATAATTTCGGAAGCCGTTTTTCCAGTTGCTTTTTTTATTGTTTTATTCAAATGATTAGGGGAAACATTAAGCAGATCAGCATATTCTTTTACAGCATGTAAATTCTGAATCCGACTTGTAATTAACCTCCTAAATTTCAACACAACAGTTTCATTAGCTGATAGATACTCTTTCGGAAGCTTTTCTATAAAATGCCTGATCTCTCCCAATACAGTAAAAAGATAAAGCCTAACCAGTTCCATACTATCACTGGTTATATACAAGCTCTCCATCTGCTTCAGGATCAAAAAAATCCTCTTCTCATGTTGATCATCCAGATAAAGTGTAGGATTGTTTTTAATCTCTGCATAACTCAGAATATCCTGCAAATATTTCAATCCTGGGCCTTCTGCAATAAAATCGTCGGAAAAATGACAATAGAAACCCTCAATATCCGGTGTGTTTTTAATGAATGTACGGATCTTATACGGAGGAAGAAGAATGATCATATTTTCCTGTACGGTAAACGTATCTGAACAAACCATTTTTTCAAGAAATCCTCTTTTGATAAACACAAAATCGTTTACCGTTTTGCGGTGTGGCTGAGAGGGAGTTTTTGCTTCACTAAGCACCTGAAGTGGCTCTATAAAGAATTCATTCAACCCTTTTTTCTGCATAGCCTTTCCTGCCCAATCCAGATTAAGGATCGTATTAAATTCATCCGGTTGGTATTGAGGAATACGTTTCACATCTTAAAAATAATGATTTTTATCCCTCCTTCCGTTAAAAGTGAGATTTATTAAATCTTTCCATTTTTCTTAAAAGCAGAATATGTAATCACAACACTAATGGTCATTAAGATAAATGCCAGAAAGAATGGCGCTCCTGAAAATTTGAATGGTGCTTCATCATGGGTGAAGAAATAGAACAGATTGGTCATCATAGGCGGGCCAATAATAGAAGTTGCACTCATTAAGCTGGTTAATGCTCCCTGAAGCTCCCCTTGTTCATTAGAAGGGACACTTTTTGTAATCACCGATTGTAAAGCCGGACCACAGATTCCCCCCAGGCAGTAAGGAACTAAGAAAGCAAACATCATCCAGCCTTCCGAAGCAAAAGCAAATAATAACAGCCCTACAGCATACATCGCCAGGCCATAATAAATACTCTTCTGCTCTCCCAATCTTGGGGTTGTCCATCTGATCAGAAGTCCCTGTACCAAACCAACAAGCAGACCAACAACCCCTAATGAAATCCCGACCATTCTTTCTGTCCAGTTAAATTTATACATCGTAAAAAAGCTCCAGTTACTCTGTACAGCATGCCCTGCAATATAGATCAGAATCAATGCAGTGATCAGTCCTGAAATTTCTGGGTGCTTCCCTAAGAATTTAAAAGACCCTACCGGATTGGCGCGTTTCCAATCAAACTCTCTTCTTTTATCTTTATCTAAACTTTCAGGAAGAATAAAATACCCATAAAGGAAATTAAGAAGACACAATACTGCTGCTGCATAGAAAGGAACTCTTGCACCATAATGCCCCAAAACTCCCCCCAGAACAGGTCCTATAATAAATCCGAGACCAAAAGCGGCTCCTATCAGTCCAAAGTTTTTAGCCCTGTCTTCATCATTGGAAATATCAGCAATATAAGCGCTTGCCGTAGTTACACTTGCTCCGGTAATCCCAGCAATCACCCTTCCCAGGAAAAGCCACCAGATAGTTGGAGCTAACGCCAGGAAAATATAATCCACCGCAAATCCGAAAAGAGAGATCAGAATAATAGGCCTTCGCCCGTATTTGTCACTCAGATTACCTACCAACGGAGAAAAAATAAACTGTGTAAATGCATATGCAAACCCCAGCCAGCCTCCATATTTTGCGGCTTCACTGATATCTGCATGAATCAACTCTTCAATTAATTTGGGAACAACAGGAATAATGATCCCCCATCCTGTAATATCAATCAGTAAAGTAATAAATATAAAGCCTATAGCTGCTTTTTTCTTTGAATTTTCCATGATGATGCAAAATTAATCAAATCTTAAAAATAATGGTTCTAAATTTCACTACGTTAAAGAAGTATAATATTGAACAACAGAATTATATTAAAAGACCTGTTGTTTTTGTATTATTTTCAACAATCTAAAAGGCTGAAGATTAAAGATATGGCAACCATAAAACAAAAAGACCTGATTTCAAATGAACATGAAACAGGTCTTTTTTATTATTAAATTGATATATTACTAGTTACTATTAGGTTTTGCAGTGATCATACGGTTAGTGATGATGCATTTGATGAGGCAGCTCTTCTTCAAGGTAACCTTTACCACATTGCTATACTGATAAGCTGTAACATCTCCATTAAGAGTTGATCTTACTCCACGGCGGTAATAAGTGGTCTGTGTCACTGCCGGCGCATCATACGTTGCAGAAGTAGCATTAGTGATGTTTGTAAATGTTACATTATCTGTTGAGCTCTGCCATTGATAGCTTGCTGTTCCTGTTAACTGAGCGGCTGCAATTTGTGTAAAGGCTGCCGGGTCACTGCTGATATCCAGACAAACTGTTTGATCAGCTCCAATGGTTCCGGGATCATTCACTGCATTTACAAAAAGTCTTCCGGTATTCGAGTTCGCCTGGAATGAACAGGTATAGAAGCTGGATTTAGCTACCACTCTGTACTGATTATTATTGAATCCTGCAGGGATATTATTAATGTTAAGCGTTGAACTGGTAACATTACTATAATTACCTCCATTGGTAAGATTCGTCCATGTAGAACCGTTTAATATCTGCCACTGGTAAGTAACATTCGCAGGAGTCTCATCAATATCTGTATTGCTTATAACTGCTGTCATCGTAGTGGATCCTCCCACAGGAACTGTTCTGTCTGAAGGTTGAGACAAATAAGTCATAGGATCTATATAATATTCTGAAAGGATATTGTAAACCCTCATTTCATTGAATGTAAAGCCAATTCCAAAGTCTGAATAAGACAGTCTGACTTCATCCCATGCAACAGTAGGCATTACTTTAATAATTTTTCTAGACTGGCTATCCCCAAAATCAAAGAAAAAGTGCCCTCCAACCGGAGTTGAATACACCTCCTGTCCGTTATTAAAGAATCTGAAACTAGCATCATTGAAACTGGCATTAAAATTAAAGCCTTCAGAAGAGAAATCTATATATACAGGCTTGTTTGCCGGAAAGTCACTTCCAGTTGTTCCCACACTGATATAAATAGGACATATCCCAGCTCCGATTCCAGGTTTAAGGGAAGCATATGAATTGACATCTATATCTGTCATATTATTGGCATTAGCTGCCACTGCTCCCACCTTTAAACAGGGGGGAAAGATAGTAATAAAATTAGCATACTGAGCGGAAGTATTAGTATCTAATAATCTCCCACAACCACCCATAGGCAGGGAAACCATTTCCTGAGAAATCATTTTATTTGATACTAAGAGGCATAATGCCATAAAAATGTACCGTAGTATTGAATTTGTTTTCATCACGAATAATTTTAATCTGTTAATTGTATACGAAAGGATACTCATCCTTAATTGAAGGATGATGCTAATGACTGTATGTCACTTAAAATTATTTGATTACAAATACAATATTCACGAAGGAACAGGCTGTGGCTGTTCCTACTACATCATAGCGCAGGATTCCATTAGCATCAATGCTTACATTCCTTAAAACACTGCCGTCAAAATCTGTTACATAATAGTACAGATCGGTAGCATTTAGAAAGAAAGGAATGGCTGCAGGAGCTCCTGTACTGGTGACTTTCGGAGTTGAAAACTGTGTCTTGTATAATTGGTATAGATCCAATGTCCTACCCGTACCTAGCGTAGAAGTATCAATGCTGATAGAGGGCATGTAGAAGAACTTAACAATGTTTCCACTGATGGGAACCCAGTTTGGGGCAGCAGGTGTTCCGATGTTTTGGGTTAATGCCTGTCTTTTCAGATCATAAACCAACAGCCCATTTGCTGGAGTGGCTACTGTAGTAAGATCAAAAATTCTGGGGATTAATACACCTTTATTAGTGCTGGTAACATCTAAAGCAGAACTTTTATCCGGGTTAGAGATCCCAATCCCTGCCTGTGCAGAAATAGCGCTACCGACACAAAGTGCCGCAGCAACGAATAATTTTTCGAATTTCATTTTTGTTTTGTTTTTTTGTAAATATATAATAATTTGCTACATAATTCCATATTTTTTTATTTTTTTTTAACTAAAATTATTATTTATGCATAAACATCAAAAAATGAGTATTATTAAGGTATTACACGAAATTTTTAATCTCTAAAATTTGATTTATTCACGAATAATTCTACTTTATGTTAAATTCGATCATTTTTAACATGCAAAAATTGTTTAAAAATGCACAAGTTGGGAAATGCATTAAAAATAAGTAATGGACAATAAGAAGAATATTGATTCACAGCAAGGCAATAGTCCACTCACTTATACGGAACCATAAGAACAATATAATCTTACAGGTAAAGTTTATGCAAATCAATGAAAGAACAAAATGCTCGAAACGAAAAGGAAATAAAAAAAGCCTTTCTTTCGAAAGGCTTTTACTAATTTATTGTAGTTTGTATTATTTTGAAGCAAGCACTTCTTTTTCGGAAGTTGTTTTTCCGTGTACCTCTTCTTCTTTTCCTTTCTTAAGGAAGTCATAGGCAATTGCCGATGCAATAAAGATAGATGAGTAAGTACCGAATCCAATACCGATTAACAGAGCAAACATGAATCCTCTCAGATTATCACCACCGAAGATGAAGATCGCAAGGATCACCAAAATTGTAGTGAATGAAGTGTTGAATGTTCTACCCAACGTACTTGAAATAGAGTCATCAAATAATCCGGCTAATGTCAGAGATTTCTTCTCTCTCAGATATTCTCTAATTCTGTCGAAGATAATCACCGTATCGTTGATTGAGTATCCTAATACCGTAAGGATCGCAGCAATGAAATCCTGGTTGATCTCCATGTTGAACGGCATATATTTGTGAAGTAATGAATACGTTCCTAAAATAATAACCGCATCGTGGAATAATGCTGCTACAGCACCTAAAGAGAACTGCCATTTTCTAAATCTGAATAAGATATATAAGAAAATACCTCCTAATGCAGCCACTACAGCAAGAATACCGTGCGTCTGAATATCATCAGCTACCGTAGGTCCTACTTTTTCAGATGAAATGATACCAGCGTGATCTTTGTCTGCAGATTTGAAATCATTTAAGGTAATATTAGAAGGAAGATCTCCTTTTAATCCTTCAAATAATTTCTGCTCAATTGTTTGGTCAGCTTTTAAAGATTCATCTTCAATAAGATAATCTGTAGAGATTTTCAACTGTTTAGAGTTTCCGAAAGTCTTAGCTTCTACAGAAGAGTTCTTACCATCTTCAGTTTTAAATAGTTTTACTAATTTTTCTTCAACATCATTAGCATTAACTTCTTTATCAAATCTTACTACATAGTTTCTACCTCCTGTAAAGTCGATACCGTATTTAAATCCGTGAGTAACCATAGATATAATACAGATTACCGTTAACACAGCAGAGATAATGTAAGCATATTTTCTCTTTCCAATGAAATCGATCCAGGTATTTCTGAATAAGTTCTTCGTAGGAGGAGTCCACACAGAAAGCTGTTTACCTTTGTTCAGTCTGCTGAAGATCATTACTCTTGATAATAATACAGAAGTGAACAATGTCATGATAATACCGATCATCAATGTCAATGCGAAACCTTTAATAGGCCCTGTTCCAAAGAAGAACAATACAACTGCAGTAAGTAATGTAGTAGAGTGACCGTCAATAATCGCACTTAATGCGTGTTTGAAACCGTCTTTATAAGCTTCTAAGATGCTTTTACCAGCAAATAATTCTTCTTTAGTTCTCTCATAGATAATTACGTTCGTATCTACCGCCATGGCCATCGTCAATACGATACCAGCGATACCAGGAAGCGTAAGAGTAAAGTCTCCGGAATCCATAATTCCGAAAATATAGAATAAGTTAATTACCATTGCAATTACAGCGTACACTCCGGCACCACCGTAATAGAAAATGATATAAACAATGATAATTAGGAATGCGATTGCAAATGAAATCATACCTGCGTCGATAGATTCCTGTCCTAATGACGGACCTACCTGAGTAGCCTGAACTACTTTAGCACCAGCAGGTAATTTACCAGCACCTAACACGTCTACCAGTTCTTTAGCTTCCTCCTGAGAGAAGTTACCAGAAATCTGAGTTCTACCGTTAGGGATAGCATTTACAACGTTTGGAGCAGTATATACTCTGTTATCAAGAGTTACAGCTACTGGCTTCCCAACGTTTTTCTCCGTTAAAGTTTTCCATTCTTTTGCCCCTTTAGAGTCCATCTGCATATCTACAACTACTCTACTCAATTCGTCGTAGCTGATATTTGCAGTTTCTACCGCACCGTCTACCGGAGCTTTTTGGTTGATGTTACTTCTGATTGCATACAATACTAAATCATCAGGACTTGTAGCTTCAGGTTTGTAACCCCACATGAACTGTGTATATTTAATGTTTGCAGGACGTAAAGCCATTCCTACTTTGCTGTTCAAGATCTTGTTTACAGCAGCTGTATCAGACAATTTTACGTTAGCAACACCATTACTTCTTAATTTGTCAAGCTGTAAAAGGTTCATGAAGTTCACATTTTTTGCAACTCCCATAGAATCTCCTTTTGCAGCAACCATAGTTGTTAATGTCTGGAAATAAGGTGCTACCTCAGGAACCTGCTGTACTTCCCAGAACTGAAGTTTTGCAGAAGTTTGAAGCATTTTCTTTACCTTATCGATATCTTTCATACCAGGCATCTCTACAGAAATTCTAGCTGTACCAGGTACTCTCTGAACGTTTGGCTGGATCGCTCCAAGCTTATCAATTCTCGTTCTGATTACCTCGAAAGCTGTTCCTACAGAAAGATCAATTCTTCTTTTAACAATACTTTTTACCTGCTCATCAGTAGTGTTGTACTTGATTTCAGATAAAGTTGTGTTTCCGAAAAGTTCCGGGTCAGCAAGCTTTAGGTTCGTTCCTTTTGCTTTGTTAATCGCATCGAACTGTTCAAAGAAATTGTCGATGTAAGATTTTGTTGAGTTTTTCTGAGCTTCATCAGTCTTATTTAAAGCTTCAATAAGAACAGGATTGGTAGAATAATTGGTTAAATCATTTACCAAATCTCTTTGGTTAATTTCCAATAGAACGTTGATCCCTCCTTTTAAGTCAAGACCCAATTTCATTTCCTTGTCTTTAGCTTTTGAATAATAAAGCTTTGTATACCCAAGATTAAGAGTATCTTCTTTGATTCGCTTGATCTCTTTCTCGTTTCCTTTCGCAGCTTCGATCTGCGATTCAATTTTGCTGGCGTACCAGGTTGGTAATAGCTCGTTTAAGCAAATCAACCCCAGGACAATAGCAACAATTGTAATAAGCCCTTTTCCTTGCATTTTGTTATAACTACGTTAAATTAAGTCGGCAAATATAATGATTTTCTTGTATTTTATGAATTTTTAACAACAGAAATGGTTTATTTTCAGATATATCAGCATTCTGATTTCTATTTAAGATTTAACAATTATTTCGTGGTATCTTAATGAAGTTTTCAAAATTTAATTGGTATAAAATTTTCATTCATCTTTCAACACACTAACTATCACAATATTATGAGAAATTTACTTTTTAGTCTAAGTATTGTTTCTTCCTTAATCGTTAATGCTCAAAGCATTAATTTGGAAGAATTTGCCACCGGATTAACCAGTCCGGTCGAGATTACGAATGCCAATGACAGCAGGTTATTCGTTGTTCAGCAGAATGGTATAATAAAGATTATCCAGCCTAATGGTTCCATTAATACCACCAATTTTCTGGATATTACCTCAAAAATTCTTTATGGAGGAGAAAGAGGGCTTTTAGGGCTCGCCTTCCATCCGCAATACCTAACTAATGGGTATTTTTTTGTGTATTATAACAACACAGCGGGAAATATTATCGTTGCCAGGTACAAAGTAAGTTCCACCAATTCCAATGCCGCAGATCCCAGCTCTGAGAAAATCCTTCTGAACATTCCAAAGCCATTCGCTAACCATAATGGTGGAAGCATTCATTTTGCCCCTGACGGAAAACTCTGGATTGTAACAGGAGATGGTGGAAGTGGTGGCGATCCTAACAACAATGCACAAAATAAGAACTCACTTCTCGGAAAAATGTTGAGAATAGATGTGAATACCACAGATCCGGTTCCATACAATATTCCTTCTGACAATCCTTTTGCCGGGGCTGGCGTTGACGGAGCAGATGAAGTGTGGGCTTACGGACTTCGAAATGCCTGGAAATTTTCATTTGATCTCAATGCAGGAAATGCTATGATTGCAGATGTAGGCCAGGGAGCAATTGAAGAAATCAACAGAATGCCCGTCACACAGGCCGGAATCAATTACGGATGGCGTTGCTATGAAGGAAATACGGCCTATAACACTTCAGGATGTGCTGCTCAGTCTTCTATGACATTCCCTGTTGCCATCTATGATCATTCTGGTGGAAAATGCTCTATCACCGGAGGCTACGTTTATGCAGGTTCTCTATATCCTTCACTTCAGGGAAAATATTTCTTTGCAGACTATTGTTCCGATCAAATAGGCATTCTGAGTACTGATAATTCGATCATATGGACCTCTGCTTACAGCGGAAACGGCTTCTCCTCCTTCGGTCAGGATTCACAAAAGGAATTGTATGTGGCAGCAGTCACCAGTGGAAAGATCTTTAAAATTACAACAGGAACTTTAGCTACTCAGGAAAATAACAGTTTAGACAAAATCAGCATTTATCCTAACCCAGCCACTGAAGAGATTTTCGTTCATGGCATCAGGGAGAAGAATTTAACACTGGAGATCATCAATACAGAAGGACGGAAAGTACTGGAATCTAAACAGGTTATCAATGGTAAAAGCATTAGTATTTCCAGAATTCCGGCAGGAGTTTATTTTATCAATCTGAAACTAGGAGACATGAAATCATATAGTCAGAAACTGATCATCAAATAATTTTTATTTTTAAATAGAAGTTTATGCCTCAATATTCTGTATTGGGGCATTTTTCATTAAATAAAATATCACAGAAAAGACAGGAATTAAAAAACATAATCTTTCAGGCTTTGAAAATCTTTCAATTTCCTGATCAAAAAGCATATTATTAAAAATGGAAACAGTGAGTACAGCTGACACAAAAAATAAAATCTCAAATCCGTTTACCTTCTGAAAATGTCTCACCGTTTTAAACTGAGTATCCAATATCTCAAAACCAAGAAACAGAATCATATACGAAAATGACCATATCCTGAAGGTATCCCAAGCAATCGCATGCAATAGCAGAGGAAATAGTGATATTATATACAGCAGGAGAATTGTATATTGATTCGCTTTTCGGAATTGTTTATAGAGTACAAAGAACATAAAAGCTATTGGAATTCCAAATTTAACAGGAATTCCGAAAGAGTAAATTTTTAAAAAAAATGTTGGACTTTCCTGTTTCAGATAATTTAGAAAGCTTTCTGTATAGGCATCTGCAACCACACCTGAAACCCGATCACTTATCAATCCGGAATATTTTAAATACTGAAAAATCAGATCACGATTGTCTTTTCCGAAAAACTCCTGATATACAGAAATTAAAAAGGTAGCTCCCATCGGAATGATGAGAAAAAAAGCTACTTTTTTCAATACTGCTGATGTAAAGACCGGCTTATGGCCTTTCCATTCATTTACCAATAAAGCAAAAAGGCAAATCGGAAGCATGATAAAGAATGTAATTTCGTGTATCATCACACTGACTGTGCACAGCAAAGATGCCCACCAATATTTTTTATTCCGAATAAGAAACAGGGCCAGCATTGTCAACAGAAAAATCACATGATCCAAATACCCGATAAGATGGGCAGACAATATAGCATATTGAGACAGAAAAAAGACTACATAAAAAAGAACCTTATGAATACTGTAATTTTGTAGAGTATGCTTAACTGCAGTAATGAGTATCGTCACATATAGTAAAAATAATATCACTGCAGATAATATCTGTATCTGGTACTCATTTTTTTCAAAAAAAAATCCGAAGATCTCACCAGCAAAGCCCCTCTTGATGAATCCAAACCTATAGTCCATCAGCCAATGCGACTGAGACCATTCATTGGGCCATCTTACCGTCTTAAAAAAACTGAAAGAAAGTGTATAAATATATAGAAATATGACTAGAGCCTTATGTCTCATTCTCTATATCGTCATCGAGAAGATTCTCGTCTCCGGCTTATTTCTCATCATCCTGAGGTCAAAAACCATCGCTACATTTCTGGTGAAAGCCCTTCCCGCTTCAGTAATTTTAATTTCCTTACCGGAAATTTCAACCAACCCGTCATTTTCCATTTCCTTCAGCATTTCTAAAGCGTTATCCAGCTCAGGGAAAGAGTTGCCTGCAGTAAAAGTAGTTTCAAGCTGGCACATCAGATTTAAAATATGTCTTCTTACTATCAGGTCTTCTTCATTCAGAACGTGGCCTTTTACAACAGGGATTTTACCTTCTTCTACCATCGTCTGATATTCTTCCACTGTTTTTACATTCTGGGCAAAAGCATACCATGAATCTGAAATAGCAGACATACCAAGTCCTACCATCAGCTGGGTATTGCTTGAAGTATAGCCCATAAAGTTTCTGTGAAGTTTTTTATGGATCAGAGACTGGTATAAATCATCATGTTCCAAGGAGAAGTGATCCATTCCCACTTCAATATATCCTAAATCCTGAAGCAGTTTTTTACCATCTTCATACAGACGGCGCTTTTCTTCTCCACTTGGAAGGTCATTTTCATCAAAACCTCTCTGCCCAACTCCTTTCACCCATGGAACATGTGCATAGGAATAGAATGCCAGTCTGTCCGGCTTCAGCTCCATTGTTTTTCTGATTGTATGTTCCATCGCTTCCCAACTCTGATGTGGAAGTCCAAATACTAAATCATGGCTGATTCCTCTGTAACCAATTTCCTTAGCCCATTCGGTCACATTTTTCACGTTCTCAAAAGGCTGGATTCTGTTGATCGCTTTCTGTACTTTAGGATCATAATCCTGAACACCGAAGCTTACTCTTCTGAAGCCCAGATCGTATAAGGTTTGAAGATGTTCTTTTGTTGTATTATTAGGATGTCCTTCAAATGAAAACTCAGGATGTTCCGCAATCTCTACTGTGGAAAAGATTCCTTCCAGCAATGTTCTCAGGTTTTCAGGAGAGAAAAATGTAGGAGTACCACCACCAAGATGCAGCTCTTTTAACTTTGGTTTTTCATTAAAAAGCTCAAGATAAAGTTTCCATTCTTTTAAAACGCTTTCCAAATAAGGAACTTCAACGCTGTGCTGTTTGGTAATACGCTTATGACATGCGCAGAATGTACACAATGCCTCACAGAAAGGCAAATGGATGTAAATAGAAATTCCCTCCTCTGCATTGGTTTCATGAAAAGACCTTATTACGCTTTCCTTCCATCCTTCCGGTGAAAATGTAGAATCATCCCAATAAGGAACGGTAGGATAAGAGGTGTAACGGGGTCCGGGAATATTATACTTATCTATTAAAGAGTTCATTTTGAAAATAAAATTTTATAAGGTGGGGAAATTTAACATTATTAAAAATCCATCCTACAAAATTAACCATTAGTTATGAATTTTAACCTATGAATTATATTAGGTTGTATTTTATAATGAGTCTAAATACGCTAACAGAGCTGGTTACAGGGATAATGATAAATTCTATCAGTTTTATTTATTTTTTTGATCCTGATTTCCTATCTGTAAAATCTAATCTTACTTGTATAAAGGAACCTTAATCTGACCGGAATCTCTTTCAAGAAAATCAAGCCATGCTGTAGCAATAATCTTAAAATCTTTCAAAGGAACTACCCTATCCAGATCTTTTATACCAGGATACACAAATACAACTCCCTCGGGAGTCATTTCTATTGTACAGGTAAAAACCGTCCAGTCATTATCAACAGGAAAAGGATTACCATTCAGATAATGATCTGTCATTTCCAGTAAATCATTGATATCCATTGGTGACCTTAAAAAAGTAAACAGTTCTTCCATGGCCCCACCTCCTAAAAAATGGTGTTCCTAATTTAGAAACGATAAATTCTATATCATATATTTTTAAAACATCTTCTGTTTTCATCAAAAATCACTTCAGTTTCATCATCACAATCCTATCCTTCCCAGCAAAAACCACTCTATTCCCATCAATCCACTGCCCAACATATAACCCTTTTTCATCAGAAATTTTCTTCCAGGTCTTTCCAAAATCTGAAGAATAGCTAATATGCTGATCTCCTACCGCAATAATCTCCTTTCCTTTTGATCCCGGCTTTATTTTCACACAGGTCGTATAGCCTGCATTCTGTCCTGAAGCCTGAATCTGCCAGGTTTCGCCCCCATCATGAGTCGTTGCAATATTATTGATATTAGCACTCTGTTTTGTATAATCACCTCCTGCTGCAATTCCGAATTGATCATCATTAAAATCAATAGAATACATTCCCTGTGATGACTCTCCCTGAATAAAAGGGGTTTTAAAAACCTCCAGCTTTTCATTCTTAAGGTTCAATCTTAAGATTCTTGAAGCTTTGCCTCCTGTTGCAATCCATACATGCTTTTTGGTAGAGGAAATATTGGTATTACTGGCAGCAAAAGCAGCTTCTCCTTCATTTAGTTTTAAATCATTCTTAAACATACCCCATTTTCCGTCTTTATAAACAGCCAATTTCAATACATTGTCACTGTCCGCATCACTGAAAGTATATGCCAGTTTATCATTCACAAAATGTAAAGCATCATAGAATGCTGTTTTTGCAGAATCTGTAAAAACAATCTGGGATTTCAAGTCTTTTTTATCAATTTTGAAAAATCGGGCCGGGTTCACAATATTGATCGCATAGAATGAAGTTTTATTCTGTGCAAGCGTTCTGAATTCAAGTTTTTCATCAGAAAGTTTGATTTGTTTTTGATTTTTGGTATCGTTAATATCTACAAAACCGAATTTGGAATCCGAGCCGCTGTACCAAACTTTATTGTCATACAATTCAAGAGCTCTGATGCTTATTTTATCATTAAGAATTGTTTCAATGCTTTCCACCTGTTGAGAAAATGCAGTCATTCCTACAGACAGGAATACAATGGAAAAAATATTTTTCATATATTATTTTGATTGGTTATTTGCAACAAAAAAACCGCCGAAGCGGTTTATATTATTTAATCTTTCTGATATTTTTCAGGATTGTTAAGTTTACTGTTAGATTTTCCATAAAGGAAATACACTAAACCGCCTAAGAAAAGCCATACAGCAGAAAGCTCCAATGCATGAGCACTTAAGTTAAATATTAAATATATATTAATAAATACTCCTAATGCCACAACGATTTTATAAGCTGGAACTTTGAAAGGTCTGATCAAGTTAGGTTCTTTCTTTCTCATTACCCAAACAGCAATACAAACCAATGTAAATGCAAACAGGGTTCCGAAGCTAGTCATATCTGCCAGTGTAGAAATCGGTGTAAATGCAGCGATAAAAGCCACCACTACTCCTAATAAAATAATTCCTTTATAAGGTGTTTTTGTTTTTGGATGAAGCTCCCCAAAAAACTGAGGAATCAATCCATCCTTTGCCATTCCAATAAAGATTCTGGACTGTCCCATCATCATTACCATTACTACAGAGATCAATCCTACAGTAGCCGCAATGGTTACCACATTACTCGCCCAGTGTTTCCCTGCAATTTCGAATGCATAAGCTACTGGTGCTTTAATGGCATCAGGATATTTTCCTTCAGGATTAAAGTCTGAATAATGCATCATTCCTGTCAAAACAAGAGACACACAAATATATAATGCTGTACAAACTAATAATGAAACAATAATAGCAAAAGGCACATCTTTTTTAGGATTGATAGCCTCTCCTGCCTGTGTAGAAACGGCATCAAAACCAATATAAGCAAAAAAGATAGCTGCAGCCCCTGAAATAATTCCTTTAATACCATAGGCTGAAACCAAATCACCTTCAGAATTTTTAAGTTTTATCTGATCAGGAATAAAAGGTTTCCAATTTTTAACTCCATCAACTGCGTTGTAAAGATCAGTATTGGAAAAAATAATATAAACCCCTGCAATGATCACGAAAATAACGGCTGAAGTTTTCATCAAAACAATCAGGTTATTGGCGCCTGCTGCTTCTTTAGTTCCTTTTACCAATAAGGCTGTAATCAATAGAACTAGAATAAATGCAGGCAGGTTCATAGAAAACCCATCCCCTGTATAACTTGACGGATCCGATGTAAGATAAGCCGGTAAGTGAATATTAAATATCTTCAAAAATTTATTAAAATACCCGGACCAACTCACGGAAACGGCCATACTGGCCATGGCATACTCCAGGATGAGACACCACCCCATGGCCCATGCAAAAATTTCACCTACTGTTCCGTATGCATAAGCATATGCAGATCCCTCAACAGGAATAATGGAGGCGAACTCCGCGTAGCATAATGCTGCAAAAACACAGGCAATACCTGCTATAATAAAGGAGATTGCAAGTGCTGGTCCTGCATGATAATAGGCTCCTGTTCCCGTAAGAACAAAGATTCCACCTCCGATGATAGCACCTACTCCTATTGCTGTTAAACTCCATTTTCCAAGGACTTTCTTCAGCTCACTTTTCTTCATATCTGCCTCATAGGCACTTAGTGGTTTTTTAACCCAAATTTTCGACATGTTTTTTTATTTATTAAGGATTTACGAAAATATAAAAAATTTAGGAATCCTCACGTTTATCGTTAAAATTTCATCATTTATTTTATATTAAAATCTTAAAAACCTAATTAACACATTATTTAATTCATTTTAAAAAGTCCATATTTTTGCTTATTTTTGATCGCATGAATTTATATGATCTTTTTGTAAAACCCTATGAAAACTATGATGCTTTGCAGATTCTGCTTGAAGTATCAGGTGCCATTTTCGGAATTTTGAGCGTATATTTTTCCATTAAGAAAAATATATGGGTATATCCTACAGGCATTATTTCAACACTGATTTATGTATATATTCTTTTTAACTTTGGGCTGCTTGGAGATTGCCTGATCAATGTTTATTATACTGTGATGAGTGTCTATGGCTGGATATTGTGGGCTAAAAATTCGGAAGACCATGTGCATGTGGACGTTACGTGGGCGACACAAAAAGAATGGTTCTATGCAGGAATCCTTTTTATCCTGAGTTTAGGACTTGTCACATTTATTTATTATTATAAACCTTATATTGACAATCACTTTTCAATGGAAGGAACCAATCTTGGATTATATCATCTGGATTGGGCAAACTGGCTGGATATTTTTACCACTTCAATATTTTTAGTAGGAATGTGGTTTATGGCCAAACAGCGCATTGAGAACTGGATTTTCTGGATTATCGGAGATTTTATTTGTATGCCTATGATGATTTTTAAGGGGCTTGGCATCACTTCGGTTCAATATTTGGTATTTACTATAATGGCTATCTTAGGATACCTTAATTGGAAAAAAAGTTTTAAAGAAAAAAAAGTACAATAAAGTTATGAAAAATTTATTAAAAATAGCAGTTAGCATCTTTGCTATTAGCACTTTAACATCTTGTATGGCTTATACAGACGGATATGGCAGCAATGGTTATGGTGATCCATATTATAACAATGGATCTTACTACGCTCCTTCCGGATATTATGGCAATGGCGGATATTATGGTAATGACGGCTATTATTATAGAAACAACATCAATTACTACTATGATAATGGTATGCCTTACTATTATGACACTTATAATAATTCCAGAAGAAAAGTGTATGTAGAAAGAAGAAATACAACTCCTACGGTCACTTCACAAAGACCTAATAACGGTTTCCGTAATAACAACAGCGGATCTTATAACAATGGAGGATATAACAGAAACTCTAATAACAGCAACAGTGGTGGATTCAGAAATTCAAACAGCGGTTATCAGAATAATCAGGGAAATCAGAATAACCAAAATAACGGTGGATTCAGAAACCAAAACAGCAATAGCTTTGAAAACAGAACCCTGAACGCAGGCGGATTCAGAAACTCAGGAAGTGCAAATACAAATACCAATACCAATACCACTAGACCTGAATCTTCAAACGGAGGAGGTTTCAGAAACAGCTCAAGCACTCAAAGCACTCCAAACACCAGTTCAAGCAGAGAACAAAACAGTGGCGGGGGCTTTAGATAGAACAATTATAAATAACGATTATAAATAAGGAAACGAACAGTTAACACTGTTCGTTTTTCATTTTAAATATACTAATTTTGTTTCTTCATTCAGACAAAAAACAATATGGAATTTTATAAATATCAGGGAACGGGAAATGATTTTGTAATGGTAGATAACCGTGACCTTCAGTTTCCTAAAGACAAAAATATCATTGAAAAACTATGTGACAGACGTTTTGGAATAGGTGCAGACGGCCTTATTCTTCTGGAAAACGATCCTGATTATGATTTTAAAATGGTCTATTATAATTCAGACGGTGGAGAAAGTACGATGTGTGGAAACGGAGGAAGATGCCTGGTAGCTTTTGCCTTTTTTCTTGATGTTTTTGAAGACAAATGCAAATTCATTGCGATAGATGGTGAACATGAAGCAGAAATTCACAATGGGATCATTAAATTAAAGATGATTGATGTGAATACAGTCTCACATGACGGAAATGATGCAGTTCTTAATACCGGTTCTCCTCATTATGTAAAATATGTAGAAAATCTTGCCGATTATGACGTTTATACCCAGGGACACAGCATCAGAAATTCAGAAAATTATACAGAAAAAGGAATCAATGTCAACTTTGTAGAAAAAATTTCAGATCATGAAATCTTTGTAAGAACCTATGAACGAGGTGTTGAGGACGAAACTTACAGCTGTGGAACAGGAGTTACAGCTTCTGCTTTAACTTTTCTTCAAAAAGACAATCTAACTTCCGTAAAAGTTAAAACCCTGGGAGGAAATCTTAAGGTATATGCTGAAAAAAGCGGTGATTCTTTCTGCAACATCTGGCTGGAGGGTCCTGCAAAGCAAGTTTTTAAAGGTAAGGTAGATATTCTTTAAAATCAAAAACTTTTAATCAATACTATTTAGGAATGAAAAAAGCTATTCTCATTATCATTCTGCTTGTTTTTGTAGTGGCAGGATTTTTTGGTTTGAGATTTTATAATAAATACTTCGGAAATAACGTAGAAAAGGACGGTTATATTTTGATCCCTCATAAGGCAAACTTTAATCAGATTCTTGATTCTATCGCTCCGTATATTAAGGATCGCAGTTCTTTCGAAGCAGTAGCTAAAGATAAAGGACTTGTTACTAATTTTAAGGCAGGACGTTATCATATTCAAAGTGGGAAAGGAAATACAGATCTTGTTAATATGATCAAAGCAGGTAACCAAACGGCCAATTCTTTCAGAATTGGTGATTTTGGAGATATGTACCAGATGATTGGAAAGGTTACCAAAAAAACAGAACTGGATTCTCTTCATTTTGTGAATGACCTGGATGTGGTTGCTCAGGAAAAAGGATATAAGAACATTGAAGACTTAAAGAAATATTTTTTCATTGATACTTATAATTTCTTCTGGACAGTAAGCCCAAGAGAATTTTTTGCAAAATTCGATGACCAGTACAATGATTTCTGGACCAGTGAAAGAAAAAATAAAGAACAGCAATCCGGACTTACAAGAGATCAGATTTATGCACTGGCATCAATTGTTTACAAAGAATCGGGAGGGAAGAAGGACGAAATGAAGACCATTGCCGGTTTGTATTTAAACCGATACAGAAAAGGAATGAAGCTTCAGTCTGATCCTACTGTGATCTATGCGATCAATAAGCAGACAAATTTTAAAGAACAGATCAAAAGGGTATTATATAAACATTTATCTACACCTTCTCCATACAATACCTACGCCAATGCAGGGATTCCTCCGGGGCCGATCTGCGTAGTGGATAAGAACTCAGTAGATGCTGTTTTGAATGCAGAAAACAACAATTATATATTTATGTGCGCTGATCCCGCAAGATTTGGATATCATAAGTTTACAGCCAGTGCGGAAGAACATGCTGTAAATGCAAAAGCTTATCAGGATTGGCTCAATTCAAAGAATATAAAATAAGCTTTTAGCAGGCACCAGAATTTTATAGATAAAAACAATACATAAATCATAATATTTTGAAAATCAATTTAATATAAATTTTCAAAATATTAAGGGTTATCCTTTCACGATTTTATACAAAAAAATAACCTATGAAGAATAAGACAGAAATTGTCAATATTTTCACCAGAAAAACACTAGGACTTACGTTAGTACTTTCGGCAGCTGCAATGGCTTTTGCTCAGGAGAAGGCCGACATTTCAGGGATCATTGTCAATAAGAAGAACCAGCCGGTGCCTTATGCCTCTGTAACCTTTAGCAACAAAGCCAACAAATCATTCAGCGATGCGGTATTGACCGATGAAAAGGGGCAATATAAATTACAGCTTGCTCCCGGCAGCTACGACATTACTGTAGAAGCTATTGATTACAAAAAAAGCATTATTAACAAAAATATTACCGGAGCCGGAAATATTGGTGCTTTATCTATTGAAGCTTCAACGACTTCCACATTAGACGGAAAAACACAGGAGCTCCAAGGAGTTGTTATTACAGCATCTGCAGCTAAACCCTATAAGGTAGAACTGGATAAAAAAACGTACGATCCATCACAGGATATCGTGAGTAAAGGAGGAAGTCTTCAGGATGTTCTTACGAATGTACCATCTGTTACAGTAGATACAGACGGAACCGTTTCTATGAGGGGAAGCTCTAATGTAAAATTCCTGATCAACGGTAAACCTTCTTCCCTATTAGGGATTGATGATGGAGCCAATGCATTGCAGAGTATTCCGGCTGACCAGATTGAAAGAATTGAGGTCATTACCAATCCTTCTTCAAAATTTGAAGCTAGTGGAACTTCCGGTATCTTAAATATTATTCTTAAAAAAAGCAAAAAAGTAGGATTTAACGGTAGTGTAGTGGGAAGTCTTGGATACTTTCCGAGAACCTCCCTTAATGCCAATTTAAGCTGGAGAAAAAACAACTGGACCTGGTTTGTAAATGGCGGTGGTGGCTATACGGAAAACAAAACCAAAAATAATGCTGAAACCACTTACCATAATATTAAATTCCCTGATGTAAATCCTATCCCTACTGCTCAGGAAGAAATAGATAAAATCCCTACCGTTCCTGTTCATCAGCTTCAAAACTCCACTAGTAAGACATATAATAAAAACTATAATGCAAGTGCCGGTTTTGTATATGATGTTTCTGAAAAAACGTCCATCAACTTAACAGGATTGGTGAGAACTTTTGAGGGAGACGGAAATGATCTGGTAAATACCTATGACACTTTTTACAAATACACAAAAGACACCTCAGATCCATGGAAGCTTATGAACCCTTATACATTAAGGGATTCTAAAACTGTTTTTAATAATCTTGCTTTTCAGGGAGATGTAGGTTTGGATCATAAATTTAACGATAAAGGGCAAAACCTATCCTTATCATTAAGTTTACAGCGAAACAGAAGTAATAACAATGCAGACATTCTGGAAAGTGTAGATCATGTTCCTTCTGTACAGGATATTACAAGAAGACATTCTGTAAGTAAAACGGTAATCGGAAAGGCAGATTATGAATTACCAATAGGCGAAAATTCAAAAATTGAAGCCGGTTACAGATTGGATGTCAACAACAATACATATGATAACTTTGTAAGCACCACATCTAATAATCCACTGATTGCAGATTATAACAACAATACAGACTATCGGGAAATCTTCAATGCTTTCTATCTGCAGTTTAGGAGTAAGATTGGAAACTTCGGCTATCAGGTAGGATTAAGAGATGAAATTTCTAATGTTAAGATCCATTATATCAGCCAGAACCCTACGAAGGAGCCATTAGATAAATCCAAGAATTACAATAATTTATTCCCAAGCGTATTCTTAAGTTATGACATCGCTAAGAATAATCAGATCTTAGTTAATTACTCGCGAAGAATAGACAGACCAAGATCATTCTTTATGGTTCCTTTCTCAAGCTACACCAATAACCAGAATATTTTCGAGGGAAATATCGATTTAAATCCATCGTATGTAGATTCTTATGAAGTAGGCTATAACCTTACCAAGAAGAAGTTTACCCTGAACCCTACTTTTTATTATAGACATGCCACAGATGATACGAAAATGCTAGTCTACAGACCGGATGAAAGAAAAACAGTATTCTATACAAGACCGGAAAACCTGGGCAATGACGATCGTATCGGTTTGGATCTGAACTTTACCTATGATCCTTTTGCATGGTTCAAAATTATGGGAAGTGCAGATATATTCAGATACAAAACGACAGGAATTACTTCTTATGCTACCATAGATAAAGATGGTTTAGCACAGACAAGAGAATTAAACTTTACAGGAAGTGGTTTCTCTACAAGATTACGTCTTAATACAACGTTCAAACTGGATAAGACCTTAAGCGTACAGCTGCAAGGTTTCTACAGAGGTGGTCAAAAGACAGTCAGCCAGGACAGAAAGGATATGTATGCTCTAAACTTTGGAGCATCCAAAACCATTTGGAAAGGAGACGGAACTATTACTTTCAACATTCAGGATATCTTCAATACAAGAGGGATGGAAGTATTTAATTACACCAACGATTATACCCGTAGCAGCTTTATGCAATGGCAGCCAAGACAGTTTTCTATCTCTTTAACCTATAGATTCAAACAAGGTGAGAAAATAGAGCAACCTAAGAGAAAAAAGGATATTAATTCTAATACAACCGGTGACGAACAGCAAGGCCCGATGTAATAAAACAAAAATCCCGAAATTAGATTTCGGGATTTTTTATTTTTATTTTACAATTTCAGCTCTCTCTTCTTTTTCTTTTTCAGCTTCATAAATTCTTTTTCTTAAGTCGCTGGTAGAAAACCTGTGGTCTCTTTTATTGTAAAAGATCTCAATACCTTTCTCTTCACAGTATTGTTTACCAGTAAAATCTCTGTCCATATAATCATCACCAATGATTCTTACATCGATAACAAAAGATTTTAAAATATCCAGTAAATCCTCTTCTGTGTAATAAGGAATAATTTCGTCTACTGCATTTACAGCTTTCAGCTGAATATAGCGTTCAACAATAGTCTGGCTTGGTTTGTTTTTGTTGGGCCTGTCGTGAGACGGATCAATCTGCAACCCTACGATCAGATAATCGCATACTGTTTTTGCTTCTTCCAGCATTTTAATGTGCCCTGCATGTAATAAATCAAATGAGGAAAATGTAATACCTATTCTTTGTGTCTTCATATTAATGTTAAAAGTTAAAACTTCGCTGAAATAAATGTTCTTTTAAACGGGTAAAAAACCGGTGATTCAGGGAAGGTGTTTTGCAATTGTTGTTTATAATCGTTTTTAAATTGTTCTTTCATTTCATCAGGAAGCCTTTCTATATAAGGAAGCATAGCGGTTCCGGAAGCCCAGGTGAATACTGCTTCCGCATTTTCAAGAACATGAGGGAATACTTTCTCATAAACGGTGATTTCTCTTCCTTTATTGTTGAATAATATTCTGGCATAGTCTTCAATGCTCAAAACAGTATACTCTCTCTCCCATCCGTCATAAGCACTTTTATAAGGCTCAGCACCTGCAATCTTTCTGAGAAGCTGATGAACTACATATTCGTGATTTGAGGGAATCTGTACGGCCAATTGTCCGCCTTCCTTAATTTTACTGATAATTCTTGGGAAAAGCTCCTTATGATTACTACACCACTGGATAGCAGCATTGGAAATAATCAGATCATAAGTATCTCCCAAATGAAGCTGCTCTTCAATACTTCTTTTTTCAAAATTCAGTCTGCTTGTTTTGAACTGAGCCGCTTTTTCAAGCATTTCTTCAGAAGAATCTATTCCTAAGACTTTAGAATCTTCTAAGTAATCCAAAAGTTTTGAGGTAAGCTCTCCCGTTCCGCACCCCAGATCTATAACGGATATTCCCGTTCTTGATTCTACCAGTTTCAACAGATCAAAGAAAGGGGCTGAACGCTCTTCTTTAAATTGATCATATATTTCAGGATTCCAAGCCATAATGGTGGTGTTTTATGAGTTTAGTTTCTCGAATTGAGATATTTCTGCCATTCCCAGACTGTCCTTAAAGACTCTTCCAGGGAAGTTTCTGATTTCCAGTTAAGTTCTTTTTCTGCTTTTGAAGGATCTGCATAGGCAATAGTAATATCCCCTTCTCTCCTCTCACAGATCTGATAAGGAACATCTACTCCATTTGCAATTTCAAAAGCTTTTACGACTTCTAAAACGGATGACCCTTTTCCAGTTCCCAAATTATAAGTATCAATCACTGTTTCTCTGGATTGATCTTCCATAAGTTTTTTCAAAGCTGCCACGTGAGCTTTTGCAAGGTCCATTATATAAATGTAGTCGCGAACAGCTGTACCGTCTTTTGTCTGATAGTCATCTCCCCAAATACTTAGTTTCTCACGAACTCCTGCAGCGGTCTGCATAACATAGGGAACTAAATTATTAGGAATTCCTATTGGTAATTCTCCGATTTTTGCTGAGGGATGTGCTCCAATTGGGTTAAAGTATCTTAATAATGATATCTTTCTGTTGTATGCCTTAGCAAAATCGATCAGGATTTCCTCACCCATTTGCTTAGTTTTTCCATAAACGCTCTCAGGCATTTTTAACGGAGTATTTTCATCAATCGGCATTACTTCTGCCTGTCCGTATACAGTACATGATGAGCTGAAAATAAAGTTGGAGATTTCTCTTTCTTTAAATTCCTGAAGGATATTGATGAGTGAAAACAAATTGTTTTCATAATAGTCTACAGGCTTTACCTGGCTCTCTCCTACAGCCTTTGAAGCCGCAAAATTAATACACCCATCAATATTATGAGCATCAAAAACCTGTGAAAGAAGTTCTTTACGCTTAAGATCAAAAGGATAAAAAACTGGTTTTTTACCAGTGATTTCCTCTATATTATTTAAAATAAACCTCTCCGAATTGGACAGATCATCTACAATAACAACATCAAAGCCATTATTGATAAGTTCTACTACTGTATGAGAACCAATATATCCAAGTCCTCCTGTAACAAGTATTGCCATTTTTTAATCTTCGTGTTTTCCTATATTTTCTATTTCATTTTTTTCTATTTCCCTATGATTTAAATAAAAGATATAAAAAAAAACAAAACCGATAACTAATGTATTAAAAATAATTACAAAGTTATAATATGAATTGTTAATGTAACTTTTAATTAAGGTATAATTAGCAAAACAAACTAAAATAAGGATCACTACAGCAAAAAAATTGAGAATAATCTTGGTATATTTTAATTTGCAAAAAATGATTATTCCTGCAATTAAATTTACAATGATGTAAAGAGAGTATTTAAAAATATTTTCAAAAATACTCTCTTTATAATATCTAGAGTAAGACAAGGAATTGTAGGACATCACTGTATTGATCAAATAAAGTGAATAGATCCCCATAATAAAAAGATGAACTCCTAAAAAGAATTTATACTTTTTACCTTTAAGAAAAAATCCCTTCATCCCCTTTTATCCCATAAACTCAAGGACAGCATCTGTAATATACTTCAACTGTTCTTCATCCAGTTCCGTATGCATTGGTAGAGAAACTACCTGACCCAAAAGCTTATCTGTATTTACAAAGTCAGCATCATTGCTTTCCTGGAAATAGGCTTTTTGTTTTCTTAATGCTACAGGGTAGTAGATCATTGCCGGAATTTCCTTTTCAGTAAGGAACTTCTGAAGTTCGTCACGTTTTCCATTCAGAATTCTTAATGTATACTGGTGAAATACATGAGTAGAGCTTTCAGATCTTTTTGGAGTTAAGATATTCGGATTTCCTGCGAACGCTTCATCATAATAGTCAGCAGCTTTTCTTCTCGCCTCATTATATGAATCCAGGTGTGGTAACTTTTTTCTTAAAACCGCTGCCTGAATGCTGTCTAAACGGGAATTCACTCCTACCTCATCGTGATAATATCTCTCGTACATTCCATGGTTAACAATTCCTCTTAAACGGTGTGCCAGCTCATCATTATTTGTAAAAATAGCACCTCCGTCACCATAACATCCAAGATTTTTGGAAGGAAAGAAAGATGTAGTTCCTACTGTTGCCATCGTTCCGGCATATTTCGATGTTCCGTCAGAGAATGTATATTCTGCACCAATTGCCTGTGCATTGTCTTCAATTACGTATAAATTGTGCTCTTCAGCAATTTTCAGAATCTCTTCCATATTGGCACACTGCCCAAACAAATGTACCGGAATAATTGCTTTTGTTCTTGGTGTGATCGCCTTTCTTAAAGCATCTGTTGAAATAGTAAATGTATCATAATCTACGTCTACTAAAACAGATTTTAATTTAAGCAGATGAATCACCTCTACTGTTGCTGCAAAAGTAAAATCAGCAGTAATTATTTCATCCCCTTCTTTCAAATCCAGCGCCATAAGGGCAATCTGTAATGCATCAGTTCCATTTGCACATGGAATAACATGTTTTACATCTAAATAAGACTCCAATTCATTCTGGAAAGACTTTACTTCAGGACCGTTGATGAAAGCCGCGGAATCCATTACATTTAAAACTGCATTGTCTACATCATTCTTTATTTTGTAATACTGACTTTGCAAGTCAACCATCTGAATTTTTTTCATAAATAAATTATTTCTGTAAAAATAAGGATTTTAAAATCCTATCAAAAATTTTATTGATTTTGTTTTTATCTTTATACAAAAATTTATATGAAAAAAATTTTACTCTTTTGTTTCCTAACAGGTTACTCTTATAGTATTGCACAAACTCAGCTTGTTTTTGTGTATTTTAAAGACAAGCCTAATAAAGCAGTATTTTATGCTAATCCTCTTTCTGAGCTTAGCCAGAAATCGCTTGACAGACGTACAACATTAGGCATATCACTTAATGATCAGGACGTCCCTATAGAACAATCTTACATACAAAACCTTCAGAATCTAGGATTTACCGTTACAGATTATTCTAAATGGCTCAACGGAGCGGCAGTCAATGCAAGCCCTGCTCAAATTGCCACTTTGCAAACCCAGCCTTTTGTTTTATCTGTAGAAAGTTTTGCCCGAAACGGAACTCCTATAGTAAAGCAGACACCCGTTAATAAATGGAAAAATCCTACGAATACCCAGAAGGGACTTACCAATTTTGAATATGGTTCCGGTACCTTACAGATTGACCAGGTAAACATAAGACCTCTTCACATTGCAGGCTTTACAGGAACCGGAATTTCCATTGCTGTTATTGACACAGGATTTCCTACTGTGAATACCGGAAATGCTTTTCTGAGACTACGCAACAATAATAAGATAAAGGCTGGTTATGACTTTGTTACCAAATCCAATGACATCTACAACCCTTCTCTAAATGCACATGGCACCGTTGTACTGGGAGCTATTGGTGGTTATTTGGAAAATATCTTTGTAGGTTCTGCACCGGATGCGGATTTTTATCTGTACCGAAGCGAAAATACCGCTGCTGAAATTCCTGAGGAAGAACTCTACTGGATCGAAGCTGCTGAAGAAGCAGACAGAAAGGGAGTAGAAATTATCACAACCTCACTTGGATATCAAGCATTTGACAATCCTCAATACAGTTATACTTATGCCGATATGAACGGAACTACGTCCTTTATTGCAAGGGGAGCCGGAATTGCTGCTGAAAAAGGAATTTTTGTTCTTGCTGCGGCAGGAAATTCAGGGGATAAACCATGGCATTATCTTTTAACTCCCTCAGACAACGCCAAGGTATTTACGATCGGAGCAGTAGATTCTTCAGGAAATACATCTGTATTCTCTTCTTTCGGACCTAATTCACTGGGAGTCATTAAACCGGATGGAAGTGCTAGAGGAACTGCTACTGCAACTGTTTTAGGAGATACCACCTTTACGAGTACCGGGACTTCCCTTGCTACTCCTATTGCTGCAGGAGGTGTTGCCTGTCTTCTCCAGGTATTTCCTACCATGAATAGGGATCAGCTCAAAACAAAGCTAAGACAGACAGCTTCACTTTATCCTAACCACACAGATCAGATAGGATATGGCATTCTTAACTTCGGAAGTCTTTACAATGGCGTGTTAAATACTTCTGAAATTGTAAAAAAAGAAAAATTCGCGTTGTTTCCGAATCCTGTTAAAAACATTCTTAATATTGCCTCAGAAGATGACATCAGTTCGCTGGAAATTTATGACAATCTGGGAAGGCTGATAAGAAAAGTGAATAATCAGAAGTCTGTAAGGGTTGATGATTTTGCAAAAGGTATTTACTATCTGAAAATACAGACCCTTGATAAAGGGTATTATAAAAAGTTTATAAAGGAATAATCTTCATTATTTTAAACACAAATAACACTATTTTATTACTAATATCACGAAACTGATTATAAACCAAAAACGGGTCTAACGACCCGTTTTTTTACTATAAATAGTATATTTTTGATAATATCGCTTTCATTAAAAGCAATTTAAGCCGAGTTTCTGCTTGCATTAATGTTTCCGAATAAAGATCTTGTCACTAATTTCTCATAAGCTTCTTTGTTTCCTTCACCTTTCTGAATTTTCATCAGTGCATATTGCTGAATACTGAGCAATGGTAAAACAATCTTTTCACGGATCTTCACTGATTTTCTGGATAACGGATCTTCTTCCTGAAGCATTTTGAAACCAGTCAATTCCAGCATAATATCTCTTGAAAGCTCGTATTCACTAAAAAGAACATTCCAGAATGCTCCGAATTTAGGATTGTTTTTGATATAATAAGTTAAAGGAAAGTAAGACTTATTCATACTCATCATAGAGTTCAGAACTAAAGTTTTAAAGAAATCTGAGCCTTTATACAGTTCTCTAACTTCTTCAAACCTTCCCTCCTCTTTTAACTGCTGCATAGCATAGCCAAAACCGAAAAATCCGGGAACATTCTGTTTTAATTGTGACCAGGAACCTACAAATGGAATAGCTCTTAAATCTTCAAACTTCAATTCACTTCCGTTTCCTCTTTTAGATGGACGGCTTCCGATATTGGTTTTTCCATAATATTCCAGTGTACTCATCTCCTGAAGATAAGGAACAAACATTGGATGGGCCTTAAGATCTGAATATTTCTGATAACTGATATTTGCCAGCTCAATAATCAATGCCCGTTCTTTATCCGTAAGATCTTTTTTAGCGTTTTTAAATACATCATTTTCTACTCCGGCAGTCAAAAGCTGTTCAAAATTGTATTTTGCCTGTTCTTTATTTCCGAAAATACTGGTAATCGTTTGCCCCTGAATGGTCAGTTCAATTTTATTATTCGCAATTGTTTTTCCCTGGGACGCATAGAAATCGTGGGTTTTTCCACCACCTCTTGCCGGAGGTCCTCCTCTGCCGTCAAAAAACACAACTTTAATATTATTCTGCTCCGAAAGTTTCGTCAGTACTTCTTTAGCCTTATAAATTTCCCAGTTGGCCTTTAGATATCCACCATCCTTGGTTCCATCAGAAAAGCCCAGCATAATGGTCTGCTGGTTTCCTCTTCTTTCAAGATGTTTTTTATATACAGGATTCTGATACAGTTCATTCATCACATGCTCTGCATTATCAAGCCCCTCCATGGTTTCAAAAAGCGGCACAATATCCATATTGATGTCTTCGTCCTGATATCCACACACTTTAAAGAATGCATAGACATTCATTACATCTTTCACAGCATCAGAATTGGAGATAATATAGCGGTTCATTCCTCTCAGCCCGTTCAGGTCCTGAATTTTGGAAACCTGAGCTACCGTCAGTAATGTATCTGTTACAATATCCTCAAAATCAGCTGCATTTACCTGTTTTGAAATCTGAATCAGCTTATTGAATTTCTGTTCGGAGTCAGCTTCTTCATTTCCATATACTTTTGCAAAAACCTCATCAATGACTTTCTGATGAATTCTGCTGTCCTGGCGGATATCCAACGTGGCAAAATGAGTTCCAAAAATTTTCACCCGATCTCTGAAATTCACCAAAAGATCTAAGAATAGTGCATTGTGCTCATTGATCAATATTTTTTCAGCCTCATCTGTTTTCTTTAAAATATCTTCTGCTGTAATTGTTTTTCCATCAAAAATAGCCGTGTACAACTCCTCGCTTAAAGCCGTCAATACTTCAGAAACACCTCTGAAACTCAATCGCCTTCTGACGAATTTCAAATGGCTGTAATAAGACTTCAGAATGGCTGAACGAAGCTCCTCGGCTACTCTTTTGGTGACATCGGCCGTTACAAAAGGGTTTCCGTCACGGTCTCCTCCTGGCCAGAAGCCAAGCTGTATAATATCTTCATGCAGATGGAAATTTCCGTTTCCAAAGGTCTTTTTAATCTTCGTAAATAATTCACCAATCGTATCATAATACACATATCTCAGATAGGAAATAATGCTTAGAGCTTCATCAATTGGTGTCGGTTTTTCCTTATTCACAAAAGGGGTTTTCCCCAGCTGCTGCAAAAGGGTATCAATCTGAGTAACGGAATCACTGGTAATGGCCCCTCTCAGATCCTGGATGATTCTCTGTACTGAACTTGGATAAAACTGTGTAGGGTGCGCTGTAAACACAACCTTTACACTGAAATCCTTTAATTTCCCACGTACTTTCTCAATTTTATGATCCTGAAAAGAACGTTCAAAAAGATTGGTCACGGTTCCGCCATCGCTTTCGGAATGCAGATTGGGAAATGCAGCATCTTCAATACTGTCGAATAAAACCACCTGTCTTTCTATATATTGAATGATCTTAAAAAGCAGTTCAAGTTTCTGCTCTTCGGTCTGAAGATCGGTATGGTTTTTAAAAAATTCTTCAACAATTTCTTCGGGGGTTTTTCCTGCATCATAGCCGGTTTTGCTTTCCTCATAAAGGAAGGGAAGCAACATCCCGATATTGGTCATTTTATCATAAGGCAGGCTCATAAATAATGAATTGTAGATCTGGAATTTATTTTCCACGATCTGCCTGAATTTTTCTGCGCGTTGGTCGTGTCTCATAATAACAAATGTAAGTGATTTTGGAATTAGTTGAATTGATAAATGACAAAAAATTAAAACTTTATTGTCAACTGAAAATTTAAAATAACAATAGCAATTACAGCTAATTTTATCATCAAAAATTAAGTATTCTATAAATATTCAATATCTATATCTTCAATGAAACATTTTGTAACTTTGGGTTTTAATTAATTCTTAGATACAATTTTATCTGTTGTATCAAAAATTTTCGAATATGGGCTACATCAGAGAATATTACGAACAAATTGTTAAGCTACAGGAATCTGAATGGGAATTCATCGCAGGATATTTCCGTAGAAAAGTGTATGCTAAAAACGAAATTATTACGCAGCAGGGTAATACGGAAAACTATTTGTCTTTCATCGAATCCGGATTGGTAAGATTTTATATTCCTGATGATGAACATGGCTATACTTTTAGCTTCAGTTTTGAAAAGGAATTTACCTGTGCTTATGATTCTTTCCTCACTCAAACGCCTTCTGAATATGAAATGCAGGCATTAACAGAGACGGTTGTATGGCAGATCTCATTTGATGATTTACAGAAAATTTATAATCAGACCAATGTGGGAAATCATTTGGGACGTTTTGCCTCCGAGAAACTGTTTCTGGCTAAAAGCAAAAGGGAACTTTCTTTATTGAAACTTACCGCCAAAGAACGTTACTTAAAACTATTTACTGAACAGCCTGTGCTTCTGCAACGGGTTCCATTAAAATATATTGCTTCTTATATCGGAATTACTCCACAGGCTTTAAGCAGAATCCGCAGACAAATTAATTAACATAGGTTCATTGTGTATCTTCCCTCTTCTGTTGAACTTTGCAGAAAAACATTTCAATGAATTTACCTATTGTAGCCTATGGGAACCGTATTTTAAAGCAGAAATGCATGCAGGTTAATGAAAACAGTCAGGAAATACAGGACCTTATTGCCAATATGTGGGAAACCATGGAAAACTCCAATGGATGTGGCCTTTCCTCTTCCCAAATCAATAAACCCCTACAGCTTTTTATTGTTGACAGCCAGATCATATTTGAAAACTTTGATACTGAAGATCAGCTTCTCTCCTTCGAAAGGAATGATAAGGGAATCAGGGAAACTTTTATTAATGCTAAGATTTTAAACACTTCTGAAGAGACCTGGGAAGATTATGAAGGATGCCTAAGCATTCCCGGACTGTCTCAAAAGGTAGAAAGGCCCTGGAAAATTACCATTGAATATCTTGATCAGGATTTTATCAGACAAACCAAAACTTTTACAGGATTAACGGCGAGAATCATTCAGCATGAGTATGACCACACACAAGGAGTTTTATATATTGATCATTTGAAACCATTAACAAGAAAAATGATAGAATCGAAATTGAAGAAGATTGTCAACGGAAATATTAAAACCGGATATCCTATGACGTTTTTATAATCTTCTTAGGGCATTGAGAACATGAGTAATTTTCGTAAATTTGTGCTGAAAACACGTTTCCTTATGAAAATTATCATCACGCTTTCCCTGATCTTTTCCAATCTGCTTTTTGCACAGATCAAGGTTCCTGATGATTATAAAAAAATTCCGGATATTCTGGATACTACTGAATATCTTTACCCTTTTGTCATTCCCAATAAAGAATACGAATACTGGCGAGTACTCACCAATGACAATGATCCAGACAAGGCTATCATCTATGAAAGTCAGGCCCCTCTTTTTATGACCATTAATGAGCCTGCTCCTGAAAAAGGGTTTTTCCAGAAATGCATGGGTAATAATTGTTTTTCCTATATTCTTGCCTGTAAAAAAGACAGACCTGTTTATTTTTCCAATGAACAGCAATTAAGGGATTTCATCGGAACAGTAGATAATCTTCCGGAAGCTATTTTACTGGCCAGGACATATGGCTACACTATCGATACTAAAAACCGTTTTACAGGTTCTTATAAAATTGAAGATAACTCTATTTCCCTGTATGCTTTACAATCTAAAGGCTGTCCGGTTGTTAAAGAGTCGTTTTTAATTAAGATCAACAGAAAGACCGGAAAACTGGAAGCTAAAAGTAATGGTATTTACTCAAAAAATGAGGACTGTACCACTTTATAATATATTGGACAATAACTTTTACATCTATTTTAAGATACAGGAAAATGAAAAGTTTTCAGCAAGAACGTCATTTATTTTTTGCCACAAATACGTTTTGCAAATCTAAAGGTATCCGTGGCAATTATTAGCAGTATACAATTTTATCACAGATGAAATCCTAGCGCCTTAAAAACAATATCAAAAAGAAAAAAAAATAGCGACTTTGCGTTTCCAAACATTCCCTTTTTTCATCATACTCATATTGTTGGAAAACGCAAGGTCGCTAAGATGTTAAACAACATGCATATTTTAAGGCGCAAGAAAATCAAAGATTCCCGGCAAGAGTTACCCAGAATTTTTGCCATGAATACACTAATTATTTTATTTGTGTATCGTGGCAATTTAAAGTAGTCAGGATCAGATATTAATTGCTCCTTGTCCTGATGCGATCAGATATGCTTCTTTTAATGTTTCTGAATAGGTTGGATGAGCATACGAAATACGGAACATATCTTCTGCCGTGACTTCATATTCCTGGGCAATAACGCCCTGCGCAATAAGATCTGCAGCTCGGGCTCCGATAATATGTACTCCAAGTACCTCTCCATATTTTGGATCAATCAAAACTTTTGCAAACCCCTCTATATCCATCGATGCTCGGGCTCTTGCACTGGCTGAAAATGGGAACTTTCCAACATTATAAGCAATATTATTCTTTTTGAGATATTCTTCACTGTACCCTACAGACGCTACTTCCGGCCAGGTATAGACCACAGAAGGAATACGGTCGTAGTGAATATGATGATTCTGTCCGTTAATTGTTTCAGCTACCAAAACACCTTCTTCTTCAGCCTTATGGGCAAGCATTGCTCCGCCGATTACATCTCCGATGGCATAGATATTAGAAACAGACGTCCTGCTGTTTTCATTAACTTTAATGAATCCTCGGTTGTCTACCTCCACTGCTGTATTTTCTAATCCCAATCCTTTTGTATAAGGGCTTCTTCCTACAGCTACCAAAACATATTCAGCCTCCAGACTATTTTCTATTCCATTTTTATCTTTAAAAAAGACTTTTGCTACAGACTCTGAACTTTCGGTTTTATAAACAGCCTGTCCCAAGCGGATATCAACTCCTTCTTTTTTTAGGATTTTCTGAAGATTTTTCCCCAATTCATGATCCATCGCCGTAATCAGATGATCTGCATATTCGAGAACTGTGACCTGTGTTCCGATTCTGTTGAAGATGGAGGCCATTTCTACTCCTATTACTCCGCCTCCGATGATCACCATAGATTCAGGCTTTTCTTGTAAGGATAAAGCTTCAGTGGAAGTGATGATTCTCCTTTTATCAATTTCCACTCCCGGAATAGTTGATGGTTTTGAGCCTGTTGCAATGATATAGTTTTTAGCTGTAATCTCTCTGGATTCTGTTTCATTAGTAATTTTAATAACAGAGTTATTGACGAAACCTGCTGTCCCCTTCAGACGGGTAATTTTATTTTTATTCATTAAAAAATCGAGTCCGCTGGTATTTTTACCTACCACTTCAGATTTTCTTTTGTACAGCTGAGAAAAATCCAGTTCTATTGTATCAAGCTTAATTCCATGTTCCTTAAACTTATGTTGGGCATCTGCATAATGATGAGTACTGTCCAGTAAAGCTTTTGTTGGAATACAGCCTACATTCGTACAGGTTCCCCCCAATGTTTCATATTTTTCAATAATCACTGTTTTATAGCCTAATTGAGCACTTCTTATAGCTGCAACATATCCTCCAGGTCCTGAGCCAATCACGGCAATGTCATAGTTTTCCATTTGATTTATTAATTATTTATGATTAAATTTACTTGCAAAATAAAAGCAAAATTAAAATAATTACTTTCATTTTGCAAGTAATATTTTTTTTTAAAGAAAAATTAAAATAATGAGTAGAAAAAGATCAGACTGCCCTATCAGCTGTTCATTGGAAATATGGGGAGATAAATGGTCACTATTAATCATCCGTGATCTGATGCTTAAAAAGGAATGTACCTATGGAGAACTTCAGAAAGCTGATGAAAAAATTGCGTCCAATATTCTGGCTACAAGGCTTCAGAACCTTATGGAAAATGGAATTATCGACAAAAGGGATCATCCGGACAATAAGCTAAAAATATTATACTATCTTACAGAAAAAGGAATTGATCTGGTGCCTATTATTGTTGAAATTAACCTCTGGGGAGACAAATATCTGACGATTCCGGATGACAGGAAAAAGTTGCTGGAAGACATCAAAAAGGATAAAGAAGATTTTATCAAAAGGGCGAAAGTCTACCTTTCCAATAAGTCCCAATAAATACAATCAAATAATTATCCGTTACCTACAGATTGGTAAATAGGTTTTGATAGCTTTCATGAAAATCAGTGATAGCAATTTTAAAATTTCATTAACTCAATTTTTCCTTTTCATTCCGTAAATTTGGGTTAAATAAATTTAGAACAATGCTTAATTTCGAGTTTAAAAATCCGACCAAAATACTTTTCGGAAAAGGAGAAATCTCTAAAATTTCCAATGAAATCCCTAAGGATGCCAAAATATTAATGATCTATGGAGGTGGAAGCATAAAAAATAATGGGGTCTATGATCAGGTAAAAGAAGCTTTAAAAGACCACGATCTTTACGAATTCGGTGGTGTTCCTGCCAATCCTGAATATGAAGTTTTGATAAATGCACTCAGTTTTATCAAAGAAAAAAACATCAATTATCTTCTTGCTGTAGGCGGGGGATCTGTGATTGACGGAACTAAGTTCATCTCTGCTGCAGCCAATTACAATGGTGAGCCTTGGGATATTCTGAGAAAACAAGTGAGAACCTTTGAAGGTGAAGGCGTGCCATTCGGCAGTATCCTAACGCTTCCTGCAACCGGATCGGAAATGAATTCAGGATACGTGATCTCAAGAAGAGAAACCAATGAAAAGCTTTCTTCAGGAGGACCTGGACTTTTTCCGCAATTCTCTGTTTTGGACCCTGAAGTGATCAGATCCATTCCTAAAAATCAGATTGTAAACGGAATTACTGATGCCTATACTCATGTATTGGAGCAATATATGACGGCTCCGTCTTCTGCTGATCTTCAGGAAAGAATTGCAGAAAGTATCTTAATCAGCCTTCAGGAAACGGCTCCTAAAGTATTAGCAGATGACTTCAATTATGACGCTGCCGGAAACTTTATGTGGTGTTGTACTATGGCATTAAACGGACTGATCCAGAAAGGAGTGATTACAGACTGGGCTGTACATGCTATGGGCCATGAACTGACAGCGTATTTCGGTATTGATCACGCAAGAACACTAGCAATCATCGCTCCTTCCCACTACCGTTATAATTTTGACGATAAAAAAGGAAAATTGGCCCAATATGCTGAAAGAGTATGGGGAATTAAAGACGGAAGTATTGAAGAAAAAGCGGAGCTGGGAATCAAAAAACTTGAAGAGTTCTTCCACAGCCTTCATATCAAGACCAGACTTTCTGAATATACAGAAGATTATAAAGGAACTGCTGAAAAAGTGGAGAAAGCTTTTACAGACAGAAACTGGATGGGCCTTGGGGAGTATAAAAAACTAACTCCTCAGGATGCTTCAAAAATTGTAGAAATGAGCTACTAGAGGTTTTTGAGCTCAAGATTTAAAGTTTTGAATTGAAGTACATATTTTGAATTTTGGCTAAAGCCATATGAATATAAATTTTATAATTAGAGTGGGCTAAAGCCCGCTCTAATTGATTTTGATATACAAACAGATATGCATATAGGATAATAGTTGTTTAACGACAAGATCTTTTATCTTTTATCTTTTATCTTTTATCTTTTATCTTTTATCTTTTATCTTTTATCTTTTATCTTTTATCTTTTATCTTTTACAAATAATTCCCAATCTCTTATTTTTTAATTCCTCCACTACTCTTTCTTCTTATCCATAAACATTCGTTTAAAAAAAGATCATTTCATTACTTATATTTCAAATTTATTTATATTTTAGCATATTCTTAAATTTGTGAAAATGAAAAAACAGCTACTTTTATTTGCCTTTTCAGCTCTGGCACTTACTTCTTGTAATGACGATAACCTTACAGCCTATGAAATGGACATTATGAAAGGGGATTGGAAAGAAGTAAAGACAGAAATTATTTCAGGAAAAGATAATAAAACTGTGCTTGAAACGACAACTCCGGAAGGATGCAGTGCTAACAATATCCTTTTTTTCAGAACAGACTATTATGTAAGCTATACTGCTTATGATGGAAATCCAGATGGTACCAATTGCCAGTTTGCCGCTAAAAATGAAGGCAAATATACTTATGATACAGATTCTAAACTTCTCAACATCCAGCTTAGCGGAGAAGATGTTGAAAATATGAGTTTCAAAGTTGATATGCTGACTAATACGGAACTTAGACTGGTACAGCAAACCGGCAACTATGATAAGGATGGAGACAAGATTATAGACATCACCTACATTACTTACAAAAGATAAAACCTAAACTCCCGTTGATCGGGAGTTTTTTATTACTTTTATCTCAAATTTTAAAACTGAATATAATGAAGAAGATTCTATCAGCATTTCTATTGCTGTGTTTTATTTTTGCCTTTTCACAGGAAAAAAAACCAATGTTCTGGCATGACATCCAGGAATTCAAAAAACAAGATCAACAAAAACCACCTCCTCAAAATGCTATTTTATTAATAGGAAGCTCATCCTTTACCAAATGGACTGATGTAGCGGATTATTTCCCTACTAAAACCATCATCAACAGAGGGTTCGGAGGTTCCAGACTTACAGATCTTAATTATTTTGCGAATGACCTGCTCTCCCCGTATCAGCCTAAGCAGATTATTATCTATTGTGGAGAAAATGACTTCGCCGATAATCATCAGCTGAAGGCACAAAAAGTAGTAAAAAGATACAAAAGCTTCTACAAAAAAATACGTGAACGATTTCCTAATATTGAAGTGGATTATATTTCAATGAAATACTCCCCCAGCAGAGAAGTCCTTTGGCCTCAGATCAAAGAAGCCAATGCCAGAATTGAAGCTTTTATGAAAAAGCAGCCACATTCTGAGTTTATAGATGTAACCAAAGCAATGGAAGATGCTAACGGAAGGGTAAGAAAAGATATTTTTGTGGAAGATATGCTTCACTTTAAACCGGAAGGCTATCAGATCTGGACTAAGGTGATGACTCCTTATATGAAATAAACCCAATCCTATGATAAAAAAAACAATAACCATTTTACTTTTTATTTTACCATTTTCGTTTTCGTTTTCTCAAGAAAAACCTGATGAAAAAAAGATTATTCAGGAACTTTCGGAGAATGCATGTAAGTGTGCTGATTCTATTGCTTTGTCTAACCGGAAAAAGGAAGATATTATAAAAGATGTTCATGAATGTATTGATAAATACACTGGAGCACTTCAGCTATCATCCCTCTTGTCAGGAGCAGAAAAGCTTTCAGAAACAGCACCTGAGGTGAATGGGAAAAAGCAGATTAACCTGACTTTTAATTCCGATAAGAACTCAAAACAGTATATAGACAACTACAATAAACTGGAACGCTATCTGATGCAAAACTGTGAAAGTGTAAAGAAGGCTACAAAAACTACAGAAACCAATTATGACAAGTTTTCAAAAAATGAAGTTGCAGTTGATTTCTATCAGAAAGCAGTTGAAGCTTCAAAAAAGGAAAACTGGAAGGAAGCTATTCAAAATTACGAGCAAGCTGTAAAGACTGATTCAAAATTCATATATGCCTGGGATAATCTTGGGATTTGCTATAGAAGAGTTGATGAATATGATAAAGCACTGAATGCTTATAAACAGTCTTTGGCTATTGATCCAAAAGGTAAAATGCCTTTACAGAATATAGCAATGACCTATATTTATAAAAAGGAATACCAAAAGGCTATTGATGCTTATAATGATTTGGATAAAGTGTATCCCGGAGATCCGGAAGTTTATTATGGAATGGGACAAACCTATTTTTCTTATTTGAAAAACAGCGAAAAAGGACTTGATTACATCTGCAAAGCTTACAGGATCTATACTGAGCAGAAATCACCTTACCGCTCTGATGCAGAAACAATAATAGGTCATATCTACAAAAGTATGAAAGAGGAAAATAAGGTGGATAAGTTTAAAGAAATTTTGAAAAATAATAAAATTGACTTCGAGTAAAAAATGAAAACTTCCCAAAATCTGCTGATTTATAATAAGGCCGAAGAAATCTAAAAAAGTCACGCATTACTACAAATCTGAAGACAGGAAGATGAGGGGGAGGAAAAATACCAACCTTACTACAATCAACAAAAGTGATAAAAAAAACGATTCCCATATCAGGAATCGTTTTTCTTTATTTCTTTTTCTTCGATTTAGAAATTGATTTTTGCTGTGCTCTGTTAGCCCCAAATTTCTTAGGTGCTTTTCTTTTTGAAGGTCCACCCCAGTTTTCTTTTGTATTCTTGGCTTTTTTCTCATGGAAAGCACCTCCTCCATCATTCAGTTTTACCTGAGCCGGGTTCTTCATTATTACCTCATCTTTCTCAGAAGCAATTTTGTTTGGATTAATTTTAACCTCTTCAGGGAAGTCATAAAACTTTAAATCTTTATCCATCAAAAGCTCGATATCAAGAATTAAAGGCTCTTCTTTTTTAGTAACAAAAGTTATTGCCTTACCTTCTTTATCAGCTCTACCGGTTCTACCGATTCTGTGAATATACTGTTCAGGAATATCAGGAGTTTCAAAGTTGATAACGTGAGTAATGTTTGAAATATCAAGACCTCTCGCCATTACATCGGTAGTAATAAGGCCTCTGATTTCTTCGTTTTCAAAGCTCTTCATCGCCTTAAGCCTGTAGTTTTGAGACTTATTGGAGTGAATCACATCAAACTGTTCAGGGAAAAGCTCATCGATCTTAGTGAAAAGAAGATCTGCATGTTTTTTATTATTATTAAAAATCAACACTTTAGACATGTCTGTGTTATTCTTCAGCAAATGTTCAAGAAGGTTGATCTTGGTATTGAAATTCTCAACTTTATAGGCAGTCTGCTCGATCTTTTCAAGCGGAGTTCCTGATTTTGCCAATGAAATTTCTACAGGACTTGCGAAATACTCATCCAGCATATCATCTACAGCCTCTGTCATCGTTGCAGAGAAAAGGATATTCTGTCTCTTTTCTTTCATCATTTCGAAAATGTGAGTCAGCTGTGGTCTGAAACCAAGGTTCAGCATTTCATCAAATTCATCAATGATAAGCTTCTGAACTTCTTTAAGGGAAATAGCATTGTCTATGGAAAGGTCCATCACCCTACCCGGTGTTCCTACTAAAATGTCACAACCATCATTGAATAAAAGTTTCTGTGTATTGATGTTTTTACCACCATATATTCCGATAACTCTTGCGGTAATATTTTCAGTCAGTGTCTCAAGAATTTCCGTCACCTGTACTACCAATTCTCTTGTAGGAACCAGTACCAAAACAGTTGGATTTCCAGTTTTACTGTATTTCCAGGTCTTCAGAACGGGTAAAAGATAAGCCAGGGTTTTTCCTGTTCCGGTTTGTGCAATTCCCATTACATCTCTTCCGGAAAGGATTGGCTTTAAACTCTTCTCCTGAATGGGAGTAGGCTCAAATAATTCTAAATCTGCTAAAACATCAAGAACTTTAACCGGTAGGTCAAAATCTGCAAAAGTGAGTTTTTCCATTTTGCAAAGATAAGTATTAATATGTAGAATGTAAAATCGGGTTTTTGAGATGACCGATGGCAAAGACAGGAATCCCAGATCAAAAGAGTGAAAGCCTGAGAACTGAGCCCAAAACCTTCAGCTCTATACTTTGAACCTTAACCTCATCAGTTAACCTTTACGCTTTTACTGCTTATTTTAATATCATCATCTTTCCATTCACTGGTAGTGATGATAACATTTCCTTTCTTTTTAGGATCTTTTTTAATTGGAAATTTGTCTTCTTCCCACTGGTTGCAATGTGTGGAAATAGGATCTACGAGCAGTTTCCATTCTGTTTTGCTTAATGTGTAAACGTAGAAAGAATGCCAGCAGCTTGTACACCAATTGGGATAAAAACCAATCTCGTCCTTTCCGTCATTGTTAAGATCTCCCAGATTGTATAAAGCTCCCCCTTTAGCCATCGAAATAGTGAATGGCTTTATATTTTTATCACTGAAATACATCGTGGTATCACATTTTCCATCACATTCATCAGTACAATCACTGACCTTAGCATAGACATATTCCTTTGTTCCGTTTCCGTCAAAATCTCCTTGAGTTTTCTCTTCAGTTCCTTCCTGAGCCATAGCAAATATGCCACAGAAAAGCATAATAGGTATCATTAGTTTTTTCATTGTTATATTTTGGTGCGAAGTTTTGGATGCAAGATTCTAGGCATAGAAAATATATAATCTAAAATCCCGAATCTTATAACCTGCTATTTCCTTGTTACTCTCAACAAAAGTATTAATATTAAAATAATTGAAAAAACGAAACCTAAAACCGCAACCACAGATAGCTCTCCTATTCTTGGTCCGGATTCTGAAGAAAAAACAATGGCTGTTGCAATAATATTTGCTCCTAAAATCATGGCTAAAATCAGGTTAATCACACTGGATTTTATCAGCTGGTTTGTCTTTTCAATATTTTTGATCTCACTGGAGACCGTAAATTTATTTTCATCCAGTTTTTGAAGTACAGAGCGGAGTTCTTTTGGAATTTCATCCACATTATCCGTAAAATTCATCATCCGGTCCATTCCTGTTTTCAAAAGGTTCTTCGGACTTATTTTTTTGGTAAAAATCTTTTTAGTGTAAGGGTGAAGGCTTTTGACAATATCCAGATCCGGGTTAATATTTCTCCCCACTCCTTCTATCAGGCTGATTCCTTTAAATAAAAGGTAGAAATAATCTGGCATGTACAACCTGTTATCCTTTAAAATATCCTTCATCTTATTGATAATAACCTGAACATTAATCTCCTGTAATGAGGAACTGTGAACAAAATTCAGAATATCTTCCACATCATTTTCAAATCGTCTTTCATCTGGGATTTCATAGCTAATCGCCATTTTTTTGAGATAACGGACAATTTTGTGTGGGTTTTTAGAAACAAAACTTACGATCAGGTTTTCAAGGATTTCCTTATCGTTGGGCTGGATTTTTCCAACGGCTCCAAAATCAATAAAGACAATTTTCCCATCTTTTTTCACTAAAATATTCCCTGCATGTGGATCAGCATGAAAGAAACCATAGTCTAAAATCTGGGAAACAAAGAGTCTTAATCCTGCTTCAGAAACTTTTACAGGATCAATATCATTAGCCAGAAGAACAGATTTATCAGTTACCTTTATTCCATCGATGAACTCCATACAAAGAATATTGTTATTGGAATAGTCTTCGTAAATTTTAGGAACATAGGTTTCTTTGTTATTCTTAAAATTCAGGCGAAACTGCTGGATATTATTTCTTTCATTCGTCAAAGAAACTTCTTCCAATAATGATCTTTCAAAAGTGGAAATAGCCTGTTTGAGATTCAGCTTCTCTCCTATTTCTGAATAGGCAGAAATTATTTTTTCAATATCTTTAATGAGCAGTAAATCATCTTCAATGACGGATTGTACGTCTGGTTTTCTAAGTTTCAAAATGACCGGACTTCCGTCCAGCAAAACAGCTTTATAAACCTGTGCAATGGAGGCAGTAGCCAGCGGTTCTTTCTGGATTTCCAGAAAATGATCCTTCACAGAAATATTGAATTCACTTTCCAGTGCTTCTTCCACGTCCATATCTACCGTTTCCACCTTATCCTGCAACTTTTGCAGCTCCTGAATCAGTTCCGGTGGCAGCAGATCTTCCCTGTTACTGAAAGTCTGTCCCAGCTTTACAAAAGTAGGTCCCAATTCTTCCAATGCCAATCTGATTCTTTCATAAACGGTTCCTTTGGAAATAATTTCATCTGAATTCCCGGAAACATCTTCCTGCTTATTTCCGCCATTCATTCTTGCGAGAATATCTTTAAATCCGTATTTGCTTAATACGGAAATCAGTCTTGCGGATCTTTTCAGTTTTCTTTGCTGCTTGTCAAACATAGTGTATCAATAGTAGGTGCAATGTACTCCAAAAACTGTTCCTAATACTAATTTAAACTGAATATAAAAGGTTAATAGAGGGAAGATGGAAGTTTGAGGCTGGAAGTTACTTGTAGTTGTATAATTACCGAATATCCTTTCATCAAATATTCCAGAAAGATGAAAACCGGAGTATAATTATTCTTTAAGGTGTTTATTCTTCCTGTCTTCAAATCTGTTTGCTGTCCTGAATTTAAAACAAAAACAGAAATTCACGATAAAGAGATTAAAAATACAATCACATAATCAGCATTTTACATTATTATTTACAAGCATAATAAAGAAAGAATGTTATGTATAATAATATTTTATATATTTACGAAGTACAAACTTAAAACAAACCAATAAAAGTATTACAACATGAAAAATTTACGTAACAGCAAACTTTCAAGAGAACAATTAAAAAACGTTTCAGGAAGCGGAATTATTATCGGTGGTAAGTGCTCTCACCAGTGCTGTCCTACTGACGGACTTCCAAAATGCCCGGGAATGATTTGTCCTGCGGTAGTTTGCCCACAGTATTTATAAGATACACATTTAAATTTTAGGTAAAATAAAAACAGAATGCTTTCGCATTCTGTTTTGTTATTTAAATTCCGCTACTCTATTATTTAATAGGTGTTAAGTATAGTTTTAATCCAAATTTTACTATATACCTATGAGCACTGTCCTGTTGTTATAATATCCCAGAATACATATAAAAAAACAGAAATAAATCTACACTTTTGTATTTTTACAAGAAACTAGTTTTTATTATGAAATTAAAAGTTCCCGGAACTGAAGGATACACCGCTGCTCTTGACAAATTTATTGAAGCAACAGTTTCAATAGACTTTACAGAATTACATCACGATTTCATTCCCTTTATCCCAAAAAGCTCTAGCAGGATTCTTGATCTTGGGGCCGGAATAGGTAAAGATTCTTCTGTATTATCTTCTATGGGACATTCAGTGACTGCTGTAGAACCATCTGAAGCTCTTTTTAAAGCAGGGAAAAAATTATATCCTAATTTTGGGATCAATTGGATTCAGGATGCATTGCCAGAACTTAAGTTTTTAAGTCCTGACGTAAAGTTTGATTTTATTTTGGTATCTGGAGTATGGCATCACCTCAGCCCGGAAGAACAGCATTTTTCAATGATAAAAGTTTCACAGCTTCTGACAAAAAAAGGAATTCTTGCTCTTAGCTTAAGAAATGGTCCTGCGGGTGTTGGAACTCATATTTTCCCAACTTGTACAATATCTACCATACAACAGGCTGAACAAACTGGGCTGAAAGCTCTTTTAACCCTCGAAAAACAACCAAGTCTTCTTCCAGGAAAAGAGCCTGTCATCTGGTCACGCCTAGTATTTCAAAAAATCCAATGAAAAAATTACCCTGAGATCTCTATTTAAGATAGGTTTCATAAAGGTCTTTTCTCCGGTCTTTCATCACCTGAACGGAACCGTTGTGATGAAGATCCTTCAATAAATTAAGGTCTACATCTACAATTAAAGTCATTTCCGTATTAGGAGTTGCCTCTCCTTTCACTGCATTGGATGGAAAGGCAAAATCTGAGGGAGTAAATACAGCTGCCTGTCCAAACTGGATATCCATATTATTTACTTTCGGAAGATTTCCTACACAACCTGCAATGGCAACATAACATTCATTTTCTATAGCTCTGGCTGCAGCACAGTGGCGCACTCTCATATAAGCGTTCTGTGTATCGGTAAGATAAGGAACAAACAGTATCTTCATGCCCTGGTCAGCTAAAATTCTTGGCAATTCAGGGAATTCAACGTCGTAGCAGATCACGAGTCCTATTTTACCACAGTCTGTATCGAAAACTTTGATCTCATTTCCTCCTTTCATTCCATAATATCTCTTTTCGTTCGGAGTAATATGGATTTTTCTGTATTCATCCTTACGACCATCACGGTGAAGAAGGTAGCTTACGTTATACAAATCATTAGTCTCATTATCAAAAACAGGCATACTTCCGGAAATAATATTGACATTATAGCTGATGGCCAGTTCAGAAATTTTCTTTTTAATATCTTCAGTAAGCTTTGCCAACTCTATCATACTGTCTCTTTCTGAAAGGTTATTGAAAGGCGCCAGCAATGGTGTATTGAAAAGCTCCGGAAACAATACGAAATCTGACTTGTAATCTCCCATTACATTCACAAAGAACTCTACCTGTTCATAAAAGGCCTCTATATCTTTGAAATGCCTCATCTGCCACTGTACCAATCCAAGACGGATGATACTGTCCTGCATGGTATTCGGGTTTTTGCTATAGTAAATATTATTCCATTGCAGTAGCACTGCATTTTCTCTTGACGCTTCATCTTCTGGAAGATATTTTTTTAACACCCTGATTGGCAGAAAATTATTGGAGAGCTGAAAAGACAACACAGGATCATAAATCTCTTTATCTCTTACTCTTCGGATATATTCTCTTGGAGAAAGCTCATGGCTGTGTTTGTGATAATTCGGGATTCTTCCACCCAGGATAATTGATTTCAAGTTTAAAAGTTCACATAATTCCTTTCTGGCATCATAGAGTCTTCTTCCCAAACGCAGTTCACGGAATTCAGGGTCTACAAAAACTTCTATTCCATATAAAACATTTCCTTTTGAGGTATGGGTATTAAAGGTATAATTTCCTGTAATATCACTATAGGTATGATCGTCACCGAATTCGTCATAATTTACAATAATAGAAAGCGCTACTGCAGCCAGTTTTCCATCTACCGTAATACAGATTTGCCCATCAGGAAACATTCTTGTGAGTTTTTCTATACTTTTTTTAGACCATATGGATTCCGACATTTGTGGATAAGCCCTTTTCATTGTTGCTGCCAGTTCATCATAATCCTGAACATTCAGGGGTCTTGTATCTATTTGCATTTAATGTAATTTTACTTAAATTTAGGAAAAATAACCTGAACAATCCCAATAGATACGTCCTGTTATAGATTTTTTAACAAGTAATCATCCATTGACCAAAATCATATTTGAGAATAATTCCCAACAAAAAAATCCCGCCCAAACGGGCAGGATTTATATCTAAAATTCAAGTCAAAAATTATTCCCACTCAATGGTTGCAGGTGGTTTGCTTGAAATATCGTAAGCTACTCTGTTGATTCCTCTTACTTCGTTGATGATTCTGCTTGACACAGTATCTAAGAACTCGTAAGGAAGCCTGCTCCATGTTGCTGTCATAAAGTCGATGGTGTTAGCAGAACGAACTACTGCTGTGTATTCGTAAGTTCTTTCATCACCCATTACTCCTACAGATTTTACAGGAAGTAATACTACGAAAGCCTGGGATACTTTTTCGTAAAGGTCGTTTTTGTATAGTTCTTCGATGAAGATATCATCAGCTTCCTGAAGGATTCTTACTTTTTCTGCATCTACAGCCCCCAATACTCTGATTCCTAATCCAGGTCCTGGGAAAGGATGTCTGTATACCATGTGGTGAGGAATTCCTAATTCTTCTCCTACTCTTCTTACTTCGTCCTTGAAAAGCTCTCTTAATGGCTCTAACAATTCGAATTCCATATCTTCAGGAAGTCCGCCCACGTTATGGTGAGACTTGATTACTGCAGATGGTCCGTTTACAGACTGGCTTTCGATAACGTCAGGGTAAATGGTTCCCTGAGCCAAGAATTTAGCCCCTTCAATTTTGTGAGATTCTTCATCAAATACATGGATAAACTCATTTCCGATAGCTTTTCTCTTCGCTTCAGGATCATCTACTCCAGCTAATTTTGAAAGGAATCTTTCTCTGGCATCCACCATTTTAATGTTCATATGGAAATGCTCTCCATACTGATCCATTACTTTCTTACCTTCATCCTTTCTCAATAATCCTGTATCTACGAAAATACAAGTTAACTGATCTCCGATTGCTTTATGGATCAAAACTGCAGCTACAGAAGAGTCAACACCTCCTGAAAGACCAAGGATCACTTTGTTATCCCCTACTTTCTCACGGATTTCTTCTACTGTTTTCTCAATATAGTTCGTCAGTTTCCAGTTTTTCTCTGAATTACAGATTCCAAATACGAAGTTCTCAAGCATTTTTCCTCCTTCTTCCGTATGGGAAACTTCCGGGTGAAACTGAACGCAGAATATTTTTTTGTCTTCATTAGAAATGGAAGCAATAACTCCTGATTTTGCGTTTAATTCAAAACCTGCAGGCAACTCACCTACTTCGTCAAAGTGGCTCATCCAAACTACAGAGTTCTGAGTTACGCCTTTTAATAAAGAGCTTTCTTTAACGATTTCAAGGCTGGCTTTTCCGTATTCTCCTTTTTCTCCTTTATTTACTTTTCCGCCTAAAAGGTGAGCAGTCATCTGCATTCCGTAACAAATTCCTAAAACCGGAACTCCCTGCTCATACAATTCTTTTTCAACCAGGTGAGCATTTTCTGCGTTTACAGAACTTGGTCCTCCGGAAAGGATAATTCCTTTTGGCTGTTTTGCTAAAATATCTTGTAAAGGTGTATTGAAAGGTAAGATTTCAGAGTACACGCCCATCTCACGGATTCTTCTTCCGATAAGCTGGTTGTACTGGGATCCGAAATCTAAAATAATAATACCGTTGTTCATTTTTGATAATTGATTTGTTTGAAAGATATCAGATTTCAGACAACAGATATCAGATTTGGGGGTCTGAAGTCTGGAATCTGGCATCTGAACTCTTATTTCTAATATTAACTGTTTTACAAAAAAAGACTTGGAATGACTCCAAATCTTTTCTCATGATTTTTATTAAAACTTTCCGATGTCTTCTCTGTAGAAGCCGTAATCGAAATGTACATGTCCTGCGTCTTCGTAAACTTTTTTGCGGGCATCATCGAAAGTAGCTCCGGTAGCTACGATGTTCAATACTCTACCTCCATTGGAAACCACTTTGTCTCCTTTTTTGATAGCTCCTGCATATAATAGTTTACTATGTTTTACTTTGTCTTCTCCTGTAATTTCGAAACCTGTTTCAATGTTTCTTGGATAACCACCTGAACACATGACAAGACAAACTGCTTTTTCGTCTTTAAACTTAAGCTCAATGTCTTTTCCGTCCATACAGTCCTGGATCACATCTAAGAGGTTGTTTTCCATAAGCGCCATCAATACCTGAGTTTCAGGATCTCCGAATCTCATGTTGTATTCAAGAAGATAAGCTCCGTTCTTAGTTACCATTAATCCGAAGAAAATGATTCCTTTGAAACTGAATCCTTCTGCTTTAAGACCTTTAATAGTAGGTTCTAAAATATTTTGTTCAAAATCAGCGTAGTGCTCCTGAGTAAACTCCGGGCTTGGTGCCACTGAGCCCATTCCTCCTGTATTGGGTCCTGTATCTCCGTTTCCTGCTTTTTTATAATCTTTTGCAGCTACACATGGGAAAAGTTTTTCACCATTAGAGAAAGCAATGATAGAAGCTTCAAAACCTTGTAAATATTCTTCAATCACCAAACGGATTCCTGCATCTCCATAGATTCTTCTGATCATGAAGTCGTGGATAGTAGCTTCAGCTTCTTCAAGGGTATCACAGATAACAACTCCTTTTCCACCTGCTAAACCACTTGCCTTGATCACTAAAGGATACTGCTGTGTTTGTACATATTCTTTTGCTTCGTTATATGAATCAAATACTACCGCTTTAGCTGTTTTGATATCATAGGTCTGCATAAATTTCTTAGAAAAAGCCTTGCTCCCTTCCAAGCTTGCTACTTTCTGAGTAGGTCCGAAAACTTTAAGATCATGCTTTTTAAACTCATCTTTGATCCCAGCTACCAATGGTGCTTCCGGTCCAACGATCGTTAAATCAACCTTTTCTTTAATAGCGAAATCTCTAAGTTCTTTGATTTCTGATAAATGAACATTTTTCCCTATTGCATCGGTAGTAGCATTCCCGTTAGCAAAAAACATTTTAGAAATTCTCGGGTCATTCTGAAGCTTTGCTGCTAAAGCAGATTCTCTACCGCCTTCACCTATGATTAATATTCTCATACTTTATTTATTATCTAGTCTTATTCTACAAATATATAATTTTGGATGTTAAAATTACCATCCAAAATTATTTTTTAATTCTATTTTAATTAGTGGAAAAAGTGTCTAACCCCAGTAAACATCATTGGGATTTTGTGCTCATTAGCAGCTTCAATGCTGTCCTGATCTTTTACACTTCCTCCTGGCTGGATGATTGCTTTGATACCTTCCTGAGCGCAGAAATCTACCACGTCACGGAAAGGGAAAAATGCATCAGATGCCAATACTAAATCTCCTGTGAACTTTTCTTTTGCTCTTTCGATTGCTTGCTGTGTAGCCCAGATTCTGTTAACCTGTCCCCCTCCGATTCCGAAAGCCTGGATCCCATTGGAAACAACAATAGCATTAGATTTCACATATTTTACCACTCTCTGAGAGAAAAGCAATGCTTTTTTCTGTTCTTCAGTAGGCTGAATTTCAGTTACTACTTTGATATCATCAGAGAAATGTAAATCATTATCCTGAACCAGGATACCACCGTCTACTTTTACCCAAGTCTTTTTATCAGAAACAGGGTTTACGATTTTGATGATTCTCAGGTTTTTCTTTTTTCTTAAAACTTCAAGAGCTTCTTCGTCGAAATCCGGAGCCATTACAATCTCAAGGAAAGTTTTGTTTAGCTCTTCAGCTGTTGCAGCGTCAATCTTATAGTTCATTGCAACAATTCCGCCAAAGATGGAAACCGGATCACATTCGAAAGTTTTTTGGTATGTTTCCAATGCTGAAGTACCTATCGCAACTCCACAAGGGGTAGAGTGTTTTACGGCGCAACAAGCCATTTCTTCTTTGAACTCAGTGACTACTTTCCAGCAAAGGTCCATATCACGAAGGTTGTTGAAAGAAAGTTCTTTACCTCCAAGCTGCTCGAAGTCTTTCATTGCTCCGTTCTCGAAAGTAGAAACATAGTAAGCTGCCGACTGGTGAGGGTTTTCACCGTATCTAAGATCAGAAACTTTTTTGTAAGATGCATTTAAATACGTTGGATATTCCTCATCTAAAAGCATTCTTGAAATAGCAGCATCATAAGCTGATGTAAGGTTGAATACTTTTCCTGCAAGCTTCTTACGGGTTTCAATGTAAGTATCCCCGTTTTGTTCCATTTCAATTTTTACCGTTGTATAATCTTCTACATCAGTAATTACCGTAACAGAATCAAAGTTTTTTGCTGCAGAACGAAGCATAGACGGACCACCGATATCGATAAACTCTACTTTCTCGTGTAACGAAATGTCTTTGTTCACGTTTTCGAAGAAAGGATAAAGGTTTACGATTACCATGTCAATCAGACCAATTCCGTGTTCCTGAACGGTTTTCATGTGCTCTTCGTTGGTACGAACCGCTAACAAACCACCGTGAACTTTTGGGTGTAAAGTTTTTACTCTACCGTCCAACATTTCAGGAAAATTGGTTACCTCATCAATCTGAATTGGATTTAAACCAGCGTCTTTCAAATGTTTGAACGTTCCTCCTGTGGAGATCAACTCATAATTCTGAGCTTCCAAAAACTGTGCGAATTCAATTAATCCACTTTTGTCAGAAACACTGATTAAAACTCTCTTTTTACTCATTACTTTCAATTTTTACTTTTCACAGTTATTTCAAACTGTATCCGGGTCTTTCACCTCCGGATTACTTTTTATTTTACTTAGATTTTTAACCATCCCGTCAAAAATTAAAAATTTTTGACACCCTTCCAGAGGAGGGGAATTTTACTCATTATTAATTCCCTAAGACCTTATTGATCGCTAGCGGAAATATTTCATATTCAATCTTGTGAACTTTCTGAGCTAATGTTTCTGGAGTATCTTCTGCTGTTACTTCAAAAGATTTCTGAAGAATAGCTTCTCCTTCATCAATACCCGGAGTTACAAAATGCACTGTTGCCCCACTCTCTACTTCTTTAGCCTCAATCACTGCATTATGAACGTTCATTCCCCACATTCCTTTTCCTCCGAATTTCGGAAGCAATGCCGGATGAATATTGATTATTTTACCATTCCAGTTTTCACAGAATTCAGGTTTTAAAATGGATAGGAATCCTGCCAATACGATAAGATCTGTATCTTGTGGGATTACATTAGCCAATTCACTGCTGAAGTTCTTTCCTCTTGGAATAAGTATGTTTTTTATATTATGATTTTTTGCTCTTTCCAATCCGTAGCATTCTCTGTCTGCCACCACTAAAACCACTTTTGCGTTTTGGATCTCTCCGGCTTCGATGGTATCAATGATTCTTTGGAGATTACTTCCTGAACCGGATACAAGTACAACAATGTTCTTCATATTTATTTGGTAGCCTTGTCAAGGTTTTAAACCTTGACAAGGCTTTATTTTAAATACATCTTTCAGTTTCCTGTCTGATATCTATTCAATTTATTTTTTTACTACCCGGTGAGTTCCGTCTAATCTTTCTATTTCCTCCACATAAAATCTGGGAGCGGAATCACTGCATCCTGATCTTGAATCCTGTTCCAAACGACCTTTCAATCTATATGTCATGTGATATTGATCGGTCCGATTATCATAAAAATAATCTTTAAAATCGATGGGATCAAGATTGTTTTCTGTTTCAGGATTTATATCTTTTCCTAATAAAAAGTTATATCGTGAGTCGCTTACTTTTTCAACTTTGGCGTCATCATTTTCGTCTCCGCAGGCATATTGCATAAATGTAGCTTCGATGATGATGAGTTTTCCTAAAGATGTTTTATGTTTCCAGCTATTAAATCCCCAATATCCGACTCCCAGGAGTACTATTATTATGAGACAATAGCGGGTGGATTTCTTCATTTTATAAGGTAACAGTATAACAATGACTTTAATTGATATACTGATACATTGTTATATTATAGTGATAAGTTGATTTTCTCTGCTCCTTCAGTGATTTCTCCGATTTCGTAAGCATCATCTAAAAGGTGTAATACTTTCTCAGCATGTTCAGCATCTACTACGATTACCATTCCTACACCCATGTTGAAAGTACCGTGCATTTCTTCACGAGCAATTCCACCTCTCTTCTCCAGTTCAAGCATTACACTTGGAATTCTGATTTTGGAACCGTCAATAGAAGCACAAAGTCCTTCAGGAATGATTCTTGGAACATTTTCGTATAACCCACCACCTGTAATGTGAGCAATCCCACCTACTTTTACTTCTTCCAATACTTTATGAATATCTTTGAAATATAGTCTTGTTGGTACTAAAAGGGTTTCGTATAATGGTTTTCCTTCAAACTCCTCTTCGAAGTTCGGGAATACTTTTCTTACTAAAGAGAATCCGTTAGAATGGAATCCTGAGCTTGGCAATGCGATAATTTTATTACCTGCCTTAATGTTTGAACCATCAATGATCTGATCTTTTTCTACGATTCCTACACAGAATCCTGCAACATCATAATCACCCGGCTGGTACATTCCCGGCATTTCAGCAGTTTCCCCACCAATTAATGCACAGTTGTTATCTTTACAGGCATTCACCATTCCTAAAACGATTTCTGCTGCAATTTCAGAATCCAGCTTTCCACAAGCTAAATAATCTAAGAAGAACAAAGGTTTTGCCCCGTGACAAAGAATATCGTTAGCACACATTGCGAAACAGTCTACTCCGATAGAGTCATATTTTTTGGTATCCAAAGCTACTTTCAGCTTAGTTCCTACCCCGTCTGTTCCTGAAACAAGAACTGGGTTTTTGTATCCACCGATTTCGTAGAAAGCACCAAAGCTTCCCAAATGGTTCAATACATTGGAATTGTGGGTTTCACCCACTGCTTTTTTAATCTTGTCAACCGTTTTGTATCCTTCTTCTTTGTCTACTCCTGCTGATTTGTAAGTGTTGCTCATGTCTGCTTAGATTTTTTAGATAATATGTTTCAGATCTCAGATTATTGATGATCCGGTGTCTGTCACCTTACTATCTTTTATATTTCAATTTACTTTTTATTTCAAATTTAGAAAACAAAAAAGCCGACAATCTTTTCAGATTATCGGCCGTTATTTTATCTCAGAATTTCAGAGCCCACAATTTTCCCTTTATGAGAAAAACATTGTTTATAGGAGGTCTGAATTTTCATCTCTTTTCTTTTTGCAAAAATAGTAATTTTAAATGAATATTCAAATTCTATTTTTCAAGGATGGTTTCAATAGCCGCAATCTTCTTTACTTTTTCTTTTAATTCACTGTCTTTCTCTGCATTAGAAATCTTTTGCCCAGCTTTATCAAAGTTATCATTGAAGAAAGGAAGCGAGAATGTTTCCACCACATTTCCACCGTGAAAAGGGAAACGCTTGGATGCTGCTTCCAAAACTCCTGCTCCACCTCTACCTCCAGGTGATGTAGCCATCAATAGCATTGGTACTTCATTCCATACGGTTCTGTCTTTGATTCTCGATACCCAGTCGAACACATTTTTGAATGCTGTAGAATATGTACCATTGTGTTCTCCTAAAGAAACCAACAGTAGATCTGCTCCATCAATTTTTGCTGCAAAATCATGAGCTTCCTGAGGAACTCCACCTGCTAATTCTCTTTCATGTTTATAGATTGGCATTTCGAAAGGATTTAAATCAATTACTTCTACTTCTGCTTTATCAAATAATGTTGATGCATAAGCTACCAACTGCTTGTTCATTGAAACTTCTGAGTTACTTCCTGCTATTGCTAAGATCTTCATATATCGTATTTATTTTTAAGTTATACAGAAGCATCACCCGGATTTCCCAATGATGCTTCTATATTATTTTTAATTTTTAAGGATACAAATTTAGTTTTTTATTTAAGATAAGACGGTAATTCCATTGGGACTTCCATCAATAATATTTCTGCATCTTCTACTGCTTCGATATTAAAGCTTTGCGTATCCCAGATTCCCAATCCATCTCTTTCATTAAGTACACGGTCTCCTACTTTTGCACTTCCTTTTAAAACAAATGCGTAAACTCCGTTTCCTTTTTTATTCAGCATATAGTTTTTCCCGTTTCCTTTTTTAAAGTTCGCCAGGTTAAACCATGCGTCCTGATGAATCCAGACTCCGTCATCATTTTTATTAGGAGATAGAATCTGTTGGAATCCATTGATTTTCTCACCTTCTTTGATGCTTTTCTGGTCATATCTCGGCTCTACACCCACCTCTTTTGGGAAAACCCAGATCTGTAAGAATTTTACCTCTTCGTCTTTATTTTTGTTATATTCACTATGTTGCACTCCGGTTCCGGCACTCATGACCTGAATTTCGCCTTTTTTGATGACCGCAGTAGTTCCCATTGAATCTTTGTGTTCCAAATCTCCTTCTAAAGGAATGGAAATAATTTCCATATCCCTGTGTGGGTGTGTCCCGAATCCCATTCCCTGAGACACGGTATCGTCGTTCAATACTCTTAATACTCCAAAGTTCATTCTGTCATTGTTCTGATAGTTTGCAAAACTGAATGTGTGGTAAGAGTTTAACCAACCATGATTAGCATGGCCTCTTGAATCTGCTTTATGATATACTGTTTTCATTTCTGTGATTATTTATGGTACAAATGTACGGGATGTGAGAGTGAAAAAAGTTGATATAGGATAAGAAAGAAGATAGGGTAGCAAATAAGCCTAAGAATGCTGAGAAGTCTGAAAAGTTGTGTTTTTTTCTCGCAGATGACGCAAATTTTCATACTGTAACATTCTATTTAGATTCAATTGTCATCTTTTAATTACTGTAATATATTCCGCATTATATTCTCTGGTTTCTATATTCATTGTATGGAGAAGCCTTTCAGCATCAAGTCTTATATTTTTCCAAAGTTCATGAATATCTAAAACATCCCAATCCCAGATTTCATCGGGAGTATCATCTACTTTCTTTTTGAATAGTAAGAGTTCTTCTTTTAAGAATACATCAATGAGTTTATTCCTGAAAACTGTTTCAAATAACACAGGCAAAAAAGCATAATCAAGTTCTTCATATAGTTCTGTCAATGGATCAATTAAAACAGGAGCCATCTTATCCAGTTCTTCAGTATTATAAGTATAGAGAATTAATGAATTGATAATATTTGTGTAGTAGAAATCTACATGCTCATCATATTGGAGCATTTCCTCTTGAAGCAATTCTTCATCAGTAAGCTCAATATCATTAACTTCTTCAATCACATTCCGATCTAGTGCTTTTTCTTTTTCCGATAAAAAAAACTTATTTAAAATATTAAATTTCATTGTTTTACTTAGATAATTCCAGCTCTTTTTCTCAATTACAAAAAATCTGTTTTCACCCTTCGTTGTTGGCAACCGACGGACTTCCAAAGATATGTTTACGGTGATTTTCTCCCCAGTCTTTTAAAGATTCTACCACCGTTGTTAAAGTTTTTGCATGTGCGGTGGAATAATATTCAATACTCACCGGATAGGTGTCTTTTACGATTCTTTCCACCAAACCGTTTTGTTCAAGCTCTTTTAGTTCTTTTGCCAACACTTTTGATGTCAGTTTCGGAATACTCCTTTCAATTTCAGTAAAACGTTTGTTTCCTGCATTTAATGAAACGATGATAAGTAATTTCCATTTTCCACTTATCACATCCAGTGTATCACGGACTGGTTTCAAGATCTGTAAACATTCTTTATGATTGTTCTGTTTTTCCATTTTCACTTTCCTTTAGGTAACTGCTATACTTTGGAAAGTGAATTTACAATAATTTTGTCATCAGTAAAAACAAAAAATTCAAAAAATGACTACCATTTTAAATATTAAAACAAGCATCAACGGAGAAAACTCTGCCAGTAATCAACTTTCTGAAGTTGTTATCAATCAATTATTAGAAATACATCCTGACAGTAAAGTTATGGTTCGTGATCTGGCATCAGATCCTATTCCTCATATGCAAACCACGCATTTTTTATCTTTTGAAATCCCTCATGAAGAAAGAAATGATGAACAGAAAGAAGCTTCAAAGTATTCCGATCAGGCTTTAAAAGAAATTGAAGAGGCGGATATTCTTGTTATTGGAGTTCCTTTTTATAATTTCAGTTTCCCTTCAACTTTAAAGTCATGGATTGACCATATTTCGATTCCGGGGAAAACATTTTCCTATGCTGACGGTGTTCTGAAAGGTCTTTTAAAAAACAAAAAGGTATATCTGAATTTTGCAATCGGCGGAGTGTACGAAGATAAAGGTATCATTGATCAGATGGAATCTTATTTAAGAACCTTATTGGGGTTTATCGGAATTACAGATATTGAGGTATTCAGAAGTGAGGGAATGTCTCTTCCCGAAATAAGAGAGGAAAATTTATCAAAAACAGTTGCAGAGATTGAAACGGTTTTAGCATAATAAATACCGATAGAGAATACCGTTAAGTTTTGGCTAAAGCCAATGGAAGGTATCTAAAATATGAAAGCGGGCTAAAGCCCGCTTCTATTGAATTTTAATCCTATTATTTATCGTATACAATTTATAAATATGATATATTCTTCTTCATAAGCCAATGTCTGACTTAATTTCTCATTAAAAATGTACCTGTTTAATTTCTTCTTCAATTTCTTTAGGGGTTTCATCTTCAGATTTAACGAAGATCATAGTTACCACAGCACCAATTAACATACATACACCTCCTACCACTACATAATCCATTGCCTGCTTTCCAAAAATACCGCTCACAATAGGTCCTCCAAACAGACCGTTGATGATCTGTGGAATCACAATAAAGAAGTTGAATATTCCCATATAAACACCCATTTTTCTCTGTGGAATCACTTCAATCAGCATAGCGTAAGGCATTGCCAAAATACTTGCCCAGGCAAATCCTAAACCGATCATAGAAATCCATAGATTATCTACCTCTTTGATGAAGTACATGGAGATCAATCCTAATCCTCCGCACAGCAAAGCTAAAGCATGGGTTTGCTTTTTACCAATCCATTTAGCAATAGGTGTTAAGAGAAATGCGAATGGGATTGCCCAAAGGTTATACATCCCAAAGAGTTTACCCGTTAAATCCCCGGCATCATTGAAAGCCTTCGAGTGAGTATCTTCAGGAGAAAGCCCTAAATGATGAGTTGCCAGTGCACTGGTTGTAAATACCCACATCGTAAATAAGGCAAACCACGAAAAGAACTGAACAATTCCCAGATTTTTCATCTGCGCAGGAATGGCTGCAAAATCTTTAAAAATGTCTGAAAATTTAGATTTTTCATATTCTATTTCTTTGCCGTCTTCAAATGCAGCAAATTCTTCCGGAGAATATTCTTTAGTAGTAATGATGGTATACAAAATAGATATGATCAGCAATACCGCTCCTACATAAAAGGAATAGATCACATTGTCAGCAACAAAACCTTTAGGTGCTACATTGGAAACTCCCAATTTCGTCAGCCAATCCGGTAAATAAGAACCCAGCACTGCTCCAAATCCAATCAGAATGGTTTGTACTGAAAAACCTATCGTTCCCTGATGTTTCGGAAGCATATCTCCCACTAAAGCTCTGAAAGGTTCCATAGCAACATTCACGGAAGCATCCATCATAGCAAGAAAGATTACCGCCAGTAAAAGGGCATTGGCTGCAAACATCTGAGTTACAGAAGCTGCATTAGGGAGTAAAACCAATCCAATGGAACACAAAATGGCTCCAATCAGGAAATAAGGTTTCCTTCTTCCCAACGGACTCCAGGTATTATCCCCCATATGGCCAATAATAGGCTGAACAATAAGTCCTGTAATGGGAGCTACGAGCCAGAACCACGACAGTTCGTGAACGTCTGCTCCTAAATTGGCAAGAATACGGCTTGCATTTCCATTCTGTAATCCGAATGCCATTTGGATTCCCAGGAATCCCATACTCATATTGATGATCTGAGTAAGTGAAAGTTCCGGTTTCATTTTTCCAGCCATTGCTATTTTTATGCTTATTTTGTTTTTAATTCTTTAATCAAAACATCTTCAAGAGCAGCTTTTTCAGCTACCACTTTATCTACAACATCATTAGGAACCGTCATAGAAAGGACGTACTGTTTTACTTTCCATTGTCCATTGATCTTTTCCACAACTCCTGAACCACGGCAGATTTTCATCTGAGTATCCAGTAATTCATCAAACCAAGCCAGTTTTCCGTCTTTACTGAAATGGATATTTCTTTTCAATGCGGTAAAATTCCAGGTTTTCTTTTTATCGAAATGAGGCTTTGCCCAAACCATAAATTCTTTTTTATTCCAGATCTCTGTGGCATCTGTTCCGATAAAGGTAGATTCATCAGCAAAAAAATTGAAATACCCCGTATAGTCAGCTTTAGCAGCTGCTACGTTAAAAGCATCAAGCATAGTGCTGATTTCTGATTTTTCTTTTTCAAATGTTTTGTTTGACTGTGCAGACAACATTGTAAATCCGAATAAAAACAGGATGAGTGTATGAACAGCTATTAATTTTTTCATAGGTATTATTTATTTTTCAAGTTCAATAATCAATGGTGTTTTGGCAGGAATTGTCAAAGTATTCTGTAATGAGAATTCTTTTCCTGAGATCACCTCTTTTCCTTTGGAAAATCCTTTTAATGATTCTTCAAAATATTTTAAGTCTAACGTCTGATCTTTTGTATTATTGTTGATGATCACCATCACACTTTCCTTATCATTATATCTGAAATAAGTAAAAATATCATCCTTTGGAACAAAATTTTTCGTTTTTCCAGTATGAATGACTTCTTTTCCTTTTCTCCAGTTCAATAATTTCTGAGTAAACTGATAGAATTCTTTTTGTTCAGAGGTTTGCGCTGCAGGATTGAATGCATTCTGTTTATCAGTTTTCCAGCCGCCAGGAAAGTCTCTGCGGATATCAGCATCCCCTCCTTTCTCTTTATTTCCACGCATTCCTACTTCTGAGCCATAATAGATCTGAGGAATTCCGCGAACAGTTGAGATCAGGGTTAATCCCATTTTGTAGGCATTAGGATCTGCATTGAAGATTTCATTCCATCTTTCGGTGTCGTGATTTTCAAAAAAGACCATGACATTATTGATATCCGGATAAAGGAAATCGCTGCTCAAAGATTCGTAAAGCTTTATCAATCCTTTGTTCCAGCTTTCTTTTTCTTTAAAAGCATTCGGCATCTCTCCAAACAGCATAAAATCCATTACAGATGGCAGGTTTGAATTGTATCCCACTGCTTCACCTGTCTTAGAATTTTTCTGCCAGGCTGAAATCTGTCCTGCGGTCCCAAGCCATGTTTCTCCTACGATATTGAACTTAGGATATTCATCGGTAATAGCTTTTGCCCATTTCGCCATAGCTTCCTTATCATTGTAAGGATAAGTATCTACACGGAAACCACCTAATTCAGCATATTCGATCCACCAGATAGCATTTTGGGTCAGGTATTTTAAAACCAGCGGATTTTTCTGGTTAATATCCGGCATTGTTTTATCAAACCACCCATCCAAAGCATATTTTTTATCTATTTCTGAAGCATTGGTATCAAACTGAGTGGAAATTTTATAATTGGATCTTTTAAACCCATTTTCACCTTCTTTGAACAGGTGAATCCAATCTTTGGTTGGCAAATCTTTTATCATCCAATGGGAAACACCCCAATGATTGGTAACATAATCCATTACCAGTTTCATATTCCTTTTATTGAGCTCCTGGGAAAGCTTTTTGTAATCTTCATTGGTTCCGTAGCGGGCATCAATTTTATAAAGGTCAGTTTGGGCATATCCGTGATAAGAGTATACTTTTTCATTATCCTCATTCACTGGTGTTAGCCAAACAGCCGTTGCTCCCAGATTCTGAATATAGTCCAGGTTATTGATGATTCCCTGAAGGTCACCACCATGCCTTCCGTTAGGCAAATTACGATCTCCTTTTTCAGTTAATTCGGGAACGGAATCATTTTTTTCATTTCCGTTGGCAAAACGATCAGGCATTATGAGGTACATTACATCTTTTGAAGTATAAGATTCCCGGTCTGCAGACCCAGAATTTCTCTGCTTCAGTTCGTAGGTGTAAGAACCAAGATTCTTTTTATCTTTTCCAATATTGATTGTAAACTTCGGAACGTTGATTTCATTGGTGTTAACTGTAATAAAAACATAGTTTGGACTTTCAACTTTCTGAATGTCTTTAATCTTTATTCCATCTGAAAGTGAAATCTCATGATTGGCAATTCCTTTTCCATAAACAAGGATCTGAAGTTCAGGATTTTTCATTCCCTTCCACCAGAAAGCCGGTTCTACTTTTTCCAATGTTTTGGATTGGGAAAAAGCGATTGTGGCAGCTGAAAGGGCAAAAATAGTATATATTCTTCTCATAGCTTAGTCTTAATCTTCCATGTAACCATCAGCTGTGTACTATAAAATGTCGTTAAGAATACTATTGATTATTTTGAAAACCAACAAGTTACGCTAAGTAATACAACAATTTAAGTATGAACAACTTAGCAGCAAATTACGAAAAATTTTTAGAGTTATTATAAAATGATCAGCAGAATTTTCTTTTATTTATGAGTCCTATAGGATTCTTTGACTTGATAAAATTCAGACAGACTCTCTGCCCATTATTACACTTTATTGTAAAGGATAAATCGGAATATTTCACAATTGCCATTATATTTTTTATTAAATTTCCATTAAAACATGTATAAAATCCAATATTAAATCTAAAAAGTTCCCATTTTATCCGTTTAATGCTTAATTTTACAGAAAAAATGTTTGATTTTAGTAAAATGTTTGAAAGTGATGGGCCGGATATTGTTTATCCTTGGGCCATACCTATGTTTGCGGGTATCATCTTTATAGAAATGGCGTATAGTCACTTCAATAAAGATAAGCTTTACGAGACTAAAGATGTGGCAACCAATGTGCTTTTAGCGCTTTTAAATTATAGCCTGGATATCATTATGAAAGGGTTTTCTATGCTCGTTATGATGTTCTTTTACTATCATCGTATTTTTGATTGGGAAGTTGGGATCTGGTACTGGATTGCAGTATTCCTGGCCCAGGATTTTGCCTATTATGTCCACCATTATGTAGACCATCATTCCCGTGTCTTCTGGGCGGTACACATTACCCATCACAATTCTGATTATTTCAATATCACCACAGGATTCAGAAGTCCTGTATTTCAGCCGCTGTACAGATATCTGTTCTTTTCCCCTCTGGCATTAGTGGGATTCCATCCGCTTCATGTAATGGTAGCTTATTCTGCTATTCAGATTTATGGAACCTTTGTACATACGCAATCTATCAAAAGCATGGGCTTCCTGGAATACATTTTGGTAACGCCTTCTCACCACCGTGTGCATCATGCCTGTAACATCAAATACCTGGACCGTAATATGGGAATGGGATTGATTATCTGGGACAAAATCTTCGGAACTTTTGAAAAGGAAGATCCGGAAGTGCCTGTAAAATATGGGATCTATCCTAAAATGAAGTCTAAAGATCCTGCTACAGTACTGTTTTATGAATGGAGAAGAATTGGGAAGGACCTTAAGCAACCAGGACTTTCTTTCAAAGATCGTCTGAAATACCTCTTCTACTCACCGGGATGGAGACATGACGGTACCGGAAAAACAGTGAAGCAGTTCCAGAGGGAATACAAAGAGAAAATAAAAAATAAGCCGCTACCTGTTCAGAATGAGCAGACGGAAGCTACAGAACCGGAATACACTCCGAATTAGAATATAAAAACCCCAAGCTGCTTAGCCTGGGGTTTTTCATTATGTACTTATATATAATTTTACACTGTTGTTAATCTGACAAAAGAGGAGCATCATCTATTACTGAGATTTTTCATTTCACTTCCTGAACTACGTTCGCAAACCTTCAGTTTGTATTCAAAACGACAGAGCACAATAGCCATAGTGGTTTATCTTAATTATTAAGATTCTATTCTTTATTACCTATTGATCTTTCTGCAATTTTACTGGCCAGCCAGCTCACATAAAACAATTGAAAACTATGGTACACCATTACCGGAAGCAGAAATAATACTTTTTTGTCATCAGGAATATTCAAAACCAATAGAAAAAGGCTTCCATGAACGAGTGATTTTTTTGAGCCACAGAAAGTGACTGTAACAGTATCTTTAGCATTGAACTTCATCTTTCCTGAAATCAATTTAAGGATATTGTAAACTGCAAAAAACAGGAAAACCACACTGAAAGCCAGTATTAAAAATATAACCGGCGGAACAGAACTGAAAATATTTTCTATAAATGCTGTTGAAAAACTTTCATAAACAATTAACAGAATAATAAGTTTGTCAAATTCTGCAATGATATTTGAATATTTTGTCACCCATTTTTTAAAAACAGGATTGAATATAATTCCTAAAACAATGGGTAACAAAACTTTCATCAAAAGCTGTTGTATCACTTCACCCTGATCTCCTGAACCTGATTGTGAAGTTAAGAAAAAGCTCATCAGAAGAGGTGTCATTACAATCCCTATCAACCCTGAAATAGAAGCATTGAAAATTGCGGAAGTCACATTTCCTTTTGCTATAGACACCATTACTACAGACGATGAAACGGTAGAAGGCAAAGCGGCCAGGAAAAATATGGAAAGCCAGATTTCATAATATTCTGTTCCTTTCACCAGAGGGTAAAAGATCAATACCAATAACGGAAAAAGAATAAATGTTCCGGACTGAATCAACAAATGCAGTTTCCAGTTTGAGATATCTTTTACTACTTCTTTGAGATTAAGCTTAAGTCCATACAATAAAAAAATCGCAGCAATTCCCCAATCTATAAAGGCGGAAAGATTGAAATACTGATTGTAGGATTTATCAAAAGGGATCAGTTTACCCCATTACAACCATCCCCATCAGCAGGAAAAGAAAAACATTCTGTTTATTAAAAACTTTAGCCATCAGCATTACAATACAAGATTAAGAAATAAAAAAATCCTTAAAGGGGTAGCCTTTAAGGATTATAAAATTAAGAAATTTTTATTTTACCGGTTTGATAGAGATCGCAAAACCTCCACTTCTTACCATTTTAAAATTAATTTTCGATTTGCTGTTAATCTCTTTCTTATAGATATTATAGCTTTGAGGGTTGTCTATATAATCTGCATCTTTTCCATCTTCATAGATTGTTGCCTCATATTTCTTCCCTTTATCCAGGAATGAGAAGTCTACCGTGTACTCACGTTTGTTCTCATCGGTAATTCCTCCTACAAACCAGTTTTCTGTACCTTTTGCTTTTCTTGCAGTGATTACATAATCTCCCGGTTCAGCAGATAAGATCTTCGTGTCATCCCAATCAGCAGCTACATCTTTGATAAACTGGAAGGCATCCATATGCTTTTTATAGTTTTCAGGAAGATCGGCAGCCATCTGTAGCGGCATATACATCGTTACGTATAAAGCAAGCTGTTTTGCCAATGTAGTTTTTACGAAACGCTGATCTCCAGGGAAATAATAGTCTAATTTTGTCTGGAAAATTCCAGGAGTATAATCCATAGAACCACCCATCCATCTTGTAAACGGAAGTACGGTCTGGTGATCTGGCTTGTTTCCTCCAAATGCTTCATACTCTGTTCCACGTGCAGCTTCTGCAGAGATGTAGTTCGGGTAGGTACGGCTTTCTCCTGTAGGACGAACAGACTCGTGAGAGTTTATCATAATTTTATAGTCGTTTGCCTTTTCAGCAATTCTATAATAATGGTTGATTGTCCATTGAGAATAGTGATGTTCACCTCTTGGGATGATATCTCCCACATATCCTGTTTTTACAGCATCATACCCATATTTGTTCATTGTCTGGAATGCTTTATCTGCCCATCTTTCGTAGTTCGTTGCTGAACCTGAAGTTTCGTGATGCATGATCAGTTTGATTCCTTTTGAATGGGCATAATCATTCAGCATTTTGATATCGAAATCGGGGTAAGGGGTAACGAAGTCGAAAACAAATTCTTTAGAGTGTCCGAACCAGTCTTCCCAACCAATATTCCAGCCTTCGATCAATAATCCCTGGAATCCATTTTCAGCAGCAAAGTCTATGTATTCTTTAACTTTCGTATTATTAGCTGCATGTTTTCCGTTTGGAGTCAATTTTGCAAAGTCTGTTTTATCCAAATGAACATTTTCAGCTGTAGAATAGGCCCACTGTGATTTTCCGATAATCATTTCCCACCATACTCCCATGTATTTTGTTGGGTGGATATAAGACGTATCAGTATATTTCGTAGGTTCGTTCAGGTTAAAGATCATTTTGGAATCCATTACCTCTTCTGCCTTTGGTGCCACGATGATCGTTCTCCAAGGGGTTACTGATGGGGTCTGGATATATCCTTTCGCTCCCTGCCTGTCACCTGTTAAGTGGGTCTTGAACTTAAAGTTCTGGGCATCAACTTCCAGATGTGAAGCCGGGTAATCTAATACAGCAGCTTCTGCAACATTGATGTATAAAGGTGATTTCCCTTCTTTTTTAAGCATTAACGGAGACTGAACTGCATTTTTCACTAAAGCCTGAGAGGCATTGGCATCAGCTGCTTTGTCCCATTTTGCCGGAATTTCAGATACTTTTGTTTCCTGGTACTGATATTCCTGAGAATCATAATCTGCTACAATCCACCAGGCTTTCATATCAGTTGGGAAATCGATTTCTGAATCTTCTTCTCTGATGACGAAATAATTAAGATTTTTCTGTTGTGGAAACTCATATCTGAATCCAAGACCATCATTAAACAATCTGAATTTTACCACAATACTTCTGTCTGTAGAAGCCTGATTCAGCGTAAGTGCCAATTCATTATAGTTGTTGATATAATTTTTCTTTTCTCCAAGAACCGGCTGCCACGTTTCATTTTTGGAGTCTCTTTTTTCATCTACCTTTGCAAAACCGTTGTTAAGGTCGTATTTTGCATCTTCCGGTTTGGCTATTTCAGAAGCAAATTTTATGGCTGTGTCTTTAAATAATCTCAATCCCAATTTTGAATCTTCAACTACCACCGCACCGTTGTATTTCAGGTTATAGAAAGGAACTCCATCTTTCAATTGGAAGTTCATTTCAAATTTACCGTCCGGCGATTTTAAAGATTGTGCTTTCACACCTGTAAACATCATTGAGAGCAAGAGCGCTCCAACTGTAATTTTCTTCATAATGACTATTTATTAACTTAAAAAAATAGATAAAGTGCTGCAGTAAAGCAGCACTTTGCTTTATTTTAACTTGATTTTTATTGATTTAGAATACAGGAATTACTGAAAATTCTCCTGTAATATCATTGAAATAAGCATCATATTTAAATGCTGTAGTTAATGGAATATTGGCTCCTCCTACAATGGCAACCCCGTAGAATTCCTGTGCAACTCCCCAGCTTGTTCCCCAATCGTGATCAGCTCTGAATTTGAATTCTCCGGAATTCAATGTTGCATTTTTCTTTACCCAAATATGAGGATCAAAAGTTGATTTCTGTAAATCAACATCTGTATTCCAGTCTCCAGAAGCAGTTCCAATCATTGATATGGCATTATAAGATACTGTTGGGTCAGCTATTGGACCAAATGTATATGTTAATGCATTTGTATTGATTGTCAGCTTATAGTATCCTGCTACATCCACTTTAATATCTCCTGACGACCCGCTTGAGCTCAAAATACCAGTTGCTCCTCCCATTCCGTACTGAGTATCCCAAGATCCTGGCGTTTTAATCATTTTAAAACCTCCTTTTGCAAAATATCCTGTATAAGAATAAACACCAGCAGTAGCTTCTTTTTGTAAAGGCAGAAACTTTGTATTTGTTGCTTCATTAGTCCATCCTGCGGCTGTAGCATCTCCTATAAGATAAAGATCAGTATAGTTATAAACAGGTCCTAGAATATAAGGAGTTACCGCTAAAGTAATTACGTTGGAATAAAAAGAAGCTTTACCTACACTTGTTTTCAGTCTCACTTCTATCTCATTCACTGTATTAGCAACCGCTCCTAAACTCATTGCCAAGGTATTCAATTGGCTATTTGTTAGAGATGAAGGTGAGCTTATAGCATCTACTAATTTACTTTCTTTAAAGTTAGTTCCTTTAATTCCTAGCTCTATTTGTGGTTTAGATACTACAGTAAGATTAAAAGTTGACTTTAACCATGTAAAGCTTACAGCTTCCGAGTCTAATTGAGTTTTATCTAAAACAATTGTTGTTTTGTTAGTTGATATCTTACTTTGAGTTGCTTCATTTAGTATCGCTTGGTCTTCATCTTTTTCACATGAAACTACCAGGAAAAAACCAGCAACTGCTATTATAAATATTTTAAAAAAATTCTTCATATTCTTCGTTTTAATTAATAACCAGGGTTTTGAGATAAGTTAGAATTTAAATTAAGATACTTATTAGGGATAGGAAAAAGTAACTTATTACTTGAAAGGTCAGTACCACTCATATTTCCTCCTTTCCATTGCCAGGTATAACCTGAAGTGTATTTTCCAAAACGGATTAAGTCCTGACGTCTATACCCTTCCCAATATAATTCGCGTCCTCTTTCATTTAAAATAAAATCTGGAGTTAATGCTGACTGCAATACAGCAGGAGCTCCTGCTCTGGTTCTAAGAGCATTCACATAATTCAAAGCTGAAGCAATATTTCCTTTCCCATTTACTACCGTAAGTTCCGCATACATCAGATAAGCATCAGCCATTCTGAACAATGGGAAATCTGTATCTACGAAATTGGAATCACTTCCATTACCACCTGTTGATGATCTATTAGAGAATTTAATAAGTTTTGTGCCCTGGTCAAATTTTAAATAATCTGAAATAGAGGCTGGATCTGTATTTCCTGCCACCTTCATTATTCTTGGATCTGTATTTCCAACAGACTGCATAAATTCCTGTCTGATTCTATATCCCTGCCAGCCAAAATCAATTCCTAAAGTTGCTCCTACTTCATTGGTACAATTTGCATGGATTAAAAATGTAGTTCCTCCATAGGTTCTTGTTTTGATACCATCAAAATTAATAGGGAAAATAATTTCTTCCTGTGCTCCATTGCTGTTATTATCAGCTTTAAATAAATTAGCATAAGGAATTTGAGCTATTTTATAATTTGAGCCAATTACTTTTTCAACCTCTGTTAATGCTTCAGTACTTTTATCTGCTCCTGTATAAACTTTTGCATTTAGATACAATTTAGCTTTTAACATCCATATTGCTGCTTTATCTGCTCTTCCATACTCATTCATCCTTGGAGCAGGCAATTCTCCTTCTATAGCATTCAATTCGTCAATTACATAATTAAACATAAATTCTCTTGACTGCATTACCGGCTTTGTTCCCAAAGGATCATTTTCTGTAGCAAAAGGTACCTTCCCATAAATATCAATAGCATGATAAAAAGACAAGGCCCTTAAAAATCGAGCTTCAGCCCTGAACATTTTAATCTGAGTTTTTAAATCAGCTGATACCCCTCTGGAATTCAACTTCTCTTCTGTTGTTTCTCTTAAATATTCATTTACAAGACCAATCTGAAAAAAAATTCTTGCAAAAAATGCTTCATTAAATACGTTATCAGCATTCCATGTATTAAAATTAAGATCTTTGATGGTAGGGTTATCACTTTCTCCCCAAGCAATAATAGCTTCATCTGTTGTCAATTCCTGTAATTGCCAATACCCTCTTAAATATTGAGAAAAACCTTCATTAGGACCTCCATCACTTTCGTTTCCTAAATCGGAGTCTCCATTCCCTGACTTCTGTCCTGTTACAGCCAGACCAGCATAGATCTTAGCTAAAAACTGCTTATAAGAAGCTGGATTTGCATAAAATTGTTCCGATGTAAATAACTCATCATCATTTACTTTTACATCAAGGTCATTCAGACAAGAAGATGTTGTAAAAAGAAAAATACCTGCAATGGCCCAATTTCTTAATTTAAATATTTTTATTCTGTTAAGTTTCATTGTAAAAGAAGATTAGAAGTTAGCATTAATACCTAAAGTAAACATTCGTGCTCTTGGATAGATTGAGTTGTCTAGTCCATCATTAAATATTTCAGGATCAATGTTTTTATATTTCGTTATCGTAAAAACATTCTGAGCAGCAACATATACTCTTAAGGAAGCATTATTTCCTATAAATTTATTGAATGTATACCCTAAAGTCACATTGTCCAGCTTCAAAAAGCTTCCGTTTTTCACATAGTAATCAGACATTTTCTGAGGTTCAGTGAAATGCGTTGTATTAAAATCTAAAGGACTGTTAGCAATTGTATTATCAACCGTATTATTAATATTCCCTAAGTGAGCTCTGTCAGAAGAAATCTGATCATATACATAATTACCTAGGCTCATCCTCCAGCCCATTGAAAAATCCCAATTTTTGCCGAAAGTTGCATTGGTCATTAATCCCATTGTAACATCTGCCTGAGGCTTTTTGTAATTATATTTATCTGCGCTGGTGATTTGTCCATCACCATTTCGGTCTACATATGCACCTTCAACTGGCCTCCCATTAGCATCATAAACCTGCTGGTATACCCAAAATGCATAAGGAGAATATCCTTCTCTGAAAGTCTGAACAAAACCACCTAAGCCAACGCCTCCTTTATCAATACCATTCACTTCGAGCTCTTTGATATTGATTTTATTATAAGATAGGTTGTAATTAAAGTTCAGGGTGAAGTTTTCATTTCTCACAGCTTTTATATCCAACCCAAGATCAATCCCTCTCGATTGGAGCTTCCCAATATTTTTAGGTCCTATAATTCTTAAGTTTTCCAAAGGTCCTTCAGGAACAATTGACAACAGATCTTTTGTATCTGCCAGATAAAAATCTAATGTTCCTTTTATTCTGTTATTTAAAAATCCAAAATCCAATCCTATGTTATATTTTAAACTCTCCTCCCATTTAAGATTCTGATTATATCCGTTTGCTTTCGCAATTTCGTAGAATTGATTTCCAAACTGGTAATATAAAGTAGTTGAAGTATTATAAGTTTTGAAGTAATCATATCTGTATACCCCGATATCTTGCTGGCCAGTTTTTCCGACACTCGCTCTTAATTTTAAATCAGAAATACTACTGTTGCCTTTTAAGAAATTTTCTTCTGATATCTTCCATGCTGCAGCAACTCCTCCGAAATCCCCCCATCTATTATTTTTACTAAAACGAGAAGAACCATCTCTTCTATAATTAATGGTAAGTAAATATTTATTGGCATATCCTAAGTTTAATCGCCCAAAGAACGCCTGCAAATTCACATCCGGCTTAGAATCTGGATTATAAAAATTATTAACAGGATCTAATGCATATAATAAGGTATTACCTGATGCAGAACTCACTTTGTGATAGTTCTGATATTCATATCCACCCATAGCTTCAAGATTAAATTTTCCGAAAGTTTTGGTATAATTTAACTGAACATTGGCATTTTTATTAAGAATACTTTCATCTGAATAAGAATCTTCCCCATAAAAATTAAACACATTATTTACTGAAAAATAACCCGTCCTGGAATATTTATTAGTTACCACATGTCCATCCAATTCTTTACTGTCTAATCCGGCATTCACAATTAACCTCATGTCAGGAAGGAAGTGAAATTTGTAATCCATACTTATATTTCCGAAAAATCTTCTGAAATTCTGGACGTCATGTTTATTTCTAAGCATACTCACCGGGTTTGAAGTTCCGTATGCTTTAGGTACCTGAACTCCATCTATCAAATCATATCTTGTCCATTCTGTATATCCTCCAAATGGAGAAGCTGAATCAAATACAGGTTTTGTAGGATCATAAGAAAGTGCATTTTTTATAGCATCTTCATTGGCTTTATTCTGGAAAGTATAAGAATAGGTACCCGTAATATTAAATTTCAGATGATCATCAAAGAAACTTGGACTTAACGCAATATTAGCAGTAGTTCTTCTGTACTGGGAAGTAATCAGTAACCCTGAATTATCCATATTATCAACGGAAAAACGAGTTGGTACTCTTCCAAATAAACTTCCGGAAACCGAAGCGTTAATATCAGTAGTCACAGATGTTTTGAATATTTCTTTCTGCCAGTCTGTATTCGCCGCACCTAATAAATTGGCTTTCCCCGGTACATACTGGTTGATGAGATTTCTAAATTCATCACCAGAATATACATCAATCTTTTTAGCAAGGGTATTAACTGTTGTAAATGCGTTCAAAGAAACTCTAAGCTTCTTCCCTCCTTTTTTTGTTGTAATCAATATCACACCGTTGGAACCTCTGGAACCATAAATAGCGGTAGAAGCCGCATCTTTTAGGATTGAAAATGATTCAATGTCATTAGGGTTAATCGTAGACAAAGAAACTCCGTCTAATGGTAAACCATCAACCACCAACAAAGGGTCATTACTAGCATTCAACGAGGATCCTCCTCTGATCCTGATTGTCGCCTCATTCCCCGGTGTTCCGGACTGGGTAATCACTAACCCCGAAGATCTACCATTAATTAATCCTTCAGCTGTAGTCACTGCTCCTTTATTAAAGTCCGCAGCAGATAGAGCTGTAATAGATCCGGTTAAATCAGTTTTTTTCTGTTTACCATACCCAATCAAAACCACTTCCTCAATTTTCTTCTCCTTGGTGATAGAGTCTTTAGTCTGCGCGTGCATTACTGTACTTGCCAGTAAGAAAGCAGGCGCTATTTTTAATACTGTTGTAAAATTCTTCACAATCTTATTTTTATAGTTTCGTTTCAGTCTTATTCTGGCTTGATACCAGTGTTGCAATTTAAAAAAAAAATAGAATTATTATAATTTTAATATAAATTATGATAAATTTATGTATATTACGAAACCGTTTTTAGTTAAAATTATACACCTCAATATTTTACACGATAGTATGCAATGCATAATATTTATTTTACATTGACAAAAAGTTAAACAAATGTTTAACTTAAATTCATATTCAAGCACAAAAAACAGTAGCTTTTACTATAATAACTCCACAAAGAGCGGTATTCAAGAGATAATCCTTATCTTTGCTGTTAAAACTTTACTATAAATGTCAAACAGAAAGATGATTACGGCAGCTTTGCCTTATGCAAACGGTCCGGTTCATATAGGGCATTTGGCAGGTGTTTATATTCCTGCGGATGTTTACGCAAGATTTCAGAGAAGATTAGGAAAAGATGTAGCGTTTATCTGTGGTTCGGATGAGCATGGTATTCCTATTACCATAAGAGCTAAAAAAGAGGGGGTTACTCCTCAGGATATCGTGGACAAATACCATGGGATCATTAAAAAATCTTTTTCAGATCTTGGAATTTCATTTGATGAATATTCAAGAACCACTTCCCCAAAACATTATGAGACCAGTCAGGATTTCTTCAAAATTCTTTATGAAAAAGGAAAATTCACGGAAGAGGTTTCTGAGCAGTATTTTGATGAGCAGGCAGGAGAATTCCTTGCTGACCGTTATATTGTAGGAACTTGTCCGAATTGTGGTAATGAAAATGCTTATGGAGATCAATGTGAGAAATGTGGGTCCACCCTTTCTCCGTCAGAACTGATCAATCCGAAATCAATGCTTAGTGGAAATGTTCCTATTCTTAAAGATACAAAGAACTGGTACCTTCCTTTGAATGAATATGAAGACTTTTTAAACGAATGGATTATTGAAGGTCACAAAGATGACTGGAAACCTAACGTATATGGTCAGGTTAAATCATGGCTAAATGATGGTTTAAAACCCCGTGCTATGACCAGAGACCTGAACTGGGGTGTTCCGGTTCCGCTTCCGAATGCAGAAGGAAAAGTTCTTTATGTTTGGTTTGACGCTCCAATCGGATATATTTCATTTACTAAAGAATGGGCTGAGAAAAACGGAAAAGACTGGAAAGATTACTGGCAAAGTGAAAGCAGTGACCTGGTACACTTTATCGGAAAGGATAATATCGTATTCCACTGTATTATCTTCCCGGCAATGATGAAGGCTCACGGAGACTATATCATGCCTAAAAATGTACCTGCTTTTGAATTCCTGAATCTTGAGAATGATAAAATCTCGACATCAAGAAACTGGGCAGTATGGGCTCATGAATATGTAGAAGAATTCCCTGGACAACAGGATGTTTTAAGATATGCTCTTCTTTCATCAGCACCTGAAACAAAGGATAATAACTTTACATGGAAGGATTTCCAGACGAAAAACAATTCTGAATTGGTAGGAATCTTCGGAAACTTTATCAATAGAGTTGCAGTTCTTGTTCATAAATATTATGATGGTGTTGTTCCTCAGGGAGATGTAAACAGTCCGGAATTAAAAGAGATCAATAAAGCAGCAGCAGAAATTTCAGGATTCCTGGACAATTATGAATTCAGAAATGCCTTATCGGCATTAATGAACCTTGCGAGATTCGGAAACCAATATCTTCAGACTGAAGAGCCTTGGAAAACCATTAAGGATAATCCGGAAAAAGCAGCTCAGTCTTTATTTGTTGGGGCTCAGATCGCTGTTGCTCTAGCACAGCTATGTGAACCGTTCATGCCTTTCAGCTCTGAAAAGCTATTGAACATGTTCAATGTTGAAAAGAAAAACTGGAGTGATGTTGAAACTCAGTCTGTTTTAATTGAAACGGGTCACAAAATCAATGAATCTTCTCTTCTGTTCTCAAAAATTGAAGACAGTGTAATCGAAGCTCAGATCCAGAAGCTGGAAGATACCAAACAAAACAATAAGAAAACAAACCCTAACGCTAATCCAATGAAAGAAGAAATCACTTTTGATGATTTTACTAAAATAGATCTTAGAACAGCCACCATTTTAGAAGCTGAAAAAGTAGAAAAAGCAGATAAATTACTAAAACTGACTGTAGATACTGGAGTGGATGTAAGAACTGTGGTTTCAGGAATTGCAGAAAGCTTTACTCCTGAAGAGATAGTGGGTAAACAAGTAATGATCCTATTAAACCTTGCTCCAAGAAAGATCAGAGGTATTGAATCTCAGGGAATGTTATTATTAACGACTAAACCTGATGGTAAATTATCTTTTGTAACACCGGACGACAACAATGTTGAAAACGGTATTGAAATCGGATAATTTTTCCTTACTATAAAGATTAAAGGCTGTTTCTATGGGAGACAGCCTTTCTTTTTTGATGGTGAAAAAGTGTTCTCCCACAGATTTCGCAGATCATTCCGAAATAAGTTTTGGCTAAAGCCTATGGAAAGGATATAAAAAATAAAACGGGCTAAAGCCCGTTTCTTCCAATGAATATCGTTAAAATAATTTATTTTTTGGTCAGTTTTGCTAAATAAGAATCTTCGTCCTTCAATATCTTTTCAACTTTAAAGCCATTGTGTTCTGCAGCATTCTTCAACGTATTAAAATCTAAGTAAAGCCATGTGATCGGTTTTTCAGATTCACCTTTATAATGAACAATATACTCGAGTTCTCCGTAGTACCCTCCGGCAGGAATGTATACTCCGCCGTCTTTATCTCGGTCGAACATATAAAGAATATCCGTACTGTCGATCAGAACTTGTCCACCCTCATTCAGTAATGCTCCTAGCTTCTGAAGATAAGGATCTATTTTAGATAATCCTTCAAAGATTCCGGTACCATTCATCAACAATAAAACAGTGTCAAACGTTTCCCCTGAAAAATCAAGGATGTTTTTACAAACAGCCTTTTTAATTCCTCTTAACTGACAAACTTCAATGGATTTCGGAGAAATATCCAACGCTGTGACATCAAGATCAGCTGCATTCTGAAGATATAAAGCATGTGAACCGGCTCCTGCTCCAATATCCAGAACTTTACCTTTTGAAAGTTGTAAAGCTTTCTGCTCAATATCATTCATCTCTTCAAAATCCCTGAATAAATAATCTACAGGAAGTTCATCCAATTCAGAAATTGACGTTTCTGTTTGCAGATCTTGAGGATTTTCATCGTGATAATAATCCCAGATCGCTTGGCCCATTAAATCTTTCATAGCAGCAAAGATACGGCTTCAGAGGGTAAAGTTCAAAGTTTGAAGTTCGGGTTTTCTGGTTACGAAGTTCTCATTGTTTTTTCCCTTACAGAACTTTATTCTCTTTATCCCTCAATTCGGAATGAAACTATTGCTCACATTTTATCTAAATACATAAATATAACACAATAAATTGCAAGGCTTTTTGAGGATGCCCGTGCTTTTTTAAGATCACAAAGACATTTCATTCAGCCAGATTACAACCTTTGCTGAGTGAAGCGCCTTTGCGAACGTATTTATATATTTTATTTTAAATCTTTGCGAACACTACGTTAAAATGATAACATTAGTTCAACTATAGATTTAAAACGCTATGATCCCTAAGATAACTTTAATCCTTCTTATTTTTCCGTTCGCAAAGGCACTGCGTTAAAAGCATTAAAGAGTTCCCTTACCTTAACTCCATTTATGCTATTGATTCCTTCTCTTCATGTCTGTCTTCCTGCGACTCGTTCTCTGCTTTACCGGCTTTCCAGTAAGAAAAAGCGTAGAGTTCTTTTGAGGTCCAGTTCTTTTCTTTTCTAAGATAAGTGCGTATTTCTTTAACACTAGAGAATTCACAAGCTACATAGCCAAATTTTGATGTTTCAGGAATCTCTATACTCTTTACCACATCAGCAATTTCACTGCTGACCTGAGGCTGGGAATTATGAAGCCATCTAAACTCAATATCTGCTTTAGTTTCTAAGATCTGCTCATCTTCTTTTCCGTGAACTTCGATAATACAGACTCCTTTTGCCGTTTCCGGAAGGGTTTCTAAAATAGCACTTAATACAGGAATTGCCGTAGCATCACCTGCCAATAAATACCATTCTGCCTCAGGATACAGCTCTTTTTCACCAAGACGCATCATTACTCCAAGCTTTGAACCTGCTTTTGCTTCTCTTACCCATTTTGAGGCCGGACCACCGTCTCCATGATCTACAAAATCAATAAAGATTTCATTCTTTTCCAGATCAATTCCCCTATGCGTATATGTTCTGATGGATGGAGCCACTTCTTTTGGCGGATATACCCATTCATCATTTTCTATAGTTGGAAAATGCACTTCGTTTAATCCAACCGGAGGAATGGCAATTTTATTATTGTCTCCTATCGTGGTATTCTTAAACAAATGAACTTCGGGAGAATACAGATACACTCTGATAAAATGATCGGTGATGTATTCTTTTCTGGTAACTTCGGCAATGAACTGCCCTGTTGAAATTTGAGCCATAACTGAATTTATTTTTTAAGTTAAAATCCGGCTTCCGATCAATATCAGAAACCGGATTTATAGAAAGTATTTGATTCAGACTAAGGCATAATACCCTAATCTTATTTTTTTAAAATTCAAAAGTATAAGACAGGTTGAATGTTCTGCCTCTTCCTTTATAATTAAACAAGTCCGGAATTCCGTAGCTTGAGTATAAAACCTGGGAACGCTTGCTCCAAATGGTCTGGTAATCCGTATTGAACAGATTCTGAATTCCAAGGTTGAATTTTCCAAACTGGAATCGGTAGCCTATCATAAGGTCTGAAGTGTTGTATCCTTCCACTACATTATTAAGTTCATCCTTCTGTTTGAAATTCTGTAAAGACTGGAATCTGAACGACCAGTTTTTCACGTTATATCCAATGTATGTTACTAATTTTGACGGAGAAGCATTGTAAATTTCCTGTTTCTGCCATTCGCCCTTATTGTCTACTTCAGATTTGATCAATAATCCACTTGCTCCGAAATACACTCCGTTGTTCATAGAATAAGAAATCTCAGCTTCAATTCCCATATTTCTTAATTTCAGGTCATTAACAAGAATCTGGAATGTATTTTTATCTACAGCGACAGTTTTGTCAGAATTACTTAAGAATCCGGCAACCTGTGTTCTCAGCCCTCCTTTATTAATACGGTATCCTACTTCAAACTGATTGGTTTTGATAGCCTGTAAAGGCTGCTCTTTGACATTGATACTGGAAACTACATCCCAATGGGTTCCGTTCAGTTTATAGGTTCCTATTCCATAATATTTAGCAGGATCTGCTAAGCTTGCACCTTGGGAGAATGTTCCCCATACCTGGTGATGCTCGCTGATTTTATACAGTAATCCGGCATTGGCTAATGTGACATTATACGAGCTTTCTCCTCCCGGAATAGCTGAAGCGGAGGCTCCATATCCCATAGCAATCTGTGTCTGTTGTACAGAGCCTACAAAATCATCCATTTTTACGTTGATGTGCTGGTAACGTACTCCTGCATTAAGCTGTAACTTTGGAATAATATTATATTTTGCCTGAACATACCCTGCATAACTTTGAGAATGGTTAGTAGGATATCTTCCTAACCTGTATTGAGTCTCGTTAATTAATCCCCCGCTGGACATTGTTTTAGTAATATCATATACCGATTGTGTTCCTTCAAACTTTTCAAAATCTATATCAGTTCCATAAGTAACATTCAATCCCTTCCATGATTTTGACAATAAAGCTTTAATTCCAGAATAATAAGTATCCTGCTGTGAAGAAGACATATAAGCCATACTCGTTTTGTCCAGCTTTACATTTCCGGGGAAAGGATAAAATCCTAGTTTTTCTCCTCTCGTGGCAAGCTGAATATAAAGATCCTGCCCACCCAGAATATTATTTCCATTGTAGGCTACTGTTGCCATATAGCGCTCTGTACCTACATTTTTATCGGAAGAAAACCCATCTCTCATCTCCAGTAGACTTCCGTCTTTCTTGGTAAATGCGCTTAGGTTTTGTCCTAAATATAAACTTCTGTCACCATTGAATTTTGAGTTATAATATTGAACAGAAGCTGTTATTTTATGCTTATTGTTAAATTGATATCCTCCGGTTGCAAGGACATCAATAGATTGGTTATACTGAAGATCGGTTTGGGTAATATCGGTAAAAAGCTGTTTCTGATCAGCTCCATATACTCCACCATTCTGCTGATAAGCAATTCCCAGTCTTCCGAAGAACTTTTCTCCTTTTCCTGCAATAGATTGTGCTGCACGGAAATCATGGTCGTCTTTTCCCATAAATCCTGTACGTACACCCAGTTCAGTTTCTCCGCTAATTCCTTTTTTGGATGGTATTTTTGTAATAATATTAATGATACCACCGGTTGCATTTCCACCGTAGACAGAGCTGGCTCCGGAAAGTACCTCGATTCTTTCAATATTAAACGGATCAATGGCATCCAGCTGACGGCTGATGGCACGGATACTGTTCAAAGAAACTCCGTCAATCATTACCAGGGCAGAACGTCCTCTCATATTCTGTCCGTAGTTTGTTCTTCCCTGCGGACCAATATCCATACTTGGAATTAAAATGGATAACATTTCCTTAATCGGAACCCCGCTTTTGGCCTGTTCCTGAATTTTTTCTTTCTGAACAACCCAAACGGTACCAGGAATCTCAGATATTTTGGTAGGTTTTCTGGATGCTACGATGACAACATCTTCTATACCTTTAGAGGCTACAGAATCTTTAACAGTTTGGGAAAATAGTAATCCCGATGCCAATAGACCTATGAATGCGTACTGCTTTTTCATTCCTTCAAATCAAAGTTTTATAATCCGGCAAAGGTAATTCTTATTTAGAAACAATAAAAATAAGAAAAGGTGAAATTTTTCACTTTTTTGATGTAAAGGCTGGAAGATGGAAGTTATTGTTCAGCGGGTTTTAGATTGCAGTTTATAATACATGTGTTACAGAATTTTAAAGTAGAAGGATGGAAGGTGGGACAGGAAGTTATTTATGTCATCAGTATAGCTATAACTACTTTTCAATAATTTTCTTGCACTGAGCAACAGTCTTTAACCGTTTATCATAACTTCCCTCTTCCAGCCTCCCGCTTCCCGCCTTATAAAACTAAAGTTCAATATGCAGTATTCCATCTATAAAAATTGAGATATAGATGTTAACCGCCTATCATAACTCCCCTCTTCCAGCCTCCCGCTTCCCGCCTTATAAAGCTTAAATTCAATATGCAATAATCCATCTATAAAAATTGAGATATAGATCTTAACCGTCTATCATAACTTCCCTCTTCCAGCCTCCCGCTTCCCTACCAAAAATAATAAGATCCCAGCCCAACTAAGGACCAGGATCTTACAGTGAAAAACAAGGTATCTTTACATCGCAGGCCCTGCTGCGTCTTTTATTTCTTCTAATAATCTTTTGCGTTCACGAAGTCTTCTTCTTGCAATAACAGATTTCCCGCCAAGTACTCTGATAAATTTGAAATACTGGAATCTTTTAGCCCCAAAATGATGGGTTACCACATACAAAAGGACTCCAAAACCAATCAGAATTATAAGTCCGAATATTTTTTTCGTGGCTATCAGGATAGCATTCAGCTGAATGGCTTTCATATTGGCCATCACATTTTGCGGAGTCACGGTCATTCCGTCCATATAAACAGCAAGATCTCCTATTGCTGTCACCTGAAAACGGTACTGTAACCATGAATATAGGGTTGAAAAAATACCTACAGCTAAGAAGGTTCTCCAAACCAATACCAATCCGATGGCTGCCAGCATTTCATCCATTTCAAGTTTATCCAGCGTATAGAACCAAACGGAGATAAACAGTGAACACATTCCATAGCCTTTTAAAAACATAGGTAAGTACCAGTTATCATAATTGAACTCCAGAACCATAGAAAAATACATGATAATAGCATATCCTATCATCCCTGAAAACCCTGAAAAAATATACATTTTCAATGGCTTTTCTTTTTTAAACCAAAATATAGCAATCACCCCAGCCACAATGATTCCCGGAATCATCATCATACTCAGTTTCGCATTGGTTAACTGGTCATACCCTAAAACTCCTACAGCAAAAGTATTCTGAAGGGAAGCCGTTCCTAAGAACATCCCCAGCCAGAACAGCATAAATAAACCGTTCTGTACATTACTTTTTGTAAAAATTTTAAAAGAAAGATAAGGTCTCTTTAAAGTTAACTGCCGAATGGAAAGCAATGCAAAACTTACAAAAGCTGCAATACTTGCATTAATGATATTCTTTGAATTCAACCAGTCCTGCTGTCTTCCGAATGCATACACATAGGCCGAAAACATAAAGGTTGAAATGAAAAGCAGGATACTCAGCCAGTCAATATAATGCAATGGAACTTTCAGGGCAAAGTATTTGTTATGCATGAAAATCCAGTGTATCAAAGCTAAAATAAAGCATAAAACTGCTGTAAAAACATAATACTGCTGCCAATTATAAAGAAGAGCAAATTCTGCTGAATAATACACAGCTACCTGATTCATCACCAGAACAAATGTATAAAATGCTCCATAAAAAATCCCTCTGTTCCCAATCATTACCATCAATGGCAGGAAAAGTTCTATAGTTACCATCATCTTCATAAATCCGATCAGTAAAGCGGAAAAAACAAAGATCATCGGCTGTAAAGTAGTAGAATTGATGTAACTTAATAATCCTAAAAGAACCAATAACAGCACCAATTTGTCTCTTACTTTAAATCTCATTTTAATTCTGATAACAACCGGCATACACGCTCCCATTCCAATAGTGGTTGCATAATTTGCCCACATAAAATATTCTGTCATCGCTCCGGTACCACTCACCAAAGAACTAATGTTCCCGGTATACACCCCACCAATCGGCATTACCACAGCAAGCAGCAATACAATCAGCAGGAGCTGTATGGGTTTAGGTACCCAGTCGTTATATAATCCTTTGTTGTACATATTGTAGATAATAGATTTCAGATATCAGATGGCAGACTTTCAATATTCAACCTTAATTCTTCACACTCCATAATGCCTGGAATCTGATATCTTCCATCTTCTAGTCTTTATTAATATTCACATTCATATTCATTCCTGCACTTAACTTCTCCAGATCTTCTTTTTTGTTGGAAGCAGTGAACTCTATTCTTACGGGGATTCTCTGCTGTACTTTAATGAAGTTACCAGTCGAATTATCGGTTGGCACACTTGAATATCTTGATCCGGTAGCAGCAGAAACAGCGGTTACAACTCCTTCAAACTGCTTTCCACCCAATGCATCTGCCGTCATCATCATCTTCTCTCCTACTTTAACATTAGGCATCTGGCTTTCAAGGAAGTTGGCTGTTACCCACTTCTGACCGTTTAATACAATGGTTGCTACTTGCTGCCCTGGCTGAATCAACTGTCCTTCAGAAATCGTTCTTCTTCCCATTACTCCATCATAAGGAGCTGTAATTACGGTATAAGAAAGATTGATTCTCGCCATATCCAGTGCAGATTTTGTTCTTTTAATCTCTGCCTCGTTAATTCCCAATCTGCTTTTCACTTCTGTAGTAGAAAGATTTGCCGATTGTTTTTGGTTCACCAACGTCTCATATGCTGCTTTCTGGGCATCATATTCAGTTTTTACCTGATCGTACTGTTGTCTTGTTACCGCTTCCGCAGATAAAAGGTTTTTGTATCTGTTCAGATTCTGCTCAGCATTCCAAAGTCTTGCTTTTGCCCCTGCAATATTAGATTCCATTACATTTACATTATTGGAAACTGTATTTACAGAAGAGCTGGTTGCCGTTTTCTGAGCCATAGCATTTTGGTAAGCTGCTTCTGCCTGTCCCAGTTGGGTAATGATTTCACGTTCATCCAAAATAACCAGTGTATCTCCTTTTTTAACTCTTTGGTGCTCAATAAATTTAATTTCTTTGATATAAGCAGAAACCCTTGTGTTGATCGGGTTAATGAATTCTTCTACCTGAGCCGCTTCTGTATAGGTTTTATTTCCGATGTGAAAATATTCACGAATAAGCCAGAATAATCCGAATCCAATCACCAGAAAAACAACGATATTGGAAATAATCGCTCTGATTTTATTTTTCTTATTCTGCTTTTTTTTGTTGTCTGCCGCTGGTTTTGCGGGAGTTGATGTAGTATTTTGAGTAGTTTGTTCCTTGTTTTCCATTGTGTTGATTTCAGTTTAAAAAATTAAAGTGTTCCCGTAGCTTTCAAAAGGTTATAATATTGATACAAAACATTGATCTCTGCATTGGCATAATCCAATTCTGATTGCAGTTTCTGGTTTTGAGCATCAATCATTTCCGCCTGTACGGCCAATTGATTCAGATATTTGGCTTCGGTAATTTTATAGTTCTCCTCTGCCAGCCTTTTGGAATCATTTAAAATATCTGCCTGCTGAATAGACTCCTGATATTTGGTATACGCTGCATTCACACCCATATCTACATTCTGCTGAACCAAAGTCATCGCATCACTTGCCTGATTCTTCTGCAGTTCACCTAATTTTACTTTTTCTTTTGTTTTATACAGGGTATCGATATTGTAACTAAGAGAAACACCTGTCTGCCAACCTCCTGAATACATATCCAAGACAGGGTTTCTCGTAGTAATTGGTCTTTGTAAAGTATATCCGCCAAATCCTGCTACAGTAGGTGAATTATCAGTTTTAATAATTTCAATATTTTTATCAGCTACTGCTATATTTTTCTGTGCTGACTTCAACACCGGATTGCTGTCGTGAGCAAGATTCATATAATAATCTATTCCGATTCCTGATTCTTTGTTTTCTAAGCTTTCATTAGGAACTATTTCAGTGTCAGAAGATAAACCTAAAGCAATATTTAAATTATAATTAAGGATTTTTTTATTATTTGAAAGCGTCAGAATACCCTGATCCAGATTTTTAAGGGCAAGCTCACCACGAATCACTTCGTTTCTGGTCACCATCCCCTGCTGATAGAATTTCTGAATATTCTTAAGACGTTCCTGAGCTAACTTTTTGTTATTCTGAAACACGTCTTCCTGATTGATAATCTTGTAGACATCCAGATAGTTTGAAATTACTAAAAATTTCACATCCTGTTTATTTTTCTCCAGATCCAGTTCAGAAAGCTGTTCACGAAGTCCTGCCATTTCAATAGATTTATTTACCAACCCTCCTTTAAAGATCAGCTGTGTTGCCTGAACAGCATAGGAGCTTCCATAATGAGGCATAGGAACCTTTGTAGAATTTGAAAAATCTTTATCGATGGCTACTGCATCTCCCAAATAGAATTGGCTTGTAGAGGCCGTGATGGCTGGAAGTTTCTGAAGCTTAACAACATTGATATTCTGTTTTGCAATATCAATATTCTGAGCGGAAACCTTCAACTGCTGATGATTCTGAACTGCCAGTTCAGCAATCTCCCTTGCGGTCAACTGTTTAATCTGTTGTGAAAAAAACAGCGCAGGAAAAGCTGCTATCAGAACTGATAGTGCTGTTTTTATTTTCTTTGTCATTTTACCTTGTTTTACAGATGCAAAGTTAGGACAACAACAAATTCAATCAAATGTTTGATTTTTGGAAAAAGATGTTCAAATGTAAGATTTTAGCTTTCGAACTGATGCCTGTATTGTCTTGGGCTTACCTCCAGATGTTTTTTAAAAAAATGAGAAAATGCATACTGGTCGCTAAAACCAAGGATAGAAGAAATCTCAGAAACAGGTTTATTAGAAGAGTTTAGAAGTACTTTTGCTTCATTAATCACAATTAAAGCAATAATCTGGCTTGCTGACTTCCCTGTTACCTCTTTGATTACTGCTGACAAATGTCTGGTTGTAATGGATTGTCTTTCGGCATAGAACTCTACCGTTCTCTCTGTGAGATGATGCTCAGAAAGATCAGTAAGAAAAACGAAGACAATTTCTTCCTGTCTGGACATCTGGTTCATGGAATTATTATCTTCCTTTGAAATAATTCCGGCCATCTGATAACAGAAAACAGAGAAAAGATGTTCTACCATTTCTTTTTTGTACAGCATTTCAGTTTCAGAATCAAGGATAAATTTCAGAAAATTGACACTTTTCCAGACCACTTCCATTTCATTCTCAGGAAAGGGAACACCTTTATTCATCTGCTGTCTGAAATATCGGTACGTAATCAGTCTATTGAATTTTAAGGATAGCGCCGAAATAAAATCCCTTTTATAGGAAACCATTCTTGATTGAAAGTCATCACTTACCGCTACTACTTCATAAATAGTCTGTGGGTCTGTTACCATAAACATATTGGCAGAAACTTCCAGATCACTGAAGTGCTGGCGAAGTTTTATGGTTCCTGATTTAATAAAAATAAATGCCGGATTTTCAGGCCGAAAGGGTTTATCAACGGCAATTCTTTCAAAAATATTACGTTCCGTAGATATTTCTACTCCGAACTTTTCTAAGGCAGACATAACACAAATGTAAGCAATCTTACCACTGATTACAAAATTTTATTATTTTAGCATTAATCCAATTCCTGTCAGTATGAGAAAGGTTGATTTATTATTTGCAGAATATAGTAAAAGCCATAGAAATGCGACTAACAAGTTCATTCATTGGTTTTGTGTACCTCTTATTTTTTGTTCTATTCTTGGATTTATTTCCTTAATTCCTTCCTCTCATTTCTGCATTTCCTATTTTGGATGCATCAGTATTGTAAGTTTGGTGGCTGTTGCCCTGATAAGTTTATATTATGTAAGGCTTTCTTTATTAATCGGAATCACCATGATTTTGATGATGCTTTTGGCAGAACATTGTATTTACCTTACCAATATTACCCTCGGCAAACAATCCTGGATTCTTTACTTCGGTGTTTTTATCATTACATGGATTTTCCAGTTTATCGGACACAAGATTGAAGGTAAAAAGCCTTCTTTTCTTAAAGACATCCAGTTTCTGCTGATAGGGCCGATATGGCTTTTAAGTTTTATTCTTAAAAAGACGGGAATCAGGTATTAATGCTAAGAACATCTTTCGGATGTTTTTATTATACCGTACATTTTCTAGAAATAATCTTGATAGGAATATTGGGGTCAATATTCTTTAGCTTAATCGTTTTCCCAGCTTTAGATATTTCAGCTTTTGGAAAAGTATTTTTAAATATTTTAAAAGTTATGATAGCGGGTTCATTACTCTTTATCTTATTGAGTTCTTTAAAAGCATCTAAGATTTGCTGACCGTCGAAAGCATAATAGCTGTGATAATGCCATTCATTTTCCCATTGAACAACAGCATCTTTCGGAATATTTCTTAATAGAGCATCTTCAAGAGTTTTATTATCCGTTCTGATTGATTTCCATTCAAAAGTATTGGCTGAAGTTTCTAAAATGTTCTCAGAACCTTCAATTTCAACTTTCATTTTCCATACATATTTTTGAATAATAAGATCTGAATAATCAGATACCTTCTTCAGCAAAGAAAAATCATAATTTTCTAAACGCTCTCCATAGACCAACATTTTTAATGTTCCCTGGATTTCTTTTGCCTGGAAATTGTGTATTAATTTTGATCCGAAATTTTCAGATTCCGGTTGTTCAATCTTCAGAGAAATCTTACCGCCCTGTTGAATCTCTATCTTCAAATCTGTTGCAAAATCTTTATTTTTTAAAGAATTATGCATTTTCTCTAGGGGAAGCCTAGTATTTAACTGATAGAATTTACTCTCTTCAACAGAAAAATATTTAATATATAAAGAATCTGGTAAGAGTTCATTTTGTGTCCAAAAATAAGCAGAATCTGATCCTTTTTGGGAAAAAATTGATTTAGGAGAGTAATGGTCTAATCTGGTTAAGGTCTGATTAGAGCTATTGATGAAAATAGCATCCAGAATCTTCAGCATTCCTGATTGTTCATCCACCGAATTTGGCTTCATACTGATAATTTTTGCCGACCAGTTGAATTTATCAGGTTCCTGTTCCTTCTTGGGAAGTAAGGTAACTCCATAGAGAATAAGCATTCCAATAAAAATGCCTGCCAACCCAAAATTAAGATAATCTATAGCCGTTTTTTTCATACTTTAATTTTGATATGCCTTTCCTAAAGCCCCTAAATAAGACAATGCTACAAATGCCAGAAGAGACATTATTACAGTAAAAAAAGTAAAATACCTGAATGATTTTTTATATCTGGACTCTCCGGTAAACCAATTAAGAATGATAGAGATGGTGGGAATACAAAAACAAACAAAAGCAAGATATAAACCTTGTCCCATCTCAAAATCCAGATAATCCAGGTATTTGATAAGCAATACCTGAATACCAAATAATAGAAAAACAGTAAGAAATGGGTTATTCTTCATCATTTTTTTTTATTTTCCAAGTACAAATACAGCAGGAACTTTATGAAGTTCAGGTTTTTGTTTCTGCCAATCCTTTATTGTTTTAGTGCTGATAAATTCATGCTCCGGATCATTAATATTGGCAGCAATACACAACTTGGTATTAGGTGATAAGAATTTTGTAAGATCTTCAATAAGCTGGTTATTTCTGTAAGGAGTTTCCATAAAGATCTGAGAATAACCAGTTTTCTGAACCAGGCTTTCCAACTGTTGGATTTGTTTCTTCTTTTCTCCTTTATCAATAGGAAGATATCCGTTAAACGTAAATTCCTGTCCATTAAAACCACTGGAAATTAAAGCCAGAATAATGGATGAAGGTCCTGAAATAGGGATTACTCTGATATTCTTTTCATGGCACCATTTTACCATCAGGTTTCCAGGATCTGCAATACATGGTAATCCTGCTTCTGAAAGCAATCCAAAATCCTGCCCTTTCAGCATAAGCTGCTGGGCTTCTTTAATATCTGCATTTTCTGTATACTTATCCAATAAAAACAGCTTCAAATCTGCCTGTTTCTTTTCAGGAGCAAAGAATTTAACGACCTTTCTGGCCGTTTTCTCATTTTCCACGAAGAAGTAATCGGTTTGCATGATATATTCCTTAATAACAGGTGCAAAATGAGTGATTGAAGTATTTTCTGATAAGTAAGCAGGGAGTAAAAAAAGCATTGTTTTATTTTTTAGTTCTTTCGTTTAATGATGGTTGTGGGAAGTATTTCGCAAGGTCCATAGAAAAGGTTACAGAGGTTATTTTCCAGATTCCGTTGATTTTCATCAGCGTCCAGATTTCTTTTCCCCAGTTTTCCATTTTTCCGTCATACCAAAAACTGTAATCGAAATTGGCAGAAGCTACTCCTCCATCCTCAACGATTTTAATATTGTCAAATTTTTCTTCAGATTTATCATCTTTAAAGCCTTTGATGAAAGCTTTATAATCATCGGCAAAATAATATTCTGCCTTGGGATTTTTCTCCAGACGTTTAGCCTGTGTTCTGTCTTTATAAATTCCTGTCCAGAGCACTGGTTCCTGGAATAGAGACAGATATTTGGGTTCATTTCTTGTTTTAATACTTTCCATAAAGTCATTCATTACTTTAAGGATTTCTGTTTCATCTTTGGTCTGAGCAAAAGAGAAATTAAAGCTTACGATGAGTAGTAATAGCAGTTTTTTCATGGTTATGTTATTAGGATTTGCTTTCTGATAGCATCACATCCCTTTTCCAAAAGCTGGAAAACATTTTCAAAATCTTTCAAATCTCCCCAATACGGATCCGGAACCTCAGCATTTTCGCGATCTCCCAATACCTCCAGAAACAATGATATTTTCTGGCGTTCTTCTTTATTTTCAGCTTTGGAAACAACATCTTCAAACACATCTATATCCATACAGTAAATCTTATCAAAAGTTTCATAATCTGCTCTTGTGATAGGTCTGGATCTTTGTCTGGAAATATCAACACTATGATTAGCAGCCGTTTTAATGGCTCTTTTATCCGGATGTTCACCTTCATGCATAGCAATCGTTCCGGCAGAATCTACCACAAAGCTTTCCGGCACTTTTGTTTTCATAATTCCCTCAGCCAAAGGGCTTCTGCAAATATTTCCGAGGCAAACCATCAGGATTTTCATAGTCTGATATTTAATAAATTAAATAGCAATCAAAATGTATTGCTGTAACAAAACTAAATAAAAAATGAAGAATAAAACTATTCTTCATTTTTAAATATTTTAGATTAAGATCATCTTACTGCTTAATTCTTTCGGTAAGATCCTTAACGTATTTCTTAATTTCTTTATCAATTTTCGAAACGTCCTTGATAGTATCACATGCATACATTACTGTAGAGTGGTCTTTTCCGCCCATTTCTTCTCCAATTTTAGTGAATGTGGAGTTGGTAAACTCTTTTGAGAAATACATGGCCAATTGTCTTGGTAATGCGATTTCTCTTTTTCTTGTTTTGGATAGAAGCTGCTCTTTTTTGATTCCAAAATAGTCGCATACCACTTCCTGAATATAAGGAATATTGATCACCTTCTTTTGGTTGGCTGCAATTCTGTTGATGGTTTCCTTTAATAATTCAAGACTTAGATCTCTCTTATATACTGTAGAATATGCAATTACCGAGTTGATAACCCCAATTAATTCTCTTACGTTTGTTTTCGTTTCAACAGCAAGGAAATCCAGCATATCTCCAGGAAGAACGATTCCGTCTCTGCTTAGCTTATCTTCAATGATCTGTCTTCTTGTAGATAAATCCGGAGATTTGATCTCTGCAGAAAGTCCCCATTTGAAACGGGAAACAATCCTGTCCTGAATATCCATAATATCTGCCGGCGCTTTATCTGAAGTAAGGATAATCTGCTTTCCATTTTGATGCAGGTGATCGAAAATGTGGAAGAAGCTGTCCTGTGTTGCTGATTTTCCTGATAAGAACTGAATATCATCAATAATCAGTACATCTACCATTTGATAGAAGTTTGCAAATTCTGTTTGCTTATGTGCTTTAGCAGCTGAAATAAACTGCTGGATGAATTTTTCTGAAGATAAATAAAGAACGACCTTGTCTGGAAACTGATTCTTTACTTCAAGACCAACAGCCTGACCTAAGTGGGTTTTTCCTACTCCGTATCCTCCGTATAAGAATAATGGGTTGAATGCTGTAGCTCCAGGTCTTTTAGCAATAGATCTTGCTACGGTAGCTGCAAATTTATTACTTTCTCCTTCTACATAACTATCAAAAGAATAGTCTGGTTTCAGATTAGAATCAATATTTACTTTTCTAATTCCAGGGACCACAAAAGGGTTTACAATATTAGCTGAGAATCCTTGTGGCATTGTTTCCTGTGTTTTTGGAGTAGGAACACTTTGTCCCTTCATGTTCATGGTAACCGGTTTTTCTTCACCTTTTGGTCTGTTTTCCATTACAGAATACCATAACTTCACTCCTTTTCCTACATTTTTCTTCAGGGCAGCAGAAAGTAAGGACAGGTAATTGTCCTCGATATATTCCTTGTAAAAATCGCTCGGTACGATAAGTGTAAGGTTATTAGACACTAATGAAAGTGGCTGTACCTTATCAAATAACATATCGAAAGATTTCTCAAGTTTTTTCAGGTCAGAATTATCTTCAGCTGCGTTCAGGTTATCGCGCATAAACTGAAGGCATTTCTGCCATATCATCATTAAATTGTCATCCATTTTTATGCCCTGATTATTCTTTTGTTTGTACTGTTTTTAGAAGGGAGACAAAGGTCCAATATTTTCTTTTTAAAAAAAAATATTGCAGGTATTGATTATTTAAAAATATATTTGTATGTATAATTTAAGACCTAAAATGATACACACAACTCATTCAATTAGAGTACGTTACGCAGAAACAGACCCTATGAAATATGTATACTATGGTAACTACGCCCAGTACTTTGAAGTAGGCCGGGTTGAACTCTTCAGAAGTATAGGAATTTCATACGATGAAATTGAAAACCAAGGAATTTGGCTGCCTGTTTCAGACTACAAAATTAAGTATATTCGCCCAGCTTTGTATGATCAAAAATTAGAAATTCATACTTATGTAAAAAAAATTCCCGGAGTAAGAATTGAATTTGAATATGAAATTTACAATGAAGAGCATATTAAAATTACCGAGGCCTCCACTACCCTTTTCTTTTTAGATGCCCAAACCAATAAAGTTATCAAATGTCCGGATTTCCTGATGAAGATGATTGAAGGCAATTGGAAAGAGACCACAGAGGACACCTTATAAAGATTGAAAACAGGAGACAAGACACCTACAGTCAACCAACTTTAAACTTTAAACTTTAAACCCTGAACTCTCCCGCTGAACTTTGAACTATAATTCGCACCTTTGTCTTTTGATAACAACAACACCTTATATATTTACTTATGAAGATTGCATTTTTGGGGCCTCATGCCAGCTTTACTCAGCTTGCCACCGCACAGCTTTTTCCTGATGATGAGCTTTTACCACAAGCCAGCATTCTGGACTGTTTTAGTGCAGTGGAAAGCGGAAACACACTCAAAGCTGTTGTTCCTTTGGAGAATTCCATAGAAGGCACCGTATCAATGACGCTGGATTATTTGTATAAGACACCGTCTATTAAAATTGAAGCGGAAGCTGTAATGCCTATCGCTCACCACCTGATGATTCATCCTGAAAATTCTATTGAGGAGATAGAAAGGATTTATTCTCATCCACAGGCATTGGCTCAGAGCTTCCATTCTTTGGATACACATTACAAAGGCATTCCCAAACAGGATTTTTCTTCTACCGCCGCTGCTGCCAAATATGTATCGGAAAATAAAGAACTGAAGATTGCAGCAGTAGCCAATCAGTTTGCAGCTAATTTATATGGTTTAAAGATCATCAACCGTAATATTCAGGATTTTGAACAGAACTATACCCGATTTATTATTATCTCAAAGCAACAAAACAGATATGATAACAGTCAACTCGAAACATTGGGTGAGAAATCAGGAATGCTGATCACCCTACCTGAAGATCATCCCGGAGGCCTACATCAGGTGCTGTCTGTTTTTGCATGGCGAAAAATGAACCTCAGCAAAATTGAATCCAGAACATTAAAAACAGGATTGGGGAATTATTTCTTCTTCATTAATGTAGAAGGCTCATGGAAGGATGTACTACACGGAAATGCCCTAAAAGAACTTGAATCCATCAACGCTGATGTGGATTTTCTTGGAAATTATAAAGAATTCCTTTTGGAAAGTTAAAAATAAGCTAACATATACCTAATAAAAAAACACTGTTAAAGTAACAGTGTTTTTTTTATATCGTAACAACCAAAAAAATAATGTGATTTATTAATAAATGCCTGACCAGCCTCGTATAACTCAAAAAAACAACCCACACAACAGGGATAATTTATTTTTTCAAAACCCTCACAAACACCCACTTAAATAAATAAAATAAAAATAACCCGTAATTAAAATATGTAACAATATATTCTAAAATACAAACATACGTTTAAATATATTACATCATATTTATATTAAATATGAAAATTCCACAATATAAAATGTATATTTATTGTATCTTTGTTTGCAACTAAGTAAAAATCTTGATCATGAAAACTAAACTTTACAGCCTAATACTGGCATGTGCAGCACTGCCATTATTTTCACAAGTAGGAATTAATACCTCAGCCCCAACGGCAACATTAGATGTTAATGGAAATATGAGAGTTCGAAATACACCAACCGCTACTACAGTACCCGGATACCAGCTTTTAGTTCAGGATAATTCAAGCACAGAAGTATTTGCAATGGATCCACAATTGCTAATAGGGGCTGCTAATGTAAATTCAGGCATGTTTTCTGCTAAAAAAACAACAGGAATAAGTCTTGTAAATGTTTCGCTATTTCCTGCAACCTTCAAACCTGTCAATTTCCTTGCAGCAGAAAGAACAATAGGATCTGCAAGTATGTTTTCTGATTCGGACAGTTCATTTATCATTCCATCTACAGGAGTTTATATGTTAGGATATACTTTCAGATACGGAACAGGATTACAGGCAGACCTTCTGGTAAATGGTTACGGTATTGGAATAGCAAGAACGAGAAGTGGAGTGGGTACAATTATTGACACCCGAGCGTTTTCAGGTCTTGATTTACTTGTAGCTAAGTTAACACTATCTGAAGCCAGTATCAATTCACTATACTCCTTTCAGGCCGGAGACAAAGTAAGTTTTGGTCTCACAGGAAGCAACGTTTTATCACTATCGATTGCGGGTTCCAGTGTTTCTTCATTCTATATCTATAAAGTCTCTAATTAATAAGAACATATTGTTAGTTATCTATACCGTTAGCCCATCGCTTCTATTGCGATGGGTTAATTTTTAATACCATTTCAAAAATCTTTATATTTGATAAAAACTATATAATGAATGAGTATATTGCGGTTATCCTTATTGTAGTTATTGCCATTATTTTCAACAATCTGAGTAACAAGATCCGGAAACTTGAAAAAGAGGTATCAGACCTTAGTTCCAAAATCAATAAAAAAATACTACAACCTGAGACCAGTCAGGGGATTTCCCATACCGAAGACACCATTATTGAATCACAAATACCAGTCGAATCTCACAGAGAAGCTGTCATTCCTGATGAAAACACAGAACAACCTCCGGTAATTCAAAAAGATTGGTTACATCCTATATTTGAATTTTTAAAGCAGAATATTCTTACCGTTATTGGTATTTTCACCCTCGTTCTCGGAATTGGTTATTTTGTAAAATATGCCATTGATAAAAACTGGATCGGAGAAACCGCAAGAGCAGGAATTGGCCTTTGCATCGGAGGCGGAATCATAGTTCTAGGGCATTTCCTTAGAAAAAACTACAAAACATTTGCCTCTATTATTACCGGAGGCGGAATTGCCGTCCTATATTTTACAACCACTATCGCCTTTCGGGAATATCATCTTTTCAGTCAGAATATGGCCTTTATCATCACTTCGGTGATTACCGCCGTTTCTATCATTCTATCCTACTATTACAGAAGTGAGGTTCTGATCATCTTTTCATTAATAGGCGGTTTTGCCGCTCCTCTCATGATCAGCACAGGAGAAAGCAATTATCTGTTTCTCTTCACCTACCTCAGTTTATTAAACCTTGGAATGCTTGCAGCCGCTTTTCTTCAGCACTGGAAAAGTGTGGGATGGACAGCTTATATTTTCACCAGCCTCTATCTTTTTTACTGGACTGCTGATTTGCCTCAACTGTTAAGCATTACTTTCTACCTCATCAGTTATATTATTTTTTACATTTTTGCCCTTCACAATTACTTCAGGAAAAGTGAACTTTCTGTTCCTGATATTTTAATGCTTGCTCTGGTTAACGGCTCAAGCATTATAGGACTAACATATATTTTCAATGAATTACAATACGAACCTGTCATCATCTTCCCACTCATTTTTGCTGTGGTAAATGCAATCCTTTTCTTAAGAGAATATGGAAGAAGGAATTTCGGGACATCTTTTTCTGTTTTTGCCGGGATAACAATCAGCCTCATTACAATAGCAGTTGCTTTACAGTTTAAAGCACATCTTATCACAAGTGTCTGGGCTATAGAAGCTACTTTACTCCTATTCATATGGAAAAAAACCGGTCATACAATATTTAAAACATGTTTTCATGTCCTTTTCCCAATGGTTATTTTTGCACAGATTATTACGTGGTGTGAATATTTCAATACAGACAATCTTGCCATTATATTCAATCCTGTATTTTTAACCAGCCTGGTGACCATCGTTTCAACTGGTATCAATTTATATTTACTGAAAAACAACCGGAAAGAAACAGAAGCCAATACCTTTTTTGAAGACCTTATTACAATAGCAAGTTATGGAGTTATTTATACTGCATTCCTTCTGGAAATTATTTATCATATCAATCACATGTCTTTGGCGGTAATAAGCAGTGTAGGATTACTATACAGTATCTGTTATATTTTCATCCTATTAGTTTTCAGAAATAAACTTAATATTCCCAATGATTTTCAGACCGCACTGATCTATCTGTTCTTTTTCCTTATTATAATTAACCTTTCTGCTTCCACCTCATCAGTTGTGACGGATATCCTTTCAAAAGAACTTCAGAGTGGATTTTATTTATGGCATCTGCTTCAATGGATACCTTTTATATATGTATGCTTAAAAATTGTTCCCGCTACAGGATTCCATCAATCGAAAATATCATATTGGTTTATTGCCCTCACACTCATTATTTCGGTTAGCTATGAGCTTCATCATCTATATGTATTGACAGTCTCTAAGGATATTGCCGATTCATATGCTGTAAAAAATCATTTTAACATTCTTTATCTTCCAATCATCTGGACGATACTTGCCAGTATTTTTATTTATATGGGATTAAAAAGAAATATTCAGGAATATAATAAGATCGGTTTTACTCTTATTGGTATAATGGTATTGAAGCTATACGCCTATGATGTATGGCAAATGGATAATATTTCAAGAATCAGCGCGTTTATTGCTCTTGGGATTATTCTGCTGTTAAGTTCCTTTACTTTTCAGCGCTTTAAGAATATCATCAAAAATATGGTCGATACAAAAGAAAAAAAAGAAGAAAATCAGGATTTATAATTAGATTAAAAGTTTTTATTTCTAAATAAAATTTAAAACATTTCAATATTTAATTCACATTTTGTAAAAAATAACTATATTTATCACGTTTTTAACAGTTACATATTCTGATTATGAAAAAATTACTCTACTCTTTTTTAATACTGTCATCTGCAACATTGTTTGCACAGCAAAAGCTCGCTATTGCTGATAATATGATTGGAACAGAAGCCCTGTTCAACTCGAAAGGCACTAGTATGCAGGTTGTAAAAGTCTACAATAGCGGATCTGAACTTCCTGCCAACCTGAAAAAATTCAGTTCTGTTTTCACCAACGGAGTTACTGAGTATAAATCTCTGGATGGCGTAAAATTAAGTAAGATAACATTAGCATCTCTCAATAAACAAAAAGACCTTCCTGCCAATAATCCTGTTTTTATTGATGATTTCAAATTTACCGATTCATCAACTATGATAAGCACGGAGGTTCCTGCAACATCTAAAATAAAAGAGTACAACGGGAAACCAACTCTATATATTCATACGAAATAATTTTTCACCATAAAAAAAGGATAGACTAAAAGTTCTATCCTTTTTTATTTAATATTTCTTTCCCCACTTTTTCTTCAGTTCTTCATAGATTTTCTTTTCCGTTGAATTATTTCCGGGTTCATACAGTTTCACATCCCTGATTTCCTGAGGAAGGAAGTCCTGTTCTACAAAATTCCCTTCATAGGAATGAGCATATTTATATTCTTTTCCATAATCCAGATCTTTCATCAGTTTGGTAGGAGCATTTCTTAAATGAAGTGGTACAGGAAGATTACCGGTTTGTTTTACCAACGCTAACGCCTCATTAATTGCCATATACGCAGAGTTACTCTTTGGAGAAACAGCCAGATATACAGCTGTCTCGCTTAAAATAATTCTCGCTTCAGGATTTCCAATCACATTGATAGCCTGAAAACAGTTATTGGCAATAACCAGCGCATTAGGATTTGCCAACCCGATATCTTCTGCCGCCAGAATAAGCATTCTTCTTGCTATAAACTTAATATCTTCTCCTCCGGCAATCATTCTCGCCAACCAATAAACAGCTCCGTTAGGATCTCCTCCACGCATGGATTTGATAAAGGCAGAGATAATATCATAATGCTGCTCACCATTCTTATCATACAATGCCATGGTTTCCTGAAGAACTTCCAGCACATCTGAATTGATAATCTCTTTGGTCTCTGTATTTTTATACTGATTCAGAACCAGCTCTACAGAATTGATCAGCTTTCGGGCATCACCTCCTGAATATTGTATCAGTGCCTCTTTTTCAAGAATTTTAAAGTCTGAGCGTTCATCTTTATTGTATCTTTCAGAAGCGATATCGATAAGTTCTTCAAGCTTTTCATAACTTAGAGCTTTCAGGATATACACCTGACTTCTTGATAATAAAGCAGAGACCACTTCAAAGCTCGGATTTTCTGTAGTAGCTCCTATTAAAACGATCCAGCCTTTTTCTACTGCATGCAACAGGGAATCCTGCTGGGACTTATTAAAACGGTGAATCTCATCAATAAACAAAATAGGTGATTTTCCGGAAAATAAATTCTGCTTTTTAGCATCATCAATTACATCACGAACATCTTTTACTCCCGAAGACACCGCTGAAAGTTTATAAAATTTTCTCCCGGAACTCTCAGAAATAATCTCAGCCAGTGTAGTCTTGCCTGTTCCCGGAGGGCCCCAAAGTATCAGGGAATTCAGGGAATTATTTTCGATCATTTTTCTGATCGTTCCTTTCTCGCCGGTAAGATGTTCCTGCCCCAGCACCTCATCCAGGGTTTTAGGTCTTAATTTCTCAGCTAATGGAATATTTTGATTCAAAGTATTTTATTTTTTAAGATCAATATTTCAGATTTCTACGCTCTGAAACTTCTAACAAAATTAAACTAATTTTCATTTTTTTACCCTATTTTTGCATTGTTTTGAAACTTACATTCAATAAAATCATTACATTTCCTTTGGTAATTTTGATCAAATTTTACCAGTGGTTCATCTCGCCCCTACTTCCTAAAAATTGCCGTTACGAACCTACCTGCTCTCATTATATGGTAGAATCCTTGCAGGTTCATGGTGTATTTAAGGGGTTCTGGATGGGGTTCAGGCGAATTTTAAGATGCCACCCATGGGGAGGAAGCGGCTACGACCCTGTTCCCCCTAAGCATAAACATCAATAAAACAAACTATTAAATCAATAGAAAAATGAGTAATATTTTTTTCAGAATTTACCTTGTCATATTTGCATTGGTTACCCAGTGCCTTTTTGCACAGGAATACCCTGGAGGTCTATCTGACGGAGCTTTAGACATCAATGGAAATAATGTTCCTGTAAAAATCTATTCCACTACAGAACTGGGAGATCTTAGCGCTTTTCCAGACAGAGGAATCAAAGATAATGTACTGGTCATCCTTAACGAATCTAATTTTGAACCTGCGTACTACAGCTACAGTGCTTCAACACTTACAAGATTCAAAGATTCACAATATCAGTTTTTTGATAAACATTTTAAACTGATCAACACTCCTCCTTCCAAAGATAATATCACCACATTCAAATATGCGGTAAAGTCTGCAAAACCTATTTCTGATTCTGATAAAGTGGAGCTTAAAACTTCTTTTAAAATATGGGATCCGTCAAAAGGGATCAATATCGGCATATTTACCCTGCACTTTTATAGCTTAATGTTCGTGCTGGCCTTTGGTTTCGGATATATTTTAATGACAAGAATCTTTAAAATTGATAATATTAACCAGAAATATCTGGAGCCGCTTTTCACATGGACATTGATAGGAACTATTCTTGGAGCTAGGTTAGGACATGTTATCTTCTATCAGCCGGAACTGTTTAAGGAGGATTTCTGGAGTGTATTTTTACCGATCAGCACCAAAAATGGGATCAAATTCACAGGATTTTCAGGATTGGCAAGTCACGGAGCAACTATTGCACTGATTCTTACCACTCTTTATTACTCATATAAGGTTATAAGGAAAAACCCTTTCTGGGTATATGACAGATTAGGGATTGTAGTAGCTTTAGGTGGTGCATTTGTAAGAATGGGGAATTTCTTCAATTCTGAGATCGTAGGAAAACCCGCTGACCCCAATTCTCCTTTTGCATTACTTTTCCCACAACAGAGCAGTGAATATGGACTTACGGTACCGCGCTACCCAAGTCAGTTATTCGAAGCAGTAGGATATGTTGCATTATTCGTTTTATTATGGATTCTTTACAGAAAAACAAATAAAAAATATCAGCAGGGATGGCTATTTGGATTATTCTTTATCATCCTCTGGGCCATCAGATTCTTTGTAGAATTCCTAAAAGAACCACAAGGTGATGAATTCATTCAGATCGGAGGACTAAACACGGGACAGGTTCTTTCCATTCCTTTTATGCTTGCCGGAGTGATCATCATGATCGTTTCCAGGAAATTTAAAATTACGGAGGTAGAAAACGAGAAACCGGAATAAACAGAATAGCTGGTTAATCTTGGCTTAAAATATAAAAAGGCAAATTTGTTAATTACAGATTTGCCTTTTTTACGTTTACTGATTTATGTTCTTAGCCTTCCCTGCAATCATAAAATTCTCATTGTTTTTCTATTTAAATCAATAAAAACATTTCCTAACTCATCAATGACATCTGTAGGAAGCACAGACTCTTTTGAGTGTTTCTCAGCTGCAAGATCTGCGGCTTTTCCATGCAGCCAGACTCCCAGAATACAGGCATTTTTTTCCGAATACCCCTGAGCTAATAGTGAAGTTAAAATACCGGTCAGAATATCACCGCTTCCTCCTTTGGCAAGTCCCGCATTTCCGGTCAGATTATAGTAAACTTTCCCATCAGGAGTAATTACTTGTGTATGATGATCTTTTAATACAATATAAACACCAAGTTCTCCAGCTTTTTTTCTTGCCAGTTCCAATCGTTCAAAAGAGTTTTCTGTTGGACCAAATAACCTTTCGAATTCTTTGGGATGAGGAGTGATAATTGATCTTTTGGGAATTAACTGAAGGTTTTTCTCATCTTCAGAAATAATATTCAATGCATCGGCATCCAATACTAATGGAGCCTGATTATCTTTCAGAAACTTCAAAAGTCCTTTTTGAGTATCTGTATGTGTTCCCAAGCCGGGACCAATTCCTATAACTGCTCCTTTATCAATATCAAAATCTTTAATATATTGCTCCCCTCCTTCTGTAAACATAGCTTCAGGACAGGAAGTTTGCAAGACTTCATATCCACATTGAGGAGCTAATGTAAAAGTAAGTCCTGCTCCTGTTTTCAAGGCCGATTTTGTAGCCAAGACTGCTGCACCAATCTTCCCGTAGCTTCCACCAACAATTACGGCTTTACCATAACTCCCTTTATGAGCAAATTCATTTCTGGGTATAAAAAGGGATCCGGCAAAGTGATCATCAGTTGCGAAATAATTCGTTTCAGTTACTTCAGCATATTCTTTATTTAAATCAATATTCAGAACGATTACTTTTCCGGTATACTTTCCGGTTTCCGGATGAAGAAAACTTCGCTTCCAGGACTGAAAAGTAAGTGTATAATCAGTTTTCAAGATAACAGAATCACCACCAATGAGCCTGTCAGCAGACATTCCAGAGGGAACATCTATAGCTATTTTAATATGATCTTTTTTATTGATCTGATCAACAAGTTCTTTATATTCTCCTTCCAAAGGTCTGGACAATCCAGTTCCAAAGAGCGCGTCAATAATAACAGTTTCATCATCAAACTTATATTGAGTAATCTGACTGAAGGTCCGGACAGAGATTCCTGAAATATCTTCTATCCTTTTAATATTCACCGAGGCATCTTCTGGGAATTTACCCTTTGGATCTTTAACAAATACCTCTACATCAAATCCTTTCAGATAAAGTATTCTTGCTACTGCCAAACCATCACCACCATTATTACCGTTGCCACAAAGTAAAACTGTCTTTCTATGGGTTTTACAATGTTCGGATATCCAATTAGCCACCGTCATTGAAGCCCTCTCCATCAATTGAATGGAAGATATTGGCTCACGGGAAATGGTAAACCGGTCCCAGCTACGGATTTGTTCAGCAGTGAAGATCTTCATAGGTAAATCTGACTTTTAAATAAATTATAAAAGATATTTCATTATGATAAAGCCCAGATAACAAAAATACAGGGACATCATTAATGAGATAAAATATAAGGATAAAGTTACAATTTCTATTAAATCAGATACTATGAATTTAGGATAAAAGTCCGCTTTTTCAGAATAAAAAACGATAAAAAGTAGTGTTTTTTACATTTTTTAATTATATTTTTGTGTATATACTAATTAAAAAATATAAATTATGGGATTTGTTAAGGAATTTAAAGAGTTTGCCTTTAAAGGAAATGTTCTCGATCTTGCTGTCGGTGTAATCATTGGAGCAGCATTTGGTAAAATTGTTTCGTCTTTAGTGGAAGACGTTATCACTCCTCTGATCTTAAACCCTGCGCTTAAAGCAGCAGGTGCAGAAAATATCGCTAAACTTACCTGGAATGGTGTTGCGTATGGGAATTTCCTTTCTGCCGTCATTAGCTTTCTGTGTATTGCTATGGTTCTTTTCTTTATCATTAAAGGAGCTAATAAAGTTAATAAGAAAGATGCTCCGGCCCCTACAGGACCTACAGATGATCAAAAGTTATTGGCTGAAATCAGAGATTTACTGAAAAGCAAAAATAATATATAATCCGTTCCCTAGCGGTTTAAAATATAAAAGCACCTTCTTGATGAAGGTGCTTTTGTTTTATCTGATAGCTTCAATTACTGAATCTGCAGAATGCTTGAAATCTGATCTGCCAGAGAAAGCCCGATTCTATCCTGAGCCTCAAGTGTGGAAGCACCTGTGTGTGGCGTAAGGGAGATTTTAGAATGGTTAAGAATCTCTTTAGAAGGTGTCGGTTCATTAATGAAAACATCAAGGCCAGCAAATCTCACTTTACCGGAATCCAACACTTCAATTAAAGCAGCTTCATCAATAACTCCTCCTCTGGAACAGTTAACGATAGCTACTCCGTCTTTCATGATTTCAAACTCATTCTTACCAATCATATATCCGTCTTTCTGAGCCGGAACGTGAAGGGTAATAAAGTCTGAATGCTTCAACACTTCCTGTAAAGGTTCTGTTTCTATATCTACGTTGATGAACTGATTATTGTAGAATTTCACTTTAATACTTGCTCTTCCAACATTATTATCTGCTGCAACCACTCTCATCCCAAGTCCAAGAGCTATTCTTGCCACTTCCTGACCTATTCTTCCCATTCCGATGATACCGATGGTCTTTCCTCTCAATTCAATCCCTGCTGCATATGCTTTTTTAAGACCTGCAAATTCTGTATCTCCTACCAAAGGCATTTTTCTGTTGGAATCCTGAAGAAATCTCGCTCCGGAAAATAAGTGAGCAAAAACAAGCTCAGCCACAGATTCTGAAGAAGCTGCCGGTGTATTGATGACATGAATTCCTTTTTCTCTTGCATAGTCTACATCAATATTATCCATTCCTACCCCACCTCTTCCGATAATTTCGAGGGATGGGCAACCATCAATAATATCTTTCCTCACCTGTGTAGCACTTCTTACCAATAAAGTACGAACTTCGTGCTCGTTAATATAATCTACTAAAAGCTCCTGTGGAACTTTTGCAGTAATCACCTCGAATCCCTTTTCTGTTAATGCATCAATTCCAGATTGATCCAGGCCGTCATTTGCTAAAACTTTCATAAATACAGCTATGTTTTAAAAGTTGAAAGATTTAAAAATTAAAGGATACACTCCATTCAATTTTTAAATCTTCCGTTATATTATTTTATTCTTCGTCTTCTTTGAACACTTCAATGGTTACCTGCTTTTCTACCAGGTCAGTAAACCTTCCCTTGTATCTTGTAGCTCTTACCAAATGATTGTCTATCCAGTGATAATTTCCTCCTCTTGGTTTTCCACAAAGTACACTGTGGTACTTGAACCCATGCTTATCCAGCCAATCAATTGTGATTTGCTTCAGGTTTTCGGTTCTTGAGGTAAAGAAACAGATCTGATGTCCTTCGTCGTACCATTTATTAATGGTTTCCAAAGCGTCAGGATATGGTTCACAGGTAACCATTCTTTCGGGTTCCTCATTAGGAACGTCATCCGTAATGGTTCCGTCTATATCGATTAAATAATTTTTTACTCCATCCTTAAGAATAGGACTGATGTGTTCTACGTATTCTAATTCCATCACGAAAATTTGAGTAACAAAGTTACGGATTTTATAACCATTAGCTATATTAATCTTGGTTTAAGTTAAAATTTTACTATAAAAATCGTTATTTAATAAATAATATAAACATTTTATTCATGATTTAATGACTTATGGTTAAAATTTTTCTTTTTTAATTTTAGTTTAGATATTGAAATAGAGAATATTTTGGCTTTTAGTGAATCATACTTATGATTTAAAATTTTCTTTTTTATTCTCTTTTCCTATCATCCAAAAGATATAATGTTTTCCTAAAAATTTCCAAAATACATTTATTACACTTACATTTGTAGAAATGGAAGAATTTGTAGTTTTAGTAAATCCTGATGATGTGGTTTTGGGCTTGATGGAAAAACAGCAAGCTCACGTTAATGGTCTGTTACACCGTGCTTTTTCTGTATTTTTATTCAATACTAAGGGCGAAATGCTGCTTCAGAAAAGGGCGTCAGGAAAATACCATTCTCCCAATCAATGGACCAATGCAGTCTGTTCACATCCCAGAATTGGGGAAACTTACCTGGCCGGAGCTCAACGAAGATTAAAAGAAGAGTTGGGAATAGAGGCCGAACTTTCAGAAAAATTCAATTTTATTTACAAAGCAGATGTAGGCGGTGGCCTTTGGGAGCATGAACTTGATCATGTTTTTGTTGGAAACTATGAATCTGATTTTAACCTGAATAAAGAGGAAGTAGAAGAAGTAAGATTTATTTCCCCTGAAGATCTGGATAAAGAAATTTCTGAAAACCCTGAACATTTCACCGAATGGTTCAAAATCATTCTTGAAGAATATAAACACCATTTTTAACGATGAAAAAGCTCCTTCTCTTTTCTGCTATTCTATCAGGAAGTCTGTTTTTTGCTCAAAAGGCAACTACTTATGATAGTACCAACTACTCTATCAATGTTCCTGAAGGCTGGAAATCTACCAATGACAGTGATATTATCAATATTTTCCCAACCAATGAGATCGGAGCCATTACCATTTCCGAATATCATGATCTGAATCTTCCCAAAGCTGAAACGAAGAAATTCATTCTGGCCCTTTACAAATCGGAAGATGAAGAAAAAAAAGTAAAAGAAAACAGAGGTAAAAAAGGATATACAGAATATTTCTACGAATATTTTGATGAAAAAGAAAAACTTTTCTGGATTACAAGAGCCTTTCAAAAGGATAAAGACTTGTATCTGGTAACCATAAACTGTGGCCAGAAATTCTGGAACGGAAACTATATGACCCTATTTAATGAGACTTTTAACAGTTTTAAAATAAAGAAATAAAAATTAAATATGAAGAAAACAGCTTTGTACGACAAACATGTTTCATTGGGAGCTAAGATCGTACCTTTCGCAGGTTTTGAAATGCCTGTACAATATTCAGGAGTAACAGAAGAGCATTTTGCAGTAAGAGAAAAGGCAGGATTGTTTGATGTTTCCCACATGGGACAGTTTTTCATCGAAGGTCCGGGATCTAAAGATCTTTTACAATTTGTAACGACTAACAATGTGGATACTCTTGAAAACGGAAAAGCTCAGTACTCATGTCTTCCCAACGAAAACGGAGGAATTGTGGACGATCTTATCGTTTACAAAATGGAGGATGACAAATATTTTGTAGTAGTAAACGCCTCCAATATTGATAAAGACTGGAACCATATCTCAAAATACAATACTTTCGGAGCAAAAATGACCAACGCATCTGATGACATGTCGTTATTAGCAGTTCAAGGTCCTAAAGCTACTGAAATTCTTCAAAAACTTACTGACGTAACCCTTTCTGAAATTCCTTACTATAATTTTACAGTAGGAAGTGTTGCAGGAGTGAACGACGTAATCATCTCTAACACAGGATATACAGGAAGCGGAGGTTTTGAAATCTATTTCAAAAACGAAAACGCTGAACAACTTTGGGATGAAATAATGAAGGCTGGTGAAGCTGAAGGAATTGTTCCTTGCGGATTGGCTTCCAGAGATACTTTAAGACTTGAAAAAGGATTCTGTCTTTACGGAAACGACATTGATGATACTACTTCTCCCATTGAAGCAGGTTTAGGATGGATCACAAAATTTGATAAAGATTTCGTTTCTAAAGAAGTTTTTGCTAAACAGAAAGAAGAAGGTGTTACCAGAAAACTGGTAGCTTTTGAACTTACAGATAAAGGAGTTCCAAGACATGACTACCCTGTTGTAGATGCTGAAGGAAATGTTATTGGAAAAGTAACTTCAGGAACACAGTCTCCAATGAAGAAAGTAGGTTTAGGTCTTGCTTATGTAGACAAACCTCACTTCAAATTAGGTTCTGAGATCTTCATTCAGGTAAGAAACAAGAATATTCCTGCAAAAGTGGTAAAAGCTCCTTTTGTATAATTGTTCTAAAAAATAATACTGATAAGAGACTGTCTTCGGATAGTCTCTTTTCTTTTAACATCTATTCCAAAAAAAAAGAGACTGTAAAATTTACAATCTCTGTATTCTTATCTGCAGTAGCAGCAAAGTGATCTGTCCGGAGTGCACATATCTCCTCTTCCCGGATGTCCTGAAACTACACCTCCTGCTTCACCACAAAGTGTAAAACAATTGGGTACGATAACTTTTCCACCACCTTTAATTTCTTTTAATGTTAGCCTGTTAAGTTTCTGGGCTTTAAAAATGTTTTGATTCATAATAATAGTTTTTGATTATTTAAATATAAGAATAAAAACATTAAAATACTATTTACCAATATTTTAAATAAAAAAACAAGCTCCGCAAGCGAAGCCAGAATCTGTAGGTATTGAGAAATTCTATTATTCCATTCTAAAGAATGTTCTTAAAGCCTCTATATTATTTTTATCGTTTCCAACGAAAATTTCCTTATCCGTCATAAAAACAGGACGCTTTAAAAATGTATAGTGATCCAAGATCAATTCTTTAAAATCTTTTTCTCCCAAAGTCTTTACATCTAACTCTCTCAACTTGATCTGAGTAGATTTTTTGCTGAATAAAGCCTCATATGACTTTGTCAGTTTATGCATTTCCTCTAATTCTTCTTTGGTAATCGGTTCCTTCTTAATCTCGCGAAGTTCCCAGTCTTTAAGATTAAATTGTGCTAAAATTTTTCTGCAGGTATCGCAGGTGTTCAGGTGAAATACTTTCTTCATTGTTATTTTTGTCTGTTATTTGTTAAAATTCTGCTTCATTATTATTTAGTCTTTCAAAAGTAGGATTTAATCCAAAACTTTGGAAATTATTAAATAACTTTATTCAAAATTTATAAGAATGCAGAACAAACCTATTACTTTTCAGTTTATTTCGGAGCCATCAGATGTGAATTATGGTGGAAATGTGCATGGAGGAAGCGTTATGAAATGGATTGATCAGGCAGGCTATGCGTGTGCCACCACCTGGAGTGGAAATTATTCTGTGACAGTCTATGTTGGAGGGATCCGCTTCTATGAACCTATTAAAATCGGCGAAGTGGTAAAAGTGGATGCTCAGGTCATCTATACGGGATCTTCCAGTATGCATATTTCCATCAATGTTTTTTCCCGGAACCTGAAACAGCCTACTTTTGATAAAAAAACCCACTGCATCATCGTTTTTGTAGCTGTAGACGAAAATGGCAAAAAGCTTCCTGTCCCTAAATGGATTCCTGAAACGGAAGAAGACAAACAAAAAGAACAGTACGCTAAGCGTCTGATGGAACTGAGAACACAGATAGAAGATGAAATGAAGCCTTTTTTATAGAAGTTTTTAGGATAAAAGTTATGAAAGGTACAGTTTGCGAAAATGATTCGTACTTGATAAAATAAACTCCAGAGGTAATATATAAGCCAAAAATACACTTTATACATCATATTATTGTACAATATATTAGGATTATCTAATTTAGTATCAATCTATTATAGCTATAATATGAAAAACAGCCTAACAATTATCTGCATCCTATTAACCATTCTTTTTCAGGCTCAGATGCACAGATTTATTTATGAACTTCAATATAAAATGGATTCTACTGAGTCAGGCTATGAAAAGCTGAATATGATTCTGGATATTACCCCGAAAGAAGTTAAATTCTACGGGAGAGGTCTTGCTACTACGGATTCACTGAATAAAAAATTCGGAATGAATTCAAGTTATACTGATATGACCGGCCAAGTAGTGAAAAGAAAAATCAATTCTTTTGACAACGAAAACTTCATCAATATAAAAAACGGATACTATTCATTTAAAACTACAGATAAAATCAATTGGACAATCACTGATGAAACCAAAAAGGTAGAAAATTACACCCTGCAAAAAGCGACAACAAAATTTGGAGGAAGAAACTGGACGGCATGGTTCTGTAAAGATATTCCATTTAATGAAGGGCCATTTAAGCTACGCGGATTACCAGGTTTGATCTTTGAAGTATCAGATGCAGGGAAAAACTTCATCTATCATCTTGTAAAAAGCAGGGAGCTTCCGGAACTCTACTCTACTGAAGACTTTCTGGAGTCCAATTTTGGAAATAAAGCAATTCCGATCAATGAAAAGCAAAAACATAAGCTGATCATGGAATTTTATAATGATCCTTTTGCTTTTGAACGGAATAATTTCAACAAAGCCAATAACAATCTGAAAATTAATATCAACGGAAAAGAGATTCACAATGTGGATGAACTGAATACCCAGACCAAGAGTATGCAGGAAGTCATCAGGAAATACAACAATCCGATTGAGATCGATAAAGCTATGCATTATCCAAAGTAATAAATATGAGTATCAGCTATACTGGCACGAATAATTAAGATATTCTTTATTGGTTTTAATACTGCGATAAACATGTTACATCTTACTCTGATTTTTGCCGGAGTTTTTGTTTTTAAAGACATGTTATCTTTTTAAGTTTGGGCTAAAGCCTGCTCCTATTGATACTGATATCCGTATGGATAATTGTTGTTTAGCAATAAGTACTTTTTACTTTTTACTTTTTACTTTAATCCATATATTTGCAATACCAAAGGAAATGGTGTTCTTCCTTCCCCAACCGCTTTACAAAAGCTGATGACGCCTGATTGAGAGATTATTAATGAATAACTAATCAGGATTATGATGTCAAAAAATCAACGAACACTTGGTAAAAAAGCAATTTTTCACACTCAGTTTTTCTTCAGAAAATTTCCGGCGCTGCCTTATATTTTTAAATGGTTACTTATCAGTATTATCATTGGAGCAATGGCAGGAAGTGCGTCTGCAGGATTTCTACAATCATTGGAATGGGCTACGAATTTCAGGGAAAGTCATATATGGCTGATTGCCTTACTTCCGGTTGCCGGTTTTCTGATCGGACTTTTATATTATTATTTCGGGAAGGATGTGGAAGCAGGAAATAATCTTCTGATTGACAGCATCCATGATCCAAAGGAGATAATCCCTTTCAAAATGGCCCCTTTTGTTTACCTTGGAACCATTGTTACTCATCTTTTCGGAGGGTCAGCCGGCCGTGAAGGAACAGCACTTCAGATGGCTGGAGCTATGGCAGATCAGCTGAGCAAGCCTTTTAAACTTGATAAAAGTGAGAGGAAAATATTAATTATCTCTGCCATTGCTGCTGGATTCGGTTCTGTTTTCGGAACACCTTTGGCAGGTGCTGTCTTCGGACTTGAAGTTTTTTTGATGGGAAGAATACGGTATAATGCCATATTCCCTGCCTTTGCTTCAGCTATTCTTGCAGATTGGGTCACCAACCTCTGGAGTGTAAAACACACTCACTATCACATCGATTTCATTCCCAAACTGGAGTTTTTACCAATCCTGTACAGTATTTTAGCAGGAATTGCTTTTGGAATTTGTGCAGCTGCTTTCAGTAAAATTATTCATTGGGCAGGTTCTGTCTTTAAATCAAAAATTAAATATCCGCCACTTCGTCCTCTTATCGGAGGAGCTGTTATCGCTTTAGCCGTTCTGCTCATGGGCACTACACGATATATTGGTCTGGGGGTTCCCGTAATTGTAGAGTCATTTGAGAAACAACTCCCAATTTATGATTTTGCTCTAAAAATGATTTTTACCATTATTACCCTCTCCGCAGGATTCAAAGGGGGTGAAGTAACTCCATTATTTTTTATTGGAGCTACGCTGGGCAGTGCATTATCTCTGTTTATTCCGTTGCCTTTCGGTTTATTGGCGGGAATGGGATTTGTTGCCGTTTTTGCCGGGGCTACCAATACACCATTGGCCTGTATGCTGATGGGAATTGAATTATTCGGTGCAGAGTGTGGAGTGTATGTTGCCATCGCCTGTGTTGTTTCTTATCTTCTTTCAGGGCATAACAGCATTTATACTAAACAAAAGATCGGAGAAGCAAAAAACAGGAGATATGAGAGCCAGCAGGACAGATCTATTTCCGATTTCTTATAAGCGATTTGATTTTCCACCTTTGATAAAATTGGATATTACTCAAATATTTTGAGTAATAATTTAGCTTCCTGCAGATTTCACAGATACTTGTGTTTTAATATAATCTGCAAAAAAAGAATCATTATCTTGTTGAAAATTTTTAATTTTCCTGTGTCCGAAAATATAAATAATCTTGAGGATAAATTGCTACGGCTTTCCACTTATCCAGTAACTTGAACCATTTTTCCGCTTTTAAACCCTCATCACTATAATACATTCAACCTAAAACCTTTTCATCCCCGAACACTCCTGTCCAAAATATAACTATAATCCGTACTTTTGCGCTATGTTCGATTACAGGTTAAAAGTTTTCCATACCGTAGCTTCCAGATTGAGTTTTACTAAAGCTTCTGAGGAGCTTCACATTTCACAGCCCGCAGTTACCAAGCACATCAAAGAAATTGAAGTTCAGCTGAGCACTAAATTATTTGACAGAAAAGGGACCTCCATACAGCTGACACAAAGTGGTAAAATCCTATATGAATATGCTGAAAAAATCAGAAATATCTACCGTGATCTGGAGTTTGAAATCAGCCAGATCAACCAGCAACACAAAGGAAAACTTATTATCGGAGCAAGTACAACGGTTGCTCAGTATATTTTACCTGAGATCCTTGCCAAGTTTAATGCTTATTATAAAGACATTAAAATAGAACTTCTTACAGGCAATACAGAAGCTATTTCTACTCTTTTAAAGGAAGAAAAAATTGATCTGGGTATCATTGAGGGTGAATCACAATCTTCTTATTTTGATTATAAGACTTTTAAACCTGATGAAATTGTTCTCGCAGCCAAATCTGACCACCTTTTGGCTCATAAAACTTTACAGGTAAAAGACCTGTACCAACTCAACCTTATTTTCCGTGAACAGGGTTCCGGAACGCTTGAATTTATACAGAACCGGCTAAAGGAGAAAGAAATTAACCTCAGTGAATTGAATACCGTCATCCAATTGGGAAGCAGTGAGAGTATCAAAAATTACCTTCTTCATTCAGATTGTATGGCTTTCCTTTCTATCAGCACCATTCTGAATGAACTGAAAAACAATATCCTTACTGTCATTGACATTAAAAACTTCAGCATTGAAAGAGATTTTCATTTTATTCTTCCAAAAGGAGAACAATCTGAATTGATAGAGCTTTTTTTGAGGTTTGCAGAGTAATTTTCTTACCCTATTCAGGACAGCAAGTTCTGTTATCTTTAGTATTTTGAATAAAACCGCATTGATTTTTTAGGTTTTGGCTAAAGCCAATGGAATTTCTTTATTTTATTTATTTTGACGGACGGGCTAAAGCCTGCCCCTATTGATGTTGATATCCGTGTGGATATATAGGTGAATTGTTGTTTAACGACAAGATCTTTTATCTTTTATCTTTTATCTTTTATCTTTTATCTTTTATCTTTTATAACTTATAGTTATCCAATATAACAAAATACGATTTACTTTATAATAACATATTGCCGAATTTTGAACCAGATTTTAAAAGTTCGCACTATGAAAGATTTCATTCAAAATGAAAGAACACGAAAAGTAATTTTTATTGGATTGGCAATGTTATGCCTTACTCCATTCATTTCTTCTCCCATTGCCCTGGCATTAGGTTTTGGCCTGGCTATTTTTATGGGAAATCCATTTGAAAAACATTTACATCAATATATTCATCTGTTGTTACAGATCTCTATTGTCGGATTAGGTTTCGGATTAAAACTGGACGAGGCCCTTCATGCCGGAAAAACTGGATTAATGTTAACGGTTGTAAGCATCATCACTGTAATGGTTCTTGGATATTTTTTAGGAAAAGTATTTAAACTTGAAAGACCTCTCTCCTACCTTCTGTCTGCAGGAACTGCAATTTGTGGAGGAAGTGCCATCGCTGCAATTTCACCCATCATTAAGCCCGGTACAAAGCAGATATCATTGGCACTTGCTATTATTTTTACGTTAAATTCCATTGCTTTATTTGTGTATCCTGCCATGGGACATCTCCTTAATCTCTCTCAGGAACAGTTTGGATTATGGTGTGCAGTCGGAATCCATGATACAAGTTCTGTGGTAGGTGCTGCCAGTAAATATGGTAATGAAGCTTTAAAAATTGCAACTACAGTTAAATTAGCCCGCGCTTTATGGATCATTCCTGTTTCTCTGATTACCATGTTTATTTTTAAAAGTAAAGATTCAAAAATAAAAATTCCGTGGTTCATCGGATATTTCATCCTGGCTATTCTGCTGAATACTTATTTTCCTGTTATGGATCAATTCAGTGGTGCAATTACTTCTTTTGCCAAATCAGGGTTAAATCTTACTTTGTTTTTTATCGGTTCTACCCTTTCCATCCAGACTTTAAAGACAATAGGTTTTAAGCCTTTACTTACAGCTGTACTGCTTTGGGTGACCATCAGTATCGGAAGCCTACTCTACATTATTCACTAAAAGCAGCAGCACCCTTCTGAAATCAGGAGGGTGCTGCCTATTAAATGTGGAAATGTTTATTGATAACAGTTTCTTAAACTTCTCCGCAAGTATAAACCTGCAGACAGCCCATATATATAGAGCAATAATCAGGACCTGTTACAGCACCTGAGCAACTGCAGCCGCAAAGAGATAAATCCGGCTTACCGCTTACTCCTCCTGTAATGCTTTTAAGATCTTGTTTTTTTAGCTTTTTAGCGTTTTTAGTAATATTCATGTGATTTAGTTTTTGATTAAACAATATAGTTTTAGTTCACTCCCAAAGTTAAACAAATATTAATTACATGCAACTTTTTTTAATATATTTTTAAATAAAATACTGATTACAAACAAATTAATACATTAAAAAACATAAAACACTTCCTTCATTTATTAAACAAGTTAAATATAGTTGTAAAATAAAGCTTCCGGGATACGCTTAAATAGCAGTAAAAATGAATGAGAGTAAACCTGATATAAAAACATAATGATCTAAGAAATGTAGGCTTCCTTAGTTATTCTTAAGTTTTAATTAAAAAAACCTTTTGACTTCTCAAAAGGTTTTTAATATATAATAATGTTTCATTTAACAGGTTATTACCTGCAGACATCTTTTATATTTTATACAATATGATGGGCCCGTCACTGCACCTGTACAGCTACAGCCACATTTCGAAAGATCGGGAGTGATTTCACCGCCAATACCTCCTGCAATATCTTTAAGAGTATCTCTTTCCAGCTTTTTAGCATTTTTTAAAATGTTTTGTGACATGATGATTTGGTTTTAATTAAACATATATTCTGTTAGTTCATTTTTAAAATTAAATAAATAAAAATTATTCATCACATAAAAAAATGTTAATTAACTCAATTTCATATATTTAAAACAGATAAAATATCATCTATTTTATTATTCTGTGAACTCAAGATCTCTGTCGTGAGTTTCGGAAATCGTGAGTGAAGAATAAAATGCCAAACCAAATACCACTACTCCTACGATGGCTGCACTTTCCAATACTGAGAAACTTTCTTTAAAGAAATCAAAAGCCAGGATCATTACCGGCACTAATCCTCTGACCATATTTGGAACCGTGGTGGTTGCTGTATTTCTGATATTGGTTCCAAACTGCTCTGCTGCCAGCGTCACAAACATTGCCCAATAGCCTGTACCAAAGCCCAGCCATACACAGAACAGATAATATTTCGTCTCGGTATTGGTATTTCCGAACAGCATAATTCCCACCCCGACTAACGTGAAAAGAAGCATGTAGAATATGGCCATTTTACGCGACTTCAAAGCATGGGAAATAAAACCGCTCATCAGATCACCGACAGAAATACCTACATACGCCCACATAATTGCTTTTCCCGGGCTAAGATCCTTAATTCCGAATTCTGGGGCAAATTGGTTAGCTAAAACAGCCAGAATCCCTATACAATACCAGGTTGGCAATCCTATGGCAATACATTTTAAGTATCTTACCAACCTTTCTTTATTGGTGAAAAAGGACAGAAAATTACCTTTAGAAACACTTTTATGTTCAATATTTTTATAGATTCCGGATTCCGAAACACTTATTCTCAACAGCAACAGCAGTATGCCCATGATTCCGCCAATGATGTAGGAAATATTCCATCCGCCGGCTAATTCTACTGTTAATTGTGCGACTACGGCTCCCATTAATCCAAAACCGGCTACTACAGAGGTACCAATTGCCCTTAAATTCTTCGGCAGGCTTTCAGAAACCAGTGTAATTCCCGCTCCAAGCTCTCCGGCCAAGCCAATCCCTGCTATAAACCTTAAACCCGCATATTGATACACTAAGTGCTCTTTTGGAAAATAAGGTAAAAAGCCACAGGCAATATTAGCCAAAGAATAGACCAGAATTGATCCAAAAAGTACAGAAAGCCTTCCTTTCTTATCTCCGAAAATTCCCCAGAATACACCTCCAATAAGCAGCCCCACCATCTGGCAGTTCAGGATAAAGGTTCCATCAGCGTCCGGATTAAGCCCTAAAGCTTTTAAACTGGGAATTCTTACAATTCCAAACAGGAGAAGGTCATAGATATCTACGAAATAGCCAAGTGCCGAAATAATAACGGGAATAGAGAAAATGTACTTCAGTTTTGAAGACAGAGATAATTCTTGCATTGTTAAGTTTTGATAAAAATAAAAAACCTTTCAATTTCTTGAAAGGTTTTTATAAAATATCTTGATCCGATTGTTATCTTGCAATATTCACGGCTCTTGTTTCTCTGATTACGGTTACTTTTACCTGTCCAGGGTAAGTAAGTTCGTTCTGAATCTTTTCTGAGATATCGTAAGACAGCTGAGAAGCTACTTCGTCGTTTACTTTTCCGCTCTCTACCATTACTCTAAGCTCTCTACCTGCCTGGATTGCATAAGCGCTTGATACTCCATCAAAGCTTAATGCTGCAGATTCAAGATCCTTCAGTCTCTGGATATAAGACTCCAATACCTGTCTTCTTGCTCCCGGTCTTGCTCCTGAGATTGCATCGGCAACCTGAATGATCGGAGATAATAGAGACTTCATTTCAATTTCGTCGTGGTGAGCTCCAATAGCATTTACCACTTCTGGGTTTTCACCGTATTTCTCAGCCCACTGCATTCCTAATAATGCGTGTGGTAATTCTGATTCCTGCTCAGGAACTTTACCGATATCGTGTAAAAGACCTGCTCTCTTGGCTAATTTAACGTTCAATCCTAATTCAGCAGCCATTGTTGCAGCAATGTTCGCAACTTCTCTTGAGTGCTGTAATAAGTTTTGCCCGTAAGAAGAACGGTATTTCATTCTACCTACGATCTTGATCAATTCAGGGTGTAATCCGTGGATTCCTAAATCAATGATTGTTCTCTTACCAACTTCAATGATTTCCTCTTCGATTTGTTTTCTTGTTTTTTCCACCACTTCTTCGATTCTTGCCGGGTGAATTCTACCGTCAGTAACCAATCTGTGAAGGGATAGTCTTGCGATCTCTCTTCTTACCGGATCGAAACATGAAAGAAGGATTGCCTCAGGCGTATCATCCACGATGATTTCAACTCCTGTTACCGCTTCTAAAGCACGGATGTTTCTACCTTCTCTACCGATGATTCTACCTTTCACTTCATCAGATTCAATGTTGAATACTGATACTGAGTTTTCAATAGCCTGCTCTGTTCCGATTCTCTGAATGGTCTGAATAACGATTTTTCTAGCTTCATTCTTAGCATTCATCTGAGCTTCCTCCATGATACCCTGAACATGTGCCTGTGCTCTTGTTTTCGCTTCAGCTTTCATTGTTTCTACCAATTCAGCTTTAGCTTCATCAGCGGTATAGTTAGAGATCTTTTCAAGGATTTCCACTTTCTTGGTAGTTGCTATATCTAACTCCTGCTGTTTTCTGTCTAAAATCTCGTTCTTCTTGGCGTAATCTGCAATCTGTCTGTCAAGATCTTTTTCAAGTTTTCCAGTCTTGCTAAGTTCGTCGTTCAGCTTGTGCTCTTTGTCCTTCGTTCTTTTTTCAGTTTCCTGCATTTTCTTTTCGCGGGACTGAATGTCTGCATCATGCTGTGACTTCAGCTCAAGGAATTTTTCCTTAGCCTGCAGATTCTTTTCTTTCTTTATGGATTCAGCTTGTACGTTAGCTTTTTCTATAAGGTTTTCGGCGTTTTTCTTGGCATCATCTATAATAAATTTTGCCTTAGTATTCAGAGAGCTTTTTGAGAAGAGTATTCCCACCACTGCACCAATTACTAAACAAACAACACCGACTATAACTTCTATCATAATGTATATTGAGTTTTAATTGTATTCATATCCTTTAAATAAAAAAAGCCCACAATAATCCAGGGATTGAGAGTAAACTCCTAATCAACACGATTTGAACTGATTTCCACTGTCTGTAATCCGGAAGACCGGCACGCCATTCAGAGGACATTTGTTCGGTAATTGTTTAGCGTTGAGTTTACCTTTAATGTGTTAGAATTATTGTAGGCAGCTTGTTCAGGAAAAAAAATCTATTTCCCGATTTCATTCAACGATTGATTGATCTGTTCTAATCTCTCGTTGGTTGAATTAATATTTTTTTCGTAGTTAAGAGAAACTACTTCTGCATTGGTTCCCAGTTTCAGGGCACACATTGCCAAAGCATCCTGTTTATCTCTTACATCGAAGTTCTGTTCAAAATCTTTAATCATATTCTCGATCTGCTTCCCTACTTTACGCAAAGTTTCTTCCTCTGCTGCCGGTACGTTCAGCGGATATACTCTTCCTGCAATATTGACGGTTATTCTCCTTACCTCCATTATAATCCACTGTTTTGAAGCTGAGCAATACAGAAATCAATTTCTTTCACCAATCTGTTGATATGATTTTTCATTAACCTATTGTGTTCAGGATTCCCTGATATTGCTGAATAAAGTTTTATATTTTTTTGTTCTTCTGCTAATACCTGATTTCTTCTTCTTTCCTCATCATATCTTATCTTCAGCTCGTCATGCTCACTACTTAATTCCGATAACTTTTCAGTAAGATTTCTGTAATTCTTTTGCAGAGCCAAAATTTTTCTCTCTAATTCTGAAAAATTGTTTTCTAAATCTTGAAGCATTTCAGGTTTGTATATTCTAACTAGAAGCAAAAATAAAAAAATATTAACACTAACAAAAATAAAAAGTCCTATATTTTGGTATCTCAACAAAAAAGGAGATGCAAAAGCATCTCCTGAGTATTTTTAAAATGATAATTTCTTATTCAAATTTCAGTACAAACATCACAGCTCTTGTCTGTAATGTAGAAACGGCAGAAGCCCAGTAAGGAGGTGTAGTAGCGTTATCAGCTACTTTTTCATTGTTCATAAAGAAGGTTCCTCTGATGGCAGGTGTCAGCTTAAATTTGTTGAAATAAAACTGAATTCCCATTTCTGCAGACCATGCAAAATTATGTGTTGTCGTTCTGAAGATCTGCTGCATATTGTCATCTGTGGAACTGGAGTTCGACTGTAAATTCACTATATAGTTTACCCCTGCAGCAACATAAGGTCTTGAATTATACCATCTTCGCCCATGAAGTTCCAAAAGTACCGGAATATCAACCAATGTAGATTTAATATCTCTTATTTTATCTTTTTCCTGTAAAGGGATCGGTGTAAAAATAGGATTGGTGGTAGATCCACCTGAAAATCTATCATTGACTTGTGTATTAAAAGTCAACTGTCTTTGTGCAAACTGTAACCCCGGCTCTATCCTTACGTCAAGATAATCATTCAGCCTCCATTTTGCGATAAGCCCGGCACCGAAGCTGTAGCTTTCTTTAGTGCTGGTCACAAGATTCTGATTACCATCCATCCCATAAGTGGAATTTAATACGATGCGGTAGTCCAGTTTGTTCCCGTTCAAATAAAACCCCCAACTGAATTTCTGCTCGTCGAAATCTTCCAACTTATCCATTCTGTTTCGGGTTCTAAATTGCGCGTTTGCAAAAACGGCAACATTTACTGAGGTTAAAACCAGTGCTTTTAATAGAAATTTATTCATAGGTTACTTTGTTGCTTTATAAATTGTGGCTATACCTAAACTTAATTTTTTATATTCAACTTTCTTAAATCCCGTATCTAAAAGAATTTGCTTCATCTTCTCCCCGAAAGGAAAAGCATTTACAGAATCCGGAAGGTATGTATACGCCCTATTATCTTTGGAAACCAGCCTACCTATTGCAGGTAATATATTTTTGAAATAAAACATATAAAATGGTCCCATCAAACCCTCAACCTTTGAAAACTCCAGTATATAAACACTCTTGTTATCTTTAACTACTCTTCTTAACTCTGCCAAACCTTTGGGAAGGTTCTCAAAATTCCTTACTCCAAATGCAACGGAAACAGCATCAAATCTATTGTCCTCGAAAGGTAAATTTTCTGCATCTCCTTTTTGCATGGAAATTTTGCCGTCTAATTTAAGTTTTTTTATTTTAATAACGCCAACATTGAGCATTTGTTGTGATAAATCTAAACCAACTACTTTTGAACCGGTTCCTTTTTCAATGGTAATTGCCAGATCTCCCGTTCCTGTAGCCACATCCAGCACTTCCTGCGGGTTATCATTTTTCATCCATTTTACCAGTTTATTTCTCCATAAAATGTCAATTTTCATGGATAAAACACGGTTCAGAAGGTCATATTTCGGCGCAATATTGTCGAACATATCCTCTACCTGGCTCTTCTTAGTAGCCTCCGAATTGTAGGGAGTAACTTTAGTGATATCTTTTGTCAAAACTTAAAACTTGTAATATTCTTTATAATAATTTAGGTAATCCTGCTTTCTGAAAACCTTTGATCTTGATTCCACTTGCTGGACATTCTTGATCACTTTGTCATAATCTTCATCTACATTGTAGTAAAAATCTTCTGTGTAAAGCTTATTGAAACGCTTTGCTCCTCCGTAGTAATCCTTTCCGTCAATAACGGTTTTGTCAAGAGCCGTTAATAACGAATCTTTTTTAAGGTTATACCCGTAGTACTGGTCATTCACGTAGTAATCCTGATGAGCAATGTTGAGCAGACCACGAAGTTTGTTTACTTCAAATGCTGAATCATAAAGCATTTTTTTATTCTGATCGAAAACCTGAATAGAGTTTTTTCCCTTATTCAAATCCACATGCACATACTGCCCCGCTGATATAACTCCTTCAGAACCATTATTGATTTTAAAGTAATACGTGTTCGGGGTAGGATTATCTACCACATAATAATTCTTCTTGGCTAAAAAAAGGAAGTAGATCCCAAAGGCAACGATAAACGCCACACCTGCAATAAGTAAGCCTTTTAAGGATGGGTTGTTTTTCATAGATTGTAAAGTACAATTTTTGCAAATTTAATAATATTTTTAATTCTCTGTTATTAATATTAATTATTAACTTTGCATCTTTAAAAAATCATATAAACGAATGCCGAATACGATCATTATTGGCTCTGGATCTTACATCCCGAACAGAGTTATTGGTAGAGATTACTTCATGAATTCCGAGTTCTACACTGAAGACGGAGTAAAGATTGAAAAGCCTGTAGAAGAAACCATTGCGAAGTTTGTAGAAATTACAGAAATCGAAAACAGGAGATTCATTGAGGATGATCTTTCCAACTCACAGATCGGTTATAAAGCCGCAAAAATTGCCCTTGAGGATGCAAAAGTAGACGGCGAAGAACTGGATTACATTATTTACGCTAGTAATTTCGGGGAAGTTACTGAGAACGGCTACGCAGACTTCATGCCAACAATGGCGGCAAGAGTGAAGAATAAACTGGGGATTAAAAACAGAAAATGTGTAACCTATGACATGATTTTCGGTTGCCCGGGATGGGTAGAGGGTATGATTTTAGCGGACAATCTGATTAAAGCTAAAGCAGCCAAAACCATTCTTATTATTGGGGCTGAAACATTAAGCCGTGTAACTGATCCTTATGACAGAAACCGAATGATTTTTGCTGACGGAGCAGGTGCAGTAGTTGTAAAAGCAACAGATGAAGAAAATGTAGGGATTATTGCTCACAATACAATTTGCGATAATGGTCCTGAATTAAACTATCTTGAAAACCAACCTTCAATCAACAAAGAAGTAGATCAAAAACGTTTGTATGTAAGAATGTTAGGTAGAAAAATTTATGAATACGCTCTTAAAAATGTACCTGTAGCGATCAAAGACACTATTACAGATGCAGGTCTTTCTATTGAAGATATCGACAAAATCCTTATCCACCAGGCTAATGCTAAAATGGACTATGCAATGATCGAAAGACTTCACAGACTTTATGATGTGAAAGAATATGATCACGCAATCTCTCCTATGACGATTCAAAACCTTGGAAACACATCTGTTGCAACCATTCCTACTATGTATGATTTAATAATTAAAGGAAAAATGGAAGGTCATTCGTTTAAAGAGAATGGTAACATTATCATGACTTCGGTAGGCGCCGGAATGAACATCAATGCTATCGTTTACAGATTTCCTTAAAAATAATTTTAATTAAAATATATAAAAAGCACAAAGGAAGTCTTCTTTTGTGCTTTTTTTGAATCAGAATATGCAAAAAAATTTTTTAATCATCGCCGGAATCTTCCTGTTCCTGGAAGTGTATATTTATCAGGCTATCAGAACTCTTACTGATAACTCATGGATAAGAATCGGATATTGGGTACTATCTTTAGCTGTATATGGGATTTTTGCTTATGAGGTCACTCATTATCAAAGATCAGACAGAAGTACTGCAAGAGCTCAAATTATGATTTCATTATTTTTGATTTTTATTCTTCCCAAAATTTTTGTGGTTTTATTTTTATTGATTGATGACATTATCAGATTCGGAGGCTATCTGATAGGATTCGCAAAACCTTCTGAAAATTTCTTTCCGGAAAGACGTAAATTTTTAAGTCTTGTAGGATTGGGAATGAGCGGTGTACTTTCAGCCTTGTTCATAGACGGAATTACATTTGGGAAATACCGTCACAAAGTAAGAAGAGTGAAAGTAAAATTCCCTAATCTCCCAAAAAGTTTCAAGGGATATAAAATCATTCAGATCTCCGATGTGCACAGTGGAAGTTTTCCTGACCCAAGCAAATTGCAACATGCTGTTGATCTTATTAATGAACAAAAGCCTGACCTCGTTTTATTTACCGGAGATATGGTAAATAATGTAGCCGATGAATTCAAACCCTTCATTCCTTTATTTTCACAAATTAAAGCTAAAGACGGCAAGTTTGCTGTATTAGGAAACCACGATTATGCTGATTACGTAACGTGGCCTTCTCCTGATGCTAAAAAGAAAAACCTTAACACCCTGATCGATTATGAAAAACAGGCCGGCTTTGATATGTTAAGAAACGAACATAGAGTAATTGAGAAAAACGGAGAAAAAATCTACATCCTTGGGGTTGAAAACTGGGGACTGAAACCTTTCCCTCAGTTTGGAAAAATTGATGATGCCTTAAAAGGGGTTCCTGAATCCGCAACAAAGATCTTGATGAGCCATGACCCTACCCATTTTGATTATGTGGTAAAAAAACACCCTAAAGACATTCATCTGACCCTTTCAGGGCACACTCACGGGATGCAGTTTGGACTGGATCTTAAAAATGTAAAATGGTCACCTGTTCAGTATCGCTATCCGAAATGGGCAGACCTTTATGAAAGTGAAGGAAAGTTACTGTATGTAAACCGAGGATTCGGAGTATTGGGATACCCGGGAAGAGTTGGCGTTTTACCGGAAATTACTCTTTTCGAATTGAGCTAAAGGAAGATAAGATACGGAACATTCTCATTTCCAACAAAAATAACAGCATTTGGTTTAAAGGTACTTTTGAGCAAACAGTTCAATAAGCGGCTTTGAATCAAGTGCTTTTTCATCTAAAACAGTTAAAGCTTCGCGGACTTTCGGATATTCATCTACAAATTCAAGTCCTTTTACCTCTTTCAGTCCGAATTCTTCCATTATTGCCCTGAACCATCCTTCATCAACTCCCCAGTATTTAACATATTTGCTTTCATCCACAAATACCTCAATAAGAGTTTTTTCATCATGATAAATCAATCCATAATTGATAAAAGCATCTTCGGCTAATTCATACTGATATTGGGTAATAAAATCCAGCGTTCCTTCTTTGTCCTGATAATTCCCATAGTTTAAGTCAAAATCTACATGTCCAAACAGAAAAGCAACTTCATCAGGAAGGGTTTCTGACAATGCTAACATCAAGGCCCAAAGCTTCGGATTATCTATATTAATCTCTGCATAAAACCTGAACCCCAAAGCATTATTTTCAGGATTATTATCTTTAAGAGCCAAAGTATACCCTTCAACGATATTTGCGTTCTTGCTCTCCTCCCACCTTTTAAAGACAGGCAGGTTGTTTCCCGGAAGTTCATTCTCATTAAGAAAACGGATGGTTTTGGGTAATTGCAACACAGGTTTTATCATCATTCGAAATGTTAAAATATATAATCTTTCATACGGGAAGTAGCCATTTCTCTTTCATTAATAAAGGAAAGAAAAGCTTCCAGTTTGTCCTCCATTTTTTTGCCCGAAAATAAACTTCTGTAAAACGGAATATCAAAACGATGTTTATTGAAATCTGTAAACTGCCAGATATTAAGATAAATCAGAACAAATTCTTCATTCTGCAATGTCTCCATAACCATATTCTGATAATACTTCATCGGTAGAATCTGGAATACAAAATCATTGTAAGGCAGCTGACTGTATGGTGAGATACTTTCCGGCACAATACTCAATCCGTCCTCTTCTGTAATTTCAGTATCTCTTTTCAGACGTTTGAATGGAAAAAGGATATTTGCATTGTCGATATTGGAGACATAATTGAACTCCAAAAGCTTCAGACTTTCCTGTGAAATTTTTACATCTTTCTGACGAATTCCCCTGATCTGTTTTTCCAGAAGATCCTGAATGTTCTTCTTGGCATTTTCAATTTCCTCAAGACTTGAGCTTTTATTATAAAAAGCAATTTCATGCCCTTGGGATGAAATTGCTTTTATAAGATTCTGCAGTTTTTCAGCGAGAGAAACCTCCACAAAAAAGCTGGCTTTCGTATCATGAATATCTAAAATTCTAAGAATTGCCTTCGTATTCTCTGCTGTGATTTTCAACCTTACTTCATCAGTAATATGGGCACCGTTTTTTGCAGCAGCCTCAATATTTGCGATGTTAAAAGTTAATAATATCATTTAAATTAAATTTTAGATAAAATACATAACATATTATTAATCAGAAGTTAAAATAATAATCAATTAAAGTATTACTTTATATTATTAATTCTTAGCTAATTTTACTTTCAGATTTTTGATCATATCTTTCGTCATTTCAGAAATTCCGAAATCGTAAGTCAGTCCCCAGTCTTTTTTCGCTACAGAATCATCAATGGAAGCTGGCCATGAATCTGCAATTGCCTGTCTGAAATCCGGATTATACTCAATGCTGAAATCAGGGATTTCTTTCTTGATTTCTTCAGCCAATTCTTTCGGAGTAAATGACATTCCTCCCAGGTTATAAGATGAACGAACCGTTACACTTTCTTTCGGAGCATCCATTAATTTTAAGGTAGCATTGATTGCATCATCCATATACAACATTGGCATTCCCGTATCCTCGGAAATGAAGCTTGTATATTTTCCGTCTTCAATTGCTTTGTAGAAAATTTCAACAGCATAATCAGTAGTTCCACCACCTGCCGGAGTTTTCCAAGAGATCAATCCAGGGTATCGGATACTTCTTACGTCTACTCCATGTTTATCGAAATAATATTCACACCATTTCTCCCCTGCCATCTTTGAGATTCCGTACACGGTTGTTGGATTCAGTACTACATCCTGTCCTACATCATGCTTTGGAATTCCTTTTCCAAACACCGCGATAGAACTCGGCCAGAAGATCTTTTTAAGAAGTCCTTCTTTAGCCATTTCACAAAAATGAAGAAGGGGCTCTAGATTTAGTTTCCAGGCGAAAATAGGCTGCTTTTCCGATGTTCCGGATAAAAGCGATGCTAAGTGATACACTGTAGTAATGTCATAATCTTTAACGATCTGTCTTACTAATTGAGTATTGGTAACATCCATTCTCTCATAGTGAGCCGCAGAGGTAATCCCCTCCTGCCATCTGTCCAGACCTGAAGCGACAACATTTTCCGCTCCGTGAATTTCAACAAGTCTATTGGTAAGCTCGGTGCCGATTTGTCCCAAAGCACCCGTAATCAGTATTCTTTCCGTATAGGATTCCATTTTCAGATTTTTTTTTAGAATTGTACAAAAGTAAAAAAAACATGTCAACCATAATAATAAAGGTGTATTTAAAAATACACCTTTGGTTTTGTATAGGAAATTATTATAAAGATTGAGTTTAAATGAGAGTATCTGAAATCAAATGACAATACTCACAATCAATTATAAACTACTATCACTCAATACCATTACTTTACTCACCTTAAAAACTCAGATTCAATCTTACAAAAAGAAATCTTCCATTCATTCCAAACTGAGAAACATTTCTAGAATATATAAACTGATCCTGATTTGAGAGATCTATACTATTCACAGGCCCTCCTGGTGAGGTCTTTATAGTCCTTGGTCCATAATTTTTATCAGGATAAATATCCAACAAGTTATTCGCCCCGATAGTTACCCGAAGTTCTTTTGTAAATTTATACCCAACAGAAAGGTCCGTAATTATTTTAGCCGCCCATACCGGGTGCTCAGTAGGCACTACTTGCCCATTAATAATACTACTGTCTACCACTCCATCTCCATTTACATCCGTTGTATTAGGGTCAGTAACCTTACCAAAATACACATTCCTTAGAAGAATACTAAAATTATTAAATTCCAAAGAATTGTTAAGCGAGGCTTTAAACCTTGGTACTGCCTCCTCAAGATAAACACGGCTGGTCTCAGAATAATAACGGTTGACCTGCCCGGCATTAATCAAAATATCTGAACCATGGATATCTCCCACTCTATTAGTTTTAGATACCGTTACTGCTAAATCAGTGTTCAGAGATACTTTTTCAGAAGCTTTAAACCTGTGAGAAATCACCCCCTCGACACCTTTCGTTTGGGTATCAATAGCATTGGCAAAGAATGTTGCTGCATTAGCATTCGCCCGGTCAAAACCTTGCTGAAGATTATTTTCAGGACTCCCAGCTGGAAAAGTTCCTGCAGGCCTAGAAAATTGATCCGTTAACACCACTCTATTTTTTATTTTAATATAATATCCATCTACTGTAAATGTCAGATTAGCCTGTGGAATTTTCGCTGTAAAACCTACTGAAAAACTCTTCGACTCTTCTTGTTTCAGTTGTGGAATTCCTAAAATCTGCGCCACATTAGAATCATTAGAAAAGGTTCCTACCTCAAAAGCTGTCCCTCCAACAAATTGAGTTGCTGTTGCATTAAAGTAAATCTGCTGCAAAGAAGGCGCCCTGAATCCGGTAGAATGAGCAGCCCTGATATTGATATTATGGGTAAGTTTATATCTGGTAGCTACTTTATAATTAAATGTAGAACCAAAATCAGAGTAGTTCTCATATCTTAATGCCGCGCTCAGCAACCAACGATCCGTAACATCTAATTCAGTATCAAGATAAGCCGCTACAGAGCTTCTCCCTTTTTTCAATGCATTCTCTGGTCTGAAACCGGGAAATACCTGAGCCCCTCCTGGTCTTGTTGCCCCCATAAAATCCGTTGGTTTTAACGAAGCAAGAGTTCCCGGAGTCTGTATATTTCCATTAATATCATAAAGAGCCCACGAAGCCTCTTCTCCACTTTCAATTTTATACCGTTCCAATCTTACCTCCCCACCAAAAGCTACGTTAAATCCTTTCAGCCAGTCAAACTTAGTATCAAAATCTGCATTAATGGTATTCTGTAAAAAGCCCAAACCTCCCGCTCTGAATTCGCTTTTTTTTGAGCCTAACATCGAAGTATTGGCCGTATTTTTTATCGTATAATCAAAAGTATTTTGTCCGAAGGTATTACTAATATCATAGCTTATCTTTCCAACTTTCCCCTTAAAACCGGCCGCTAAAGAAAGATCAATCACATCAGAAGCAATTTCCGGAAGAAAACCGTTTGGATAAAGTGAAGTAGGTGTCCGGCTCTGATTGGGCCTTCTGTAAAATCCTGCCGCATTTCCCTGTCTGTAAGAAAGACCTCCAAAAGCGTATCCGCGAACGGAGGGAGAAATATCAAATTCAGAATTCACAAAAAACTGACCTGATCCTAACTTAGACTGTCCTACGCGCATATTAAAATCATTTCTTTCAAGTCCCCTGTAAGTCAATTCCTGATTAGTCACATCAAAATTCAAAATTGACTGTAATCCCCTCTGAGTAACATTCCCATTAGCATCCTTTACATCCTGAATAGTTGAAGCACCTTGTATTGCTGCTTGTTGAGCCGCATTAAAGTAACTTACTGCCTGGGCATATTGATGGATATAACCAACAATTTGTTGTTTATTTTGTGTTTCATTAATATTTCCAAATAAAGCATTGATATCAACACCGTTTTCAAGAGCTCGCTGCTCAATTGCATTATAAGCATTAAAAATATCTCCCGTAGCTGTTCCCGCTCTTCCTGTTGCTCCTCTGTTCAGAAAACTTGCCGTAAAATTCAAAAATCCTGTTGTGCCCAATTTTGTACCATAATTCAAATCTAACTGATATTTTCCTCCATCCCAACCACCACGGTGATCATTTGCTCCTTTTGAATTGAACCCACCAGCGGTAATTGCTGCTGTAAGATTATTTGTATTTTTCTTCATGATGACATTGATTACTCCTGCTATGGCATCAGATCCGTATTGTGCAGAAGCACCGTCTCTCAGTACCTCAAGTCTTTCAATAGCAAAAGCAGGAATTGCATTAAGGTCTGTTCCAACCGAACCTCTTCCCGGCGAACCATTGATATTGACGAGTGATGAAGTATGCCTTCTTTTTCCGTTCAGCAATACAAGCACCTGATCCGGCCCCAATCCTCTCAACTGAGCAGGATCTACATGATCTGTTCCATCTGCTACAGTTGTAGAATTGGAAGTAAAAGAGGGAGCTGCATAATTTAAGATCTGATTAAGATCCATTTGTGGGCTAAGAACAGATTGTGACCCAATATTGATAACATCAACGGGAACCGGTGTATCTGTAGCTACTCTGCTTTTATTTCTGGAACCCACAGTAATCTTTACTTCATCTACAGTTTTCACTTTTATGGTATCACCCGTCTGGGCATATACATTAGCTGAAACAAAGAATAGTACCCCTAAAGAAGTAATTTTTTGGTATTTTTTTCTCATTTTGTATTTTTAAATATATCAAATAATGCCATAAAAATATAAATATTATTAATTAAATCAGAATATCAATTAACAATAAATTAATAAAAAGCAATATTTGATAAATTAAAATTAATTTAACTTAAATTTTAATACAAATAATTTGAAATTTAAAAAAAAATACACTTTACTGCATTTATAAGTGTACAGCAAAACTCGTCATGAATATATCTTACTATTTTAAACAGAAGAAAAAAAACAAAAAAAATATTCATTAGATAATCACCACCAATGATTTACATAAAAATCGGTAATTTTGCTATAAAGAAAACAATCATATGAAGAAGATCTTAATTGCGTCGATCATATTAGCCAGCCAGCTTAGCTGGGCTCAGTTTACAGATATCAACATTGTAAAAGAAGTAAAGGTTAAGAATAAAGGTGTGGTAGTATCTGCACATCCATTAGCCAGTGAAGCTGGAGCTAAAATCCTTAAAATGGGTGGAAATGCCTACGATGCCATTACAGCTACTCAATACGCACTGGCAGTAGTCTATCCGCAGGCCGGAAACATTGGTGGTGGCGGATTTCTAGTGGGAGTAAAAAATAATGGTGAAAAATTCACTCTGGATTACAGAGAAACCGCTCCTAAAAAAGCATCCAGGGACATGTATCTGGATAAAAACGGAAAAGCCAACACTGACCTGTCTCAAAACGGACGCCTGGCGGTAGGTATTCCGGGAAGTGTCGCAGGATTCTTTGCTACAATGAAATACTGCAAACTTCCGATGGAAAAGATCATTCAGCCCGCTATTGATCTGGCAGAACAGGGATTTGCCATTACAGAACAGGAAGCTGATATGCTTAACAATAATAGAGAACATTTTAAGAAACATAATAAATCGGCTATCGTTTTTGTAAAGGATGCTCCATGGAAAGCAGGAGATCTTTTAATACAGAAAGATCTTGCTGAAACATTAAAACTGATCCAGAAACTGGGAGCCAGGGGATTCTATGAAGGTAAAACAGCAGACCTCCTTATTGCAGAAATGAAGAGAGGAAATGGAATCATTACTTTAGAAGACCTTAAAAACTATAAAGTTGCAGAAAGAAAAGCTCTGGAATTTGAATATAAAGGAAATAATGTGGTTTCAATGCCCTTACCTTCCAGCGGAGGCCTGCTTCTTGCCCAGATGTTGAGAATGGCAAGTTTTGAAAACCTTGAAAAATACCAGCAAAACTCTACGCAGGCTGTTCAAATCATGACAGAAGCGGAAAGAAGAGCTTTTGCTGACAGGGCTGAATACATGGGTGATCCGGATTTCATTCAGGATAAAACCTCTTATCTGATCTCCGATGACTATTTAAAAGGCAGATGGAAAAGCTTCAGCTTTAATAAGGCTACTCCAAGTGCAGAAGTAGGAAAAATCATAGAACAGCCTAAAGAATCCACCCAAACGACTCATATTTCGGTTCTTGATAAGGATGGAAATGCCGCTTCTGTAACAACTACCCTGAATGGATATTATGGAAGTAAAGTTTTAGTCTCTGGAGCCGGTTTCTTTTTAAATAATGAAATGGACGATTTCTCGATTAAACCGGGAGTCCCGAATATGTTTGGAGCAGTAGGCGGAGAAGCCAACGCCATTCAGCCAAATAAAAGAATGCTTTCTTCTATGACCCCTACAATTCTGCTTAAGAACGGAAAACCCTATATGGTAGTGGGAACCCCGGGAGGAACTACTATTCCTACTTCAGTATATCAGTCTATTGTAAATGTTGTTGATTTTAAACTAAACGCGAATATTTCGGTAAACGCGCCTAAGTTTCATCATCAGTGGCTTCCGGAAACCATAAAAGTAGAAAACAACTTCCCGGAAAGTACTATTGCTGAGCTGCAAAAGAAAAATTACACCATTGAAAAGATCAAACAGATTGGGAAAACTGAAATGATTGTTATGGATGAAAACGGCAATATTCATGCTGTTGCAGACGGCCGCGGAGATGATTCTGTAGCAGTGGAATAATTATTCTTTTCATGCTTCAATATAGCTTCGGCTTCATTCTAAAGATAAGATTATCGATATGGAATGAAGCCGAAGCTTTTTTTATATCAGCCAACATCTAAAGCTACAGATTAATTTTTATGACTTTTATCAGTTTTCATGATGAAATTTATTAATTTTCACCCTTAAAAATAAAACGACTGTTCATTGAAAGCAAAAAAGATATACAATCAGCTTTATTTTCAGGTTATTATAGCCATTAGTATTGGTATTCTCCTGGGACACTTTTATCCGGAATCAGGAGAAAAAATGAAGCCTTTAGGAGATGGCTTTATCAAATTGGTAAAAATGATCATCGCTCCGGTAATCTTCATTACTCTTACGCTGGGAATTGCCCATATGACTGATCTCAAAAAGGTAGGGAGAATTGCTGTAAAAGCAATGATTTATTTCTTCACTTTCTCTACCCTGGCTCTTATTATCGGGCTGGTGGTTGGAAATCTTTTACAACCTGGCCATGGTTTAAATATTGACCCAGCAACGCTTACCGGAAATGTTTCAGAATATCAGGAGAAAGCTCACGAATCTACGCTTACCGGATTTATTATGAATATTATTCCTGAAACTCTTTTCAGCCCTTTGGTAGGTGATAATATTCTTCAGGTCCTTCTTGTAGCTATTTTAATGGGGGTTGCATTGGTTTTAACAAAGGAAAAAAGCCAGAAAGTAACTGATTTTCTTCAGAATCTGTCTGCCCCGATATTCAAAATCGTTCATATTCTGATGAAACTTGCCCCAATAGGCGCTTTTGGAGCAATGGCATTTACCATAGGAAAATACGGACTTCATTCTGTGTTAAATCTTATATTTCTGGTAGCTACCTTCTATATTACCTCTTTCCTTTTTGTTATTTTGGTGTTAGGAGCAGTAGCCTGGTACAACGGGTTTAATATCTTTAAACTGCTATTTTATCTCAAAGAAGAACTACTTTTGGTTTTGGGAACGAGTTCTTCAGAGTCTGCCCTTCCGGGAATCATGGAGAAAATGGAAAAGGCAGGCTGCTCACGAACGATAGTAGGTCTTGTAGTTCCTACAGGTTATTCTTTCAATCTCGATGGAACGAATATTTATATGACTCTTGCATCTTTATTTATTGCGCAGGCTCTCAATATTCATCTTCCAATAGAAAAACAACTGATGCTTCTTTTAGTCGCCATGTTAAGTTCAAAAGGTGCGGCAGGTGTTACCGGAGCGGGGTTTGTAACATTGGCAGCAACTTTAGCCGTAGTTCCGGAAATTCCAATCGCCGGAATGACTTTGATTCTAGGGATTGATAAATTTATGAGTGAATGCCGTGCCTTAACGAATGTTATCGGTAACTCTGTAGCAACTGTTGTTGTGGCTAATTGGGAAAAACAATTAGATAAAGATCAGTTACACTATTGTTTGGATCATCCTTCTAAAATTGAAAAACAGCTGGAAGAGTAATTTTTACCTGTAAATACTAATAATCGGCGTTGCTTTACAAACAAATAATAAATGAAACAACAAACTTAACCAACATCTAAGGTAAATAATCCACCTACAATTTTAGACTTTGTTTGAACTTAAACCAGAATATTCAGGCTTGCCGGTTGTACTTTCACGTGAACCGGTGATTCTATCTTATTAAATTCACCATCAAGATGCCAGTTTTTAGTATTTACTTTAAATGAAATTTCTGAAACCGGAAGATAGGTAACATATTCATCATCCTTTAATCTCTTTGTAAACATTCTGAAAGCAAATAATGCAGAATAGGTTAGTGGAAATTTTTTAACCAAAACCATATCTACCAGTCCATCGCTTTTGCTTGCGTTGGGTGCGATATAGGCATTATTCCCAAACTGACGGGTGTTAGCGACATTCAGCATCAGGTACCTCCCGTTGTACTGCTTATATTCTTCATCAAAAAAAGTAACCTTGATAGGTCGATAGTTGAAGAAGGTCTTCAATGAGACTTTGATATAGTTTTTGAAACCGCGGCTGGTCTTTTCAAACTCTTTTACCACTTTCCCGTCAAAACCTGTTCCCGAAACATTAATGGAAAGCCTGTCATTAACGGTAAATGTATCAATCTTTCTGGATTGCTTGGCCTTTATTTTCTCTAAAAGCTCATCCAGATTCTTACTGAAACGGGTTTCATTAGAAAATCCATTTCCTGAGCCTGCCGGGAAGATTGCCAGTATTTTATCTGTAGATATCAGATTCTTGGCTACGGTGGAAATAGTTCCATCACCTCCGATAGCTACAAAAATATCAACGTTATCAAAATGTGTTTTGATAAATTCGTCTGTTCCCGGAATAGATTCGGAGACGTAATACAAAGGATTACCAACCTTATTTTTAAGTTCATTCAAAAACGGCTGATAATTCTTTTTGGCCGAAAAAGGATTGATGATAAAAGCTACTTTTTCCATTACCGCAAAAATAGAAAATGCTTCCTGAACCCGGAAGCATTAAGTTATTTAATTTTCATTCTTTCTTTAAATTCTGCATTTAAGGTGCCTTTCAACTCTTCCCATGAAATAGGAATTGTGATATCTCCTGCTGCAAATGCCGCAATTTCGTACGGACTGTAGTGAAAATACAGATTTTTGTCATCAAAATAGAAGTTGTTTGAAGCTGGAATTTTTTCTACTAACAACATTTCAGAATTTTTTACACTTCCGTCTCCATCCATTGTTCCGCTGTTGATGTTATCGATATTTTTCATCAGCATGGCTTCAAGTTTAGCTTTTGGAGTGGAAGTAATATCTTTTAATTCTAATTTTTTATTGTTTTTAAGATCAAAGATTCTTTCTGAAAACCCATAATTATCATGTGCGCCTCCTTCATATCCGCTTCCTGTATACTGAATATGTAAATACCCATTGGTATTGGATATAAGATTCATGTGAGAGCTGGAATACCAGTCCTGAGCATATGCAACATCTGAAGCCCAATCTTTATTATCATTTTTTACAGAACTGAAATAATTATTTTTTTCATTCTCCAGGTAAGCCTGAAGTCCGGCCTTGGAAAAGTCTTTTATTTTATTATTCTGGAAATAGATACTGTCTAAGAGGCTTTTATCTTTTATACCGGGAAATACCAGCAACTTGGAAGTATAAGTAAGTTTTAGTGAATCTGTAACTTTAGTGGAGTCTTTTACTATTACTGAATCTATTATAAATTCTTCTGCTTTTTTATTTTCATTTTTCTCCGTGGATGTCTCTGTCGTTTCATTTTTCTTACAGGCAGTAAAAACAAAGAATGAAGAAAGTACAAGAACGGCAATCGTATTTTTCATAATTTTAATTTTTGGTATTTAATACAAAAACCATTCAAAAGATGAATGGTTTTTAAAAAAATTTATTCAGATTAATGAAATACCTGCCAAACAGCAATCATAATCACTTCTTTACCAGGCTGATAACCTGATTTTCCTGCTTGGAAGCTACCCCCCAGATTTGTTTGAATGCGGGATAATATTCTTTAGGATAATCTGCACTGGCAATTTTCGTAGTGGAAGTTATTTCTAGCTTATTCCCTTTTTGTTCGATAGCATAACTGTATTCTATCTCTTTATCATCTGTCACGATCTTTTTGTTTTTTGGCATTTCTTCAATCGTATACCCTTCAGGAATTTCAAGGATTACTTTTTTGACTTTCATGGTAGGCGCTCCAAAGTCAATTGAATATTTTCTTTCCTCAGTCTGATCAAATTCATTGGAAGCTTTATTTAAAAACAACATGGAATTGATGATCAGCTTCTTCCCTATCCTGTCTATCAGATTGGAGGATGAAAACTTCATTGTGCTTTCAAAATCTCCGTTATCCAGTACTTTTGAATCAATCCCTGTAAAATCTACTGAGAAGTTCTCTTTATACTGTTTTTTATATTTTTCAGGATTTTCATCATAATTATCTTTTACATACATCGCAATAGCGCCTGTATCTTTATCTGAATAAGAACCGGAAATACTACCGTCGTCATTAAGCTTTGCATCAACAGTCAGGAAAGTGTCGCTTTTCTTTCTGTTTTCCATCTGTAGCTGTATCGCTTTAGTCTTAGTCATTACAACTCCATACTGATTCCAGTCTCGCAAAGGAAGTTCATCTATTAAAGACTGTTTGGAAGTAGCGTCATAAAGATGATACCCTTCAGCCATACCCACTGATGCAAGGACAAAATTCATGTTAGAGATATTAGGTGAAACCAGATTAATCAATCCGTTATCTACTGTAGAAATCACCATTGGCTCTGCCTTCAGCCCTGCCTCACGAAGAAGCATAACCAAATACAGGTTAATTTCCGCCGCGTTTCCTACTTTTGTTTCCAGCAGCTTTTTGATACCATTATCTGTATAAATTCCTCTTTCTTTATTCCAGGTGAATGTTTTTTGTACATAAGAAAATATGGCATTGGCTTTTTCAAGACTGGTTTTCATCTCCAGCACTCCTGCAGGCATATTGTCTTTTGCCAACTTTGTCATCTTCAGTTCATCACCAAAATCTTCATTTTCATACAGTCTTTTACTGATCTGGTCCCAGGAGGAGGAGTATTGCTTAAGCTCTTTAAAATTGGTAGAATGAAGCTCCGCACTTATTTTGGTTCTGTAATTCCTGTCGTTTCTTACAAATTTTTCGGTTTTGAAACCTTTTAAATTTTCATATCCAAATCTATAGGTTTTATACTGAGCACCAAAAATAGTCTGATCCTCAATAGTTCTATGTTTAGGTGCCAAGGCTCCTGTATAATTGATACTATAAGCAACATTGATAGGAGCATCAAGTACATATTCCGTATAAAGAGACGGCGTATCCGTTTCAATCAGAAATTCAGGAATGATATATGCAAACGGTGATATGATCTCATACTGGTATTCTAATACGGAACCATTTTTCACATTGGGAAATGCAAATTTAGTGATATTGATATGTTTACTTTCTTTGCTTTTATATTGTGAACTTTTCTCAACTTTTACAGGAACTGTAGCTCCGTTTTCAAGATTATAGGTAAAAGCTTTGAACTTCCCCAATGTTTCCTTATCTGTACCTGACTGATAAAGGGGGACTTCCAGATTCAGCCAATCTTCTGCTTTGTCCTTGTCATAAACTTTAACCCTGTAAAAATATTTTTTATGCAGATTTCCAGTGGAATTATCCAGTATAAAATGAGCTGATTTGTATAAAATTTCCGCCGGCGCATTTTCATCCAATACTGATTTGAGCTTAGAAAGATCTGTATCGGAAAACTTTGGCGGGTTCAAAAACTCATGTTTCTGAGCTTTGATCAGCATTACATTCGCTGAACATACGATCAGCACTATTATTTTTTTCATATTTATATTTTTGTGATTAAAATTTTTGAGTTATCCATATTGATTATTTTTTTCCTGAATCCTACATAGTCATTGTATTTCTCTTTTGGATATGCTCCTTTATTGATCTGGATCTTCCTTACCACTTTTATTTCTTCCCCGTTTTTAACAAAACTCAGCTTATACTGGCCAAATTCTGAATTAATACTGGTATCATTTGGGGTTTCATCTGTTTTATAACCTTTGGGAATCACAAAACTGATTTCATACTCATCTGCAAAAGACTGTCTGATTTCAAAAGGCAGCTCACGATTCTCATCTGTTTTGTAAATGTTATCTGAGAATATCGGGACCGCTCTGAAAATAAGACTGTTCCCGGCATTTTTACAATAATTATTGGTTTTGAAATCTATATCATAGGTGATAACGGCTTTATCTTTGTCATTCGTAAAGTTTTTCATTTCAACTTTTTCAAAGTTTAAAACATCAAATCTTTTTTTCAGTGCATCATTTTTATCTTTGGGAGTAAGATTTACAAATCCAAGATTATTATCATACTGATTTCCTGTATAGAAAAAGCTTCCTTCCCCTGTAATACTGTTATCCTCGCCTATTTTTATTTTCAGATTTTGCTTTTCCTTATTCTGATCTGCAGAATATACCGGAGTATTAATCAATTCTATCCCATTTTTCTTTACGGAAAGTACATTCCGGTCTGTGGTACTGTAACCCAAATGATTAAATGCCGTTTGCTGTGAGGTATTTTCAAGCCATATATTTCCATTTTCTGTGGGAACCATTAAAATGACATGATTTCCACCCATCTTAGGAAAGTCCGGATCAAAAGACACTTGTGAAGGACCTGAATTGATGACGCAGTAATAAGAGGGAATTCCGGCTTCATTCAACAGTGTTTTCATATAATTGGTAAGACCTTTACAGTCTCCATATCCTTTTTTATGCACTTCATCAGGCATCATTGGCAGCCAACCTCCAATTCCCAGTCCTACATATATATATCTGGTTTTAGTTTGCATATACTGGTAGATCTTCTTTACTTTTTCCTCTATAGACCCCTGAAGCTGTAAAGCTGCCACTTCAGACTTAATCGCCGGAGTAGATACCGCTACCGGCTCAACAAGATTGTTATAATACCAGGTTCCAAAATCTGCCCAGTTGTTCAAAGTTCCCTGTTTTCCTGCCAGATTGAATTTCGCAAGTGCAAAACTTATATGAGGTAAAATTTTAACAGGTTCCGGAATAAGCAAAGCATCATCTATTGCCGGAACATTTTTGTAGGAATATGTTTTTTCATTCCCATTACTGTTTTCAATTACTGAAGCATAATTATACTTTGACGGATACATTTTGGTTCGAAGATCAATTCCTGAGGTATTGATAATCTTCATCTGCGCGTCTTCCAAAGAAGTATTGGTAGAATAAAATGGTACAAAATCAGGAATAAAAACAGTATTCTTATTTTCAGACTGGTAAGAAAAATCAATTGTATAGGGATACTGAACAGGAGTATATGTAAATACCATAACCCTGTTATCAGAATAAAATACGCCTTGTGTATTATTGGCAAAGTCACTAAAATCCGATTTGGAATAGCTTTTTATTTTTTTCCCGGATTCATCATATATGGTAACTTTTATGTCAGAAATGCTTCTTGATTTGTCATAAGGAATATAAGCCACTGCTTTTTCATTACCGTCTTTATTTAAAACCGTAGTTACTGTATTATACTGGTACTTTATTTCATCAATTTTATTGATCTGAACTGTTGTAACATCTTTTCTGATGACAACATTGGCATTTTTCTTTAAATTTTCAGGAATTGAAGAAGCTGGATAGGTTTGAGCAAAATACATTGAAGCAGCTGATAACGCCCCAAGAAATACTATTTTCATCATGTTTATTAATATTGGGGCAAAAATAACAAATTCTTAATAACTGTTAAAGAAAACTTAAAAAAATAACTCAAGAAAAACAGATTTTAATTAAATTAAATTCCAATAATCTGATTTAAAACAACTTACAGAAAATATAAATTCCCAAATTAATGAAATAAAAAAAGCTCCATACAATGGAGCCCCTACTAATACTTAAAAAGTATTATCCTAAATCTACCTTAAATAAGGTTGTAAATAATCAAAGGTTTTCTATATACAAACAAAAATGACGGATTGAGTGTATGTTCCTTTTTCAATCATTTAAGATTAAATGTTTTCATATGAAATGGTAAATTTCATATTGTCTGCGATTTCAAATTTAAAATAAATTACACTCCATATAATTCAAAACCTGTAGAATTATTTATACAAAAGAGTACAATTAATTCTACAGGCAAAAGCTTTCCAATAAAAAAGACTCCATTTCTGAAGTCTTGTTTTTGTTTCTTTAATCATTCGGGATTCTTTTACTGTCGTAAGTATCACTTCCAAGTCCCAGTACAGGAATAAAAATAAATCCAAAGAAAAACAGCAAGATTGTGTAGATGGGTGTTTCTTTTCCAAAACCTTTAGCCAGTCTGTCATTGACAACCCAAGCAGCATAAAGATTTACGAATGGAATTAAGAATAAGATGATCCACCATATTGGCTTTTTCACAATATCCAACATGACAACAGCATTGTAAATTGGAACAAAAGCAGCCCAGGCATCTTCTCTGCCTGCTTTTTTAAAGATCTTGAACATACAATATCCGTAGAACAGATATACGATTAAACTCATGAACATTGATCCAATCCCTAATCCTGCAGCGGCTGCACCTGAAACCGCATCTGCCCCGTTGTAGGGGTCCGTTTGTAAAAGAGTTAACATATTATTATTTTTTTGGGTTACCCCAAATATAGAAAAAGCTTCTAAATAATTAGAAGCTTTTTTATGATATTTTAAAAACGTTTATGCATCAATTTTTGCATATTTCGCATTTTTCTCGATAAATTCTCTTCTTGGCGGAACTTCATCTCCCATCAGCATTGAGAAAACACTGTCTGCTTCTACAGCATTATCAATCGTTACCTGTTTCAAAATTCTGTGTTCAGGATTAAGAGTTGTTTCCCAAAGCTGCTCAGGGTTCATTTCTCCAAGACCTTTGTAACGCTGTACTTCAACACCTTTACCATCCGGAGACATTTCTAATGTAAACTCTTCACGTTCTTTCTCGTTATAAGCATACACTTTTTTGTTTCCTCTCTTCAATAGATATAAAGGTGGCTGAGCGATATAAATATATCCGTTCTCAATAAGTTCTTTCATATATCTGAAGAAGAAAGTAAGAATCAGGGTAGAAATGTGAGATCCATCAATATCGGCATCGGTCATAATAACAACCTTATGGTATCTTAGCTTTACCATGTTCAATGCTTTGCTGTCTTCTTCTGTACCTACAGAAACTCCAAGAGCAGTATAGATATTTCTGATTTCTTCATTATCGTATACTTTATGAAGCATAGATTTTTCTACGTTCAAAATTTTACCTCTTAATGGAAGAATAGCCTGGAAATGTCTGTCACGTCCCTGTTTTGCTGTTCCACCTGCGGAATCTCCCTCCACAAGGAAGATTTCAGATTCTGCCGGGTCTTTTGATGAACAGTCAGATAATTTCCCTGGAAGTCCAGAACCTCCCATCGGAGATTTTCTCTGAACCATTTCACGGGCTTTTTTAGCTGCCTGTCTTGCTTTTGCAGCAAGAACTACTTTTTGAACAATAGTTTTAGCTTCATTAGGGTTCTCTTCCAAAAAGTTAGTAAGCATCTCCCCTACAATTTTATCAACAGCGCCAGAAACTTCAGAATTCCCTAATTTCGTTTTGGTCTGTCCTTCAAACTGAGGTTCCATTACTTTTACAGAGATTACAGCGGTTAATCCTTCACGGAAGTCATCTCCTGTAATTTCTACTTTTTCTTTTGCCGGAAGCCCCAATTCGTCTGCATATTTCTTTAAAGTTCTCGTTAAAGCTCTTCTGAAACCAGCCAGGTGAGTACCTCCTTCATGAGTATTGATGTTATTTACATACGAGTGTAAGTTCTCATTGAAGGAAGTATTGTAACGCATCGCTACTTCTACCGGAATATTATCTCTTTCTCCTTCCATGAAAATCACATGCTCCATAATAGATTCACGGTTTCCATCGATATAGGCAACAAATTCCTTTAATCCTCCTTCAGAATGGAAAATTTCCGACTTGAAAGAACCGTCTTCTAATTTTTCTCTTTCATCTGTAAGGGTAATTGTAATCCCTTTATTAAGGTAAGAAAGCTCTCTTAAACGAGTTGCTAAAGTATCATAATTGTAAACTAATTCTGTAAAAATAGTATCATCCGGCTGGAAAAACTGCTTTGTCCCTCTTTTGTCACTATTTCCAATTTCTTCAACACCTGTTTGTGCTTTTCCTTTGGAATAGATCTGCTGATAAACATTTCCGTCTCTGTAAACCGTAGTGATCATTTCATTGGAAAGTGCATTTACACACGATACCCCAACTCCGTGAAGACCTCCTGAAACCTTGTAAGAATCTTTATCAAACTTACCTCCGGCTCCAATTTTTGTCATTACAACTTCAAGAGCAGATTTTTGTTCTTTTTCGTGAAAGTCAACCGGAATACCTCTACCGTTATCGCTAACTTCAATTCCGTTTCCTTCTTTAATCGCAACGAAGATCGTGTCGCAGTATCCTGCCAACGCTTCGTCAATAGAGTTATCTACTACTTCATAAACCAAATGATGAAGACCTCTTAATCCCACATCACCAATGTACATTGAAGGACGCATACGTACGTGCTCCATTCCTTCCAATGCCTGAATACTACTAGCTGTATATTGTTTTTGACTCATATTAAATATTAAAAATCCTGCTATATGCAAAGACTTACAAATATCGTGATTTTTTTCGAGGTATGAAAGTTAAAAAGTGTCAAAAAAGTATAAAGAAAACAGACCGAAATCTGCTTATATTTTATAATTGAAAAAGTGAGCTTGGCATTCTTTTTTCAAAATAAACATCAATGTTTTACTATTTGCCGTAAGGAACTGTTTCTCAATTCCATTTGACTTTTGATTCTTTGTTAAAGATTTTAGTTTCTTCTATTTCAGTATTTCAGCTCTCCGTTCTTTAACTGCAGTTAATACTGAAACAAACCCAACGTAATTAACTGATTTGTAACGTTTTTAATTATAATAAAACCAAAAATAAGAAATGTTTTTTCAAGATCCTTTTGTATGATTCCAAATTCAAGCCCGCCTTCTTTATTATTGAGAGATCATCTTTTGCGTTATAAATATTAAATACTGCCACTCATAATTGTATTATTTTATAATTTATTTAAAAAATACAAAAAAATTGACATTTATTAATTCATTATTATATTTAATATTGTAAAGTTAGCAAAATCCACTCACGAAAAACATTATAACCGTAAGCCATCGAAAAGCACTCCATGCAAACGGCTCTACACAGGTCAGCTTCCCATTAAAAAGCTGTACTAAGGATCATACTGTAACACCAACAGTAGAGTTTTTAATATTAATTATCTCTTTTAATTTTATTAAAATCTTACTCAGAATTTATATTCAAAACCTTGATTCAGAAAAAAAACTAACCCAAAATTTTAATTTATGAAAACTTATTTATTAACAATTAACGCCCTCAGAAAGGCAATTTCGATCTTATTATTGATACTCATTACGAGCACAACAATGTATGCACAGCAGGTTTATGTAAATAACCAGAATTTTCAAGTTTATGGGCTTTGTGATGATTGTACTATAATCAACGCAGACGACATGATAGGAAATAACGAAAACAACTACGCAACATTACAAATGCCATTAGGAGTATTTGGAAGGATTGAACAAAACTTGTTTTTCCCATCCGTGAGTACTTATTCAACAGTTGTTATTAGGTATAGGCACGGGTAACGCCAACCTATCCCTTTTGCTTTTATCACTATCTATCTAACTTAAAATAACAACAAAGATTTTAATAGAATTTAAAATCACCAATGAAAAAGACCGTCTCACAACTCGTGAAAACGGTCTTTTTTATGAAATTCTACTGTACACCTACATTAAAACAATTCTATTTCTGAACTAATCCACCTGTTTAAATACCCCTGAGGACATCATCAGCTTCAAAAAATACTTTCAAAAAATACATTGAGGAAGATTCTGCCAGGATCTATAATATTCCGCAATTTTTTAAAATTTTCAAAGCCCGGAAAATCCTTCTCACATGTTGATTTTGAAAGATCTGAAAGTTTTCCCCAGCTAGGACAGGCTGTATATTTTTTCATCACATCAAAAAACAACTGCATTGATGGATGAATTTTTTCTTCACCGTATTCCCTTATACACATTCCAATATAAAAGGTATCCTGTTTGTAAGCAGGGCTGAGATATGAATTTTCTGCACCGGTATACCTGAGATCTACAGGAAAATGCAGTTTATGCTGAGACTGTTCTAAAATATCCCTGAATTTCTTTAATGCCTTTTTATGATTATCATCTAACATGGACAATCCATATTCTGAAACAACCATAGGTACAGTTTCATCATGCACCAATATTTCGAAACAGTTCCCTATTCTTGTACGTGGAGTGAAAAAATAATCCAGACAAAAAGAATTGATTTCTGGAATTAAAGAAGAATCATCATTACTTTTTACAAATAAAGGAGAAGTTAATTTATCAATTTGAAGATCACGTTTCCTTTGTTCTTCCGTGTATTTTATCCATTGTTCTTTTTTATGACACTGCTCTTCTTCAATTCTTTCCGCTTTAAATAAATATACTTTATCCGTATGCGGAAACCACCACGCCTTAAAGTATTCATAACGTCTGGCATAATCATCCATACATTTCAGATACTCATCAAAATCAACAACAGATTCTTCAGATTTCAGATAAAAAATAGGATCACATTTTAAAGTAACCTCTGTGACAATACCAAAAGATCCTAGCGAAAGAGAAGCCGCTTCCCAAAGACTGAATTCTTCGTCATCAATTTTCCATTTGGTTTCTCTGGTTATTTCTACCGGATCTCCTGACGCTGTTATCATTCGTAGTTTCTCAATCTGCGCAGAAAGACTTTTATGCATTAAACTGCTGCCATGAGTACCGGCTGCAAGAGCTCCAGCTACTGTTTGCTTATTAATAACTCCAAAATCAGGAAACGATAACTTATTTGATATTAGCACATCATATAAATCATATAAATACATCCCTCCCTGACAGGTAACAGTATCTTTATCCACTGATATCAATTTTCGATAATTTTTTAATGAAATTAAAATTTCATTACTGACAGCAATGGGAGAAAAAGAATGTCCTGAACCAACAACTTTGATCTTTTTTTTATTCTTTCCTGAAAACCGGACTATTTCAATAATTTGCTCTTCTGTCTCAGGTTCAAAATAATTCTCAGAAAGGCAGGATTGATTTCCTGCCCAGTTATTCCAGGTGTAATTGTTTTTTTTAATCATTAATATCAGATGCTTCGGTAATGACTACCTTTGATTCACTGTATACTGAAGTATTAACACCAATTTGTCTTTCAGCCTCAACCTGTTCTTTTACCCACCTGTATGTTTTTTCTATCCCTGTCGCTAAAGGAATAGAAGGCTTCCAGCCAAGTACTTCTTCAATAAGAGTATTGTCAGAATTTCTTCCACGAACCCCTTCAGGACCTTCGATATGCTTTAAGGGCAGGTGCTTGTTTGCTTTTTCCATAACAAGCTTCGCAAAATCATTCATCGATATCATTTCCTCAGAACCGAGATTAAGCGGTTTGTTATAATCAGATTTCATGATTCGTATAACTCCTTCTACGCAATCATCAATGTAACAGAAGGAGCGCTTCTGTTCCCCATCTCCCCATATTTCGAAAACTGATTCTGCTGCAGCAGCTTTACGACAAAATGCAGCAGGTACTTTTTCCCTTCCACCTTTCCATGTCCCTTGTTCTCCATAGATTCCGTGAAATCTTGCAATTCTGATTTGTAACTGAGGAAACTCTTCCGAATATTTTAAGGCCATTTCTTCGCCATATAACTTTTCTAAACCATAGATATCTTGTGGGTAAGCAGGCCATGCATCTTTTTCTTTTAGTCCGACTGTATTTTCAGAATCATCTTGTACATGCAGAGGATAAACACAGGCACTTGAAGAATAGAAATAACGCTGCACATTGTGATGCCTTGCCGCTTCCAGCATATTCAGACTGATCATTGTATTATTATATCCAATACGGCTATGATTACTTTGAATAAAGCCCATTCCTCCCATGTCAGCAGCAAGGTTAAACACCCAATCGATCCCTTCACAAGCATCCATACAGTTTTTCATTGTTCGTAAATCTACTCTAAGGAACTCATGGCAGAATTCGTTTGGATGCATAAATTCAGGACTTTTCCAGTCCGCACCAACCACATAGTATCCTTCCTGCATCAATCTTTTCCCTAAATGAGAGCCTATAAATCCACTTGCTCCAGTTACTAATACTTTTATTTTATCCGTTTTAATAACACGATCAGGTTCAATTAGTTGCAAAACCTCAGCAATATACGGATGGTGCTTATATTTTCCATCTAATTCAGCAGGAATAGAGCCATTGATATCAAACCATTTTCCATCCGAATGATCATTATCAAATCCTAAAGAAACAGCAGGATCAACTTCTGCCTGAAAAGTAACATTTACAGTATGTGAAGAAGCTCCCTGCTCTGAATCACTGAATTCAGTAGAAAAAGTACCTAGGTACTGTGTTATTTTTATTCTGTCTTCCGGAATATTAAGTTCTGAAGCAGTTTTTCTTATTCCGCATTGTTCTATTCCTTCATTTTTCAACATCCTTCCCCCCTGCATCCAATAAACATCTTTACATGGCTTGTTTTTACGCTTAGTAAGGAATGCTTTATTGTCTTTTACAATCACAAGATCTACACAGATTAAAGGAACATTGTCAAGAATACTACGATAGACTTCTGTAGGAATCAGCCCGCCAGCTGATTTAAAGATATTTTCATCTTTGTAATTTAGTGAGGTGTTTTTCATATTTTTATTTAAATGATATATTAACTTTGTGAAAGTTTAAATTTCTTTAGAAAAGATTTAATGATAGATGAGCTTATGTTTTCCTTATAGGCATTTATGCTTTTTTCTACTTCTTCTTTAGAGGAAGCACCAATCACTATAGTACTCACAGCAGGATTATTGAGAATAAATTGATAGTTAAGAGCCATTAAATTGACATCATTTTTACAGCACCATAAATACATTTCCATAGCCTTTTCTATTGAAACATCTTTTTCTATAGCATAATGCCGGACAGTGATTTCAGTTGGGTTTATACCTGAAAGCAATCCCATGCACAAAGCAGAACCTAGTAATACTGTGATATTATTTTTTTTAGCTACCTCCAACAAATCGTCTGCCTTCGTTGATAACAGGTTATAATCAAGATAAGGTAAAATTGCATCAGCATAACCGGATAAAATGAATTGTTTATGAAGATTATGGTCTCTTACTCCCAAACCGATATTGTGAATTACCCTCTCTTCTTTTAAGCGCAGCAAGGTTTCCATTCCTCCATTTTCCATCATATTTTTAAACTCAACATCAGAAGGATCATGTATATGTAAAATATCCAGATAATCTGTTTTTAATACTTTTAAACTATTTTCGACACTTCTACGGAAGTTTTCTCCTGAATAACCTTTGTATATTGGATGAGTCCCTGCTTTTGTTGAAAGAATAATTGATGAACGATTTCCATATTCCTGTAATGCGATACCAATTTTCCTCTCACTATCTCCATAAAAAGGAGAGGTATCAATAAGGTTAATATTGTTCTCCAATGCAAATAATACAGTTTCAACCGCCTTTTTATCAGATACAGGCCTTTTAAAAAAAATATTTTCTTTGCATGATCCAATACCTGCTCCACCGAGAGAAATGGGGAAAATAGAAGTTCCGTTGGTATTTAATTGCATTTTATCCCTTAATTGTGATTTGTTTATAATTCAAAAATAAACATTTTATGTTGAATTTTTTTAAAAATATATTTTAATTATAGAAATTTGCCAGAGATGTTTTTTTTGATGAAAAAATGAACAAATGAAGAATTATTATTGAACCCATAAATGCGTGGTCAGATGAATTCAAATCCTTATTAATTCGTTTTTAAAACCAGATCTTCACATTGGAAATGTATTCTAATCAGAAAAATTCGGGCAAGTTCATCATATCATCTCTGAATTTAATTGATATTTTTCAAATATATTACCTGCGAAAATCTTTAGCTTTTTTATTTTTTCAAATAGATCCGAAAAAACCTTACTGTTTTAAATCATATTTAACATCAATAATTTATGCGTAAATTTATTTACTGAAAAGTTGATATTATGGATGATTTTATAGCTGCCCGTGCCCAGATGGCGCTTTCTCTGGGCTTCCATATCATATTCTCCTGTGTGGGAATGGTAATGCCTTTCTTAATGGCATTTGCCCATTGGAAGTACTTAAAAACCAACAATGAAGTATATAAAGGACTTACCAAAGCCTGGAGCAAAGGGGTTGCGATCTTATTTGCAACAGGAGCTGTTTCAGGAACGATGCTTTCCTTTGAACTGGGGCTTTTATGGCCCGGATTCATGAAACATGCAGGCCCAATTTTTGGGATGCCTTTCTCACTAGAAGGTACTGCTTTCTTTATTGAAGCAATCGCTATAGGCTTCTTTTTATATGGATGGGATAAGTTCAATAAATGGTTCCACTGGTTTTGTGGTTTTCTTGTAGGAGTAAGTGGGTTGGCATCAGGCATTCTGGTGGTAGCAGCCAATGCCTGGATGAACTCTCCTACCGGCTTCGATTATATAAACGGACAATACCTTAATATAGATCCAATTAAAGCCATGTTCAATGATGCATGGTTTCCACAGGCTCTTCACATGACGGTTGCTGCTTTTTGTGCCACAGGATTTGCAGTAGCTGGAGTTCACGCTTTTTTAATTATGCGGAAAAAGAATGTGGAGTTTCATACTAAAGCATTCAGAATCGCAGTAGGCTTTGCCTTAATTGGAGCATTTGGTGCGCCTTTGAGTGGTGATGTGGCGGCAAAATCTGTTGCTGAAAGACAACCTATCAAGTTAGCTGCTATGGAAGCTCATTTTGAAACGGAAAAAGGAGCTGCATTTGTTATCGGTGGAATTCCTGATGAGGAAAAAGAGGAAATAAAATATGCGATTAAAATTCCCAAAGTATTAAGCTTTTTGGTAAGCAATGATTTCAATGCAGAAGTAAAGGGGCTTAAAGACTTTCCAAAGGATGAATGGCCTCCGATAGCGGTTACCCATTATGCTTTTCAGATTATGATCTTCTTTGGAGTGGTAATGATCTGTATTGGAACTGTATATCTTTATGCTTTCTTCTTTAAAAAGGAATGGCTGACTAAAAACTGGTTATTAAAAACATTTTTAATTGCAACACCTTTTGGATATATTGCTCTTGAAGCAGGATGGACTGTTACTGAAGTAGGAAGACAGCCATGGATTATTTATGGAGTCATGAGAACCATTGATGCCGTAACCCCAATGCCTGGAATACAGTACTCATTTTACTTCTTCACTGCAATTTTTATATCATTATCATTGATTCTGGTATTCCTTTTAAGAAGACAGGTACAAATGGTACCTAAGCTTTACGACCCTACAGACCCACAGTTTAACGATAAAAATAAAAAATCATGATCTACATTGTTATAGGCTTTCTCTGGCTTTCCATCTGTCTTTATATTATTCTTGGTGGTGCTGACTTTGGAGCGGGTATTGTAGAGCTTTTTACGAATAAAAAAGCCCGCCATAAAACTCATGAGATTATGTACGAGTCTATTGCTCCTGTCTGGGAAGCAAACCATATGTGGCTGATTATTGCCATTGTTATTCTCTTTGTGGGCTTTCCTGAAATTTATACCACGATGTCTACCTACCTTCACATTCCTTTAGTCTTAATGCTTGTAGGTATTATTGCAAGAGGAACCGCATTTACGTTCAGGCATTATGATGCAGTAAAGGATAACTGGCAGGTTTTGTACACCCAGATATTTTATTACGCCAGTCTCTTAACTCCTTTTTTCCTGGGATTAATAGCAGCCGCAACGGTGTCACACTCTATTAACCCTGATGCAACCACCTTTCAGGATCTGTATATTTACAGCTGGCTAAACTGGTTCGGAGTGTCTGTAGGATTATTTACAGTAGCATTGTGTGCTTATCTTGCTTCTATCTTCTCATTGAGAGAAACCCGTGGTAAGGAAGAATTATTATTAATGATCAGAAAGTCAAAACAAACAATGATCTTCGTTGTCGTTACAGGAATTCTTGTATTCGCTACTGCTCATCTCTCGGATATTCCGCTTTTGATGTGGGTATTTTCAAAGCCATTAGGAATCATGGCGATTGCTTTTGCTACCGTTGCCTTATTACTTATTTTAAGAGCTCTGAATACCCAAAAATTACTTCCTGTAAGAGCATTGGCGGGTTTCCAGATGGTGATGATCCTTGTGGCAGCTACCTATCAGCATAATCCGGATATTATTTTATTAGGGAATGGACAGCGTCTTTCACTGCTGGTTCACATTGCTCCTGAAAAAACGATTGCCGCTTTGGGATGGGCTCTAATGCTTGGATCCCTGTTTATTTTGCCGTTTTTATTTTATCTGATGTTTTCATTTAGCAGACTAAGAAAATAAAATGCTATAATACGGTATCCAGAAAAACGATTTGACCAGAACAGATTTTAAATTTGTCTTTGACCATAAATTTTAGGTCATTGATAAGTCATACCTCATATTCTCCTCTATTGCTTATACACTATAATGTATACTGCTTTAGTATTTTCAGGAATACAAATCTTTTCTTAAAAGGAAAGACTTATAATTACTATGAATATCTTTTCCATAAATTCAATCTCATAACGCTCTGAAATTTCTTTGCACATGAGCTGTAAAATTTCTCCAGAAACTTCATCTAGTAGAACTTTTCTTCTATATTTCATAGGGAAAACAAAATGATACAGAAGCAAAGTTTTATTACGACTCTTGAAAATATGTTCATCTTCCATGAATCAAATCTACAGTTTTACAACTTATTTTGAAAAACCATCTGTTTTTCAAACTTTTCCTCTTTTAAGAAGATGTATCACAACTAAATGATGTGGGTCGAGAATCGTTTAAACGAAAAACCTTCTCGTATAGGGATACAGGAAAATTTCATAAAAAAGGCCGTTTCCACGAGTTGTGAAACGGCCTCAATTCTTTAGATTAAAATGTTGTGGCATCAATTACAAAACGATAATGGGCTTTTTTGTTTACTACTTTGTCCCAAGCTTCATTTATTTCTGATGCTTTTATCACTTCTATTTGAGGATAAATTTTATTTTTTGCACAATAATCTATCATTTCTTGGGTTTCTTGAATGCCACCAATCAGCGAACCGTTAAAATTTACTCGATTTTGAGTCATATTGAAATTATTGATTTCCAAAACACCATTTATCGGTTCCCCAACTTGCGTAAAAAAGCCGTAAGGTTTTACACAGTCGATGTACGGTGACATTTCGTAAGCATAAGGAACGGTAGAAATCATATAATCCAATTTGCCTTTGTAGGGTTTTAAATCTTCTGCCGATTGTACCACGATTACTTCCTTTGCACCAAAACATTTAATATCTTTCACTTTTGAAGCAGACGTGGTAAAAGCAAAAACTTTTGCACCTTTTGAAACCGCTAATTTCACAGCAATATGACCTAAACCGCCAATGCCAACCACACCAACTTTATCGCCCTTTTTTAATTTTGCTTTCATTATTGGCGAATACGTCGTGATACCTGCACAAAGTAATGGTGCTGCATATTTCAGTTTAATAGTCGCAGGAATTTTAATGGCAAAATGTTCTGTTACTACAATGTTGTTGGCATATCCACCTTGTGTAATTCCAGTAGGCGATGATTTCTCTGGCGTGCCATAAGTTTCCACCCATCCTGTTGTTTCACAATGCTGTTCTTGGCCACTTTTACAACTGTTGCATTGCATACAGCTGTTTACCATAGCGCCAACTCCAGCTTGGTCGCCAACTTTAAATTTGGTTACATTTTTACCAACTGCAGTTACAATTCCGGCAATTTCGTGACCTGGAACTAGCGGATATTGTTGTTTACCCCAATGTCCTTTAACCATATGAATATCGGAATGGCAAATACCTGAAAATTTAATATCGATTAAAATATCATTGTCGCCTATCGCTCTTCTTTCAAAGTTCCAGGCTGTTAATTTTCCTGCCTCGTCATTTCCTGCGTAACCTTTAGATTTAATATTTGCGCTCATTTTTTTTGATTTATTTGTTTGTGAAAAAATTGAAATTTGATTTACAAGCAACAAACCGGCACTTGCAATTGCCGTTTGCTGAATAAATTTCCTTCGGGATGGGTTGCTGTTTTTTTCTTTCATTTTTTTGATATAATTTAGTTAAAACTTGTTGAGCATTTTAGAAAATAAATAAGAAAAAGATTATTCAACTGGATAAAAACACTATACATTAGATTAATTATCAATGTGTTAAATAAATTATCCCGAAATATTGGTTAACCCCATAGTTTGAGTTGCTCACCATGGATTTTTTTATATTCTTATTTTCCTTAATTTTCAATATATTTTCGAATAACATCTTTATTTCCGTACTGACTAACTGTATTGACATAGTAACCACTTGTCCACAAATTACCATCCCATAATATCCGGATGTTTTTTTTGTTTGTTCTATTATGTTTAAGAGCATTTTCTACCAATAGCTGTAAAGTCATTGGAGGTAGTTATTGGTATTTTGCTTCTTTACTCACATCAATCATAAAATGTAGATCTTCTCCCTGTCTGTGCTTAATCAAAAAAAATAGGCATCCAAAAATCTAAGTTCCCTTTCTAAAGAGATCATATCCTTTTTAGAATTTATCAACATATACCGGTGTACAATATAATTCCATATATGTAATACGAAATTGATAATTAAATGTATATGAAATTCGAATTTTATTACCTAAACGTATTTTAAAGCTTCTGAAACGAAGAATAAAGGCTCTAAAATGAGAAAGTAGAAAGAACCCAACAGACTGACAAATCCGAATTCTGGCCACTAGTGGATTTATCTGATTCAGATCTTGATTTAAATGCTTTAGCTATTGAATGGCAGGAGTTTTACAATAAGAAAAGACCACACTCTTCTTTGAATCGAAAAACGCCTTGGGAAAAATCACATTCGTTGGAACATCTCATCCCTATTCAGCCTGATGTTACTGCAAAATTTTAGGACTCGAATGAAGTAATATTGCCCAGAAGTTTTACTTAATTTATATAAAACAAAAAAAATATTAATTTAGTTTCAAAGCCCAGGAGGAAGTAGGCTCTTCTGGGGAGCAACCTACCAGTAATAGGCTTTTAGATATACGGAAAGGGAGACCCAAAAGGTCTCCTCTTTTTATTTCCGGTATCTTCTATGGTTAAGAAAACCTTCTCTTAATTTGTAACGAATCTACTGTTATAGTACATATTATTAACTAAAATTTACATTTCGCTTATTAAAAACTCATTGACTTTCTCCGCACACTCCCGACCCTCAGCAATTGCCCAAACGACAAGACTTTGCCCTTTTCTTGCATCACCACAGGAAAACACTTTATCCTGGTTTGTTTTGTATTCTTTATTATTTCCAATTAAATTTCCTTTAGGGTCTAAATGAATATCTAACCCCTCAACCAATCCTTTGTGCTCAACATGAGTGTATCCTAACGCAATAAAGACAAGGTCACATTCAAGTATAAATTCAGATCCAGGTTTTTCAGTATACAGATTCCATTTTCCATCATCGGAATCTTTAGTCCATTCTGCTTCTATCAAACGAACTCCTTTTAAGTTTCCGTTTTCATCTTTCACAAATTCTTTGGAATTCACAGACCACATCCTTTCGCATCCTTCTTCATGGGAGGAAGTAATCTGTAATAACGCAGGATAGGCAGGCCATGGCATTGTTTCATCCCTTTCCATTGGTTGCATAGGTTTATAATAAATCTGATATACAATTTCTGCCCCCTGACGATTAGAAGTCCCGATACAATCTGAGCCTGTATCTCCTCCACCTATTACCACCACTTTTTTCCCTTTTGCATCAATTTCTTCTTCTTCAAAAGGAATTCCACTTACTTTTTTATTACTTTGTTTCAGAAAATCCATTGCAAAATAAATTCCTTTTGCATCATGATTAGGAATAACGAGCTCTTTTGGAACCGTACTTCCTGTTGCAAGAACGATAGCCTCAAAATCCCGATTTAATTGCTCCACAGAATAATCAATCCCTACATTAACTCCTGTAGAAAATAAAACACCTTCTTCTTTCATCCATTGAACTCTGCGTTCTACAATATTTTTATCCAGCTTAAAATCCGGAATTCCAAATCGTAACAATCCTCCTATTTCAGGATCCCTTTCAAAAACAGTTACATAATGCCCCATCTGGTTTAACTGGTATGCTGCTGCTAATCCCGCAGGTCCGGAACCTACTACTGCCACTCTTTTATTGGTTCTTAACAGTGGTGATTTTGGTCTGGCAAATCCTTGTTCAAAAGCTATTTCTATAATATTCTTTTCTATCTCTTCAATGGTAACCGGCTGATCATTAATCCCAAGTACACACGCACTCTCACACGGAGCCGGACAAATCCGTCCTGTAAACTCAGGAAAATTGTTCGTTGAAATTAAAATCCGATAGGCTTTCTCCCATTGCTTCTGGTAGACCGCTTCATTAAATTCAGGAATCAGATTTCCGAGAGGACAACCACTCTGACAAAATGGGATTCCACAATCCATACATCTTGCCGACTGACATTTCAATTGTTCATCTGACGGTTTTTGGATAAATTCTTTATAATCCTGAAGTCTTTTTTCAACCTCCAACTTAGGAGGAAGCTCCCGCTCATGTATCAAAAATCCATTTATCTTTCCCATTATTTCACAACATTTATCAGGTTTTCCATCACTTTCCTATATTCTCTTGGATATACTTTTGTAAAATATTTACAACTATTATCCCAATCATTTAATATAAATTCTGCCAATTGGCTTTTTGTATTTTCAAAATGTTCTTTCACCAAAGCGGAAATTATTTTTTTATCTTCTTCAGTAACAGATTCCAAATCTGCCATATCAGAATTAAAATTATATCGTAAGGTTTCATTAACATCCCACACATAAGCAATTCCACCACTCATTCCCGCTCCAAAATTCCTCCCAACACCTCCCAGAACAATAACCTTTCCTCCTGTCATATATTCACATCCATGATCACCGATTCCTTCTACCACTGCCGTAGCCCCAGAATTACGAACTGCAAAACGTTCTCCAGCCATTCCATTGACAAATACCTTTCCGGAAGTAGCACCATATAAAGCAACATTTCCTACAATACTATTTTCATTAGCTTTAATAATTGCTTCTCTGTCCGGAAAAACTATCAATTGAGCTCCGGAAAGCCCCTTTCCTAAATAATCATTAGCATCCCCTTCCAGACGCATTGTAATTCCTTTGTTACAAAATGCACCAAAACTCTGCCCCGCAGTTCCTTTAAAATTAAACTTTAAAGAATTTTCTTTCATTCCTTCGGATTGATATATTTTGGTTAATTCATGAGAGAGAATGGTTCCAACTGCACGATCCGTATTTTTCAGATTGAATTCGGCCTCCATAGCTGTATTATTTTGAAGTGCATACTGAGCAGCCTCAAGCATCTGCCAGGAAATAGAAGAATCTAAGCCATCATCCTGCTCTTCTGATTTAATAACATGTAAATCTGTTTCTATTTTTTGAAGAAGCCTGCTTAAATCAATATGTTGATGTTTCCAGAAATTAATCACTGATTTTCTTTCCAGACATTGAGATTGTCCTACCATCTCATCAATGGTTCTGAATCCCAGGTTAGCCATGATTTCTCTGACTTCTGTTGCAAGAAACCTGAAGTAATTCACCAAATGCTCAGCCTTACCCTTGAAATTCTTCCTCAAATCTTCATTTTGAGTAGCAATTCCTACCGGACAGGTATTCAAATGACATTTCCTCATCAAAATACATCCTTCAACAATAAGCGCGGAGGTTGCAATCCCCCATTCTTCAGCTCCCAATAAAGTAGCAATTGCCAAATCACGCCCTGTTTTTATCTGCCCGTCTACCTGCAGGGTAACTCTTTGTCTGAGCTTATTTTTAATTAAAGTCTGATGTGTCTCTGCTAACCCAAGTTCCCAGGGTAATCCAGTATGACGGATAGAACCTAAAGGAGAGGCTCCCGTTCCTCCATCGTATCCTGAGATCAGAACATGATCTGCTTTAGCTTTAGCAACTCCGGACGCTATGGTCCCTACTCCTGCTTTTGAAACTAATTTTACAGATAACCGGGCATGGCGGTTCGCATTTTTTAAATCAAAAATTAGCTGAGCAAGGTCTTCAATAGAATAGATATCATGATGAGGCGGTGGAGAAATTAATCCAACTCCCGGTGTAGAATGTCGTGTTTTACCAATCCATGAATCTACTTTATCTCCCGGTAACTGACCTCCCTCTCCAGGTTTTGCTCCCTGAGCCATTTTTATTTGAATCTCATCAGCCTCAGCTAAATACCTGGCAGTAACTCCAAACCTTCCTGAAGCAATCTGTTTAACAGATGAACGCAAATTATCCCCATTTTCAGTAAGTATATATCTGGCCTCATCTTCCCCTCCTTCTCCTGTATTACTTTTTGCCCCTATTCTATTCATCGCTATCGCCAACGTCGTATGCGCTTCCCATGAGATTGATCCAAAAGACATCGCTCCTGTTGCGAATCGTCTCATAATATTTTCAACAGACTCTACTTCTTCCAGAGGAATAGCCGCCCTATCGTTTTTAAATTCTAAAAGCCCTCTTAATAAAGAAGCCTTACCCATCTGCTGATTGACCAACCTTGAATATTTTTTAAAAATATCATAGTTATTACTCCAGGTAGCCTGCTGTAATAAATGAATCGACTGTGGATTAAACTGATGATATTCACTACGGTTTCTCCACTGATAAACACCACCTGTATCTAAAAGGCTTTCAGCCCAATCACCTTTAAAAGCTTCTCTATGCTTCATTAATGCTTCTTTGGCAATTTCGTCAAAACCAATTCCTTCAATTCTGGAAATAGCCCCGGTAAAACAAGTATTCACTACTAATTTATTCAATCCTATAATTTCAAAAATCTGGGCTCCATGATACGATTGTAACGTTGAAACTCCCATTTTGGAAAAAATCTTTAAAAGTCCGTCACCGACTGCCTTTTTATAATTCTCTCTCAGTTTTTCTAAATCTTCAATCTCTCCAAATTCCCCATCATCAAACATCTGCCGGATACTTGCCAAAGCCAGATATGGATTAATCGCCGTAGCCCCAAACCCCAGGAGTGTTGCAAAGTGATGAACGTCCCAAACATCTCCCACTTCCATTACCAGCCCGATTTTTCTTCGGATTCCTTTTCTTATCAAATGATGATGAACTGCTGAACAAGCCAGCAATGAGGGAATAGCTGCATGCTGAGAGTCCAATGACCGATCGGAGAGGATAATCACTTCAAACCCATCATCTACTGCATCTACTGCATATCTGCAAATCCTGTCAATGGCTTTTTTTAAACTTCCTTCTTTTCCCGCTGCATTAAAATAAGTATAAATAGTTTTTGATTGAAATTTACCCGTATCAACACTTCTTAATTTTTCAAGCTGATTATTGTTAAGGATAGGATTTTCCAATTTAATGGAATGTGCAAAATTCTTATCTTCCTCCAAAAGATTTCCATTACCTCCAATGATGGTAGTCAGAGACATGACCAGTTTTTCTCTGATCGGATCTATCGGCGGATTAGTTACCTGAGCAAATAATTGTTTAAAATAAGAGCTCAGATGCTGAGGCTTTTCGCTTAAAACAGCCAATGGAACATCAAAACCCATAGAACCAATAGGCTCTTTTCCATGAGAAGCCATTTCTTTCACCATCACATCAAGATCTTCTCTTGAATACCCAAATGCCTTCTGATACTTGAAAATATCGTCTGTCTGAAGTTTATTGAACCGTATTTTAGGATGAGGTAATTCATTGATATTAATTCTCATATTGTCTAACCATTCACGGTATGGCTTTGAAGTGCATATTTCTTTTTTCAGCTCATCATCGCTGATTATTCTTCCTTTTTTCAGATCTACAAGAAACATTTTCCCAGGTTGAAGATGGCCTCTTTTAATAACTTTTTTGGGATGTACCGGTAAAGCTCCTGATTCGGATGCCATAATAACCAAATCATCTGATGTCACACAATATCGCGAAGGACGAAGGCCATTTCTATCTAAAGTTGCACCGATAATATCTCCATCCGTAAAAGAAATGGAAGCAGGCCCATCCCAGGGTTCCATCAAACAGGCATGAAATTCATAGAAGTCTTTTTTATATTGTTCCATTTGTTCGTGCCCATCCCATGCTTCAGGAATAAGCATCATCATTGTATGAGGAAGGGAACGTCCTGAATGATAAAGGAGCTCTACCATATTATCCAGATAAGAGGAGTCAGATTGCCCTGGTTTTGTTAAAGGAAGAATCATATCCATTTCCTGAGGGCTAAAATACTGACTTTTGAAAATCTTTTCAGAGGATTTCAACCAATTCAGGTTCCCTCCTATTGTATTGATTTCCCCGTTATGCGACAAGAATCTAAAAGGTTGTGCCAAACTCCATGTCGGTGATGTATTGGTTGCAAAACGGGAATGCACCATTCCAAATGCGGAACGGGTTTTAGGATTTGTAAGATCTTTAAAATAATTTCTAATCTGAATACTTCTTAACTGCCCTTTATAAATAAGTTTTTTACAGGAAAAAGAGGCAACATAAAATCCTATAGGGTCATTATTGGTAATACTTGTAACCTGATGCGAAATATAATTGTTAAAAACAAATAGCTTTCTTTCGAAATCCTTTTCAGCTTCAGTATCAAAAGGACGTTCTATAAAGAGCATTTCCATAACAGGTTCCACACTCTTTGCCAATGCACCTAAATCAATATTACTTACTGGCACAGGACGGTATCCTAAAATTTTAAGATTCAGCTTTTCAGCGGATTGAGCAATGACTTCCTTACATTCTTCACGAATAAAGTTATTTTGAGAAAAAAATAGCATGCCAACCCCATAGTATCCAGGTTCCGGTAAGTCTATTCCATAATTCAATGCCTCATCATATAAAAGCTCATGGGGAATCTGAATCTGAATACCAGCTCCATCACCTGTATTATTTTCATACCCGGTAGCCCCACGATGCTCCATGTTTTCAAGCATAGTAATAGCATCACTTACAATTTTATAACTTTTAACTCCTTTTATATTGGCAACAAAGCCTACCCCACAGGAATCAAATTCAAATTCCGGTTGGTAAAGTCCATAGCTTTTCGAAAAATTATCAGGATTTTTTTTGTGTGTTTTTCTCATCTTCCTATCCATTTGCTTACCAAATATAGCAAAAAGAATACTTTTAAAGATTATAAATTATATTTACTTCATTGAAAAACTAATAATAATAAACAATAGTTAATTAATCAATAAAAAAGACAAGAAAAACATATTAAAACATGAAATAAAATACATAATACATAATTAAACTCAATGATCATAACAAACTGATTATCAATCAATAAACTTAATAAAACAAAGATACATTTCAAGTTTACCTTAAGTCAAATACATATAAAAATAAAGTACAGACTGATCCTGTTATTAATACTACAATACTGATAGTCATACTGTTAAAAAACAAAATCATTTTTGCTGATTATCTATAAACACTTTAACTTATTAGATATAATTACCTAAAATTAAACGCTTAATCTACAATTACACTCTAATATAACTATTTTTTTCAGATTAATTATCTAAAATACGCCTATAAATCAAAAATAATATCAATAATGCAAAAATCACCCCATAAAAAAACCTCCCAAGGCTTCAAGCCAGGGAGGTTATATTTGATATTTTTTTATTTTAAGTTAATTTCTTCAAAAGAGCTTAATCAATTTTTTCTACTTTCACAATATTATTCTTTGTCAAAGTTTTGGAAGTCTTATCCCATTTTACTTACATATTGTGTACAAATACAAATTTTAAGATATTGTATTTGATCATTTAATTTTTAATTCCTTTTCTTGAAATTATTTTATTAGATAATGTTGTTATTTTAATAAAATAGACTCCTTTTATCAATGAAGATGTATTAAGCTCTGAAGTATTTCCTTTTAAAACAAACTTTCCACTTTCATCATAAATTTCTACATTTTTAATCTTTTCTTTTAAGTTAAATTTTAGTTCGTTATTAAATGGATTGTTAAAATGAACCTCATCAGCTTTATGACTAATCTCACTTACTGATAAAGAAGAGCCTGTTCTCCTATATTTTATAAAACCATGTGCAGTATCTAATCCGTTAGACCAATTTGAACATAGGTATTCATTGTCATTAATAAGCTTTATTCCTCCAATAGCACTTCTGTTAATTTCATCATAAAACGAAGCACTTCCATTATTAAAGCTATTATCCAATTGCCCAGAAGAGGTAATTCTTACTAATGTATTACCATCTGGAACCATTCCATGTATAGTACTAATACGAAAATGATTAACTACTACAACAAGATTTCCAGCAGAATCAAAGGTTCTTCCCCCTAACCTATCAAGATTATCTCGAAACTGAGGAAGCTGAAAAACTCCATTCATTCCAAAATTATTATCTATTACACCATTGGATGTATACTTATAAATAATATCTGAATTCCCTTGTCTTCCAAAAAGAGCAAGCTCATCATTATTATTTACTATTCCCCACATATTAGATGGTAATGTAAGAATTCCATTATTTCCAAAACTTGTGACCACATTTCCTTGAGAATCAATCTTTTTAATCAATCTTAAATAATCAAATCTATAGAATATATAAAAATAGTTAGTTTTGGTTTTAACAATATCCTGTAATACACCAAGATCAACACCTAGAGGGAAATCATGTTCAAAGATACCATTTCCAGTATATTTTTCAATCTGGCTGTTCTTTAATATATAAAAACTGTTATCTGAGTTTATAAAAATATATTGACGTCCTAATGTTCCTGCAGACCAATCTATCATCCCACTATTTCCGAATGAAGTATCAAGTGTTCCCTCTAAGAAATGCCTTTTTAAATGAGTTCCGTTAGCAATTAAAAGTTTATTATCAGCAACACTAAGACTTGTTATTGCTCCAATATTTAAGTTTCCAAAGTTAGGATCAAGGCCCCCAATATTTTTCACCTTGTTAACATAACCTGATTCATTTTTCAAATATACTGTACCATCATTTTGAATCCAATACAAGAATGAGTTATTCGTTGTATATCCATAAGTGCCTTTGTTATACGCAGGATCTAAATACACCTGAGACTTACCTATGACTCCACATAAAATAAAAAGACCTAATACATATTTTTTCATAATTATTAATTTTTGTAAAAATACAAAAAAGCGACTTAATAATCAGATCCCATTGATCAATGATAATATATTCATTTTCAAATATTTTGGCTCCAAAATCAAATACCCATTCTCATTATAGACCTCATTTTTCTTAATTTTTCCTTTTATATGTAATGTCTATCCATTTTTGAATGGATTTTCAAAAGTAAATTCTAAAGCCTCCTCTAACTTCCCGACAGTTGTAGAATATATTTGTATATTTTATGTCCGATCACCAATCTTGTGATAACTATTCTTTCATGATATTTTATGTTTTTACTGTAAACAAGTTTACTTATTTGATATACAAATAAAAAAGAGTGAACATAACATTCACTCTTTTAAACTTATACTATTAATATTGTATATCTTACGCCAGTTTCATCAAAAGATTCTCATCAATCTTCTCCACTTTCACAATATTATTTTTTGTCAAAGTTTTAGAAGCTTTATCCCATTTTTTACCGGATAACTGGCTTCTTTCTTTTACTTCAGCTAAAGACATTGCTTCTTCCTGAGAATTAAGAATTTCAAGGATTACTTTTTCATCTTCTCCCAGCTCAATTTGAGGAACCGCTTTCTCCGGTCTCATCTGAGGGAAGAATAATACTTCCTGGATAGAAGCATTGTTCGTTAAGAACATAATTAATCTATCCATACCAATTCCTAAACCTGATGTAGGAGGCATACCATATTCCAGCGCTCTTAAGAAGTCCTGATCGATGAACATTGCTTCATCATCCCCTCTTTCAGATAAAGCCATCTGTGCTTCAAAACGCTCTCTCTGATCGATTGGATCGTTAAGCTCTGAATAAGCGTTAGCAATTTCTTTACCGCAAACCATTAGCTCAAAACGCTCTGTTAAGCCTTCTTTGCTTCTATGTTTTTTAGTTAATGGAGACATCTCAACAGGATAATCTGTAATGAAAGTCGGCTGAATGAAGTTTCCTTCACACTTCTCACCGAAGATCTCATCAATTAATTTTCCTTTCCCCATTGTTTCATTCACCTCAATTCCGATAGACTTCGCGAAATCATACAATTCCTTCTCCGTTTTCCCGGTGATATCGAAACCAGTGAATTTCAGGATTGCTTCCGTCATAGAAACTCTTGGATAAGGAGCCTTGAAGTCTACTTCATGTTCTCCAAACGTAGCTGTTGTAATTCCATTTACCTGAACCGCGCAGAATTCCAATAATTTCTCAGTGAAATCCATCATCCAGTTGTAATCTTTATAAGCTACATAGATTTCCATAGCTGTAAATTCCGGGTTGTGGGTTCTGTCCATTCCTTCGTTTCTGAAGTTTTTAGAGAACTCATATACTCCGTCAAAGCCACCTACGATCAATCTTTTCAGATATAATTCGTTAGCAATTCTTAAATATAATGGAATATCTAAAGCATTGTGGTGTGTAATGAAAGGTTTAGCCGCTGCTCCTCCAGGAATTGACTGTAGAATTGGAGTTTCCACTTCAAAATATCCTGCATCATTGAAGAAAGTTCTCATCGCATTAAACAATTTTGTTCTCTTCACGAAAATTTCTTTCACCTGTGGATTTACCGTTAAATCTACATAACGCTGTCTGTATCTTAACTCAGGATCTGTAAATCCGTCGTGTACAACACCATTTTCATCTGTTTTAGCCTGAGGAAGCGGACGTAAAGCTTTAGTAAGAAGTGTAAAGTTCTTTACTAAAACCGTCATCTCACCTACCTGAGTGGTAAACAATTCTCCTTCAATACCGATGATATCACCAATATCTAAAAGGTGTTTGTAAACTTCGTTATATAATTCTTTATCGTCTCCCGGACATATCTCATCTCTGTTGAAGTAAACCTGAATTTTTCCTTTAGAATCCTGCAATTCTGCGAAAGAAGCCTTCCCTTGAATTCTGCGGGACATTAATCTACCAGCGATCTTCACCTGTTTACTTTCAGAAAAGTCCTGTTTTATAGATTCTGTAGTATCTGTAATGGTATACTCATCCGCAGGGAACGCATTAATCCCCATTTCAGTAAGCTTATTAAGCTTTTCTCTTCTAATGATTTCTTGTTCTGATAATTGCATTTCTTATTTTTCTAAAAGCGTACAAATTTAGGCATTTTTGAGTTGACCGTCAATTGATTTTTTCAGAAATTTTAAAATGTCAGCCGGAATGGAGTTGAGATGTAGGATATGAGGTATCGGGATGTTAGATATAAATTAATGTGTTATTAACTTTGAACTTTAAATTTAAACAAACCAGCTTTTCCTATCCTGCTGAGGAATAAATGTCCAGGCCAAGATTCTGCTTACTTTCTGTCCCTGAGCCATATCAATGGTTTTAACGTCTACAGCCTTTACTCTCTTTAAAAGAGTAGTTAACTTATATAGATTGTCTTTTTTGGAAACCAGGCAGGTAAACCAAAGGAACTGAGATGAAAATTGAGCACTTTCATTAATCATATTGGTAATGAATGCCAGTTCACCACCTTCACACCATAATTCCGACTGTTGTCCGCCAAAATTAAGCATCGCTTTCTGTCTCTTTCCTTTATTTAAATTCTTTGTTTTTCTAAGATTCCCTTTGATCATAGATTCTTTTGAATCATGAAAAGGTGGATTACACATAGAAAAGGTAAACCGGTCTTTAGGATTTACTATATTTTTGAATATATAATTGGAGTCAGGCTGATGCGCCAATTCAATTGCCGATGATAAACCTGGATTCTGATCCAGAATATGCTGAGCATTTTTTAGTGAATCTTCATTGATATCTGTTCCAAGCATCTTCCAGCCATAGGATTTATGAGCAATTAAAGGATAAACAAGGTTAGCTCCTACTCCAACATCAAGTCCTGTCACAGAAGTTTCTGTTGGAATTTCACCTTTCTGTTCTGCTAAAAGATCAGCAATATAATGTATATAATCTGCCCGTCCCGGAATAGGTGGACATAAATTGGTATCGGGAATATCCCAATCCTTAATATTGTAAAAATGTAGTAATAAAGCTTTGTTGAGTAATTTTACAGCTTCGGGAATACTGAAATTAATAGTTCTTGTCCCATGAACATTCACAAAGACGTAATGTTTCAGTTCTGGCACACAAGAAATAAGCAGATCAAAATCATAAGGATTACGATGCAGATTTCTTGTGTGCAGACTTGATTTTTCTGTGGACATATTTTATTTCTTCTGGCTTAGAATATACTCCACCATTTTTTTGGCATCTTCTTTAGACACCTGTGGATGAGCAGCCATAGGGACTCCGCCCCAAACTCCACTACCGCCATCTATAATCTTGGAAGCCAGCAATTCAATATCCTTATCAGAATATTTAGCCGCTATTTCCTGATAAGAAGGTCCTATCATTCTCTCATTAACAGAGTGACACCCTGAACAATCTAATGTTTCCATGATCTGATCACCGGAAAGATTAGACTGTGCAGGAGCAGACACTGATGCAGCATCTGAAGACGCTACTTCTGTTGTATTTTCTTTTTTAGAACAGGAAAAGATCAGAAGACCCAAAGTTCCTGCCAAAAATAAGTTTTTCATTATTTCTTCGCTGTAGAATCTGTTTTAGCAGCTTCAGGAGCAGCTGGAGTTGCAACAGCTGGGGCAGCAGGCTTAGCTGTAGAATCTACCACTGTAGTTGCTTCCGGCTCTTCAAGCATTGTGTTGCTGTCCTGTAATGAGTGATCTGCTTTTTTAGTGCAGCTTGCTAATAATAAACCTCCAATAAATGCGATTGCGAATACTTTTTTCATTTTTTTCTAATTTGAAAGCAAAAATATAAAAAATAAATGTTTCAGCTTATGACAAATGTTTCTTTGAAGAATATTTTTAAGTGAGGGATGTTTTCATTCAGCCAATAAGAAATAATAATTCAAATACTAGGGAAATTTAAATATGCATATTATTTTTGTGTTGTTAATTATTTAAACCAAAAATAATCCTAGTTAATTTGAAATTATGACTAAAAAAAATTTATTGACCACAGCCCTGTTTGCTGCACTCGCTACCCTCCCTTTGTCTTGTGACAATTCTTCATCAGATGTTCAACCTTCAGAATATTCTGATAAAATAGAATCCGTAACCTTATTAAAAACAACAAAATCCTGGGAAGGGACAACATATCCCAGTTATCCTAGCGGACAACCTGAAATTTCTGTACTTAAAATTTCCGTTCCACCCCATAAGGCTTTAGACTGGCACAAACACCCGGTGATTAATGCTGCCTACATAGAAAAGGGTGAAATACAGATTGAAAAGAAAGAAGATGGTAAAACCAAATGGGTAAGACAAGGCGAAGTACTTCCGGAAATGGTTAACATAGCTCACAGAGGTAAAACCGGAGACAAAGGAGCGACTTTAATTGTCTTCTACAGCGGATCACCTGATTTACCAATTTCAGAGCCGGTACATTAAATTATCAAAATGCTAAGTTCGCACTGTTTTTTCTGGCCACAGAACTATTTCACTCAGTAAGATAACTCCCTTCTTGAGTAAAAAGTCGCTGTACCTCTTTTATTGCTGCTATATAAACGCACTGCGAACTTAGTATTACAAACTATTCAGTCATTATAAGCTGACATCCATTATCTTAACCGTAAATTGACACAGTCCTTTTAATTTTTTTTATAATTTTAAATAAATTTTAGATTAACAAGCAAGAGCGATGGTTTTAATTTCAAAAATACTGTTTTTCACCAGCCATCACGGCCTTTATACAGTGATCCTTCTTCTTCTGGTTTTTGGATTACTATCCTATCTTACTAAAAAAGCATGGTTTTTAATTTTTGTGCTTCCTCTCTCTATTTTAAATGGGTTTTGTGGACAATTTCTCAATGCCTGGTTTCTGAATCAATATGGTGTGAAAAGTACCGCCATCATTACCTCTGATGTGGAAACCAATTCTACCCTGAATGATATGTACATCCACGATTATGAAGCGGTTGTTAAAAAACAGGACGGAAAGTATATTTCAACTTTTTTCTCTACAACAAGCGCAACGATATATCCTATTGAAAATTCCATCAGAATCCCTCCCACAGAAATTGCCTTTCCAGTAAAATACATTCCGGGATATGAAAAAAACATCGTCATTCTTTATAATGAATCAGAGGAAGGAAAAGCAGTTCTTAAATACTCTAAACTGGCTCCGGTAAACTCTGCAAGGATCAAATATGAAGCAGACAGAACCAATAAAGAATTTATTGCAGAATATATTATAGCTTTAGAAGCTTATACTGCATCGTATGATGAGGAAAGTTATAAAGTAAAGCTTGAAGAACTTAAACAACTGAAATAAAAAGATTTAAATCATATGTTTTTTATTTTTTTTGAATTTTTTGTTTTTTGTATTAAAAAAATTTCTACATTTGTCACATGTTTACAATGAGCAATAATAATTGGTGGTGGCTTTCAAACTCTTCGTCGGGTCTGAAGGTATTGTCATGTTGCTAAACAAACAGCAGATATAAGCAAAACAATATACAATATAAGGCTTTGACGGATTCCGTTAAAGCCTTTTTTTTATTCCTAAAATCTAAAAAAATAAAACAGCAGATGTTTACACAGAAAATCAAAATAAAAACCGTTTCGAAAAAAACTCTTGGAGATCTTCATACTCCAATGAATATTTATCTTAAGATCAGAGACAAGTTCAGAGACACTATCCTTCTGGAAAGCTCCGATTCGAAAAGCATTGATAATAATTTTTCATTTATTGCTATCAATGCTGTTGCTGGAATTGAAGTAAAAAACTTAAATGAATTTGAGATTAAATTTCCTGATTCCTCTCCAGTAAAGCAATTCATGATGGAACGTAATATCACCGAGATATTTGAAGATTTCCGCACTGTTTTTGACTGTGAAAAGACCAATGATCCTATTGAACAAACCGCACAGAGCCTTTTTGGATATACAAGTTTTGAAGCAGTACAGTTCTTTGAAAATGTCAGTTTAAAAGCCCAAAGCCCGGAAGTAAAAATTCCGATCCTCAGATACAGATTATATCAATATGTGATTGCCATCAACCATTTTAATGATGAAATGCATATCATAGAAAACCAAATGGAAGGGGTAAAATCTGAGCTACATTTACTGGAGAACCTCATTAAAAATCAAAACACTCCGGTTTACCCTTTTGAAAAAAACGGTTATGAAACTTCAAACATTACCGATGAAGATTATATTGAACTGGTAAAAACAGCTCAGAAACACTGCATGAGAGGTGATGTATTCCAATTGGTACTGAGCAGAAGGTTTGAGCAGAAATTCAAAGGTGATGAATTTAATGTATACCGTGCTTTAAGGAATATCAACCCTTCTCCTTACCTGTTTTATTTTGATTACGGAAATTATAAATTATTCGGATCAAGCCCTGAAAGCCAGTTAATCATTAAAGATAACAAAGCTATTATTCATCCGATTGCGGGAACTTCCAAAAGAACAGGAAATTTGGAAACGGACCTTCAGGCTATTGAAGTATTAAAGAATGATCCTAAAGAAAATGCTGAACATACAATGCTGGTAGACTTAGCCCGTAATGATCTTGGAAAACTGGGTAAAAACGTAACCGTTACCAAGCTTAAAGAAATTCAGCTTTTCTCTCACGTAATCCACATGGTAAGTGAAGTAACAGCAGACCTTCCTGAGCAAATCAATCCTCTTGATATGATCTCCGCCACTTTCCCTCAGGGAACCTTAAGCGGAGCCCCTAAACATAAAGCCCTTCAACTCATCAATCAATATGAAAAAGACTCCCGTGGCTATTACGGAGGCTGTATAGGAATTGTCGGTTTAAACGGAACCTGCAATCAAGCCATTATGATCAGAACCTTTTTAAGCAAAAACAATACACTTTATTATCAGGCAGGAGCCGGTCTCGTTGCTAAATCTGTCCCTGAAAATGAGCTACAGGAAGTCAATAACAAATTAAATGCTCTGAAAAAAGCAGTAGAAAAGGCAGAAAAAATAGTTGTAGAAAGCTAAAAATCAAAAACAAAATTAACCTTCAACAAAAAAGAAATGAATAACAATATCAATACTCAACAATCACAGCTTAAGGTTCTCGTTTTTGATAACTACGACAGCTTTACCTATAACCTTGTCCAGATCATCGAAAGAATTCTAGATCAGAAAGTGGATGTAGTAAGAAACGATCAGATCACTCTGGAAGAAATTGGAAAATACGATAAGATCATCCTTTCTCCAGGTCCTGGGATTCCCGAAGAAGCTGGGATTTTATTAGATCTCATTAAAGAATATGCTTCTACTAAAAGTATTTTAGGGGTATGTTTAGGGCAGCAGGCCATTGCAGAAGCTTTTGGTGGAAACCTTATCAATCTGTCTGAAATTTTCCACGGAGTGGCTACCACTACTGAACTCGTAAAAGAAGACACCAAGCTTTTCAAAGATTTAGCATCAGGTCTCGAAGTGGGAAGATACCACAGCTGGGCTGTGAATCCTGACAATTTCCCTGATGAATTGGAAGTTACAGCAGTGGATAAAGATGGAATGATTATGGCCCTTCAGCATAAAACATATGATGTACATGGGGTACAGTTCCACCCTGAAAGTATTTTAACTCCTAACGGAGAAGTAATCATCCGAAACTTTTTAAATCAGTAAAAGTTTAATGCAGTAAGCCAAATATGAAAACAACAACACAAGATCCATCAACCCTAAAAACTCCTCAAATGAAAGAAATATTACAATACCTGTTCAATCACAATACCTTGTCGAAGTCTGAGGCAAAGGCTATGATGATTGAAATTGCTCAGAATAAGTTCAATGCTGCAGAAGTAACTGCTTTCATCAGTGTTTTCCTGATGCGGAATATCACATTGAAAGAACTTGAAGGCTTTAGAGAAGCCCTGTTACAGATGGCAGTTCCTGTACAGATTGATGCAGCTGAGGCCATTGATCTCGTAGGAACAGGAGGTGACGGAAAAAACACAATCAATATATCAACATTGGCCAGCTTTGTGGTGGCTGGAGCCGGGCAGAAGGTAACAAAACATGGGAATTACGGCGCTTCAACCACTACAGGCTCATCCAATGTACTGGAAGAACTCGGGTATCAGTTCAAGAACAGTTCAGAACAGCTGAATGAAGATCTTGAAAGAGCAAATATCTGTTTTTTACATGCCCCTTACTTCCACCCTGCTCTTCAATCAGTTGGACTATTGAGAAAATCCTTAGGATTAAGAACTTTTTTTAATCTTCTCGGACCACTGGTGAATCCTGCAAAACCTCAATATTCCATGATTGGAGTGTATAACCTGGAAATTGCAAGAATCTATCAATACCTTTTACAAAAAGAGGATCAGGAGTTTATTCTGGTTCATGGATTGGATGGTTATGATGAGATCAGCCTTACCCACGACAGTAAAATCATTACTAAGAAAGGAGAAGAAATCTATTCTGCAGAAGATTTAGGCTTCAGTCCTGTAACTTTAGAAGATATCAAAGCCGGAGACTCTATCAAGGAAACAGCAAAAATTTTCATGAATATTCTGGAAGGAAAAGGAACAGAACAGCAAAACTCAGTAGTTTTGGCCAATGCATCTGTAGCCCTTTATCATACTCAAAAATTCGGTACGTATGATGACTGCCTACTGTTGGCTCAGGAAAGCTTAGAAAGTGGAAAAGCGTTGAAAACCTTTGACCTTTTAATTAATTAGGAAATTAAAATTACTTATTGATAACGAATAACATTCTCCCCTTAATCTCTCATTTCACCCATGACCATACTAGATAAAATTATTGAAAGAAAAAAAGAAGAAATCTCAGCTTCAAGGAGTCATATTTCCATCGATCAGTTGAAAAATTCAGAATTATTTGGAAGAAAGAGTTCCTCATTAAAAGAATCTATTAGAAATAAAAGCGGAATTATCGCCGAGTTTAAAAGACAATCTCCTTCCAAAGGAATCATCAATGATAAAGTTCAGCCTTTGGATGTTACTTCTGCTTATGAAAATTTTGGAGCAAGTGGAATTTCAATATTAACAGATAAAGATTTTTTTGGCGGAAGCTTTGATGATATTCTGAAGGTAAGGAATCATATCAACATTCCTATTTTGCGAAAAGATTTCATGGTTGATGAATACCAGTTTTATGAGGCTAAAAGCATGGGAGCAGATGTTATTCTACTGATCGCAGCCTGTCTTTCACCTAATCAGGTTAAGGAGTTTACAGAACTGGCTCATGAACTGGATCTGGAGGTGTTACTGGAAATCCATACTGAAGAAGAGCTGAAACATTTTAATGCTAATATTGATCTGGTTGGAATTAACAATAGAAACCTGAAAGATTTTAAAGTTGACTTACAACATTCTGTTCAGTTAAAAGATCAGCTTCCAAAAGACACTTTATCTGTTGCAGAAAGCGGAATTTATAGTCTTGAAGATTTTAAATATTTAAAGGAAAAAGGATTTGACGGATTCCTGATGGGAGAATATTTTATGAGAAATGCAGATCCGGCAAAAGCTTTCGAAGAGTTTTCTTTATTAATTTGAAAATACAGCAATTTGAAAATAATTTTTCCCTTGACAACCAATAATTAACTCTCATGAACCAGCAACCATTAATTACACAATTCTCTCCTGCTCTCAAAGTCTGTGGTCTTACACAACCAGATCAGGTTCAGGAATTGATTACTATGAACGTAGATTTTCTAGGCTTTATTTTCTATGAAAAATCACCACGATATGTTCTGAATCATTTGAGTCTTGGAGATATTGCACAGATCAATCATCAGGGAAAAGTTGGAGTTTTCGTCAATGAAAAAGTTGAAAAAATAGTAGAAATCACTAAGAAAGGAAAGCTTAACCTGATTCAGTTACATGGTGATGAAGATGCTCATTTGATTATTGAATTAAAAAAGCAACTGCCTCCTGATGTTAAAATAATCAAAGTAATAAGAATTGGAAATGATACAGTTGAAAACAAAAATAAAATAAATCAAACGTTCAGTAACAATATTGAAGAGCAGAACCAGCAGCCTATCACCTATTACCTGTTCGATACAGACAGTAAGGCATTTGGAGGAACAGGACAACAGTTTGACTGGAATGTCTTGAATGAATTTGAAATTCCATTACCCTATTTTTTAAGTGGCGGCATTTCAGAAGGGAACATCAAAAATATTGAATTATTGGATCAAAAACCGTTTGCCATAGATATCAACTCAAAATTTGAAATAGCACCAGGTGATAAAAATGTAGATAAAATTAAAAAATTTAAAACGATTATTCAGGAGAGTCCCAACGGGACGATTTAGCCCAGAATTGGAAACATTCCAATTAATATATAACAACCAAAAAACACACAAATGCCACAATCATTGGTCAAAAATTACATTCACATTGTATTCAGCACCAAATACAGGAATGATTTTATCGATGAAAAAATAGAAAAAGAATTGTATGCCTACATCGCCACATTATGTAAAGATTTTGAAAGTTATGCATTACAGATTGGAGGAACTGATAATCATATCCATATTCTTTGTAGATTGTCTATGAAGATTGCCTTAATGAAATTGGTTCAGGAAGTAAAGGCACATTCGTCAAAATGGATCAAAACAAAAGGTAAAAAATATGAGAATTTCTTTTGGCAGGATGGCTATGGTGCATTTTCGGTAGGTGAAAAAAATGTTTATGTTGTCACAAACTATATTAAAAATCAACGACAGCATCACCAAAAACAAAATTTCAAAAATGAATTTATTGAAATGCTGGAAAAACATAAAATGGAATATGATGAAAAATTTTTATGGGATTGATATATTTTAATAGCTAAAGGATTTTATCCTTTGCTAAGGTCAAAACGTCCCTTCGGGACTTATTATGAATCTTGATTATTATTTAATATAATTATGAAATATCAAATAAAACAAGCCAACGAATTAACAGACAAAGAAATTGAACATATTCTGCAGCTTTGGGACATTTCTGTATGGAACACAATGAAACCGTCCTATTTCCGTACCTTTTTTAAAGATTCGGAGTTTCATTTACTGTTGGATTCGCATTCAGAGATTCTGGCTGTAATCCGTCTTAATTTTGATTTTATGCTGGAGATTTCAGGGCAACAATATGGTTTTGCAGAAGCTGTAGGATTAGTTTCGGGTCATAGAAAAAAAGGATATGGAGCTCTTTTGGTTCAATATTTTAAAGAAAATGTTACCCAAAGAAATATGGAAACGATTGGTTTTTGCAATGCAGACCTTCGTCCGTTTTATGAAAAATCCAATATTGAAATCCTTTATGATAAGGCAAAAGCCATTAAGGAAAATGAAGGTTCTGAATGGATCAATTCGGAAGATGATGATATTTTAATTTTTAATATCTCTCAAAAAGAAAAAGAACAGCTCAGTATATTGAGCACCCAAAACAACGCTTATTTAATTACTAAAGAATAAAGAAATGAATTATAAAAACCCTGATGAACATGGATATTATGGAGAATTTGGAGGAGCTTTTATCCCCGAAATGCTTTATCCGAATGTAGAAGAACTTCAAAAGAATTATCTTGAAATCATTGAGTCGGAGGACTTTCAGAATGAATATCAGGATCTTCTTAAAAATTATGTGGGCAGAGCAACCCCGTTGTACTTTGCTAAAAACTTAAGTAACAAATACAATACACAGATCTACTTAAAACGGGAAGATCTTAACCATACCGGAGCCCACAAGATCAATAATGCTTTAGGGCAGGTTCTCCTTGCAAAGCGTCTTGGAAAGACAAGAATTATTGCAGAAACCGGAGCCGGACAGCATGGAGTGGCCACTGCTACAGCCTGTGCTTTGCTTGGCCTTGAATGTATCGTGTATATGGGGGAAATCGATATCCAAAGACAGGCTCCCAATGTAGCCAGAATGAAAATGCTGGGTGCGGAAGTTATTCCAGCCACTTCAGGATCTAAAACACTGAAAGATGCCGTAAATGAAGCTTTAAGAGACTGGATCAACAATCCTGTTACGACCCATTATGTGATTGGAAGTGTGGTGGGACCTCATCCTTTCCCAGATCTTGTGGCAAGATTTCAGAGTATCATTTCAAAGGAGATCAAAGAACAGCTTAAAGAGAAAATCGGGAGAGAAAATCCTGATTATGTAATTGCCTGTGTAGGCGGTGGAAGCAATGCTGCCGGAACATTTTACCATTTTGTAGATGAAAAAGAGGTGAAAATTATCGCTGCTGAAGCTGGAGGTCATGGAGTTGACTCTGGAAAATCTGCTGCTACTACTTTCTTAGGAACGCTTGGTGTACTTCATGGAAGCAAAAGCCTTGTGATGCAGACTGCAGACGGGCAGGTTATTGAACCTCATTCCATCTCTGCGGGACTTGATTATCCGGGAATCGGGCCTTTTCATGCCAACTTATTTCAAGAAAAAAGAGCGGAGTTTTTCAGCATTAATGATGATGAAGCCTTAAAATGTGCTTTTGAACTGACTAAACTGGAAGGAATTATCCCTGCTCTGGAAAGTTCTCACGCTTTGGCGGTTTTAGACAAGAAAAAATTCAACGAAGAAGATATCGTTGTCATCTGCTTAAGTGGCCGTGGAGATAAAGATATGGAAACCTACCTTAAAAACTTATAAGTGTACAGTTCATTATTTAAAGTTCTCCCAAATTAATATAATAAAGAAATGAAAAAACTAAATATATACTTCACCGCAGGAATTCCAGCATTGGAAGATACTGCAGACATTATAAAACTCATCCAGGACTCAGGAGCGGACATGATTGAGATTGGAATGCCATATTCTGATCCTGTAGCAGACGGACCTGTTATTCAAAAGGCTCATGAGCTTGCATTACAAAATGGAATGACTATTGAGAAACTTCTTTCTCAGTTAAAAACCATAAAAGATAACATAAAAGTTCCCGTAATCTTAATGGGTTATATCAATCCTGTATTGAGTTTTGGCTTTGAAAAGTTTTGTAAAGAATGTTCGGAAAGCGGCGTTTCAGGGCTTATTCTTCCTGACCTCCCTCCTATTGAATTTGAGAAAAACTTTCAGGGTATTCTGAAAAAGTATAACCTTAATTTCACCTTTCTGGTAACACCGGAAACTTCAGATGAAAGAATACAATATTTGGATTCTTTAAGTTCAGGATTCTTATATGCAGTAAGCTCATCTTCTACCACAGGAAATGAAAACACTGTTCTAAAGAATGAAAACTATCTGACACGATTGGCTGATCTTCCTCTTAAAAATCCGGTGATGATTGGTTTCGGGATAAAATCAAAGGAAGATTTTGAAAATGTAACCGAAAAAGCTGACGGCGGAATTATCGGAACAGCCTTTGTAAATGTTTTGCTTCAGGATAAAGATTGGAAGAAAAGTGCTATAGATTTTATCCATTCCATAAAAGCTTAAAATTCACTAAATTTGTATATCAAAAATTGAAATGAATACAAATCAAAATAAAGCAGTAGAATTTGAAGATTTAGGTATTAAAGAATATCAGCCCGCTTGGGATTATCAGGAACAACTGATGAAGAGTATTATTGACACCAAAATAAAGAACCGCGACCTGCCTGAAGAACAGCATATTACCACCCCAAACCACCTTCTTTTTGTAGAGCACCCTCATGTGTATACCTTAGGGAAAAGCGGACACGAAGAAAATATGCTGGCCGGAATTGATAAGCTGAAGGAAATAGAAGCTACCTATGTAAAAACCAATCGTGGCGGAGATATCACCTATCATGGCTATGGCCAGATTGTCGGCTACCCTGTTCTGGACCTTGAAAATTTCTTTACAGATATTCATTTATATATGAGAAATCTTGAAGAAGTAATCATCAGAACTATTGGTGAATACGGATTGAAAGGGGAACGTTCTCCTGGAGAAACCGGTGTATGGCTGGATGTGGGAAAACCTTATGCCAGAAAAATCTGTGCAATGGGAGTAAAAGCTTCCCGATGGGTAACTTTACATGGTTTTGCATTCAATGTAAATACAGATATGCGTTACTTTGAATACATTATTCCTTGTGGAATTAAAGATAAACAGGTTACTTCTTTAAAAAGAGAGCTTGAAAGAGAGCTCACTCCGGAAGAAATGGAAGATGTAAAAGCCAAAATCAGAAAACATTTTACAGATGTATTTCAGGCTGAATTGATCTACAAATAGTTTTAATATCCTACAATATATTATCCCTATGTAACCAATACATGGGGATTTTTTATGAATATCATTCATAAAAATAAAATACAAATCATTTTTTTTAAAAAAAACTTGCTCATATTTAAATTTTTCATAATTTTATTATCACTAAATAGTGAATAAACAAAATACTATTTAGTAAAAATCATTAACCACCAAAATATGAGAACTATGAAAAAATTTTTGCTATCCATGATGGTATTTGTATCAGTACTATCCATCAATTCCTGTTCGGATTCCAATGCGAATCAGGAAAACATGAATTCACAATCTAAGGAAGTTACCATGAAAGACTTCGGCAGAACTGTTCCGGTAGGAATTGACAAAGAAGATGGAAAATTTAAAGTTTCCTTTATTCTTTCTGCTCAGCCTTATGAAATTAAAGACACTAAGGAGAACGAAGCTTATGTTTCTATGATCACCCAGGCTGTAAAAAACGAATCTCCTGTTCACGTTTTTCTTAAAGCCAATTCTAATGAAATTGCAAAAGTAGAAAGCCCAACACAGGAAGACATCCGTTTCTTTAAATCTACTTTAACAAAAGAAGAAAAATCAGGTAATGAAGTATCCAGAAAATTAACCAGTGTTATCCCTAACCTGGCGACTCTCAACAGTCTCTTTACGCAGATCAAAAATCAGTCTTGCGGAACTTCTACGGCATCTTCTCCTTGTATCACGTTCAGATATCCTGTAGACGGATGCTATGCAAGAGCGCACAAAATGAGACAGATCTTAAACAATGCCGGATATGAATGTGAAAAACAATTTGTATATGGTAACCTAAGAGCTTCTACCGGGACTTGCTGTGTATCATGGGTATATCACGTTGCTATTCTGGTAAGCTTTAAAAACGCTTCCGGCGTGGTTGAAAAAAGAATTATTGATCCTTCTCTAAACTCAACGGGACCTATAACGGATGTTGCATGGAGAGCTGCCTGCACCAATTCAACCTGTGGTTCCACTTCTGTATCTTCTTTTGCTAATACAGCTGGAAACGTTTATTACAGAAGTCCGTCAGGATCTTTATTATATGATAACAATCTGGTAAATACCAATTGTACATTAACTGCTTTCTCAGCTCTTTCAGGCTGTTCAGCGCCAGTACCTAGTACAGCACATTGCGGATTCTAATTAACTTTATTATAGAGCTCCTGCATTAATTTATATATTGCAGGAGCTTTTTACCCAATCCTTTATTATTATGAAAACCTGGACTTATTTATTATTACTGTTTACCATGATTACTTCCTGCTCCTCTAACTCAGAATCCCAGAAATTAACCTGGTATAATAATGCTACCATCAATAATATTCTTGAAGATCCGGACAAACCGGAAGAAGTTGTACGTGTAGCCATTGGAATAAGTGCTCAGGTTTTTTATATTTCAAAAAAGTCTTCTGACTATAAAACCTTGATGGAAAAGGCTAATCTAAGTTTTAAAAAAGGTAAAACCTACAATATAGGTATTGAAAATAAAACCAATATGGTCAAAGAAATCAATGAAGTGAAATAATCTTCTTCAAACTTTCATCTATGGTCTTATTACAGAAATTCCGGCATCTACCTTAATCTCTGTCCCATGAATATAGGAAGCTTCAGATGAAGCAAGAAACAGAACTACATTGGCAATTTCCTCAGGATCGCCCTGTCTTTTAAAAGGTATTGTAGGAATAATATCCTGAACTGCAGCATCAATTTGCTCAGGAGCTAAGCCTGTATTGTTAAAAATATTAGTTTTGATATGACCCGGGCTTACTCCATTCACACGAATTCCACGTTCTGTAAGCTCTACGGCAAATGTTTTAATAAATGACTGCACCGCTGATTTTGCAGCAGAATACACTGAAAAGCTATTCATCGCAATCTCCGTAGCCACAGAAGTATTAAAAATGACCGAGCTTCCTGTTTTCATCAAAGGCAACAGCTGCTGAACAGTGAAAAAAGGCCCTTTTACCAATACATTAAAGAGTTCATCAAAAAGATATTCATCCACACTTTCAACTGGGGCAAATTTCCCATAGCCTGCATTAGCAAAAATAACATCAATCTGTTCAGTATACTTTCTTACTTCTTGCTGTAAATTCAGTAAGTCTTTCATATTTCCTGCGTTGGAAACAATACCAAAAGCATTCTCCCCTAATTTTTCCAAAGCATTGTTAACCGTTTCTTTACTTCGCCCGGTAATAATGGCACTTCCCCCCTCTTCTATGAATTTCTGAGCAGTAGCCAACCCCATTCCGTTCGTTCCGCCCGTAATAATTGCTGTTTTGTTTTTAAATCTCTGCATTGTTTTTAAGTTTAAAATTCTATAGCAAAGATTGGAATCCTTATAATGTAAAAAAATCCGAAACATGCGAAAAACATAAAACCTATTCCTATCCATTTTATAAAATAAATAACAGTCATCAATAAAATCTTTCAAAATTAAATTGCACACAATTTAATTGTTTATATATTTGCATAGTTAATTGATCACAAAGTAAATTTGGAGCTCGATAATTGCCAAGTAATTTAATTTAAAATAAAAAAAATGTCATTAATAGAAAACCTAAACTGGAGACATGCTGTAAAAGCTTATGATCCAACTAAAAAAGTATCAAACGAAGATTTAAACACCATTCTGGAAGCGGCAAGACTGGCTCCAACTTCATCAGGACTGCAACCTTTCCGTATTATTGTTGTAGAAAATCAGGAATTAAAGGATAAGATGGTTGCAGGCGCTTTAAACCCTGAAGTAATGAGAGATTCTTCTCATGTTTTAGTTTTTGCTGCATGGGACAGTTACTCCAATGAAAAAATCGATAAAGTATACGATCATCATACCGATGTAAGAGATCTTCCAAGAGGACGTTTTGGAAGCTACACAGATAAGATCAAAGAAATGTATGGAGCACAAACTGCTGAGCAGCACTTTGCCCACACTGCCCGCCAGACTTATATTGCTTTAGGTATTGCCCTTGCACAGGCTGCCGAACTTAAAATCGACAGTACTCCGGCAGAAGGATTCAGCAATGAAGTGGTAGATGAAGTATTGGGATTAAAAGAATTAGGCTTAAAAAGTGTAAGCCTTTTATACCTTGGATACCGTGACAACGCCAATGACTGGCTGTCTTCTATGAAAAAAGTGCGTATCCCAATGGATGAATTTATCATTAAAAAGTAATACCTTCACGAATCTTTCGTGTTTAATATTATGGAACATTCAAATACACCCAAATTAGAAAACCAGATCTGTTTCCCGTTATATGTAATCGCCAAGGAAATCACCGGATTATACCGTCCTTTTCTTGATGAGCTGGATATCACTTATCCTCAATACCTTGTCATGATGATATTATGGAATGGGGACGGTCTTACTGTAAGCCATATCGGGGAAAAACTGTTTCTGGATAGCGGAACACTGACACCTCTTCTCAAAAGACTGGAAACAAAAGGGTTTATTATAAGAAAACGTAAAAAAGAAGACGAGAGAGTTGTTGAAGTATTTTTAGATGAAGCTGGGAAACAGCTTCAGAAAAAGGCCTGTGAAATTCCGGGTAAGATCCAGGAAAAAATCGGGATACAGCCTGAAGAACTGTTGGAGCTCAAAGAAACAGTTTTAAAAATATTAAACAAAATTGAAAAATAAATGAAAACGTTATATACAACAAAAGTTACTGCTACAGGCGGAAGAAATGGTCATGTAAAAAGTGAAAACGGAGTCTTGGATCTTGAAGTAAAAATGCCAAAAGCACTGGGAGGGGCGAATGATGACTTCACCAATCCTGAAATGCTTTTTGCAGCCGGATATTCTGCATGCTTCGATAGTGCATTAAACAGAGTGATCAGTCTGGCCAAAGTAAAAACCGGTGAAACAACTGTTACAGCTCAGGTGAGCATCGGACAGATTGAAAACGGAGGTTTTGGATTGGCTGTGGAACTGGATGTTAATGTTCCGGGGGTTTCTATTGAGGAAGCTCAGTCTTTAACGGAAAAAGCGCATCAGATCTGCCCTTATTCTAATGCAACAAGAAATAATATTGAGGTTAAGCTTTCTGTAACGAACAACGATTAATCCAATTTTTTTATAATTATATTTGAAATGAGCTGTTTTGAAATTCAAAACAGCTCATTTTTATTTTTAACCACAGATTTTCGCTCATGAATACAGATGATTGAATATATTTTAATACTAAATTTGTGAAGGTTATACTTTAATATTTATAAAAATGGAAATAGTTAGAGATATCGTTTGTCAGGTTTATGCAGGAGAAAAATCAAAAAATATAATTGATCTTGTACTCGACACATTCATCCCTGATTATGAAAAATTAAATACGGATTATACTTTCCCACCCAATAATAAAGATTATGTATTTACAACCGAAATTGAAATGATAAGTTATTTTATTGAAAATAAAGGGCTAAATCAAACTTTTTATTGGAATAAATCCCTTCATAATCCTTATAGAATAATGGTTGGAGCCAATATTACTGATGATGATAAACTAGTTATGAGCTTAACGCTGGATGCAAGTCTGGAAACGGGAGAAGAATATTTAAATAAACTTAAAGAAGTCTTACAATCCAATATAGGGGTTATTTCATTCGTAAATCCGATGGACTATGAAAATGGTGAAGATTTTGTTTTAAGATATCAGAAAAGTACCCAATATCATTAAATAATGAAAACACTACCAGTCATAATACTTTCCTTAAGTCTTTTTTTGACTTCTTATAGCTGGTCTTGTGCACAATCGCCAAAGAAGGAAAACCCTTTGGAACAGATTAATGATACTAAAACAGCAACACGTATTAACCGGCTTTTGGATGCTAAAACGTGGAATCTATTGTTCCCCAACAGAAATAATATCCGGGATAAAAACAGGAATCATCAGGATTTTTATTCTTATCAGGCATTTATAAAAGCAGCAGCCCACTTCCCCAATTTTCTGAATGAAGGAACTCAGGAAGATCAGAAAAGAGAGTTTACTGCATTTCTGGCCAATATCGCTCAGGAAACAAGTGGCGGCTGGGATAATGCTCCGGGAGGTTACTATAAATGGGGACTTTATTTTATTGAAGAAAACAATAAGGGAAATGGAAATAATTATACTGATATTTCTAAGGTTAACTATCCGCCGGTAGCAGGACAAGCTTATTATGGTCGTGGTCCTAAGCAGCTCAGCTGGAATTATAACTACGGACAATTTAGCGAAGCCTGGTTTGGCGATAAAAATATACTTTTAAAAAATCCCGGACTTCTGGCTGAAAACAATGTTTTATCTTTTGCCTCTGCCATCTGGTTCTGGATGACCCCTCAATTTCCCAAACCCTCCTGTCATGATGTGATGACCGGAAAATGGCAGCCTACAGAAAAGGACAAAGAAAGCGGAAGAATTCCCGGTTTTGGAACTACTGTCAATATTATCAATGGAGGTATTGAATGCGGGCAATCTACCACACAGCCCAAAACACAATACCGCTATGAATACTACCGTTATTTTTGCCAATATTTTGGAGTAGATCCTGGGAAAAACATCAGCTGCAGCACTCAAAAACCATTTGGTAATTAATAAAAAAGGCTATAGCATTGTGTGCTGTAGCCTTATTATATTATCTGGAATCTATCTTTTATTCAAATCGCTTCTCTGATAAGCATCTACCTTTTTATAGGAATCGTTTTTCTCTTTTTCTTTTTTATCAGAAATCAGAATTCCGAAGAGGTGATCTATTTCGTGTTGAAAGATGACAGCCGTGAAACCCTCTACGATTTCTGAATATTTCTGTCCTTTCAAATCCACATATTCCAGCTGAATGACTTTACTTCTGTAAAATTCGTCTCTGAAATCAGGAATTGATAAATCTCCTTCAGGTCCAAGATTTTGCAGATCTGATCTCCACACAATCACCGGATTGATAAAATATTCCAGTGGTGTTCCTTCTTTATCAAAACGCTGTACCCAAACCACTTTTCTGTTGACTCCCACTTGTGGCGCAGCAATTCCTACTCCACCATCAGTTGAAAGAAGAGATTCTTTCATTCTTTTTACAAGTACAGCTGTGCTAGGATCAGTGGGATTGATTTCTGAGGAAAGGCTCAGCAAAGTTTTATGCTGATGATCATCAGTAGTCTGATAGATTGGCAATGCAGCATTGATATCTCCATTATTGATAAGAGACAATTCATCCGGAGTGAATTTTTGAGCATTACAGAATCCTATAAAAAGTATAAATAAAATGGATAGTTTTTTCATATTGACTGGAATGTTATACAAAGGTAGAGATTGTCAGGTGAAAATGGGCGATTATGTTGAAGTTTTAAGGCTGGAAGCTGGGAGAGGGATGCTGGAAGTTACTATTAGTCGTTAAATATCTATAAGTCAATTATTAATTTTTGGCTAAAGCCATTGGAATCTTTATATAAAAAAGAACGGGCTAAAGCCCGTTCCTATTGAATTTGATATGATTCTGTTGATTAAATCCTATAATAATAAGATTAGTGTAAAATTGTATGTAATTACATTTCACAATTAAAAATCTGCGATATCTGTGTGATCTGCGAGAAATAAATTAAAAAGTCTTCGTCATATCCCCAGGAATAATCAGGTTGAACTCTGTTGGTATATAATCTTTTGCAGGAACTTTCAATTCAGGATCTTCAGATTCAAAAACAGAAATTACAGCCATTTTTAGATTTGGGTTCTTCTGTTTGATATACCAATACGTCCCGCCAAATTCCTTACTGTGGTAGTTCCCGTTATAGTGGATGAAAGTTTTTCCAGCCTGGATATTTTTAAGGATAGATTCTGCCATTGTAGCATCCTTTGTAGCCTGTGCTGAAATAAAGTTCATTACTTTTGTTCCTTCCGCATGATCACCCATCATTGCCTTCATTTCCGGATATCCCGGAGTATCTAATGTTACTTTAATTGGGAGCTGGGCAATGTATGATTTTTCTTTATCACTTAGCTTATTCAGAGATTCTAATCCTTCTTTTGCAGTTTGTGAAGCATATCTTCTCGGAATATTGGTTGCTATGAAATTCAGTTTTTTATTTTTAGCAAAATCTACCAATGGTTTATAATCTGTTGCGTAATTATTCCACAGACGGGCAGAGTCTTTCAGTGTTTTTGCATCAAACTTACCGGTCAGATATTGGTTTAGCTGAGCCTGATTATCTCTTTCAAACATTTCTGCTCCCAGGATAAGCTGTCCGCTTTTCTTTTCAAATAAAGCTTCTGTTATTTTAAGCTGAAGCCAGTGATTGATGGAGCTGTTATGATTTTCACCAAAGAAAACAACATCATAATCAGCCAATTCTTTCACCAATTTATCCGTTTTTATTTCTTTTCCTTTTTGGTCATAAAACTGATATGCCTTAAAGTTCTGTGCATTAAGTGAACAGAAACCTGCCAGCAAAATCGCTATGAAAATATTCTTCATTTCCTATCTTTAATATTTTAATTTAACCACAAATTACATAATATTTTGGTACTGTTTTACAATCCTTTATGATTGTTTCCAAAATCTAAAAGAAAAAGACCGCTTTGAATATTACAAACAAAACGGCCCTCTTAAAAATCATCTAATTATTATTGTTCAAGAGTTGCTACAAGGTCTTTCCACTCCTGAAGTTCAGGAATTCCAGGTTTTCTTTTTCCAAAGAACTGAACGATGAAGTCACCTTCTTTATTGAATACTTCGATAGCAGTTACTTCTCCGTCTTCAGTAGGTTTTTTCACGATCCATGCTTCTGCAATTTTCGTTACATCAAGATGCAGGTTAAAATCAGGATCCATTACATTGAACCACTGCTGGTGCCAAAGGGTTTTCTTTACGTTTCCGGTGTGAATCTGGATAATTCCTCTGTTTCCAACGAAAACCATGATTGGTGTACTCTTTTCTGAAGCTTCTTCAAGAATGTTAACTACTTTTGAGTTATCGATTTTCTGAGTAAATCCTTCCGGTGCCAATCTTAAAGCCTGAGTTCTGCTTACACCAAATTTTCTGGTCATCATAAAGAAATCGTGAGTATCTTTTAATTCTGTCCATGCTTTTTTGAATCCTTCAATATCTATTTCAGCATCTGGTTTTTCAGCCTGTTTAGGAGCTACCGCTTCAAAAGTGAAAGTCTGATTCTGATCTTCGGCTTTAAATTTTTCAATAATAGCATCAAAAGCAGCTTCCTCACTCTTTTTAGTCAGGTATATTTTATGCAATGCCAATCCGTCTTTTCCAAAGAACTGAAGGCTTTTTTTATCTCCCTCTACTACAGAAAAGGCAAACTTCCAGTGATTAAGGAAAATTCTAAGATCAATATCTTCTCCTACGAAAAGCTGTGCATGCGGGCTGCTGAAATCTCCGTTCAGATAGATTCCTTTTCTTTCATGAACACATTCATCATTACGGGTAAGAGCCATTACTTTTCCCAGTTGCTCTGCAGCTGTAAGAATTCCCGGAAAATCAGGATTCAAAACAGTTACTCCTTCTCCTACACTGGTTACCAGTAATTCAGCCTCGCTTACTCCAAACTGTGCAGCAGCGTTTCTTATTCTTACATGTGGATTTTCTGCTTTCAGAGCTTCCCATTTTTCCTTTAAATCATTAACTAATATGCTCATTATTTTATTTTTTTATAGTTAAAATTGTATAGATTCTTTTTATTGTTTCGTTTTCTGTTTTGCTTTTTGTTTCTTCTTCTTTTTCAGAAGTCCTCATTCTTTTGAAATAGCTTTTGGAAATCAATTCTTCCATTTCATCATTGCTGTAAAGAGTGAAATTATAGGCTGTAAATGGTAGTTTTTCCATGGACTGTCTTTGTACGAACGTTAAAACAAGCGTTCCGTTATCCTTTAAAACTCTGAAGATTTCATTTAAAAAATCAACCGGCTTTTCCCAGAAATAAACGGTATTAACTGTAAATATTTTATCAAAGGTCTGGTCCTCAAAAGGAAGTTCTGATCCTTCATATAAAACAAAATCAGCCTGTTTTTCAAATCCCTGATTCAGTCTTTTGGCTTCCAGATGCATGGTTTCAGAAATATCAATCCCCGTGTACTTCAATCCTTTAGCCAGGTTTAAAATACTCTTCACATGATCAGCATTTCCGTGTCCTATTTCAAGGATACTTTCATCATCTTCTATCAAAAGAGTTCTGATACTTTCTAATGTCATACTGATGTTAGTTGCATTCATCATTTCACCGACTTCTATGCCTTTTTCTCCCTGAGGATTGGCAAGATGCTGTGCGAGGATTTTTAGTTCTTCTTTTTCCATGGTTATCCAAAAATGATCATTGGGTTATTCGTAATAGGGTGGTCACAAATGGTACATGGAAAGTTATAAGCATTGCTGATATTTTCTGCTGTAAAAACTTCCTGTGGAGTTCCATAAGCGGAAACCTGCCCTGATTTCATTAATAAAATTTTATCTGCAAACTGAGCAGCGAGATTCAGATCATGGAGAACAACAATCGCACTGTTTGCTTTCTTTGTAAAATTTTTAATAATTTCCAGTGCTTTATATTGATGTTTTATATCCAGATTATTCAAAGGTTCATCCAGAAAAACCAGTTTGTGAGCAATATCATTTTCCAGTTGTCCCATTACCCGTGAAAGGTGTACACGCTGTTTTTCTCCTCCTGAAAGAGAGTTATATTCTCTTTCTTTTAGATGAAAAATATCTGTTTCATACATCTTATTATTCATCGCTTCAAGGTCTTCTTTTCCGGGTTGTGCATCAAAATAAGGATACCTTCCCATCATCACTACATCTTTTACCTCAAGAGGAATATCGTTACTGTTATGCTGTGAAAATTTTGCTTTATGCATAGAAAGTTCTTTTACATTCCAGTCTTCAATGGGTTTATCTTTAAATAAGACTTTTTGCTTTTCAGTTTTCACTTCATGAGCCAAAACACTTAGAAGACTTGATTTTCCTGCTCCGTTGGGCCCTACAATTGCTAAAAACTCGCCATATTCCAATGAGACATCTACCCCATCCAGAATACGGAATTCTTTATGCTTATAATTAATCTGATGTGCCTTAATCATTACAGTGCCTTTTTAAATTTAACCAAAATAGCGATAAAAATAGGTCCACCCATTAAAGCCGTCAAGATCCCTATTGGTAATTCTGAGGGCTCTACAATACTTCTGCTGAATGTATCTGCCGTCAGAAGTAATATACTTCCACATACTGCAGACAAAGGCAGGATGAATGTATAATTGGACTTGAACAACAATCTTAAAATATAAGGGACGATAAGTCCTACAAAGCCTATTGTTCCTGAAAATGCAACGCAGCTTCCTACCATTAATGCTACAATGATAATAATCTGCTTCTTCAGCCTTTCTACATTGATTCCTAAATGCTGAGCATCTTTCTCTCCTAACATCATTGCATTCAAAGCTTTTCCTTTAGGCAGTAAAATAATATACGCTCCAATCATAACAATCCCAAGAATAATATTCTTCGTCCATGTTGCTGCAGCTAAACTTCCCAAATTCCAGAATGTAAGGTCTCTAAGCTGTTCATCTTTTGAAATGTATATTAAAAAACCTGTAATTGAAAAACCTATTGCTGTAATGGCAACACCTGTCAACAACATCATAACTACATTGGTCTTTCCTCCGCTTGTTGAAATCCTGTATACCAGCATCATGGATAAAAAAGATCCTATGAAAGCGGCTATTCCTACCAGCGAAAACTGTACGGCTTCAGGAAGGTACTCTTTAAAATGTCCACCTAAAACAATAGCAATAGCAGCTAATAGCGTAGCTCCCGATGTAAGACCTATTAAATCTCCTGTTGCCAGAGGATTTTTGAAAAGCCCCTGCAAGCTTGTTCCAGAAACTGAAAGCATTCCTCCAATTAAAATAGCCATAACAATTCTGGCTGCTCTTACATCCAAAACTACATATTTATCACTCAATGATAAATCAGAATCTCCCTGTATTACTTTTCCTAAAACATTAAATGCAGATTTACCACCAAAATCGTAAACCCCTGTATTAATAGACCATACTGCTATGATAGCAAGCAATATGGTACTTATTGTCATGTAAAAGTATAATTTACTTTGTGTTCTCAATCAAAAGTTTATTTAATCCAACTACTGCTTCTCCTAGTCTCGGTCCAAAACCTGAAACTAATCCTCCATCCATTGCGATGATCTTCTTATTTTTTCCGGCGTTTGTCTGGGAAACTCCTGGCATCTTAAGAGCACCTTCGTTTCCTCCTGCTCCCTGTAATCCTGTTTCAAAGAAGAACAGTACATCAGGATTAGCTTTTACCACGGCTTCCGGCGTCAACGGTTTGAAATCTTCAAATTCATTCACTGCATTTTCTCCACCTGCCAGATTAATCAATGATGCCATTGGGGTATTTTTACCTGCTACCATCAGCATATTTCCTCTTGCATAGATGAATAATACTTTAGGTTTTTTAGCCAGTGGCTGAACCTGCTTCAGGTCTTCATCTATTTTATCAGTTAATTTCTTATAATCTGTATTTCCAATTGCTTTTGCTACCTCTTCAATCAGTTTTTTAGTACCATCGGCAGTATATTCCTGCTTAAAGATATCTACTTTGATCCCGGATGATTTGATTTTCCCCATTAGTTCTGGATTGATATCCTTATCTGAAGCCAGAATTAAAGTAGGATTTACTGCCATAATCGGCTCAATCGTTATAGATCTTACATGTCCAAGGTTTTCAGCTGTCGTTTTTAAGCTTGCAGGATAAGTACTGGTAACATCTGTTCCTACAATTTCTTTTTCGTGACCTAAAGCACTTACGATTTCTGTAATTCCACCGTTTAGTGTTACAATTTTATTATTGCTTTTTGGAGCTTCAGAAGAAGCTTCTGTTGTATTTTCTTTTTTTGCACCTTCTTCTTTTTTGCAAGAGTACACTGCGACAAGAACAGAAGCTGCAAGGATAAATTTCTTCATGATATACTATTATTTGATTTATTATAATGGATCGAATGCGAAGGATGTAAAGCCACGCTCTCCTTTTAAATTCTTCATAGATGTGAATTTCAGCTTAAAATAAAAGCCGTTTGGATCTTTCAGAATAAAGAAACGATCTGAATATACAAACGGAACAGGATTATCTGCTGTCCCAGTAGTAGTTCTCCATTTATCTCCAATAGCTCTATGATCGTTGGAAATAAACTTATCAGCATCCACATCCTTTAATTTAAATGCAGCATAGGCTTGTTCAAGATTTCCTTTAACATTTACCTGATACGCTTTCACTCCATCTAGGGTGTTAATCGTTGCGAAGTCTGCATAAAAATAACTACCAGCACTGTTCCCCGGGCTCATAAATACTTCATTGGTAAATGTCGTAAAAGCTATATCCCAGTTTTTTTTCTTAGGTTGAATCTTTGCAGGACTTCCTGTTTTAAGATTGAAAAAAGCAAAATTATACTCCGGATCTTTCGTTATTATATATTCTTTAATCTCTTGGCTTCCGGCATTAAGATCTGCATAACGAATTTTATACCCATTGGTCGCTCTTAGAATCTGAACTTTTTTCCATCCTCTAGAATCTCCGGATAAAGCTACAGAACCTGCTCCAATATTCGTATCAGGAGGAATTTCTCTTCCTAAATTGATTAAATAAATAGGGTTATCACCATCATTTTCTTTGACAGGATCAATACCTGAAGTTTGAGTTAGGAATTGACCATTTGGATTATCTACATACTTCATATTTTCAGCATCAAATGTTCCAACCTGCACAATATCTTTTAAGTTTGTTACATCTGACTCTTTTACCTTACCGATATCTTTAGCATTAGGTATTTTAATCACCGTCATGGCAAGAGACCCATTGATAATTACCCTAAAATCATCTCCTGTATAAAACCCTAGGTCCCAATCAGTTCGTTTATTAATTGTTTTTCTAGGCTCTTTTTCTTCTTTAACCATATCACTCAGGTCAATCCATACCTGATTAGGTTCAGTAGCTCCACCCACAGGTACATTCACCGAAGATCCAGTAATAGGTGGCGCAGGAACTTTGTCCTCATCAGCAGAAATACAAGACTGTGCCGCTAGCATTACAGAAAGAATCGAAAATATTTTTAAATACTTCATAGTAACTTTTATTTAAAATTGAAATGTTAATCTGGCAAAATAGCTTCTGCCATAATATAAATTCACAATACCTGTAGGAGCTGTTGTAGCATGAGCCTCAGCCTTCATCGCTGTAGAATTAATGCTGGTAACATCAAAGATATTTTTCACTCCCGCTGAAAGTTCCAGATGATCTTTCCAGAACGGCTGACTTACAATAAAATCCATCATATGAAAACCATCTGTCCTTCCAAGCTTAAACCCACTCGTTTCATTTTCAAACACATAAAGTCTTCCAGGACCTGTATATTTATAATAAAGAGCAAATGAAGTTCCCGGATTCTTCAGTTTATAATTGACTGTAGCTCCTGCCTGTACCTGATACTGATAGTCTGTAGGTGAAGTATGATACATTGAGTTCATGGATACTGAAGTTCCCCCTAAAGCACTTCTTAAGGAAAGTGCCAACTGGTCTTTTCTGAAATCAACATTTGCTGAGAATAACATATTTCTATATTTATCCATATTTCTAAACTGGTAAGTAGAAGGATCTTTTATTAGAAGCATTTCTATCTTGTCCCTTACATCAAGATATAAACCACTGATACTATAGGCAATCTTCCAATCGTTTCCTGTTGTAAAGTTCTGATCCCAAAATGCTCCTGTAGAGAAACCTTTTTCCGGATTCAGATCAGGATTTCCTTGAATGTTATGATTCAGATTTACGAAATATGTATAAAGCTCTTCATAAGTAGGAAAACGGTTTGCTGTACCAGCCACCAATCTCAAGTTTGAATTCTCAGAAGTTTTATATCTTGCAGAAAGAGAGTAATTAAACTGATTATTGAATTTTTCACTTACTGAAAGCCTTGCACCCGGTCTTACAGAGAATTTATCAGAAATATTCCATTCTGCAGAAATAAAGTTTGAGTAGGTAAAAAGAGTTCTGTTGATCGCTTTTGTAAAAAATTTACCGGCAATTAATGATGCATAACCATCTGTATAATCTAATTCATACCCCAACTGAAAATCGAACGTTTTATTATCTAGGAAATTACTGAACATTCCTCTTGAATAGATTACATTCGTTTTGTAGTAAGACAGTTCTTCTTCTTTATTGAGAATAGATCTGTTTGGGATATCATAATTATAATCCTGAAACTTTCTATTCTGATTTTGGTAAGAAAAATCTCCCATATACTGAATATGCCCCAGATTTGTCTGAATATTAAACTGGTGAATCCATCGATTTGTATTATATTTTCTATCCATACTTCGATACAAAGCACCTCCATTTCCGTCATTAAGTGACTCTACGTTCACTTCAGGATTATAGAAATTGAATTTTTCATTCAAATATGAAAGTTTATAATAAAAGGAAGTTTTATTTTTTGAATATCGGATCAAAGCAGATGCATCATACTGGTCTTTAGGATTCCATTCATAGCCTCTTTTAAGATCAGTTTCTAAATATTTATAGCCCATTTTATTCCCTTCATAGCCCATAAACTGATTATGGTTAAAGTTGATATTCGCAAACCAATTATTATCAATATTATAATCAATATTTACATTCTGGATGTGTCTTCCATTTCCTTTTTTCTTGAGATCATAATTGTTTCTTACAGTCTCTTCCTGAGCAGAAGCTCTTACGCTGATCTTTTTTGAACTACCTTTCTTAGTAATAATATTGATAACCCCAGCAAGTGCTCCATTTCCGTATTCTACACCCATACTTCCCTTAACAATCTCAATTCTTTCGATGTTATTCAATGATAGTTTGGTAAGGTCTATATTACTTCCTAAACCTGTATCTCCTACTACCGGAATATTATCAATAAGAACTTTAACATAACTTCCATCTAATCCCATCATATTAGCTGTAGAATTTCCTGAACGGGTATCCGGAGTGATTTGAATGTTAAGACTTTGATTTAAAACATCAGCTACATTGGTTGCCGCCATGTTTTTGATCTGTTCAGCATCTATTACTTCAACCTTATATATAGATTTGTTAATGGATCGTTGTGTAAATTGCCCTGTGATGACAACTTCTTCTATTTTCTTTTGATTAAGAGAATCCTTTTCTTGTGCATTCATCCAAAAAGCAATGGATAATGATAGAATGGAAAGCACCTTCTTCTTCATAAGGGTAAAAATTTCGACAAATATAAAACTTTATTTAGAATGATTAAAAATAAATATATACTTTTGTGTAATAATTCTAAATAAATATAATAGCATGAAACTAAAATTACTTTTAGGAGCATTGATGCTTACAGCCTTTACAGCTAAGGCACAAGTACCAACTATCAACGAAAACTTCAATAATTTCACTGCAGGAAATACCACTTTTCCTCAGTTTGGCTGGTCTACAGTGGTAGCTCCTTTGGTTATGAATGAAGCCCCTTTCCCTGTTCCGCCAAGAATGATCGTAACGAACACTAATGCTAATAGAGCTGTTCAGTCATATTCAGGGACGAATCCTACAAATCCATCTTATTTAATTTCTCCACAGATTCAGGCTCCTGCAGGAGACAAAACACTGAAGTTTACAACAACTTTAATATCTCCATCTCCTGGCCCTGGAACTATTCAGATAGGATTAGCATCTAACCCTACGGATATGTCAACCTTTGTTCCTGTTGGAAATCCAATTACAGTATCTGTAATTGGAACGAATCTGAATATAAATATACCTATACCAGCGTCTACATCTTCGTATATCGTATTTAAATTTACGCCTTCAGCTATGCACGTAGCTGTACAAATTGATGATGTTGTCTATGATACAACAGGTTCATTGGGGGTTAGTGACAAAGTATTTGCACAAAATGAAGTGAAATTCTTTGTTAATGCAGACAATACGTCCCTTAACTTTGTAGCGAAGAAAGATCCTAAAAACATCCAAATCTACTCATCTGCAGGTCAGAAAGTGGCAGAGGGAAAACTAAACGGACAAAAATTTAATATCAATGGACTTCAGACAGGAGTTTACTTCATAGCCATTGAAACGGTTGAAGGGAAAACCATTCAATCAAAGTTCATCAAAAAATAAGGTTTATTAGACTATTATTTGCCTTTAATAAAGCCGGAGGGACCATTCCTTTCGGTTTTTTTATACCCCGATTTCTAAGATCATTCTATAAAACACGATAAAAATCATGTTTTTATTTAGAATGATTAAAAATAAATACATACTTTTGTTGAATCATTCTAAATAAGAATTTTAAAAATAAATTATGAGAACAAAACTATTATTGGCATCGTTGCTTGCTCTTACTGTTCAACAGACAGTGTTAGCGCAGACCGATGCATTAGGATACACACAGGCAAATATGACGTTGGGAAATGGGTATCAAAATCGTTCATTCTTTAATTTCACAGATGGGAATATTGTTTCTCAGCCTGCCAATATATGGGATGTAGCATTTTATAGAACGTCTCCTTATTCGACAGGAACAAGAATTAATGATGCTAAAAATATTGAAGTATATACTGCTGCTACCAGCTTAACTGAATGGGATAACATCAATATTAATAATGAAGCTTCTTGGGGAGCTCCTCTTTATAACCCGGACCAAATTACGGACTGGAGCCAGGGAGCTTTTGAACAAGGACCTATTACAGGGCCTACTCCTAATGTTCCTGCTACAGGTTGGGGAGTTTATAATTCAGTGACCCATCATGTTCAAGGAAAAGCCATTTTTGTCCTAAAGTATGCTTCAGGAACTTATATTAAGTTTGCTATCGAAGATGCATTTGCTGGATATACATTCAAATACTCTAAGTGGGATGGTACAACATGGAGTCCAACAGAAACAAGAACATTAGCTAATGGAAATGATGATTCTTATTTCAATTATTTTTCATTTGATACCGGAGCTAAAGTTCCTAATATGGAGCCTTCAAAAACTGCATGGGACTTAGTATTTACAAAATATTTTACATTCTATAACGGTCTTCAGATGTATCCTGTGGCAGGAGCAATCCAAAGCCCAGGCCTTAAAGTTGCCAAGGTAGACCCGGAAACTCAGGAAGTTGCTAATGGAAATATTCCTGCTGCTAATAGCTTTTCATCTAATATCACTTCTATCGGCCACTCATGGAAGGTAATTACAACTTTAAAGAATAATGTTGTTTATTATGTGAAAAAAGGAGATGATTACTACAGAATGTACTTTACTCAAAGTGATGGTTCCAGCACTGGAAACATGTATTTCAAATACAAAAAAATCACAGGAACGTTAGGGATTACTGAAGTAAGCAAAAAAGCATCTTTTGGGATTTATCCTAACCCGACAACGGCAGATAAAAGAGTAACCGTTCTGTTTGATGTAAAAGAAAAGGCAAACAATAAAGGGAGTGTAGAAGTATATGACCTTACCGGAAAAAAGGTGCATTCTGCTGAATTAAGCAATCAAACCGGATTTTACAGAAAAGACCTGAATCTGTCTCACCTTCCTTCAGGAAATTATATGGTAAAAATTACCTACGGAGGAACTTCGGAAACGAAAAAACTTATTGTGAAATAATATTTTACTCAAATACTTTCTATTTTTTCTAATAAAAAGGCGGTTTCAGAATACTGAAGCCGCCTTTTATTGTATTATTCTATCTGAGATCAGGTAAAAATTCCTGATTTTGCCAAGTATAAAGCTAAACTAAAGAAATCTAAGGCTTTAAACAAAGAACTGCCTTTTGATTTTCCTCTTTTTAAGAAGTCTTAATGACAATCGGTAGTTATATGACTAAAAGTAACTTCCAGCCTCTTTCTTCCGGCTTACAACTTTAAACTAAACAAATTCATATTATTTAATATATTTTAAAGCCTTTGTAAACCTCTACTCCACTTTCCATAATTCTGGAAGCATCCTTACGGAAATCCAGCAGGTGATCCTGCCCGTTGTGTCTGTTGTGGTGTTCTACACTTTCCCAAAGTTCGATCAGGAAGAATGTTCCTTTGTTATCTTTATCTTCAACAAGGTCGTACTGCAGGCAGCCTTCTTCTTTTCTCGTTTCCTTTACCAGGTTTTGAAAAAGCTCCACCGCTTCCATCAGATAATTTTCATTAAACTTAAAAAGTGCAATGATATGTAAGTTCATATTCTAATATTTATTGATGTAAAAGTAAAATATTTTCAAAATCAAATTTATTTTTGGCCCTTTTATTTTCACCTATTAAAGCATATTTTTAGCTGAACACTGATTTATAAATAGTTATAGAGCTCATCACGATTACCAATACTCCAATTACAAGAAACATTTTCTTCACCGGAAGCTTTGCGGTAAGCATGGCTGAGAAAGGAGCTGTTATAATTCCTCCAATCAGAAGCCCGAGAATAATATTCCAGTGCTGGATTCCAAGGGTTAGGAAAAAGGTAACAGCAGCTGTAACGGTCAGAATAAACTTCGCAACAGTTGAACTTCCTACTGCAAATCTTGGGGTAAAGGCATTTTTAATAAGGGTTCCGGTCACTAAAGGTCCCCATCCTCCACCTGCAAAAGAGTCTATAAATCCTCCGATCACTCCCAGCCTTGTCAGGTTGGTCTTTCTTTTAAGGGCTTTACTCTGTTTTTCTTTAAAAGCATTGGAAAGGATTTGAAATCCAAGATATAGAGTATAGAAAGCAATACCTGTTTTGGTGATTTTTGCATAGTATTCTCCGAGATAAGTAAGACTCACCGCTCCGATAACAGCTCCAATAACCGCAGGAACAGCCAATTTCTTGACCAGGCTTTTGCTTACATTCTTAAGTTTAATATGACTTACGCTTCCCGCAGCTGTAGTAAAGCTTTCTGCGGAGTGAATACTTGCACTTACAATATGAGGCGGAATATTCAGGAGCAGCAGTGTGGTTGTACAGATCACTCCATATCCCATTCCCATTGACCCAGCTACAATTTCTGCAAAAACACCTACAAGAAGCATCCAGTAAAAAATATAATGATCTTTCGCCAGAATCTGTTGCAGCTCATCAAAGTAGCCCAATTCATACAGGGAAAAAACAGCAACCGATACAATAGCAAGTGTAACAAACAATACATTGAGCCTTATCTGAATCTTTCTTGAAATCACCATAGTTCCGGAATTTTAAATTTATATTCTTTAATACTTCCTATATCGGTGATCAGAATAATTGTATTACTCAGCATCCCTCCTGCCATCAATGGCTCCATATTATCGGCATCTTCTTTTGGAATCATAGTTTATTCTTTTGAAGTGATGCAAATATCCAATAAAAATATTATCCTACAAAACAAGTAGACTAATTATTCAAAAAAAAGGACCAGGTCAATCGACCAGATCCATTAAAGTTTTACTCTCCAGGATATTCAGTGAAGCGTCCCGAACTTCAATCAGTACATCATGCAAGCCACAGTGATCTTCGTTGCAGTCTTCACATTTTTCATAAAAGTTCAGACTTACACATGGAAGCATGGCAATGGGCCCATTCACAAGACGGATAATTTTAGCCAGTTTCACATTCTCAGGGTTTTCTTTAAGGAAATATCCACCCCCTTTTCCTTTTTTACTGTCAAGGATCTCCGCTTTTTTCAGTTCAAGCAGAATATTTTCTAAAAACTTTAAAGGTATCTTTTTGTGTTCCGCAATTTCGGAAATAAGAATTGGGCCTTCATTTCTTTTTTCTACAAGATATGAAAGAGCCTTAAACGCATATTGAGATTTTTTTGATAGCATCACAGCAAAAATAAGAAAATTGTTTAATATGTTTAAGGTAAAAGGCAAAATTGCAAAAAGACTAATAACCGACTTTTATTTTCACCTTTTTACAGCTCTACAGTTTTGCCTTTTTCCTATTAAATCATTATGTTTGCCCTATGTTCAGTAAACAAGAAGCGCAACAAATAAAAAAGGAATTTTGGACAGCTTTTGGAAAATCCTTTCCAAGAAAATGGATCCTTTATGACACTAAGGTAAAGGATATGGCATTTAAATTCTCTGCAGATAACAAAAAAGTAGAGGTTTCTTTTGATATAGAAATGAAAGACGAGGTGTTCCGTAATGCTTATTATGAGAAAATATGGTCTTTGGAAGATATTTTAAAAGACTTTATCGGAGATTTTCAGAAAGACGAATATTTCACCTTGGAAAATGGGAAAGTCATCAGCAGGATTTGGGTGGAAAAAAATGGTGTTTCAATTTTCAACAGAAATACATGGCAGGAAATTTTTGAATTCTTCGTGGACAAAATGGATGGATTTGAAAGATTTTATTATGAGTATGAGGATTTTATAAAGGACATATAAAATAATTACGAAATAAATACCGTTTTACACTTTAGGTAAAGATAAAAAAGAAAACTATCTTTGCTTTATACCACTTAAACTAATAATGAAACTAAACATGATTAAAAATGAGAAAAGTGTACAAAAACATTTTTGGAGAAGTTATCTCCAAAAGTAAAGCTATGAAGCTTGACGAATATCACCTGTATTATTACGAAAGTGATTCTGATATACTGAAAGAGATTGAATTCATCAACGAAGACAGTATATACAATATTAATTATTTCTTACATGAAGGCGACAATGAAGAGAAAACGTTGGAATATCTAAAAGAAAAATCAGATTTCTTTGACATCGAAAAAAAGGAAATTGCTGACGGATTTATTATTTCCACCAGTAAACTCTATTCACTGTCTGTAGACGACCTGCCTCTGGTTTCCAAAACTGTTTTCAAAGCTGATGATCCTGAAAATTTCATATGCTCTCAGGTTATTGACAATGAAACGCAGGAACCCCAGCTTGAAAGAACTGTAAAATGCTGGTATACAACTGATGAAAATGGAGAAAAATATGCAGCTATAGAGTGCAGCTATCAGGAAGACGGAAAACTGGAACTCGCTATTGATAAAACTTCAGATCCTGATAATGAACAGAACTGGGCTCACTATGACTACGAAACATTCCATGAGCTTCAGGATCATTTTCACACAGATATTTCCTATTATAAAACAGCTGCATTACTTCCGAAAGAAGCCTATCAGGATTAGAAATATTTTTACAATACATCAAACAAACCACAATTTATTCTATGGAAGACAATCCTATATTTTGGGCGGATGGAGATGATCCGCAAATGATCGAAGCCTATAAGAAAGCACAGGAAACTTTTAAATATTTCTGGCGTGAACAATCCTGGGAATACAGAAGAATTATCCCCGGGCTTAATGTCTCATGCGTAAAAGTAATGTTTTCGGAAGAAACAGAAACAGGAGAAAACAATGTTGAACATATGTGGATCAATGATGTTAATTTTGATGGTGACCGTGTAACCGGATACCTGATCAATGAACCCAATACCCTTGGCAATGTTCAGGTGGGTGATTATATCGACATTCCTCTTACTGAAATCAGTGACTGGCTTTTTGCGATTACTCCCCATGTAAAGAAACCTAAAGGTATTTCGAAATTATTCTCTTCATCATCAGACCCTCTTCCAAAAGCTTACGGTGGATTTACGATTCAAAAAATGCGTTCAGACATGTCAGCACCGGAAAGAAATGATCATGACAATGCCTGGCAGCTGGATTTCGGAGATTTCAACGATATTCTTTTGGTTAACAACCAGAATGAGGAGCCTGAAAATCTTGTAGAGCATCCGATGAGCAGAAATATGAAAGAAGATTTTGTGAAATTTTTGCAAGAATATCCTGATGAGATTAAACTTGTAGATGAAAACGGCCAGACTCTTCTTCACCGGGAAACCATTGCCGGAAACTTAACCACAGTACAGGCTGCATTGGAAGCTGGCGCTGATAAAAGCCTTCAATCCAAAACCGGAAAAACGGCATTGGATTATGCAAAGCAGCTGAATTGGGGACATATTATTCCGGTATTGGAAAACTAATAACGGAAGAAATACAATTAAAAAAAGACTTCTTCACTGGAGAAAAAAAAAAGAGAAACTGGAATGTTTCTCTTTTTTTATTACCTATTTTTTGAAACTACAAAAGACACATGAGTTTTATAGTTCTAATAAGTAAGATTGGAAAATTTTCTTAACTTCTCATATGATTCTCTAATCATAATGTAACAAAACACTCTACACAAATGTCTTATTATTAAAAGCTTATGAGAAAGTATTTCATCTTATTTATGACTTCTCTATCATTGATTTCATGTCAGACTATGAAAACCAATTCACATCCTGTTTCCTATAAAACAAACGATTCTTTAGATCTGGAAATCAATAAAATATATCAACAGGGGAATTTTAACGGTTTTTCCGTTTCTATTGTTAATGACCAATCAACACTTTATCAGAAAGGATTTGGCTTTTCAGATATAAAAGAAAAGAAACCCTACACCATCAATACCATTCAAAATATTGCTTCTGTTTCTAAAACATTGGTTGGAATTGCTCTTCTGAAAGCTCAGGAGCTGGGAAAATTGAATTTGGATGATCCAATACAGAAATATTTACCATTTAAAGTCATCAATCCAAAATTTCCAGAAACATCCATTACTATACGTCAACTAGCCACTCATACTTCTTCTATTCTGGATACTGAATTTTATTTATCTAAAAGTTATTTTCTAAAGCCGAATCAAAATCTGAGTGGTGCAAAGCTTAACTTTGATGACGAGCAGGTATTTAATACTTCTGATTCGATCATCACCATGGCTGCATTCCTTAAAAATGTTCTGGCAGAAAACGGAAAGTGGAATAAGAATAGTTTTTCATTGCATAAGCCAGGAACAATATATGAATATTCCAATGTGGGAACTGCTTTAGCTGCATTTATTATTGAACAGGCAACCGGGCAGGAGTTCAGTGCATTTACAAAAGAATACATTCTGAATCCTTTGCAGATGAACGATTCAGGATGGAAGTTTGAGGATATTCAGTTTTCGAAATTCTCCAGACTTTATGAAAGCCCTAAGACGGTACTTCCCTACTATCTTTCAGCAACCTATCCTGATGGAGGATTTATTACCAGTATTAATGACCTTAGTAAATATTTAACTGAACTGATTAAAGGATATAACGGAAAAGGAACAATTTTGAACCAGAAAAGCTATAAAGAATACTTCACGCCACAACTTTCTGCCACTAATTTTAAAGAAAGAAATACTCAAAATCCTTACAGTGAATCTTATAATGTGGGAATATTTATGGGATTTGGCTATACAGGCTATATTGGCCATACGGGTGGAGATCCGGGCGTAATGTCTATGCTATTTTTTGATCCTAAGAATAATCTGGGAAGAATTATGATCTTCAATACCAATTTCTCGGATAAGAAAGGGAATGATGCTTTTTATGGAATATGGAATGTGTTGGAGAAATATCAAAGTGCATTCAGTAAATAGATTTTAAAGTTCTACTCCATTTTTTTATATTTGTATAAAGACACAAATAAAAAGGTCGTTATGGAAAAGCTAAAAAGTCTAAGAAAGCAAAGAGGTTACACACAGGAATATATGTCTAAAGTCATCTCGACAGATGTTTCAAACTACTCTCGAAAAGAGAATGACGAAGTAAGAATATATGATGATGAATGGGAAAAGCTTGCAAAAGCACTTGATGTTCCTGTAGAAGAGATAAAAGAAGAAAGGAAAACAGCAATCGTTCATAACAACCATGACAATACTACTTTCAATGATAATGCCGGTAGTTACTTTAACCACTTCCATAGTATTCCGGATTCTATCGTAGAAAATTTACAAAGTTATATTAAGGTTTTAGAAGAACAAATTGAAACTTTGAAAGAAGAGAATAAAAAGTTAAAAAAATAACAATTAATTTATTTGTACAAAAAAACACATTTCTAATAACAAAACTAATAACTAAGTATGAAAATATTTATTTCACACTCCTCAAAAGACAAGAATTTTGGTAACTCTCTTGTAGAATTACTTCGTAGTTTAGGAGTGAAAGAAAATGAAATTACATTTACTAGTAATACAGCATATGGAATTCCTATTGGCCAAAACATTTTCAAATGGCTAAAATCACAAATTACAGAAAATCCCTTTGTAATATACCTACTTTCTGAAGAATACTATAGAAGTGTTGCTTGTTTAAATGAAATGGGGGCTGCATGGATAATAGAAAATGAACATGCTGCGATTTTCACACCTAATTTTGATTTATCAAGTAAAGAATTCCAAGGTGGAGCATTAGATCCTAGAGAAATTGGATTTTATATAAATGATGAAGAGAGAATTTTAGCTTTTATACATCATTTGTCTACAAAATTTGAAATTACAAAAAACCCAATTCTCATTTCTCAAAATGTTAAAAAATTTCTTGAACAAATTAAAAATTTCAAACAAGATAAGGTTATTCAAAATCAAACATTTTTTAATACAGAAAGCATAATACTAAGCAATTCTTTAGTTGAAGACAATATAACAACTAATACAAAACAAGTAGAGAAGAATGATGGGAGCTCTACTAAAAATTTATATATTAAATTAATTAATTTAGTTTTAGATAATAAACTAAAAAATGAGGAGGTATTACTTTTACATTATATAATAGAAACAGGTCGCTTTAAATTAATGACAGGATGGCAAGAATCACAAGAAATATTTAATATTAAAGAATGGGAAAAATTAAATAATATAAAAAATTTACTTTCTCAAAACTATCCAAGTGTCATAAAAAGATTCGAATTAAGAGGATTTACAGAGGTTTCCGCTATAACTTCTTCAGCTAATCCCAAGGAAATAAAATTTAAAGATGAAATAACATTAGAAATGCTAGACCTTCCCCCAGTTGTTATTAATAAGATCAATGATGTTGTTAATAATAATTATCATGAATACATAGAAGAGGAAGAAAGATACACTGATGAATTACCTTGGTAATCTTAATTAAGACTAAGAAATTTAAAACAATTAAAATAAAAAAGAGAAGCTGAAAAGCTTCTCTTTTATTTTATCCAAATTTCTTTTTTCTCAGCCAGAAGAACAATCCTCCGATAAGACCAATAATAATCAATGGGAGCAATAAATTCAGCCATTGCCAAGTGGTTCTTTCTTCTTCTATTCTATGTCTGTCGAGAAGTCTTTCTTCGATATTTCTGTTTCTCAATTCCATCAGATTGCTGTCATCCAACAGATAATCCAAAGCATTTCTAAGGAACTGCTCATTTCCAAACTGTTCATTTGTCAGCATATCTACTCCTAATGGAAGCGGTTTTCCTTTGATGACTTTATTTCGTCCTATATCTCCGTCTGCAATCACGATCATTTTATTCTCAGGACTTTCTGCTTTAAATCCAGGATAAGATTTTCTTTCAATCCTTGAGGCATAAGCAGAATTAAATTTACCTTCCAGTGCTACTGCAAAGATCTTCGGAGTGCTTGGTTTCTCCATTTGTCCAAGACTGTCTACAGTGGCGATCTCTTTCAGATCAACATAATTTGGAACCTGTTTCAGTAATGTTCTTTCACTGGATTCGAAAAGAACTTTTGTTTTGATATTCTTTCTTCCCCCTAATGTATCAATAGAAGTAGGAAATTCGAATTTTACAGGATTGATATTTTTAGTGATTGGATTATTATTTTCAGCAATTCCAAGAGGAAAATAAGGCCATGGTAAGCTTGTATACTGTGGGTTTCCGCTCACTTCTCCTGTTACCAGTCTTAATAAAGCAAATTTCTTCACATCTTTTACCAGTGCATTATTGATTCTTAATCCGTAGTTGAAGAAAAAATCAGTCATATTGATATCCACAGGGAAAGGCATTACTTTTTTAGATCTTGTCAGCGTATCCATTTCAGCATTTACTGCATCAATCATCCAGAGCGTTTTCCCGCCATTCATAATATATTGGTCAAGAATTACCTTTTCGTTGTCTGTAAAAGCTTTTCTTGGCTTTGCAATCACGAGAGCACTCATTTGTTTTAATAATGGAACATCTGCTGCGCTAAGTTCAGTCTGATTTTTAGGAATAATAGGCCCTGCGTCATAATTTTCCATAGCAAGATGTACAAATCCCTGGAATTCATCTGGACTCAGTTCATCCTGATTGACCAAGATCCCAATTTTTTTTCTTTTAGCAGCTGCAATATTCTTAATGTTCGAAACCAGATTATATTCAAGTCCTTCAATGGATCTGGTCAGCTGCTGGTCTGCATCAATACCTGCTTGCTGTACAACCAACGGAATAGAAACTCCATCTTTATCATATTTTATAACAGCATACGGGAAAAGGGTAATCTGTGAAATTTTTCCATCCTTTATATCTGGAAGAACCGAAGGCTGCATTCCCATTGCCATCAAGGTATCCTGAGACATCTTTGTTTTAATAGGGTCGATGAATTTAAAATCGATCTTCGGGTTAATTTTTCTGAATTCCTCCAGCATGAACTTTGTTTCCCCCTGAAGCTGTTTAAAGCTCGCCGGGAAATCACCTTCAAGATAAACTTCTACTGTCAGAGGTTTTTTAACGGATTCCAACACTTTAACAGTGTTTTCTGAAAGGGTATATCTTTTTTCTTTGGTTAGATCCAGTCTGATTCCTGAATAGATAAGGATAATTACCAAAGGGATAATTACCATTAAGAAAATTCCCAGTGGGGATTTAGCATTGATCTTCTTCATAATCTACTTCTTTTTGTTAATAAAATGATTAGACAATACTAATGACGCACTGATCACCAGAATAAAATAGGCAACATCTTTCAGATCTATAAGACCTCTTGTAAAGCCAAGGAAATGCTGATAGAAACCTATATTCTGAAGAATAAAATCTGCTCCGCCCAGTAATTTATAGCTTGCCAGCTGTTCGATTCCAAAATACATGATGAAACACATGAAAACACCTAGCAGATAAGCCATGATTTGATTCTGTGATAATGAAGAAGCTAAAATTCCTACGCCTGAGAAAGCAGCGATTAAAATAACCAGTCCGATATAGCTTCCCAAGGTCATCCCAAGGTCAATATTTCCTTCAGGAACTCCAAGAACATACACTGTGTAAAGGTAAATTAATGATGGTATCAGACATAAAATCCCGACAATCCAGACTGACAGAAATTTCCCTCCTACCAATTCTGAAACCTTTAACGGCTGTGAAAACAACCAATTTAATGTTCCTGTCTGTTGCTCTTCAGCAAAAGTTTTCATGGAAAGTGCAGGAATAATAAACATTAGAAGCCATGGAACCAACACAAAATAGCTCTGCAGCGAAGCTGCTCCGATCTCAAAAATATTTGAATCGTTGTCGAAAAAGAACAGGAAAAGAGTAGCGATCAAACTGAAGGCGGCAATAATTACCCATGCACTCCAGTTTCCAAAGTAACTCCAAAGTTCTTTCTTTAAAATTGCAATCATAGTTTTTTAGTAAAATGTAAAAAGTAAAGCTGTATGAAGATTTCTTTACTTAAACCATTATTTCTTTTTTTTATTCTTATTAACAAGTTTTACGGTCATCATGATCAGAAATACAAGAACGAAAAATCCTGCAATTAATTGCCACCAATATTCAAGAGCCATAGATTTCAGAATTACGGTAAACACGACCAGAAATAAAATAAACGTAGCGATTTCGTTGGCCTGTCTAAGTTTGATGTTGGCTGTTTCCAGTGTATTTCCGTTTAATGCTTTCAGTTTAAGCACTTTTTTCCAGCACCAGTAATGATAAATGGCAAGTCCGATCAGAAATGTAAGTTTTAAATGGAACCACCCCATCTTCATCAGTCCGGGATTTTTAAAGATCATAACCAATCCGCATACTGCCATGATCACTCCGGCAGGAACGGTAATAATATTCCATAGCCTTCTGGCCATAAATGTATACTGCTCCCTCAGAATTTTCTTTTTTTCTTCAGGAAATTCATCGGTATCCTTATAGTAAACGAAGAGTCTCACGAGATAAAAAATTCCCGCAAAATAGCTTACCATAAAAATGATGTGCAGCGCTTTGATGATTGTATAAAGCATTCAGAAAAAATTAACAGCAAAGATAAGCTTATTATATAATTTTTAAAAATAATTTTCTTTTGATTGGGAAAAGATAATGTAAATAACAAATGGACAAAAATGTTTACAAACTATAAATCTTTTAACTGTTTTCAAACATTTATCACACGATATATACATAAAAACACTTCGGCTCGGGGCGGCTTTGCCGCCCCGAGCCGAAGATTATATTTTCATTGATCTTAATCAACTCAGAAATTAAGAGATCACTCCCAATTCTTTTCCTACCTTTTCGAAAGCAGCAATGGCTTTATCCAAATGTTCTTTCGTGTGAGCAGCAGATAGCTGAACTCTGATTCTTGCTTTTCCTTTTGGTACTACCGGATAGAAGAATCCAATTACGTAGATTCCTTCGTCCATCAGTTTTTCCGCCATTTTCTGAGAAAGCGGTGCATCATAAAGCATTACCGGAACAATTGCAGCATCTCCTTCTGGAATATCAAAGCCTTTAGCTTTCATTTCTGTTCTGAAATATTCTGCATTTTCCATTACTTTATCACGAAGAGAAGTATCATCAGAAATCATATCCAATACTCTTAAAGCAGCACCTACAATTCCTGGCGCTAATGAATTGGAGAATAAGTAAGGGCGTGAACGCTGTCTCAGCATATCGATGATTTCTTTTTTACCGGATGTAAATCCTCCTAAAGCTCCACCTAAAGCCTTTCCTAGCGTAGAAGTAATAATATCTACTCTACCCATTACTTCATTAGCTTCATGAGTTCCTCTTCCTGTTTTTCCGATAAATCCTGTTGCATGAGAGTCGTCAACCATTACCAACGCATCATATTTATCAGCGAGGTCACAAACTCCTTTCAGGTCTGCTACAATACCATCCATTGAGAATACTCCATCGGTAACGATAATTTTGAAACGGTGATTTTTTTCTGAAGCAGCAATCAACTGTGCTTCAAGATCCGCCATATTGTTGTTCTTATAACGGTATCTTGCCGCTTTACAAAGACGTACACCATCAATAATAGAAGCGTGGTTCAGTTCATCAGAAATAATTGCATCCTCTTCAGTGAACAGAGGTTCAAAAACTCCCCCGTTCGCATCAAAAGCAGCTGCATAAAGGATCGTATCTTCAAGTCCTAAGAAATCAGCAATTTTTTTCTCTAATTCTTTGTGAATATCCTGAGTTCCACATATAAAACGTACGGAAGACATTCCATATCCATGAGACTGGATCATTTCCTGAGAAGCTTTCATTACCTCCGGATTGTTTGATAATCCAAGGTAATTATTGGCACAGAAGTTCAAAAGCTTTTTCCCGTTGGCTTCAATTTCTGCACTTTGCTGAGATGTGATGATTCTTTCTCTTTTGAAAAGTCCGTCATTCTCAATATTTTGAAGTTCGTTCTGTAAATGTTGAAGGTATTTTTCAGAAATCATTTTTAGTAATTTTTTAGATGTGCTAATTTAATAAAAAGGCAGTAAAATAAAACCTTTTATAAGCTTAATTCTAAAATTTGACCTTTAGATTCATTTTTAACACTATTAGTCTATAAATTTAGTAGGATAATATTTATATTTGTTTAAAATTTCTGAATATGCAATTGATCCCGGTAAAGAAAACGAAGAAACTTATTTCAAGAAACTTTATAGCCAACCACATGAAACCTCGAATCCCTATTATTATCGAAGATTTTGTAGACGCTGAAAGCCCCGCATTTCAGAAATGGAATTATGAATATTTCAAAGAAATAGCAGGAAATCAAAAGGTAGACATCTATGGCAGTGAACTGGATTCTATGGATCGAGTAGCAAGCCAGCCCATTGCACAGAGCACTTTCTCAGAGTATCTCGACCTTATAGACTCCACTCCTACTGAACATCGGCTTTTCTTATTTAATTTACTGAGTATACAACCTGAACTGAAAAATGATATTATCTATAATGATGTTACCAACGGCAAACTATTAAAATGGCTACCTTTTATGTTTTTCGGGGGCCAGGGTTCTGCGACCCGAAATCATATTGACATTGATATGTCCCATGTATTCATTACCCAGTTTGAGGGAATTAAACGGATCTGGCTATTCCCCTGGGAGCAGTCTGATCTTATGTATAAATTTCCTTTTAATTTCCACAGCCTGCCTAATATAAAGACCCCTGATTACAGCCAATACCCTGCCCTGCTATATCTAAAAGGGTATGAAGCCATCCTTCATCCGGGTGAAACACTTTATATTCCGTCCGGATGGTGGCATTATATACAATATGAAACCGGCGGATATTCTGTGTCGGTTAGAGCGCTGCCTTCAAGTCTCCTTGAAAAATGGCGTGGTTTTAAGAATTTAGTCATTACAAGAAATTTTGATAACATTATGCGAAATATCTTTAAAGAAAAATGGTTTAGATACAAGGTAAGAGCAGCAAGAAAAAGAGGAGCAAAAGCTTTCAGAAAACAAAAAAGCTTTCTGATTTGAAAGCTTTTATAGTAAATAAATAAGTCGTTATTTAATGTTTCATGAATTTAATCTTCTTTTCTTTCAGTGTAAAAATGTAGGTCCCGGGAACTAATTCTCCAATCTGTACGGCTTTTCCCGGATGATAAACAGCCTTTCTCACCAATTTTCCATCTATAGCATGAATAGAAAATTCTGTTGTCTTATCTACTCCTTTTAAATAAAGTTCATTTTTGGCAGGATTAGGATATAAATCAAACACCTCTTTCTCTACAGAAGCTACACTTAAAGTATTATCCTGCATAACAGTGGAGTTCTTTTCCAGAATCTGATATTCATAATTAAACTGGACATTGGCTACAGGAAACGATATATTTTCAGTAAAATATTGGTTATTGAAACTGTTATTCAATACTAAATAAGCAGTCTGGCCACCGGTTCCGGTAACTTTTACGGGCAAGGGCATTTCAAAAAAGCTTACTGCAGGACTGCTTTGTGTCTGGGATACATTAAAAACCAACTGGCTACCTGTCTGTTTCCATTTTATCATATAGGTAGGATATCCTTCTCCATACACCCAATCATTTAAAAACTCTGTAAAGTCTTTTCCTGTAGACTGAAGTAATGAGGTCTTAAAATCTGCCGTTCTCACATAATTATAAGCAAGTGCAGGCCTTGCATGATATTCCTTAAGCGCCTGATAAAATGCATTGTCTCCTAAAATCCATTTTATCATTCTTAAAGTATAGCCTCCTTTGGCATAGGTCAGCCTGCTGTCAAAAATTCTATAGATATTGTTCAATCCTGAATCAGGAACATAAATGCTCCCTCCTGCACTACTGGTAATATAATCTATCTGCCCGGAAAGGTAATCCATAAACTCAGCATTGTTCATAATCAGTTTTTCATTGGCGACATGTTCTCCAAAGGTGGCAAAACCTTCATTCAGCCAGATATCATTCCATACGCCACAGGTTACTTTATCTCCAAACCATTGGTGAGCAAGTTCATGGGCAATAAGCGGTTTGCTCCACCCTCTCATGGAAGACATCGTCTGATGTTCCATTCCACCGGTATTAAGGTATTCCATGTGTCCATATTTCTCATTACGGAAAGGATAAGCTCCAAAATAGGTTTCATACACATCCATCACCTCTTTCGTCCATTCTATATTAGATATTAAAGAAGCATCTCCCGCTGTAGAAGGATAGACATAATTTACAAATGGGAACGGAGGATTTCCGATGGTTGTAAGATGTTTAGCAAAATTTGTAATGGACAATGCAATAAGATAGGCCGCAGTAGGATACATAGTTCTCCAAAAAGTAAGCTTTTGTCCTGTAACGGGTGATATTATTTCAGACATCAATTTCCCATTGGCGGCTACACTATATTGTGGTGGGGTAGTAATTTTAAAATCAAACTTTTCAATCTTATCATTAAGACTTTGCTTGGTAGGAAACCAATCCTGTGCACCGTACGGCTCGCTTAAGGTAGAAATAGCAGGTATACCGGGCCCCTGAGTTCCTGCAACAACTGTACTGTTAGCAGGTGAACCGGAATAATGAATCGTTAATGAATCCAAAGTATTGGCTGGAACAGAAGCGGGAAAATCTATTTTAATTTCGTTGGCAGACAGTTGCTGGAAAGGGATACTGTTCCCATGATACTGTACCTGGGAAACCGTAAGAAGATTAGTAAGATCAAAGTAAATACTTCCCATGGCCTGATTAGGCTTAAAATGTGAAGTCACAGATCCCGAAACATTATGGAATGCCGGATCTATACTGAGATCCATTCTCTGATACTGCAAATCGTAATTCAGAGTATTGGGATTCACACTTCCGATACCCATTTTCTTTGTGAAGGACTTCATTTCTTTTTCGGTAAGACCTTTCATGTCGATATTAGAAATCTTTTTTTGGCTGTAAAGCTGCTGAACAATCAAAAAACTCATTATCAGAAAGTAAAATTTTCTCATATGCCGTGATATTGTATTTCCCAAATATAAAAAAAACCTCTTAATCATTGATTAAAAGGTTTTTATAATATATAAAATAAGCTATTTTTAAAGATCCAGAGCCGGCTCAAGAATCTTTTCCATTCTTTTCTTAACCATATCTACTGATCCTGAATAATTATTTACCATCAGAGAGAAAACTAAGGTTTTTCCTGAATTTGTTTTCAGATATCCTGCTAATGTTTTCACCTTATTTAAAGTTCCTGTTTTTGCAAAAACCTGCCCGTTTCCAGTTCCCAGAAACATTCTTTTTAATGTTCCGGACTGTCCGCCAATAGGTAAAGACGTTAAATAAGATCTGTAATATTTTTCATCCATTAAAGAAGTCAAAAACTTCACCTGAGAAATTGGAGTTACATTATTACTTCTTGAAAGTCCGCTTCCATCTATATAGTTAAGGCCTAACATATCAAAACCGGCATCCTTTAAGTGATCTGTCACTACAATTCTTCCGGATTCCGATGTTTGATCTCCCAGTCTCTGGAATCCAACTGTTCTTAATAAAGCTTCTGCTAAAGAGTTATCACTATGCTGATTGGTATAATATATAATATCAGCCAATGTAGGAGATTTATAGGCAGATATCATTTTTCTGTTCTCCGGAGTCGGATCTGTCATTTTTGCAACTACTTTTCCGGTAACAGAAATTCCGCTTTTCACCATCGTCGTTCTGAAAGAATTTGCAAGATACGCTGGTGCGTCCGGAAGTTTGGTTGTTAAGATCCCATCTCCGTCATACTTTTCTGCATATACCATTTGGTGGGCATATGGTGAAACATAGAAAAACTTCTTTTCTGTAGAAAAACCGGATTTCTTTACAATCAGCTTTTCATTGGCCGGGTTAATTGCACGAGTGGTTCCAGCTGGCAAATAATAATTATTGTTCTCTAACCATACAACATTTTCCGGAAGCATTGCAATATTGCCTTTGAAAAGCGCTGTCTGAATGATAATATCACCATTTACCTTTCGGATTCCCTCACGTGAAAGCCCACCTATGAAGTCTGAAATAATATCCCTGTAAGATCCTGCTCCTGCTTTGTTTGTTCCCAGAGATGGATCTCCACTTCCAACCACATACAGGTTACCATTTAACGTTCCGTTTTCATCTACAGTTCCTGCATACTCCAGCTGAGTGATCCAGCGGTAGTTTTCTCCCAGTAGATTCAATGCGGTTTCTGTGGTCAGTAATTTTGTAGTGGAAGCTGGAACCAACGGCGAGCTTTCATTGTACGAAGAGATTACTTTCTTCGTTTTCGGGTCATACACTACGAATCCCCAGGTTGCATTTTTCAGCACAGGATCCGCCATCATTGTGTTTACATTAATGTCTACAAGTTCTTTAGCCGACAAAACGCTTCTCTCCATCGAGCCTGCAGGCGACGGAAGGTTTAAGCTGTTTTTCTGATTGTCGTAATTCTGAGAGTAAAGAACAGTAGAAACGGTAGATTGAGCCAGGAAGAAACCGGAAGCCAACACCGCTGCACTTGAAATATATTTTCTGAAATTTACCATCTATCCTTTTTTTGTTCTATAGTTTGAGCCTATAAAAAATGATAAGTTAAATCATTCAATTAAAAAGCCAAACACTTAATCAACGACCAAAAGTAGAAATTATTGTTATAAAACGGATCACAGACGTCTTATAAAAGACTGTAAAGTTTGTTAAAAATTGTTAAAAATCAACAAAAACATCTTTTTTAATGCTTTGATAAGCAGTAATTTCATCAAATTCCTTCAAACTTATTAAAACCAGGCTTTTAAACTTTTCATAGTTTTTCCCACGGGGTAACTTCAATAAAATCTGGAACTGATATAAATTATTCAACCTGGCAATCTGAGCTCTTTCCGGTCCTAAAATACATTCTTCAGGAAGATATTTTCTCAGGATTGAACCCAGAAACTGAGAGGCACGGTCTACCTTATCATCTCTCCGGTGTTTCAGTTCGATCATAATAAGCTTGGTAAACGGCGGATAGTGGAATTTCTGACGTTCGGTAAGGATATATTTATAGATTTTTGCCGGATTATTCATTTTAATCAACTGGAAAACAGAATGATCTGGATTATAGGTCTGAATCAGGATTTTCCCTTTCCCGGAAACTCTTCCTGCTCTTCCTGAAACCTGAGTAATTAATTGATATGCCCGTTCTTCCGCTCTGAAATCCTGTACATATAATAAAGAATCAGCTTTAGGAATGGCTACCAGTTCTATATGATCGAAATCTAGCCCTTTGGAGATCATCTGTGTACCTACCACAATATCAGTTTCTCCATCTTCAATTTTTTCATACAGCTTTTCGTAGGCAAATTTCTTACGCATGGAATCCACATCCATTCTGTCTACCTCATTTTCCGGAAACAGCTTGGAAACTTCTTCATGAATCTGCTCTACGCCTACTCCTCTTTCGTTCAGGTTCTCAGAATTACATTTCGGACAGGTTCTCGGTTTTGAAGCTCTCTGACCACAGTAATGGCATTTCATTTCATTGGCAGCCTTATGATACGTCATTACCACATCACAATTGGAACAATAATTAACATAGCCACAGGTTTCACACTCTATAACATTGGCATAGCCACGTCTGTTGTGAAGAACAATAGCCTGCTTCTTTTCATCAATTGTTTTCTTGATCTCATCAATAAGTTTCAAAGAAAAGTTTCCGGATACATTTTTAGATTCCTGAGCTTCTTTGAAATTAATCAACTCATATTCAGGTAGATTTACATTCCCGAACCTTTCATTCAGGAAAATATATTTCATTTTATCTTTTCGGGCCCGGTAATAACTGTCAACTGAAGGTGTTGCAGATCCCAAAATCACTCCGGCTTTATACAAACCTCCCAAAACCAGTGCAGCATCTTTAGCATTAAAATAAGGGGTTACCTCTCGTGGCTTATAGGCTGAATCATGTTCTTCATCCACTACGATCAATCCCAGATTCTTATACGGCAAAAACAAAGCATTTCTGGTTCCCACCAGGATACTAATATCATTCTGCTTAATTCTCCGCCATACTTCAACTCTTTCAAAATCTGTAAGTTTCTGATGATAGAAACCTAGCTGCCTGCCATATTTTTTTTCCAGTCTTTGGGTAATCTGTTTGGTCAGTGAAATTTCAGGAAGCAAAAACAGAACGTTTTTTCCATTTCTGATGCATTCTTCAATTTTCTCTAAATAAATATGGGTTTTTCCCGATGATGTTACGCCATGAAGCAGTACATTTTTCCCTTCTTCAAATGCTTCATCTATTTCGGATTTTGCTATTTTCTGCTCTTCGGAAAGTTCTTCAATCTCTTCAATCTCCCCTTCGTAACTTTCAATCCTGTCTTTCTGCATATAATACTCCTCCACAAGACCTTTGTCTGCCAATGCCTTGAAATGAGAGCTTCCAAAATAGCCATCTTCAAACAATTCGGCTTTTTTAATATGAAGATCAGGTTTTTCCGTTTGTTTCTCCAAAATGAGAAGGAACAGATCTTTCTGTTTAGGGGCTTTATTTAATTTTAAAAGAATTTCTGTAAGATTCTGATTGCTGAGAACCTCACCATTGATTCTTACATAAGCTACCTCTTTAGCCTTATATTTTTCTGCAATTTTTTCATCAATCTCTATATATTGAAGATCAATTAATGAATTGATGGTTTTAATAATTTCTTTTTTGGGAATAAAGGCTTCAATATCTGTAAGATTTACCAGCTGTCTTACTTCCAGTGCCTGGATAAGATACATTTCATTGACATCCAGATTTTCAAAATCAACAGTTATCCCCGGTTTTAATTTCAAATAGGTTTCACTCTCCAGCTTTAAAGAAGACGGAAAAGCTAACCTGTAAATTTCTCCAAGATTACACAGATAATAATCGGAAAGCCAGTTCCAGAATCGAATCTGCTCTTCAGGAAGAATAGGCTTTTCATCCAACATACTGATCACTTCCTTTGCTACAAAATCATCCGGAGCATTATTGTGAAGTTCCAAAACGATTCCGGTATAGATCTTTTTTCCTCCAAATGGAACCAGAACCCGCATTCCCGGCTGAATTTCAGAGATCAGTTCTTGTGGAACCTTATAGGTAAAGGATCCTTTTAAATTCAGCGGTAAAACAATTTGAGCGTATTGCAAGGGAAATATTTAAAGTGTAAAATTAGATTTTTCTTTAGAGAACTGCAAAAATTTATATCTTTATCCCTCCTTGAAAAGCAGGAATTTTCCAATTACAATTAAACTACCATGAAAAAGCTATTGTTCATCTTCTCATTATTTTTAGCATTTTTTGTTAAGGCTCAGGAAAAAATAATGATAAAGAAAAATGAAATAACCATTCCTATTGGCAAAAAAGTAATGCTGAACCCTCAAACAGAAGGTAATAAAATAGTAAACTTTGAAATTACAGATGAACAAAGCATTACTGATAAAGTGGATATGATGGATCTGTTAAAAAACTTTAAGAAGGATAACATTACTGATAATAGCATTGAATTTATTTTTTCAGAGGCACAAATGATGAATACCCCGTATTTCATTCTTAAAACAATACAGAAAACAGGTAAAAAGATGACCTTTAAAGCTAAAATAAGATTAAAAGGAAGTCCTTTATACTCATCAACATCTATTATACCCGTTGTCAATAATGCTATTTCTTTAGAACAATGGCAAAATAATATTGATTCAATTTTCCTATATGATTTCGTATTGCAGGATTAAAATAGAATTTGCGTAATCTCGTACCACATCGCAGAGGTAAAAAATCCTACAATAATGCTGACACCGATAATCAGGTTCGTAAGTTTTGTATTGAGCCTGAACTGTTCTGCAATGATACTGGAAGTCACTAACGTTGGCATTGCTGCTTCAAAAACTGTGATTTTAGCCACATCTCCTTTTATTCCGAATAATAAAGCCATTCCTAAAACGATAGCAGGAGCCAGAATCAGTTTATAAAGCATAGAGGCTGACATCTGAGGAATAAGCTTTTTCCAGCCATTAAATTTCAATTGTAATCCTACCGAAAACAAAGCTAACGGACTCACAGTAGCTGCCAGTTTATCAAAAAGGGGTTCAGCAAAAGTTAAATCTATAAATTGAGACAACACCAATGCAGAGATACAGCCTATTAATGGTGGAAATGTAATCAAACGCTTAAGGATAAATACTGCACTCACCTTTCCGGACTTACTTCCACCTTTTACAGCAGCGATAATTCCTAATGTTGAAAGGGCAAAAAACATAGTTTGGTCACAAATAATAGCGATACTTAAAAGTCCTTCACCATAAAAAGCACTGATTAATGGAAATCCGATGAAAGAGGTATTACTATATCCACTGGCTAATTCCAAAGTACTCCTCGAGCGCCTTGAATATCCCCGGCTTTTACTATAAAACATTACATAAAAGAAGCAGAATACAGAAATTAAAAAGGTGGCAGCAATCGGAAAAAGCATTTCCGTTGTCCATTGTACTTTGGGCAGGTATTTAAATGAAACTGCCGGCAGAGCAAGATAAAGAATCCAGGTATTGATCCCCTTGTGGGCATCCGGGTGGATAGATTTTGTTGCTTTGAATATCATTCCTGCAATAATGCACACTGCAATCAGAACAAAATTTACCATAACTATAACGAAATATGATGCAAATTTACGGCTGATTTTTGAGTTGGAAGGGTAAAATTTATCTTTTTTGAGTAAAATTTCTGTCAGATCCGAATGGCAAAGAGATCATCAAAGTCACCTGCTTTTGGTAATTCATTCTATTTTTTTTAAAAAGTATCAAAGAGACTCATTACCTCAACTTTATCCAAAGATCTGGAAAGGGTGATCTTTTTTGAAGTTCCCGGTAACAGATCAAAGAAATTATCACTGAAATGAGTGTCGCCAATCAGGTATACGTCTTTTGCCAGAACATCTGTAGAAACTTCAATTTCCGTTGGGGATACCTTGTTAATTGTGATTTGAGGTTTTGAAAGTTTCAAATCTTTTGGACTCTTAAAGAAAAACAACTTTTCGTGCTTTGCTGAATTGTTATTGAAATAAACCTTTAATACAGTTTTTGACAAATCGAATTCTGAAAACTCTCTTTTCGAAATATCAAAATGTTTCTCGCTCGAATTAGCTGGCAATTTGTCAAGAGCATCTATTCCCCACAGAAATTTACCATTAAAGTCAAATAATTCAGCTCCGGAAACGCCTTCATACTCTTCAATAAGGTCATTAATAAAGTAGATATCATAAGTTTCCTCTGTTTCTACTACTGATGGTAACACAGGCTCGTAACTTCTTTTTGCCTGATAGTGAAATGCCTTCCAATTTCCTGAATAATCAACCGAAGACCATGAAACCACGGGCCAACAATCGTTGAGCTGCCAATATAAAGTTCCCATATTATAAGGTTTTGCTCGGCGGTGCGCTTCTATTGCAGTCTGCATTCCTCTCGCCTGCAATAATTGGGAAACGTAGTTGTATTTTACAAAATCGGTTGGGGCTTTATAGTCCCTTTCCATGTATTTATTGATGATCTCCCAGCCTCTTGCATGTTTTTCATGAGCTTTAATGGTTGAGTTTTTAAGGCTCAGATCCGGAACACCTGAAAACATTGATTTTGTAGTTTCCAGAGTGGGCATTCCCTGAAAACCATACTCAGACATAAAACGGCCTACTTTTTCATTATAAATTTCAAAGGGCTGTTCTCCCCACCAGACCCCCCAATAGTGGGAATCTCCTTCTGTAAGACTTTCTTTATGCCCCCATCCTATTGACGGAGAGCTTGGCCAATATATATTTTTATCCGGACTAAGATTTTCTTTCAATGTATTGGGAATAACTTCATGAAATAATTTTTTATAATCTTTCCAGACCTGTAGTGAATCTGCTTTTGAATATTTAAACTGCTTCTGGTATCCCCAATTGACGATGGCTTCATCAATTTCATTATTTCCGCACCATAACGCAATAGACGGATGGTTCTGCAGTCTGTTGACCTGATCTTTTACTTCTTCTTTTACATTCTCCAGAAACTCATTGTCTGCCGGATAAAAGCTTCCTGCAAACATAAAATCCTGCCACACCAGAATTCCGTTTTCATCGCAGGCTCTATAAAACTCTTCGTCTTCATAAATACCACCACCCCAGATCCGGATCATGTTCATATTGGCATCTTTGGCTGCTTTAATCAGTTGCTGGTATTTTTCCTTCGTGATTCTTGGAGAAAAACTGTCTGCAGGGATCCAATTTGTACCTTTGATGTATAAAGGGTCTCCATTGACTTTAAAAGAGAATGATTTTCCTTTTTCGTCTTTTTTCTGAACAAGTTCAATATCCCTAAGCCCGTAAGTAACATTAATATCACGAATAATTCGACCTCCTTTCTTATACAAAGTAATTTTTGTTGCATATTGGTGAGGCTTCCCCCTTCCATTAGGCTGCCATCTCTTTGGATCCTTAATACTATAAGGAAGTTTGATGGTATTAAAACCTTTATTAAGGTGGAATTTATGCATTCCTCTATTTAAGTTAAACCATGTAAAATATTCGCCTTCTTCTTCAGCAAAAATGTTCATATTAAATGATACCTCAGCCAATGTATTGGTGAGAGATTTTTGCTGAACCTGAATGTTCTTAACCTTTGCATTTCCCCAGAATTCCAGCTTTACATCTTTCCAGATTCCAGCTGTCACCAATCTTGGTCCCCAATCCCAACCAAACTGATATTGAGCTTTTCTTACAAAACTTCGTGGTGATTCAGGCATCGTAAACGGAACTTTTTTTGCCAGCTCTTTACCTTCATGAACAGCAGACTTAAACTTTACCTGTAGCAGATTATCTCCAAGCTTTACATATTCTTTCACCGGGATTTCCCACTTTCTGAACATATTATCTGTTTTCTTCAGCAGTTTTCCATTAAGATAGATTTCTGAAAATGTATCTAACCCATTAAAAGCAAGATCAATATTAGTAAAATCAAATTCTTTAGGGGAGATTTCAAAGTTGGTCTGATAATCCCAATCTTCATTCTCCACCCATTGAACTTTCTTTTCATTTTCGTCTTTGAAAGGATCCGGAATAAGCTTATTATTCATCAGATCCAAATGTACCGTTCCCGGGATCGTCGCTGGAAGCCAGTTTTTATCTTTTGAATTTCTGAACTGCCACTTTTCAGAAGACAGACTTCTTTCAGCATACTGTGCAAAAAGAACATTCTGAATGAGAAGAAAGGCAAAAAGTAGATTTTTATGCATCAATAATTTTATTTACAATTCGATGGATTCCATATTTAATGATTTCACTGTTAAAATTAATAAGAAGTCCGAGTTTCAGATCAGTCTGCCTTAAATAAGTTAATACCTGAGTATTGAAAATTGGATGTAATTCCAATACAGATTTAACTTCAACAATTACCTTGTCTTCTACAATAAGATTAATTTTATATGCATTTTCTATTGATATTTCTTTGTATTGTAATGCAACTTGTTGTTTTACATTAAGGTTTAAAGTTCTTAATTCGTAAGCCAAAGCTGTGTCATATGCGCTTTCTAATAATCCAACTCTTAAATTTTTATGAACCTATATAGCTGCACCTATTATTTTGTAAGATAGTTCGTTTTCGGTCATTTGTGTGTGTGCTTTATTAAACGCAAAGTTTTTATTTTGAGAATGCATTATTTTAAGTGGGCAAAGAAGGAATCGATTTGCAATCGATTATGATGAAGCGAATGTTATCCACAGCTTATTCAGCGGCTTTGCCACATTACTTTGCTTCCTTAAAGATATAATGATATACCCAATAAAACTTTGCGTTTAAATTAATTCTAATACCATTTAGTCTTCAAAAGAAGATAATAGAAGTTTGTTATTCTGAGGAACAAGGGATCTCTGCAATGTTTTGAGGTTCTTCATTCAGTTTTGCTCCATTCAGAATGACAAATTAACTATATAATGATTATTTATTCTTCAATGCTACCACCTCATCAGGATTTGCAAAAGATCCGCCGTCTGTAATTGCTGAAGAATGGAAATATCCAGCTTTTGTAGCTTCTCTGATTCCTTCAATATTTGAGGATCTCAGGCCACCACCCACAAGAATCTCAATTCTACCATTAGAAAGAGCAACTAATTTTTTCAGGTTCTCTTTCCCCTCTGAAACATTGGGTTTCTGGCCTGATGTGAGAATGGTTGTAAAACCGCACTCAATTACTTTTTCTAAAGATTCTTCCAAACCATTTGCTCTGTCGAAGGCACGATGGAATGTACAGGGAAGCGGGGATGCCAATTCTACGAGAATTTTATTCTGCGCTTTATTCACATCATCATTTTCATCCAGAATACCGAATACAAAACCATCAACATTTAATAATTTCAATGCAGTTAAGTCGGTTTTCATCTGCTCAAATTCAGTATCTGAATAGGTAAAATCACCTCCTCTTGGGCGGATCATCACAAATATTGGAATATTTATTTTCTCTCTTAAGCTTTTTGTAGATTCAAAATCAGGAGTTGTTCCTCCTTCGCTCAATCCGGAACATAATTCTATTCTGTCAGCTCCATTTTCAAAAGCAATGATCGCTGATTCAGGATTAAAGCATGCTATTTCTATTTTTGACATGGTCTTTTTTTATCTTTTAATTAAATTCAGGAGTATCTTGCAGTACATCGGCAATCAGGAAGGTGTTATTTTCCTTACTCAACCTAACTTTGACAGGATATACAGCTTTTAATGCTTTATCATTAAGAACAATATCAAACAAATAATTGTTTTCATTTTCAGAAATCAGCTGGCATTTAGTTACCTGTACTTTATCCCAATCCTGTCCTGCGATTAAAAATCCAACGCCTACACCCGCTTTTTGAGTATCGAACTTTCCTTTCCATTTATCATTGAATTCTTTTTGTGTAAGGCTTCCGTCAACATCCATATCAACACTCATGGCATCACCTTTATAATCGTAATATTCCTTGGTTGTTATCTTTTGCATATTCTTATCCAGATTGCCAAGATCTGATTTAAAATACTCTTCAATACTTTTTTCTACCCATTTTTTCGCTTCTTCTGCTTCATTGACCTGAGGCTTAGTTTCCTGAACTACATTTTCCTTTACTTCCGGTTCCGGTTGGGTTGTTGCTTCTTTCTTTTCTTCTTTACATCCTATTATTAAAAACAGGGAAGCGATAATCGTTCTTTTCATATTCTATCTGTCTATTTTTTTGGCGGTGCCACCTATATTTAGTTTCAATGTATTGGTTTGTATAAAGGTGCAGGTAAATCAAAGATTTCCTGTTTTTTTCAGCCACGAATGCCCGAATAAATTCATTAGTGCATTCGTGGCCATAAGAAAATTGCATATTATTTCACTGCAAATTCCGGAGTTTCAAGACGGTTTCCTTTCTGGTCGTATACCGCAAAGTTAAATCCGTCCTGAATGCAATAAGCACCATATTCTCCTTTTTTATTGATGGCAATAAAACCTACCTGAATGCCCTTAAGGTTTTTATTTCTTCTCTGATTGATCTTCACAATTCTGTCTACCGCTTCCTTACAGGCCTGTTGCGGATTTCTTCCCTGTCTCATCAGTTCTACCACAAGATGTGTTCCCACGGTTCTTATGACCTCTTCACCATGTCCGGTTGCTGTTGCCGCTCCTACTTCATTATCTACAAATAAACCCGCTCCAATAATAGGAGAATCTCCTACTCTCCCATGCATTTTGAAAGCCATTCCGCTGGTGGTGCAGGCTCCGGAAAGATTTCCATGGGCGTCAAGAGCGATCATTCCTATAGTATCATGATTTTCGATATTGGCAATGGGTTTATATTGACTTGTTTTCAGCCATTCTTTCCATTCTTTTTCGGATTCCTGAGTCAATAAATTTTCTTTTTTAAAACCTTGTGAAAGGGCAAACTGTAATGCTCCGTCTCCTACCAACATGACGTGAGGCGTTTTTTCCATCACTGCCCTGGCTACGGAAATCGGATTTTTGATATGCTCCAGACATGCCACTGAACCGATATTGTAATTATCATCCATAATACAGGCATCCAATGTCACCCTGCCATCTCTGTCTGGGCGTCCACCATAACCAACACTCCTTTCTTTGGGATCAAGTTCTACAAGCCGAACTCCTTTTTCAACAGCATCCAGGGCCTTTCCTCCTTTTCCAAGGATTGTCCAGGCCTCTTCATTGGCTTTTATTCCAAAGTTCCATGTTGAAAGAACAATGGGCTGATTGGTAACTGTAATATTTTCAGGTAATTCTTTCGCCATTAAATCCAATGGATTTACAGCCAATGCTGCGGTTGCTATTCCCAGTTTTTTGATAAAACTTCTTCGGTTATTGTTCATTGTATATCAAAATTATAGTATCAACAAATCTAAAAAAAACTTCTTTGAAAACCTTGGTATAGCTTAACGAATATCTGTATTCAATTTTTAATTATCTTTACTGCTGTAATGGACCTATTTAAGACTTTCAGGAATATTGTTTTCTTTCAGGAATTATCTGATGAGGAAATTAATGTTTTGATCAGCATCAGCACTCCCAGACTTCTTCAAAAAAAAGAAAAACTGGCAGAGCCTGGGCAGTCTTTTAATCACTTATTTATCCTTTCCAACGGATTACTGAGATTTTTCTTTGATGACGAAAACGGTATTGAGACTAACCTTTTTTTACCCTCAGAAAAAGAAGTTGCCATTATGGAGAGTCCGGAATCCTTTTCGGGAGAAAGTGAAAGAAAATATACGATTGAAGCTGTTATAGAATCTCAGATCTTTTTATTTAACAAAACTGAATTTGAAGAATTGGCATTCCAACACAGGGGAATTTATAATGCTTATCTGAAATCTTTAAAACAGATCATCAACACATTAAAGGTACGCACCGAACAGCTTTGCTCTACCTCTCCTCATTCACGATATGAAGATTTTCTGGAAACCCGTCCTTTCACTTCTCAAAATGCCAACAGAAAGTATATTGCTAATTTTCTGGGCATTACTCCCAACTCACTTTCAAGGATGACTGCAAGGGTTCATAAAAAAAGGAACGAAAGAAAAAAATAACTTAGGAATACTTTTTCTCACTTTATTCGATTTATTTTTGCTTACTCAAAATACTGTTACACAAATCATTAAAAGCAAAAATGAGAAAGATATTATTTACAAAACATTACCTATTATAGAAACATTACGAGGACTTTAAGCTAGCCGGCTGATATTGATTAACGGCTCGGTTACCATGTTGTTTTACATTTCATTATACCTTATACAATTATATTATGCAAAGAATATTCATCCTTCTCTGCCTGTTACTTTCATGCAATTTTGTTCAGGCCTCTACAGGCGGCATAGAAGACCATATAGCTGATGGTGCATCCTGGCTCATTCTACTTGTTTTACCTTTTGCCGGGATCTATCTTTTCTGGAAAGTTCACATTTATCCGGAGAAAGTAGCCGAAAAAAAGAATCACCCTCAGCTCAACGCCATAAAAAGTATGTGCCTCCTTTCCCTTGTTTTTGGAGGCCTTTTATGGCCGATTGCTTTAATCTGGGCCAATTATGATTATGACAATCAAAAGCAATCCAAAAATGACCCTGACATTCCTGAAGAAGAAAAAGAACTAAACACAATTGAAAATTAACCGATATGCTAGAACTACTCATTGCCATATATGCCGGGATTTGCTGGCTTCTCATCAAAAAATTAAAATTAATTCCATGGACGTTTACCACTCAGGTTGTGGTATACTCTCTTCCAATTTTTGGGTCTATAGCTTTAATATTAAGTCTTAACTACTACTGTCCCATTACTTCCGATGTGAAAGTAGGAAACAGAAGTGTAGATATTACCACTCAGGTTCTGGGAAAGGTAAAAAAGGTATATGTAAAGACCAATCAGGAAGTAAAGAAAGGTGATACCTTATTTGTACTGGACAGAGAACCTTATATTCAAGAAATTAAATCACTGGAAGCGAAACTCAGCAATATGAAAGCTACGGTGAGCTCTTACAATACAGATATTTCTGCTTCCAGAAAAAACATTACGGGTTTGCAGTCACAGCTTGACTTGGCTAATAAAAGAGTCAGCCAATATAAAGAATTGGTGGAAGCTGGTGCTGCCAACAAATTTGATCTTGAACAGGCAATGACCAATGTTCAGGATTTACAATCCCGTATCAGTGCTGCACAGTCACAGCAACAGTCTCTTGAAACAAAGTCTAATGCTTCTTACAATGGAGAAAACTCTTCAGTATCTGAAATTCAGGCAAAACTGGATCAGGCAAAATGGAATCTGTCACAAACGGTTGTTTTAGCTCCTACAGATGGTGTTATTCCCAATGTTCAGCTTAATGAAGGAGCAATAATGGCCCCTTTTAAATCTGCCTTTGTTTTGATTCAGAAACAACAGTCTGTAATTGGTTTCTTTGCACAAAATGAACTTGAAGCTGTAAAAGACGGAGATGAAGTAGAGTTGGCTCTTAAAACGGAACCGGGAAAAGTGGTTAAGGCTAAACTAGAATACGTTATTGACGCTACCAGCCAGGGAATCATGAACAATGCCGGAGGAATGCTTGGTGGAAATGGGTCTACTGCAGGACTTCCTGATACTGCCAGACAATTACCGGAAACAGACGGAAAACTGATTGCTAAGTTTATACTGGAGGACAATCAAAAACAATTAACTGTTGGAGCCAGAGGAACGGCTGTTATTTACTCGGATCATATTAAACCTTTACATCTTATCCGAAAAGTAATGGTACGCATCAACAGTAAAATTAACTTCCTGATCCCAAAACTTCATTAATATGTATAAAAGATTCATCATGGCAGGAATTCTTGTTTTAAGTGTAAGCTCATGCATAGGCTACAAAGAACCTACCAAAGAAAATATAGCCCAATTAAAGGAAAATAGTGAAGTGGCATCTCACATTACCATTCCTGATGATTGGATTTTTGACCGGAATGCTAATGCAAGGTCGCTTTCTTATGACTGGGTTACAGATCTTAAAACTCCTCAGCTGGAAGCTCTTATTAATGAAGGAATGCAATATAATGCAGATATTATTATCGCTAAAGAAAAGCTCAATCAGATTGAGCTGGCTATGGAAATTGCAGGAAGCAATCTTTATCCGAGTGTGAGTGCTGTTGCCAATACATCCAATAATCTGGTGAGTGAAAGCCAGATCCGCCGTCTTGCATTGAAAGCCAATTGGGAAATTGATTTGTGGGGTAAAAATAAATCCGCACAGATGGCCAGCACCAGCGATTATTTTTCGGCTAAACATCAAAACATACTGTTGCATCAATCCATAGCTGCTATGATTGCAAAGGCGTATTATCTCAATATTACCGGAAACATTCAGGAAGATATGATTAAAGGGTATATTCAGAAGACAAAGGAGCTTGAGAAAATATATGCTGTTCAGAAAAAAGTAGGAACAGCCAATGCTCTGGATTTATCTAATATTGCTGCTGAAATTATTTCTTTGGAGGGTTATCTTGAAAAGATCAGAAATGCCAATACTCAATCCAGAAGATCTCTTGAGCTTCTCACCGGAAAATATCCTGAAGGAAAGCTGACGACCCAAAACTTTTTCAATCCTGTACATCATACTATTCCTTCTTCTTTTCCATTAGAGCTTTTGGAAAGCAGAGCGGATATACAGGCTTATCATTTTCAGATAGAAAAAGCTTTTTATGAAGTACAGCAGTCCAAGGCAGCAAGGCTTCCCTCTCTAACTATAAACTCTTCCTTAGGGGCAGCAGGCAGTAATGTAGAATCTATCAATTCTATATTTTCCAATCCTCTGCTCAGAGTCGGTGGTGGATTGGTCTCTCCTATTTTCAATAACGGAAAACTGAAAAAGAATGTAGAAATAAAAACTTCTCAGCAAAAGCAGGTTGTAGAAGAATATTCAAAGGCAGTTTTGAATGCGTTGAATGAAGTGGAATCATCATTAGCGAATCTGAACTCTATTGAAAAGCAGAGCGATTTTAACGGTAAGGCCATCAATGAACTGAAAAATAATATTAATCTTACTCAAAAACAAATTAAAGTAGGAACCAATAACAGTTTTGTGCTGATCCGGAAGCAACGGGATCTTCTTAAAAATGAGATGAACCTCATCAATCTGGAGCTTCAGGACAAAATGGAACGCATTAACCTTTATATGGCTTTGGGTGCAAAAGACTTCATATTTTCATAATTTTATACTCAATAAAGACTGCTGAAATATCATCAACAGTCTTTATTTATTCAGTTAAATTAGCCTTAATATGGGAGTTTATCTCTGAAATATCCATACACCCAGGTTCCGGCAACAGCACTTAAAAGAGTGACAGATACAGCCAAAGCTCCTGTTCCTATCTGAGCAAACAATGGTCCGGGACAGGCTCCGGTAATGGCCCAGCCAAAACCGAAAATCAATCCTCCATAAATCTGGCCTTTATTGAATTTTTTGGGTGTTAATGTTATGGGTTCACCATAGATTGTCCTGATATTGAATTTCTTAATCAGCCACACTGAAATCATCCCTACTAAAACTGCACTCCCAATAATTCCGTACATATGAAATGATTGCAAACGGAACATTTCCTGAATTCTGAACCAACTGATAACCTCAGCTTTCACAAAGATGATTCCAAATATGATTCCTGCTGCCAGATATTTTAAATTGTAATACCATGGATGCGCCGGGTTAGTTTCATTGATACAAACTACATTTTCTTCTTGTTCTTTTATCATTGATTTGATTCTTAAAAAATTAGACTTACAAGGAAAGGATCATAGGCAGGATAACATTAGCCATCAAAAATCCACCGATCATAAAGCAAATAGTAGCAACCAAAGAAGGCCATTGCAGATTGGAAAGCCCCATGATCGCATGTCCGCTGGTGCATCCACCGGCATATCGGGTTCCAAAGCCTACCAAAAATCCACCTACAACCATCATGATGAATCCTCTTAGGGTCAAAAGACTTTCAAAGTTCATAAGCTGAGTGGGAACAAGGTTAGAATAATCTGTAATTCCATACCCTGCCAATTCAGCTTTCAGATTGGGATTAATCGTTATTTCAGCGGGATTAAGCAACAAATGAGCAGCAATCATTCCACCGAAGAAAATACCCAATACAAAAAACAGGTTCCAGGCTTCCTTTTTCCAGTCATATTTAAAAAAGTTAACATTAGCGGGAATACAGGCTGCACAAATATGCCTCAGTGAAGAACTGATTCCAAAGGATTTATTTCCCATGATCAGCAAAGCAGGGACAGTTAATCCAATCAAAGGTCCCGCTATATACCATGGCCACGGTTGTTTTATAATCTCCAACATATCTATTTTTATTAATTTATTTTAAAACTTTAGTCTGACATACGAAATCACTTTTGGAAATCTCTGTAGAAATAATAGCTTTAAAACCACCTTCAATCTCAGTGAAGTTTCTGTATCCTCTTGCCTGAAGGATACTGGCAGCCATCATACTTCTATAACCACCTGCACAATGCAGATAGAAATGCTCATCCGGAAGGATCTCATCTATCCATTCATTAATATAAGCCAGAGGTTTGCTGTAAGCTTCATTTACATGCTCTGCAGCATATTCACTTTCTTTCCTTACATCTATAATTTTAACTTCCCTGCCTTCTATTTCTTTTTCAAACTCTCCGGCAGAAATACGGTTGATGGAATCGGTTTCCTTTCCACTGTTCTTCCAGACTTCAAAACCTCCTTGTAAAAACCCCAGAATATGATCGAATCCTACTCTGCTTAACCGGGTTACCGCTTCTTCTTCATCTTCTGGTTCTGCTACCAATAAAATGGACTGGCTAACATCTGCAATCAAGGTACCGACCCAAGGCGCAAAATCACCGTCCAATCCTATATTGACTGATTGTGGAATGAATCCTTTGGCAAATTCACTATTGTTTCTCACATCCAATATCAAAGCTCCGGAAATTTCTGCTGCCTCTTCAAACTGTTTAGGGGTAAGAGCCTGTAGCCCTCTTGATAATATTTCATCAAAACTGTGATTCCCCTTTTTATTCATCATTACATTCATTCCAAAATATGCCGGCGGCGGTAAAAGACCTTCTGTTACAACCTGAATAAAGCTTTCCTTTCTGTTCTGATTAAGCGCATAATTTGTTTTCTTTTGGTTCCCTAATGTATCAACCGTTTCCTTCTGCATATTTTTGCCACAGGCTGAACCTGCTCCATGGGCCGGATATACAATAACACTGTCATTTAAAGGTAAAATTTTATTGTATAAACTATCATACAGTAACCCTGCCAGCTCTTCCTGTGTCATATCAGCTGATCTCTGTGCAAGGTCCGGACGGCCAACATCTCCCAGAAATAAAGTATCTCCACTAAATAATGCTTTTTCATTTCCCTGCTCATCAATCAACAGATAACATGAGCTCTCCAAGGTATGCCCTGGTGTATGAAGAACTTTTATTTTAATATCTCCTACTTCAAATATCTGATTGTCTTCAGCAATAATCGCAGCAAATTCAGGATTTGCAGTTGGTCCATAAACGATTGGAGCATTTGTTTTTTTGCTTAAGTCAACATGTCCACTGACGAAATCAGCATGAAAATGGGTTTCAAAAATATATTTTAATTGTACTCCATCTCTTTTTAACCTTTCCACATAAGGTTGGGTTTCGCGCAAAGGATCAATAATAGCAGCTTCTCCTGCTGAAGTAATATAATAAGCACCTTGGGCTAAACACCCTGTATATATCTGTTCTATTTTCATTTTATTTATTTTTGATTTTCATATACAAATTTCCTGATTTCTATTTTCCCCTACCGCTACTTTTGTTACATAACAGCATTTTGAGTGTAGACATTGTTAATATTTACTTTTTCTAAAATACAAAAGGCATAAAAGTTTATTTTTTATAACACTTTAGTTCACTTTAAAAAGTTAAAAAATTACTGCATAAAAGTTCACAGAAGATGAAAATCAAAGATTTTCATAAAAACTGAAGTGTCCTTTTCAACAGCATACATAATAACTTATCATTACTTAAGCGTTATCTCATAATTTCTACCTTACTATAAAAACCTAGAGGAATATTTCCCGGGTGATGATATAAATTCCCATCACAAGAATAAACCATCCAAAGGCAGGTTTTAGTTTTTTACCATCAATCTTTTTTGAAATTTGAGAGCCTATGATAATTCCAACTACGGCAATTGCCGCAATAGAAACGAGCAAGTTCCATTCTATTTTTATATTGTTGATGGAAGAGGAAAAACCGATCAGGGAGTTGAAGGAAATAATGACCAGTGAAGTTCCTATGGCCCTTTTTACCGGAACTTTTAAAAGATTTACCAAAGCCGGAATAATCATAAAACCTCCTCCCGCACCTACCAATCCGGTTAAAACACCTATTACCGTTCCTTCTCCGGCAGCCAGCAAAGCTTTATTTCTGTTCAGTTCATTTCTATCTGTATTTTCTGAAGTCTGATTTTTAATCATCTTATAAGAAGCGAGAATCATCAAAGCAGCAAAAATCAACAGTAAAAAAATATTTTTTGTAACTGTAAAGTTTTTTATTTTAAGAAGTTCTTCCGGAATTAACGGCAGCAAATAGACTCGGGTTAAAAGGATTGAAATAATAGAGGGAACTCCAAAAATCAAAGCCATTTTAAAATCAACCAGGTCTTTTTTAAAATAGGTTACTGAGCCCACTGCGCTGCTCACTCCAACAATAAAAAGAGAATATTCTGTTGCCAGCAAAGCATCAATCCCAAAAAGATACACCAATACCGGAACAGTCAGAATACTTCCGCCACCGCCTATTAATCCTAAAGAAATACCGATTAAAACAGATGCTATATATCCTATGATTTCCATTATTCAAATTATTCTGATACAAAAATGGAAATGTTTAGGCAGAACTACAGCTACTTTTGTTACATAACAGAATTTTAATGCTAATGCTTACCTATTTTTTAATCACAAAAGTTTTTTTTCTAACACTTAAGTATTATGAATCTTTTGTGGTTTTAGTTTATGTTAAACCACCCCGTCAAAAATTCATTGAATTTTCGCCACCCCTCCGGAGGATGGGAGTATGAGCGTTTTTTATTGAATAGAAGGAGAAATTGAATTAATTTGTAGTTTTCAGGAGGGTGATTTTGTTTCTTCCAAGCTTTACCTTTCCGTCTTCTTCCAATTGTTTTAAAAGTCTAGATACCACTACTCTGGCAGTTCCCAATTCGTTAGCAAGCTGTTCGTGAGTGATCGTAATCAGATCAGATTCTGTAAGTTCTGATTTTTTCTGGAGAAGATTCAATAGTCTTTCGTCTACTTTTTTGAAAGCGATTGCATTGATAATATCCAGTAATTCTTCGAATCGTTTATGATAAAGTCTGAAAATATAATCCAGCCATTCCGGATGTTCTTTAATGAATAGAGAAACTTTGTCTACGGGAAGGAAAAGAATCTCAGCATCTTCTTCTATTTCTGCTTTTACAATACTTTTTTCGTTATGCATCCCGCCCAGAAAAGACATGATGCAGCTTTCTCCTGCCTTGATATAGTACAATAGAATTTCACGCCCATCCTCCTCTGTTCTGATGACCTTCAGCATTCCTTTCATCACAATAGGAATAGAGCGTATAGAAGCGTTTTCATCTAAAATAATATCTCCCTCATGATAATTCTTAGTGATCCCGTACTGGTATAATTTTTCAACCAGATCCGGTGAAGAGGAGAATTCGGTAGAAAGTATTGTATCCTGCATTTTGTTACATTGAATAGGGCTAATTTACGCCAATTTCATCAACAAACAGCCACGCTTTAGAATCTGCACCGGGATTTCCGGCTGGAATAATTCCTGCATTTTCAATAATAACTTTCAGGTATCTTGCATTTTGTTTTCCCAGATTCAATTTTATTTTTCCTTTGGTATTTTGAATTTCCTCCTTTCCTGTTTCTTTGATCATTTTAAAATTCGTATTGTCATCAGAAACAAAAATTTTCGCAGATTTTGCGAGATGAATCCAGCTTCCTTTGTTTTCCAGTGTATTAAAATAAACTTCTGAAAAGTCTGTTTTCTGTCCGAGATCTATTGTTGCTGTTACATCTTTTCCCTGAAAACCCAACCATGTTTTACCCAATTGCTTTACGTTTCCGATAATTCCGTCTACCAACGTAAAAGCTCCGCCAAATGAATAATTTTCACTGGGCTGCTGCTCAAGGGTAATTTTTTTTCCGGTTGTTTTTGATATGGTAAACTGCTGTGAAGAAACAGCACTTTTTAACTGTCCCGCTTCAAAATAAGCAGATCGAATCGTTAATGAGCCAGGTATAGAAACAGGATTCTGATAGGTCTTTGAATTTATTGTTGGAGTACTCCCATCCAGTGTATACCGAATTCCGTTTGGATTCTGAGAAGTAGAAAGTTCGTAGGCAATCCCGTTGTTTGAAGGAATTACTTTTCCTGAAATATTGTAAATGCTTTTCGCGTAATTAACATTCATTTTGTCCAGAATTTTGAAATGGCTGATGACCCTGTTTTCAAAATCTTTATAATTTTTAGGATCCGAAGTTCCCCAGCCTACTTCAGAAAGTGCCATCAATCTTGGAAAAATCATATACTGCACCTGCTTGAAATCCAGGATATATTCTGTCCATAAATTAGCTTGAACACCAAGGATATATTGCGCTTGTTCAGCATTCAGTTCAGCAGGAATCGGATTATAAGAATACACTTTATCCAATGGAGTAAATCCTCCGAATGCATTAGGTTCAGACTGTGGATCGCCCTGATAATGGTCAAAATAACAATATGCTCCCGGTGTCATTACAGCAAAATGTTTCGCTTTTGCGGCTTCAATTCCTCCGTTTACCCCTGTCCAGCTCATTACAGCAGCATTAGGAGCCAATCCGCCTTCCAGAATCTCGTCCCAACCGATAATTTTACGCCCCTTACCATTGATATATTTTTCAATTCTTTGAATAAAATAGCTTTGCAGCCCATGTTCATCCTTTAAGTTATTCTTTTTGATTAATTCCTGACAATGGGCGCATTCTTTCCATCTTGTTTTAGGGCACTCATCTCCTCCGATATGAATATACTGAGACGGAAACAACTGCATAACCTCATCCAGCACATTTTCAAGAAACTTAAATGTTTCGTCTTTAGGACAGAAGACATCATCAAAAACACCCCATTTAGTAGCAGATTCAAAAGGTCCTTTGGTACAGGCTAATTCGGGATAAGCAGATAATGCTGCCAAAGCATGCCCCGGCATTTCGATCTCCGGAACTACTGTTATATGTCTTTCCTGAGCATATTTCACCACATCTTTAATCTGTTCCTGAGTATAAAAATACGGTCCATAAGGTTTTCCATCAAAGGTATTATCCACATAAGCTCCAATCATGGATTCTTTACGTTTTGAACCAATCTGCGTAAGCTTCGGATATTTTTTGATTTCAATTCTCCACCCCTGATCATCGGTTAAGTGCCAGTGAAAAGTATTCAGTTTATACATCGCCAGATAGTCAATGTATTGTTTCACCTCATCTACTGTAAAGAAGTGACGGCAAACATCCAAATGCATTCCGCGCCAGGCAAATTTTGGATGATCTTCGATCTTCATCGCAGGAATTTCCCCAACTTCTTTATATTCTTCAAACAACTGGATCAAAGTCTGAAGCGCAAGGAAATATCCCTGCTGAGTATGCGATTGGATCAGAATCTGCTTTGAATTAATAGTAAGGCTATAAAATTCTTTATTTTCCGTTTGAGCTTTGGATAGCGGTACATACACCAACTCGGCTTCACTTTGCTTTGAATCCTGGAACTTTAATGTAGAATTTAACCGCTTTTTAAAATATCCAGTCTCATTTTTAGGCAAGTTAGCACCAAGTTTTAAGATATCAGGAATTATAAAGCTTCCTTCGCTAAGCTGTACATTTTGAGGGTAAGGAATCAAATTCAATTTATTTTGAGATAAAACAATATTCGAAATTACCAGTAGCAGAGTCAATAAAATACGGGTCATGGAATCAGATTAAGTTGATACTAATATACTTATTTTTCAAAACTTTTAAGTAATCCAGAATCTATCTTGCAACCATATAAAAAAATATTGTTTTAATTGCGTAAAAAGGATATTCTATTTTTTGAAAGTTTATTAATATCCAGAAATAACTCAATGAATGCACAATATTTATTTAACTTTACATAAAATTAAAAATCAAATACTTAAGCCTACAATATCATCTTTTTTAAATTCAAAAAAAAATGTGGTTTATTTTTTGATAAGCTTACATCACTTAAAAGATTAAATATCTAAATTTCTAAAAAATACAATGAGAAAAAGCATTTTTATAGCAGCCGGATTATTCCTTTCAATTTCTACACAGGCACAACTTCTTGATATTTTAAAATCAACAGTTAAAGATAAAACAGGAATTGATCTTAATAATCCACAGGCAACTAAAGGTTCCACGGCAACGGCAACAACGCCTGCCACTACCACGACTCCAACCTCTACGAAAACAACTCCTCTCAATGTTGGAAGTCTTACCTCAACACAGATTTCTTCCGGATTAAAGGAAGCTTTAAGTATCGGAGTAACGGATGGAGTGAAGAAACTGGCATTAACAGACGGTTTTTTGAAAAATGAAGCGGTAAAAATTCTAATGCCTGAAAAATTAAGAAAGGTTGATGCAACATTACGTTCTGTAGGATTAGGCAGCCTTGCTGATGAAGGGGTAAAATTATTAAACAGAGCTGCTGAAGATGCAGTGACTGAAGCCGCACCAATTTTTACCAACGCTATTACTTCCATGACGATCACGGATGCTAAAAATATCCTGTTAGGGAGCAATAATGCGGCAACAAGTTATTTACAGGGTAAAACCCAATCTCAGCTATTTACAGCCTTTCAGCCAAAAGTAAAGGCTTCTCTAGGAAAAGTAGGCGCTGATACAGTTTGGAAAAATCTGATTTCAAAATACAACACCTTTACAGGCCAAGCTGTAACCACAGATCTTAATGAATATGTGACTACAGAAACCATTAACGGAGTATTTAAAATGGTAGCTGATAAGGAAAGTGGAATCAGAAATAGTCCGGCAATGAGAACTACAAGCATCTTGCAGAAGGTTTTCGGAGCTCAGGATGGGAATAGATAGATTAAAAACCAGGTTTAGATAAAATATAAAAGGTTGTTTCAGGTGTGAAGCAACCTTTTTCTGTTTTTATTTCTTTGGCCACCAATGCACGAATAAAATAATTACAGATACTTTACAAGCCTATGTAAAACCTATGTTGTTTAATTTTTTTCACCACATGGTCACATAGAATAAGGTTATTCGTGCATTCATGGCATTAAAAATCCACATATTTTTTGATATGAGATAAAAAAAACCTTGCGGATGGCAAGGTTTGTATTGTATTTAGAATTGCATTTCAGGAATTTCACCTTCAATGATAAGGTCTGCTTCCGTTGCTTTGATGATGTCTTCTACTGAAACTCCCGGGGCTCTTTCCAGAAGTTTGAATCCTTTTGGAGTTACTTCCAGTACAGCTAATTCGGTAACCACTTTTTTCACACAGTTTACTCCAGTCAGAGGAAGGGTACATTTTTTAAGGATCTTACTTTCTCCTGCTTTGTTCACATGCATCATGGCAACGATGATATTTTCTGCAGAAGCTACTAAATCCATAGCTCCACCCATTCCTTTTACCATTTTCCCCGGAATCTTCCAGTTGGCAATATCTCCGTTTTCTGAAACCTCCATAGCTCCAAGGATGGTAAGATCTACTTTCTGTCCGCGGATCATCCCGAAACTAAAGGCAGAATCGAAGAATGAACCTCCATCTAAAATAGTAATCGTTTGCTTCCCGGCATTGATAACATCAGCATCTTCTTCACCTTCGAAAGGGAAAGGTCCCATTCCCAGTACTCCATTTTCACTCTGGAATTCTACGGAAATACCTTCCGGTACATAGTTGGCAACCAAAGTAGGAATTCCGATTCCCAGGTTTACATAATAACGGTCTCTCAGTTCTTTTGAAATTCTTTTGGCAATTTGTTCTTTTGTAAGCATAATAAAAACTTAGACTGCAATTTAATTATTTTCAGTCGAATACAAAAGGGATTTCTAAGAGGTGGAGCTGGAAGAAGGAAGCTGGGAGTGAGTTTTAGTCTAAGAACTAGTATACTACCCTAATATTACTCATATGCTTTATATCTGAATATGGTTTCCAATCTTCCTCAACTGCAGATCATTGCCATTAATAATTAACATCGTTAGTAAAAATAATATCATTAATTTTGCATCATTATTTAACAGAATGAAAATACTTTTAAGATATCTTAAACCTTACCAATGGCTGATTGTCATTTCTTTACTGCTGGCAACCGTTAATCAGGTTTTCTCTTTATTTGCTCCGGCTATCACAGGGAATATCCTGGACCAGCTGGTCACTCACCCCAATTTTTTCGATAAGGAAAAACTTTTACCAAGAGATATTGATGAATATCTTTACGGAACTTCAGTGTATCATGGCGCTTTCTACTTCTTAGGTTTGCTTATCGGAACTGCTATGATAAGCAGAATAGCCAAAGCTTTTCAGGATTATGTAGTGAGTGTTATTACTCAAAAATTTGGGGCTAAAATCTTCACAGATGGTTTAAAGCATTCAATGGCTTTACCTTATCAGGAGTTTGAAGATCAGAGAAGTGGTGAAACCTTATCTATTTTAACTAAAGTAAGAGAGGATTCGGTTAAGTTTATAACCAATTTCATTAATATTTTCTTTGGGATTTTAGTAAGTATTATTTTCGTTTCGGTGTATGCTATCCGACTGCACTGGTCCATTATGCCGGTATATATCTGTGGAATTTTCCTAATTGCTTTTATTACTAATTTATTGAGTAAAAGAATAAAAGGTATTCAGAAGAATATTGTTTCGGAAACGACAGCATTGGCAGGAAGTACTACGGAAAGCCTTAGAAATATAGAAATCGTTAAGAGTTTAGGATTAACGAATCAGGAAGTCAGCCGTTTGAACAACAATACGTATAAAATTCTTGGACTTGAGCTCAGAAAGGTAAAAAGTATCCGTTCTTTAAGCTTTATTCAGGGAACGATGGTTAATTTTCTTCAACAGATGATTACCCTGACTCTTCTGTATTTAATTTTTAAAAATGTTGTAACTCCGGGACAATACCTTTCGCTGATGTTTTATGGGTTCTTTATTTTCGGGCCTATGCAGGAGATAGGAAACATTATTATTTCCTATAGAGAAGCAGAAGCATCCCTTCAGAATTTCCACCGTTTAATGAAAAAAGATGTGGAAGAAAAACCGCTTCATCCTAAACAGATTGGTGCGATTGAAGAATTGGAATTCAAACATGTTTCTTTCAAACATCAATCGGCTCAGTATAAAGCATTGAATAATATTTCTTTTGATGTTAAAAATGGAGAAACCATTGCTTTTGTAGGACCAAGCGGATCTGGAAAAAGTACACTGGTAAAGTTATTGGTTGGACTTTACAGACCTCAAGAAGGGAATATTTTTTACAATGAAATTAACGGAAAGGAATTTGATTTTGATGAGCTAAGAAATCAGATTGGCTTTGTCACACAGGATACGCAGCTTTTTGCAGGAACCATCAAAGAAAATCTTCTCTTTGTGAATCCTAACGCTACTGAAGAGGAGCTCAGAATTGCATTACAGAAATCGAGCTGTACTGCATTGCTGGAAAGAGCAGAAAAGGGAATAGAAACCGTCATTGGTGAAGGCGGACTGAAGCTTAGTGGTGGAGAAAAACAGAGAATCGCTATTGCAAGGGCACTTTTAAGACAACCTCATTTACTGATTTTTGATGAGGCCACTTCTGCACTGGACAGCATCACCGAGGAAGAAATCACCTCTACAATCAAGAGTATTTCAGAGGAAAGAGAGCAAATTACAGTTCTTATTGCCCACCGATTAAGTACAATCATGCATGCAGATAAAATCTATGTATTGGAACGCGGGCAAATTGTAGAAACAGGTTCCCACGATCATCTGATTGCCGAAAAAGGTCTGTATTACGCCATGTGGAGACAGCAGATCGGAGAAAGAAAAACAACAGTTTTACCATCATAAAAATAAATAAAGCGCTGAAAATATATTCAGCGCTTTATTTTTTATGGTTAATCGTATCTCTTCAGAAATTATTCTTTAGTTCTTACTGTTCTTTGTTCAATTCTTTTTTCAAATTTTTCACCCTGGAAAATTCTCTGAATCATGATGCCCGGAATATGGATTTGGTTGGGGTCTAGCTCTCCTGGTTCTACCAGTTCTTCTACCTCAGCAACAGTAATTTTTCCTGCTCCAGCCATCGGATGATTGAAGTTTCTTGCAGATCCTTTGAAAATAAGGTTTCCGGCATGATCTCCTTTCCATGCTTTTACAATTGAGAAATCTGCTTCAAAGGCATGTTCCAAAATGTGAGGTTTTCCGTGGAATTCCTTCACTTCTTTTCCTTCCGCCACCTCTGTTCCATATCCTGCAGGGGTGTAAAAAGCCGGGATTCCTGCCTGAGCAGCTCTGCATTTTTCAGCTAATGTTCCCTGTGGAGTAAGTTCAACGTCCAGTTCTCCTGAAAGCATTTGTCTTTCAAACTCGGCATTTTCCCCTACATAGGAAGAGATCATCTTCTTGATTTGTCTTTTGTGAAGCAGTAATCCTAATCCGAAATCATCTACACCGGCATTGTTTGAAATACAGGTAAGATCTTTTACATCACTTTCCACTAAGGCGTTGATTGAATTTTCAGGGATTCCGCAAAGTCCAAATCCGCCTAGCATCAGCGTCATTCCATCTTTAATTCCTTCGATGGCTTCCTTTGCATTTTTTACTCTTTTATCTATCATGAAATATTAGATTTTTCTGTTGGCTAAATTTAATAAAAATTTATCGTATCTGCTATGGCTGGAAAAAGATCCTGATGCCTATCCTATTCTGAATACCTGATTTTATGTATTAAGATTTTTATAGTCAGATTTTTACAGCTAAAAGTGAACAAACCGGTTCATTTTTTCTATAAATCTCGTAAAATTGATTTATATTTGGGGCTTAAATTCAAAAAAACTACATATTATTTAATCTTCGGATATAATTGATATAAACACAATCTTAATGTAAAATTATTTCTGACAGTCTAGCTGCTGTCTCTTCAACGCTTTTACCTTTTCCTTTCACCCTATTGGTATACAAAAGCAAATCATCACAAACTTAAAATCAGAACTTAATATAAAACATGAAAAAATTATTTACATCAGCGTTGCTTGCACTGGTACTCAGCATCAACGTATGTGCACAGGAAAAAACTTATTTTGATGAAAACTGGGAAAAGACGACCAAAGAAAACATGGAATATTACCGTGAAACGTCCCCAAAAGGTAAACTTATCCTAATCAAAGATTTTTATAAAAACGGGAAACTTCAAATGGAGGGGCTTGCTTCTGATACCACTCCGAGCAATGAGGTTTTTGATGGGAAAGTAACATGGTACACTCCTGAAGGAAAGACAATGAGTGTTGTTACTTATTCTAACGGAAAACAGGTTGGAGTCTCTCAGTCTTACGATACTACAGGCAGATTGATGGAAGATATGGTTTATAAAGCTGATGGTACTTTTTCCGGAAAAATGTTTACTTATAAAGATCCGGAAAGCGAGTATTACTATAACTCAATCACCGTATATGAAAACTCCAGCCCTTCTCAGACGATTATTTATGATGAGGATATCAAAGGAATCAGAACAGAAAGTGTTACCGGTAAAAACGGCAGCTACGAAAACAAATACTATGGTGATAAAGGTAAATTTATTGGCAGTGTAAGCTCAGAGGGTAACAGTGAAGGTATTCAGGTAGAATATTACTATAACCCTATGAGGGTTTCCAAAATTGAAAAGTATAAGAGCGATGGCACCATCAAGGAAGGTGTTATCTATGCTAAAAACGGCAATCTTTTACAGGAACAGAAGAGAGGAAAAAAGGACGGTTTCAAAACCACTTATGATGAATCCGGAAAGAAAATTGCCCATTTGATTTATCAATATGATAAAGAAAATGATATGTATAAGCCAATGGATGGTGAAGATTATCAGCTTAGTTATGATTACACCCATATTTCAACCATAGATGTTTATAAAAATGGTTCAGTTATCCTGAATAAAGAATTTAACGAAGAAGGAAAACTTTCTACAGAGAAAACTCTAAAGGATGAAGCAATTCAGGAGATTAAATATTATGCTCCGGATGGAAAGCTAAAATCTACGTTAACTTACCAGGAAGACAGTCCTTATAACGGTATTTCTTATGATGGTCTTGACGAAATGCATTATAAAAACGGAGTTTTGATTAATACCAGAAAATTTCATGAAGAGAACAAGCTAAAGTTTGAGAAGAAATTAAACGCTAAACAAAACGCTTATGATGCAACAATCTACGATAATAAAGGAGGTATTTTATACACTTATAACCAACCAGTAAGTGAAGATGATTACGCTTTCACTGCGCAGATTGTACAGTATGTAAAAGGGAAACCTACCAACAAATCTTCTGTAAAAGAAGGTATTCTTCAAAACGGAAAAATAAAAATAAAAACCTACAACGGAACAAAAGAGCTTGAACGTAGTGGTAAATGGATCTTGTTAAAGATATATAACATAGAGGGAAAACTGATTCAGGATTCTAAAATTTTGATTGATACCGGAGATGGCTACTTCTCTTCTGATAGTGACACTGTCATTCAGGAAGATAATTTGTACAGCGATTTTGAATAATAATAGGATCATTTGATAATATCAAAAAGCAGTTTCAGTTTTCGAAACTGCTTTTTTATTTTGTTCTCGCAGATGATGTAGATTTTGCAGATGGTGCAGCCTTGTCAAGGTTTTAAACCTTGACAAGGCTCAAACGTAAAGCTTTTATGTTTTAAATGTAACATTTTAAATCTGTGTAATCTGTGGGAAATTTAATACCAGACAAAAAAACAGGCTGTCATTTCTGACAGCCTGTTTACTTCATGGTTATTTTTATTCTGTTATTGGATAATCAGTTTTAAAGTAAATAGTTTTCTTGCGTGAACTTTTACAAAATACAATCCTTTCGGAAGGCTTTCATTCACTAAAGAGAACCGTTGGTTATGAATATTTTTTGATTCATATAATAATTCTCCTGCTGCTGATACCAATTCTATTTTTTCAATTGGATAATCACTCTTAATAAAGGTTGGTTCACCCGGTTTTGTAGGGTTCGGATAGAGGATAACGTTTTTCTCTGTACTTTTCGCCTCTTCCACTCCTAAAGACCCTGAGCTTACCTGAAACTGTACTCTGTTTGAAACTTCAGTATAAGAATCGTTGGTAAACATCACCATATAATAGTTTCCTGGGGTAGTTGGTACGCCATTTACATTTCCTGTAATAGCTTTGGTTCCTTGTGTTACTCCATCAAAATAAGTATATGAAACAAAGTTATCATCAGGTGTCTGAATGTTCTGAGGATAGATTCCTAACCAGTCTTTAATAATTCCCGGAGAATCTGTCCATGAAGCAGTGATATTCTCTCCCAATGAATATACAGGTTTGTTGATCCATAACTCAGTAACAATATCCCCTACTTTAAAGAATACTTTTTCTCCAATTCCGTTATAGCCATCTTCCAGTAAGTACTGAGCATAATAATACCCTTTTGGAAGACCTGTAAAATTAAGAGTTCCCGATGCTGTAGTTACATAACTCCATTTTATGGAAGTAGTTGTTCCCGGCGTCTGTCCCATTTTATAAATTCCGATCCAGTCTTTTTGAAGGCTCGGAGCATTCGTAAAGTTGATCGTTACTGTTCCACCCACCGGATAGGTATCTGCTGTAGCCTGTAATTGTACTTTCGGGCCTACATAGAAACTTTTTCTTGAAGTAATATCTGTATACCCGTTGTTGGCAAAAAATCCTGCAAAATACTGTCCTTTATTAGGCAAACCATTATTGAAAGTAGCTGTTCCAGCGGTTTGTCCGTTTGTGTAAACGTAGGTCTGTGAAGTGGTAGAACCTCCTGGTGTCTGTCCTTTTTTATAGATCCCTACCCAATCCTGCTGATTTCCAGGACCTCCTGTATAAGTAGCAACAATAGGTTCATTTGGGGTATATTCCGTTTTATCTAAAGTAAAGGTAGGGTTTGAAACCACGCTTCCTGTAATTTCAAACTGCTTTACCTCACTCCAGTCGCTCCACTCCAGGTTTCTGTCTCTATAGCGGATTTTCACGTAATAAATTCCGTTCGGAATTGAGTTTGCGGCTAAACTTGCCTTGGTAATATCTACGCCTTCATTTAAATTCTTGGCTTTATCCGGATTTCCGTTTCCATCTTTTCCGAACCAGTTTTCAAAATCGCGGTAGAATTCTTTTTCAATCACAGAAAAATCGGCTGCTTTACTGATCAGAAACTGCGTTGTATTTAAAAGTTCTCCATTAGATGAGGAGAAAGCACTCCCATCCAATGTTAAAGGCAACGTGGTTGGACCTGAAAATGTATTGGTAATAGATGGTTTTGCAGGCTTTGGCTGATTTTTATACCTGTGGAATGAATCCACCAGTTCATTATTTTTCTTGGTATATTTTCCACCAATAGAGTAACACTCTATATCTACTTTTCCGGTTGGAATATCTACTTCAACGATCTGATAGGTCCAATCTGTAAGGGTCTTCTGAACATCGTCAAAATCCTGTTCATTAGACATTCCCCAATACTGATCCCAGGCTGTTCCTCCTGAAATAATCTGGTAATTCGGCGTGTTTTTCAACTGTCCCCTGTGGTACAAGTGATGGTGGGCTCCAACGTGCATCAGGTATTTGTCAGACGTTACCAAAAGTGGAACTGCATTGTTTCTTACCCAAGTGGAAATATCCCCTACATATTGTTCGGCCTGATAAGGTCTGTGGCTTAATGAGATGATCCAGTCTACTGTAGAATCATTATTGGCTTCGTTTAAAACCTGTTGTAGCCAGGTCTGCTGAGCAGCCCCTGTATGCTCAGAACTTAAACTGATAAACAGTACATTTCCTGCCTGCTGAGCATAATAATTCTCATTTCCTGAAGTTATCCCTTTATACTTAATCTCATCGATATAGAAATGTGCATAGTAAGAATTCATTCCAAGAGTTCCATACGTCTCATGGTTTCCTACAGTGGTCTGGATGGGCAGGTAAGGTGATAATTTGATGTTCTTTTTGAAGTGAACATTCTCATAATGGTCCAATGTTCCTACATCCACCTGGTCTCCAACCATGAAAGTAAGGGCAATATTATCCGATGGATCTGAGGTCGCTCCGAATTTTTCTTTTAATTTTTTAAAAGCATTCAAAGTAAGACTGTCATATCTAGGTTCTGCTTTGATCTGGTTATCTCCCATGATCAGGAAACGGATCTTTCCATTGGCTGTTACAGGCTGCCCCGGTAAAGGAAGCGTTCTGAAATTATATACCGCAGATTCATTAGTTCCGGTCTTTATCTTATAATAGTATTTGGTATTCGGCTGCAGGTTGGCAATTTTTGCCGTGTGATAATAGTAGTTGTTGTTGTATCCTGTATCTGAAAAGATGTTTGTAGTACCGGTTACCGTCACATTCAGATTGGTTGGGGAATCACCGTAGATTACGGTAGTTTCGTTATCGGAAGCTGTCTTCCAATTGACGATCATGGAACTCGGAGTTGGGTTTTGCAGATATGGGAACAAAACCTGCCCGAATGCCATCTGGACCGCGAAACAAAAAAAGAAGAAATAATGTTTCATATATAGTTAAATTTTAAGTAGTTAAATACAAAGTAACAAATAATTAATTCAAAAATAAGTGAAAAACGTTTATTGAATTTTTACTTTGGGCAAAAGTATAATTCCAGTATAAACTCAATCTGATGGAATCTTAAAGAATCTGTTAATTTTTCACCAAAACCTGAATGAAAAAATTATAGTTTTTAGCACATTAAATATTTGGTGTATTCAAAAACTATTTTGTACATTTGCAACCTGTTATTCAACCTCTGACGATAAGCGTGTAAGTTGCTTAGCTTTAACATTTTATTTTATTAATAATGGATTTATTAAAGTACGTTCAAGACAAGTACATTGCGAAAAAAGAATTCCCTGAATTCAAAGCAGGTGATACAATTACTGTGTATTACGAAATTAAAGAAGGACAAAAGACTAGAACTCAGTTCTTCAAAGGAACAGTTATCCAATTAAGAGGTACTGGTTCTACAAAAACTTTCACGATCAGAAAAATGTCTGGTGATGTAGGTGTAGAAAGAGTATTCCCTATCAACTTACCTGCACTTCAAAAAATCGAGGTTGACAGAAGAGGTAGAGTTAGAAGAGCTAGAATCTATTACTTCAGAGATCTTAGAGGTAAAAAAGCGAGAATTAAAGACGCTGCTTACAAGAAGAAATAATTCAGACAACAATAAATACAAAAAGAGGCTGTTTACATGTAAACAGCTTCTTTTTTTATGGGTAATCTGTAACGAGCAATATTCTATATACAGGTTTTGTATTTCCTACAAGTTTTGTCATACTTTTAATGTACAATATTTTTCTTTTTATCTCACTTATACTTTTGTCTTGAAACAAAAGTATACAAAAGTTCAAGACTGGAATTATCCGCTAAAAATTTAAATGTACTCCTAAAATTTCCAAACTCGCATGGATCAGTTGGTACTGCTTTGATTCAAAATTGAAGACCATGCTCAGACAGTGGAAATTTCTTAACGGATTACATTCAAATTTTCTTAACGCTCCTAATTCCTAGGTCAATTAAAGAACCAGTTTACTTCTATTCTCAAACATCTATGAAAATTTATGTCATCTGTAGTTAATGACATGAGTAATCAGTAATATTCTATATATGGAGTTTTGTATCCTAAGTGTTCAAAGTATGGCTTATTATCATTTTTGAATACTCATTATTCTTTGTATGGAGTCCCTTTTCCGGTTTCCAGGAAGAGTTTCAGACTGGCCAGAAATTGTATCCAGCCATTGGAGCATATATCGTAACATTCAATTTCCGGGCTCAAGCCGATATGTATAACTGTTATCCGAGTATTTTCTTCTATTTGTTTTATTTCCCAAACGATTCCTGTTCCAATCCATTCTTTCTGGTTCTTTAATTCAGGAAGAGCAATGAGTGAATCTTCAACATACCAGATCATCTTTGATTTGGGGATTGATTCCTTCACCCGCATCGTTTTGTGAATAGCAGCTCCAAATCTTATCGTGAATACATCTCCTGTTTGTACGGAAGATCCCTCAAACATTTCAGTCCACCAAAGCGGAACCTGATGAGTTAAAGCCTCATATGCTTTATCTGCAGTAGATTTTACTTCTATTGTATTGGTGTAATTTTCCATATTATCTATTTTGGTTGGTGTATACAATTTTATGGAAATTATTTCTCAGAGGACTTTGCATAGGGTAAGAAATGGGATCAAGGGTAATAAGTTAACCACCCCGTCAAAAATTCAAAGAATTTTTGACACCCCTCCAGCGGGAAATGATTACGTCTTCAATTGGGATATTGGGAATAATTTGCATATTTATTCGTTTTTCATGAGATATTGTAGTGGTGTAGATCCGGTATGTTTTTTAAAAAATTCAATAAAGGCACTGTCTGAGGAGAAATCTAAGATATGGGACACCTCTCCTATTGAGTTTCCATCTACCAAAAGTTCTATTGACCGCTGAAGACGCCATTGCTGCCTCCATTCCTGATAAGAAAGACCCGTTTCTTTTTTGAAAATTCGGGTAATCGTTTTTTCAACAGCTCCGGTTTTTTCTGCCAGGTTTTTCAGCATGGGAGGTATGGAAGTTCGGGTTGTCCACTCTTCCACAATCCTCTTAAAACGTCTGTCAGTGGGCATTCTAAGTTTCAATTTTTCTTCAGGAGCTTGTTTTATTTCGTCCCAGAAAACGTTTAAAAGACTCTTTTGAGCAGTATTCAAAGCAGTCCATTCCCAGAAGCAGATTCTTTCGATAATTTCTTTCAACAAAGAGTTGACATGCAAAACCTTAAGGCTTGAGTCCATGTATTTTTCAGCATATTCATTGTCAAAATAAACAGATCTGTAGGCTACAATATTCCTGAAATTCACCCGGTGAATCTCGTTAGCTGGTATCCACAACATCCTGAACGGCGGTAGTACAAACTGCCTGTCAGAAGTAGTTACCGTCATACAACCGGAAGGTGCGTACAGCAGCTGCGCCTTGATTTTATGGTCATGAAATCCGGAATCATGCATAACCATATCGGAGGCTATTCCAATAATTTTTTCTTTAAGAGCATCTGCATTAAATTCATCATTCTGTTTTAATATTGCCATGTCTTATTTTTGATATTTTTTGTTTTTATATCATTATAAATATACTCTTATTTTTTCAAACCTTTGCAGAAAAAAATGAAAAAGACAAATCCTCTTTGGCTGTTGACATTACTTGTAATGCTTCCTCAGTTTGTGGAAACCATTTACAGTCCTGTTTTGCCAATGGTTCAGGAAAAATTTGGGGTAAATGAAGAATCTGCCACTTTAACGATAAGTATGTATTTTATTGCTTTCGCTCTGGGCGTAGCATTTTGGGGTATACAATGTGACAGAATCGGAAGAAAGAAGTCTCTGGAATATGGGTTGATCACGTATGGAATCGGAACTTTTGCGGCGGTTTTCGCTCCTAGTTTCATGGTTTTGATTGCTGCCAGAATTATTTCGGCTTTTGGAATTGCCGTAGGATCCATTGTCACCCAGACTATTTTGCGTGACACTTATGACAAAGACCATATCAGCAAGGTATTTTCATGGATCGGAATTGGCTTATCCATCAGCCCGGTCATTGGCATGACTACCGGCTCAGTACTGGCAGCTTTAACAGGTCACCAGGGAGTTTTTATTACTTTGTATCTGCTGGCAGCTGTATTTTATATTCTTTCCAGGAGAAACATTTCTGAAACTCATCATTCGGTAAAAGAAATCAACTTCCAAATACTGACCGGTTTATTAAAACGAATGCTAAGAGACTGGGAAATCATCAGATGCTGTTTATTGATCATGAGCTTTAATGTGCTCTTATTTTCTTATTATTCACTGGCTCCTTTTATTTTCAAGCAACAGCAATATTCATCTTATATTTTCGGGTACAGCAGCATTATACTGGCTGCCGGAACTTTTGCCGGGGCTAAACTTAACCGATTTCTGCTTTTAAGGAATATTGCACCTAAGATTTTAGTGACTTCAAGTGTAATAGGTGCATTTATAGCTTCTGTTTTTGTGTGGATGCTAATCGGTTATGGAATTTATTTTCTGATCCCTTACTTCTTTATCGTCATGGCTTTCAGTATCGCTATTCCTAATATTCTAAGTACTGCATTGATTCATTATAAAAACGAAACAGGAAGTGCCGGAGCTTTGTTGGGTCTCATTTACTATATACTGATAGGAACCGGATTGGCAACTATAGGATTTATTCAGAATCTGGGGATCTCATGTTTAATTTTTTCAGGAATTGGGGTCCTGACTTTGCTGGTATTTTATTCAAAAGATAAGACTGTTTAACTATAAACGGTCCTGTCTTCTGAATAATACATGGATATAATATTTAAGATATACTCTGTAAATTCATTTTGTTCCGGAGGTAACAAATTTTCCGTATCTATAGAATAAGCCCAGTTACTTTACTCCATCATCATTCCATGTTTTTTAAAGATATCGGTCAAAGAACGTTTTTCTCTGCTGTACATCACTTTCATTTTGGAAAATACATTTGTTCCGTCATCTGTTCTCCAGAACAGGCTATTTTTCAGTTCGGGAAGATCGGCATCCGGCACTCCTTTTTTTATCAATATAAGCAGGGGTTCAATTTCATGATCATAATAGGTTCTCTTGATTTCATAGGGATTACTATTGTTATTAGAGATTAAAAAGATCATTTTATTCAGCCATCCTTTCTTCGGTTCATATTGTATTGGCTTGGTGAAAAACATATATAAAGAATACTTTTTGGCAGGAAATTCATTAGAAATGACAATATCATCAATTGAGTTGATATCTATTTTTTCTGAAAGAAAGGTATTTTCAATAACAAGAAAAGAATCATTTAAAGAGAACTTATAAAACATACATCAATTATTAGATTTTAATTATTTATCACCTTGATTTTAGTAAAAACCGGATTTCAAAAAATAAGAGGATCACATAGTATCCGATAACTGCAGCTCCTAAAATAACTGTATTTCCCGATATATTAAAATGTTTCAGCATCAGTCCGACAGGAATTCCATAGATTACAGCCAAAACAAAACAGAAGACAGCTCCTCTTCCACTGATGAATATATCATTGGCAGTTACCCCATATTCACCTGACCGGCTTATAAAACCTACAAAATTAGACACCATGATGATAAGAACAGATAATAATAATTGAATATTGTCCCCAACCGCAATCACAGAACCTATTGTAAATAAAGAGAAAAGAACAACATACACTTTAAAATCTGCAGCATCTTTTTTTCTCTTGGTATTTTGTCCCAGACCAATCAGGAAGAAACTGACGGACAAGAGAAATATTTCCAATCCTATCTTTTTTTCAAAAACCGTAAGAAAGGTTTGAGCGTCTGTTTCATTGATCAGACTGATCCACGTGAAAACAATTCCAATATATTTAAATACCGGAGTAAAGGAACCTATTGTCCTGACAAATTTATTTTCTGGTAATTTCAAAATGAACTCGTTTTTTATGATATTACCTGGAATATGAATTTTGCAAATTAGATTGAGATAAAAAAATAATCTTTTATCATCGGATAATTTCTAATTGATCACTTCCTTTGGGTTTATGCAGATAGAAAGTATGTACTTTAGGCATCATATTCTTAGATGTCTTCGATATCAATGGAGAGTACCCGAAGGTAAGGCTATCCGTACATACCAGAGTAACCACTTTTCCATTTCCAAAAAACTTTAACTCTGTTTGTCTGCACGGATAAATGAAATTCCTTTTTTCTACAGCGTACTCAGCCTTATTTTGAACTATCTGTGATTCAGCAGTTTTATCCCAGGGAACAGATGCAGCCTCTTCATAGATGTTATTTTTCAACATAGAAAGGTATTTCGACCCATCTCCGGTTTCCAGGGTTTTCTTGAAATCTTCGTAAAAAGCATCAACTTCTTTTTTTATATCCGGATCGTTTTTCAGGTCTTTACTTTCACTCCATCCTATTATTTTCCAATTAATATCTTTAGCTTCTACTTCAAATGAGGTTTTGTATTCCGCATAAGAGGCATTTTTTTTCAATGCTGGCGTCTGGTACGACAGCAACATCCATTTATACTGCTCTCCTTTATCTTTTGCATTGAGCTGATCAAGCATAGACATTGGCTTTTTATTTTTTGAAAGCTCTATCTTCACAAAAGAATTTGTAGTGAGGGATGAAGCAAAAGCATTTTCTTCTTTTTTTGAGGGAGACATTCTTATCGTTATATCCTGCTTCCCCGGCTGCAGGATATAGGGATTAAGATCTATTGTCTGCCCGGATCTTCCCCCTATACCAAAATAAGTAATCACAGGCATATCATTGATTAAAATTTCATATGAACAATCACCATGCTCATATTTCAAATCAAACTGCAGCCCATTTTTTTGATATTCTATTATTTTATGCGGCTTCTGAGCATAACTATTGATAGAACCAAAAAATAATACAGTACAAAAAACAAGTTTCATCATTGTTACAAGTTAAAAAATTTTCTTCATCTATTTTTCTCTGCCATTACACCAATATTCTATTTGAAAAGGTATATTCCTATAATAAACTCCTGCTCCCAACCATCATTCGTTTGATATATTTCAGATTCATCAGATTATTTTATAAAATCATACAAAGCTTCAAAAAACCTGGGATACACTTCAATATGGGGAAGATGGCCTACATTTTCAATTTCCACCAGTTTGGACCCGGGAATTTCACGTTGTGTCTTCTTTCCCAGCTCCTGATACTGTCCCATTTTAGATTGGAGTTCCTTTGGAGCTCTGTCTTTTCCAATCGCTGTTCTGTCTCTGGTCCCTATAATAAGTAAGGTGGGAGTTTTTATATTTTTAAATTCATAACAGACTGGTTGGTTATAGATCATATCGGAAGTAAGGGCTGCATCCCAAGCTACCTGTGGATAATCCTTATGAACAGTCCACCCTGCAATAAGATCAAGCCAGGGCTGATACTCTTCTTTCCACTTGTTGTCATAATAGAATTTCAGCTGATAGTTTTTATAGGTTTCAGCAGTATTTTTAAGCTCAGACTGGTAGGCCTGATCTATAGTCTGATAAGCAGCAAATACTTTATAGTCTTCAAGTCCGATAGGATTTTCAAGGATCAGCTTCTGAACTTTTTCAGGATAAAGCAAAGTAAACCTTGCAGCCACCATTCCGCCCATTGAATGTCCCAGAACAATGGTTTTATCAATTCCCAACTGATCCAGAACTGCTTTTGTATTTTCTGCCAATTGTGAAAAGGAAAACTGGTAACTGTGAGGCTTTGATGATTTCCCAAACCCGATCTGATCCGGAATAATCACCCTGAATCCCTTCTCCGAAAGGTCTTTGGCGGTCTTTTCCCAATAAGCTCCATTAAAATTTTTTCCGTGAAGAAGGAGGATTGTCTTTCCATTAGTCTTTTGTGGCTTTACGTCCATATAGGCCATCTTCAGATTGTTATCCTGGGATTTTAACTCTAAAAAATGAACTTCGTAAGGATATTGATAATCAGACAGCATCGCATCCAACGGTCTTATTTGTGAAAACAATAATCCTGATCCGGCCACGAATACTATTGCTGAGGCTATATTTCTGAAATATCTCATGGTACTTTATTTTAAGCTTTTAAAATTAAAAAAACCGCTCCAAAAGGAACGGTTTTCAACTGTTATTTTTAGTTAAATATTATCTTTTAAGATACTTCTGCCATAGAAACTTCTTTTTCTTTTTTGGATGGAAGATTCATTAAAACAATTGCAAAAAGAATTAGCGCAATCCCTACCCATTGTATTAAAAACACTTGTTCTCCTAACAGAACGAAGGCCATGGTTACGGAAACCGGAAGTTCCAAGGAAGAAACAATACTTCCCAGACCTAATCCTGCATTCGGGAAACCAACATTGAACAGAATTGGGGGAATAATAGTTCCGAATAAAGCCAGAACAAAACCATATGTTAAAAATATCGAATAATTGAAAGAGTGGATATGCTCTGTATTTTCTGTAAAATTCAGATAAAAAGCTTTTAATCCATCAAAATACATGGGTCCTATCTGTGCAAAAAACAGGAATGCAAAAACCACAATGGAACCTCCTACCAACATAATAATACTTTTTCTGAAAACAGGTAAATGGGTAGCCAATGTATTAGAAGTAAACATCGTTAATGTATATGAAGCTGCCGCCATCAGTCCCCAGAAGACTCCATGCCAATCAAGATCGATTTCCATATTGATAAGATTGGTCGCTAAAACCGTTCCCAGCAATACGATCATTACAGCAACAATTTTCCTTGCATTCGGAAACTTTTTGGTAATAATACTTTCTACTACTACACTAAACCAAACCGACTGCATCAGCAATACGATAGCAATGGAAACGTTGATATACTGAACCGCTATATAATAAAACAAACTTGTTCCTCCCAATGACGTTCCGGCAAGCATCAGCATTCTGACCTCTTTGGAACTGGGCATTGATAATTTCTTTTTTGATGTCAGGGTTTGAATAAGATTCAGGATCAAAAGTCCGGTTAAACCTAGTACAAATTGGGATGTTGTTACTTCAGACGTTGTAAAACCATCATGATAAGCCATTTTCACAAAAGTGGCCAACATACCGTATATACTAGCTCCAATCCCTACAAATAAAACACCTTTTAGTATATTTTTCTTCTTCATAATTTTTTTAACAGCCTGCAAAGTTACGACATATAAATTAAAGTACTTTGAAGTCTTATCATGATATATAAATAAAATCGCCGCAAGCTTTGCTTGCGGCGATCTGTTATATTGATTATATAAATTGGTTATTTTTTTACAATCACTTTAGAATTGGCTTCAAAACCAAGTCCTTTTACTTTTACAATATAAGTTCCATTAACTAAACTGCTTGTAGAGATTGCCTTTTTGTTTTCAGGTGAAATTTTATCTTCAGAAGAAACCAGTTTACCAGACATATCATACAGTTCTACACTTACTTTTCCAAGGGTTTTGCTTGGGAAATTAATATAAAACTCATCTTTTGCAGGGTTTGGATAAACAGAAATCTTATTATCTTTAATTGAAGTAAGCTCATCTGTACCTAGTGAAGCACAGTCTGAAGGTACATCAAAGTTTTGCACCTGATCGTTGATATTCGTTTTAAGTCCTGCTGATGCATTTACCCCTAATCCTCTTTTTGCAAAAACCTTCCAGATCATACATTTATCCTGACCTTCTGTTGCTGCCAATTCAGCTGCTAATATTGCATTTCTACCTTCAATAAAACTAGGATCACAAGTTTGCAGTTTAAGTCCGTTAAGAATCAATTGTAATACTCTCGAACTTCCGTTTGTAGCATTCGCCATTACATCAGATGAATACCCATATTTTTCAACATACTTCCAATGAAGATCCCATAACATAGATGCCCAGATAAAGCCAATAGAGTGTGAATCCGGAACCATTGTCCCGTTATCCGAATACTCCATTCCGTTTGTATCACCGTAAGTAAAATCATTCACAGTAAAATCCGGAGAATATTTTGCAGGTCTGATCCCGTTACCTGTTATTGGCTGTCCCATTGGATAAGTTCCTATCCCTCTGGCAACAGTAGAGTTATCTCCTGGTTTGTTGGTCAGCATCAAAGCAAAGAAGTCAGACCATCCTTCACCCATTTGTTCTGTAGAATAGGTTGTATTTGTACCATAAGGTCTTGCATTTAAGCAGGTATAGCCATCTCCTGTTAACCTGTTGGATATTCCATGACCATATTCATGCGTAACAATACCATTATCAAAGCTTCCATCGTATTTTGTATCGGCTCTCAACGTAGTATTTACTACTGTATTGGCATCAAGTTTACCTTTCATAAACAATCCTTCAGCCTCAGTAATTAATATAGAAGGTATTGTAACAGTTGGAGAAACCACTCCATCTCCTGCCATATTACCAATTGTAGCACCGTTTGCAGCATTGTTATAAATAATAGTTCCTATAGCTCCAGCTGTTTCAGCATTTTTAACTTTAATAGCAAAGCCACATGTTCCTCTTTGAATTAAAGCGATCTTACCGGTTAATTCACCTGCAGGAATACTTGTACAGCCTTCTAAAACACTTGATAATTTAACATCACCTGTAATTCCTATATCATTAAGCTGAGAACCAAACTGTGCTATTCCAGCATTTACAACTCTGGCAGTAGCATCTGAAGGGGCATTATACCAAAGTTTTCTATTAGAACCTAACCAAAGGTACATTTGCATTATCGGATTATAACTATCCATATAAGTTGCAAAATTTGCATTATTAAAACCTCCTCCATCTTGGGATTGAGCAAAAACCTCATCATCATCTAGCCCTCCATTACCAAAATTATTACTTTGGAAATTTCTTGCAGACTCCGTAAACCCGAATTTATAAAAAATATCATGTACCATATTACTGATATAGAATAAATTGGTGGTTGCTGCCGGCAAATTATTATACGTTAGCGCATTGGCATCATATGTAAAATTAAAATTTCTTGTGGCTCCTCCATCAGGTGAAGTTCCGAAAGTAGATTCATTATTATCTTTATCATCGTAAGCATATACGTTATTACCTCTTGTAATCGTATAATGAGTAGTTCCGTTAGAATGCCAGCCTTCAGGTGAAGAAGTCAGATTCCAAGGATTATTAACTAAAGAACGTGAGCCAAAAGTGGGTGATTCCAACGGTAAGGCAAAGACGTTGTATGATGCATTATCCGGAGCAAGAAACATCATATTCTTTTTCTGGATATTATCATGGATATAAAAATCCTGCAGTTGTGGCATCATATTCACCTGACTGTTACTATGATCATGCCCATAAGCATCGTCGTGGAAGTTACATGAAAGATTCAGGTTCATTTTACTGATGATCTTCCCAGTATTGGCATCTATCAGGATATCCCATGAATTAACAGCATTCGGTTCTTTAAAAACAAATTCATAGGCTAAACGAAGCTCTTTATTTTCATTACTGATGTAGACAAGTCTTTGCTTTGCTGAAAGTAATTTAGCTTCACTTTTTTCAAAGAAACCTATGATTGGAAGGTCTGAAATTTTATTATTCTCCAGATCAGCTGCAATATTCTGAAGTGCCGCTTTCTCACTTATTGATGCATTTTTAGCAGAAACCGTCACATAGTCTTTGATAAAGTTATCTGTATAATATGCCACTTTATTATCCTTAATAAGTGCCGTTCCTACTGAACTGTATACCGGTAAGCCGTTATAAGTCTGTATAAACTTCACAACATTACCATTTAATGATTTTGACGAATCTACATTATCAACAATAAAGTTATTAAGATCAGACTTCTTATATTCTCTCATTTTATTCTGAGAAATATAATCCTTAATTAGTTTTTCATTATCTTGTCCGAAAGCAATAGCCGGAAATACAGAAAACACCGCAAATAGAAGAGGTAGAGTTTTATTTTTCATATCCATTATTAAAAGCGCTAATCTACAAATATTTTATGTTAAAATTTAAAAATAAATAAACAAAGCATAAAAAAAATTAATTAATAATTTATTTTTTTCTCAAAGTAGAGAATTCGATTCTGCTATCATGCTCTCCAACCTTATTTGCGAGAATTACTATTTTTTTTCATTAATAAATCCAGAAAAAAAACTGCCCGGATGGACAGTTTAATTTTTTATTTATTTTTTGATGATTTTTTCTGAGTAGGTTTCGTTTTTGTCTGTTCTTACATTCACTATATACACTCCTTCTTTGTGGGAACTCAGATCTACCTCTATTTCTTTTTCTCCACGAAGTACTTTGTTACATACAGTATTTCCAACTAAATCCCTGATCTCCATAATTCCTGATTTAACTTCTTTATTGAACATTACCTTAAACAAACCACTTGTAGGGTTAGGGGTAAGTTTAAAGATCTTTTCTTCTGCTAAAGACTTTCTGTCTATTGGTTCTGGACAATCCATATTAATATCATAGTCAAAATACGGATATCCATTCCAACTATATGCTGCAGGGCCATTTAAAGAATTGGATAACATCGTTACCCTGAACTTATGCAAACCTGTCGATCCTGCATTCAATACATGAGAAAAGCTATAGGGAGAGAAATTAAAAGTAAACGAATTTCCAGCTCCAAACACAGGATCAGATTCCACAGGATATATTTCACCAGTCTGTAAATTGATTAACTCCAACTTAAGCTCCTGCAGTGTAACTCCAGCCGCAAGATTATATTTCCCAATAAGATTATAAGCTTGATATGTACACCACCCTGGCTCATAAAGAAAATCCAAAGTTCCTCTACTATTGGAATAACATATATATGCAGCCAAATCTTTCCAATAATTTATTTCATAATCACGCAAACCAAATCCGGCAGTCCTATTATAATAAGATCTTGAATAACCATTACTTGGATCTCCAGGAACCGTTTCAAGTGGCCCGGAATAGGGCCCATCAGGGCTCGCAATAGCTGCTGCAGCCTCAATAGCATCATTATTTGTATTTGAATGAATTACAGTAAATCTTATTGAGCCACCCATTGTCGTATTCGTTTTAAACTCCATTACATTGGCAAATGCCTCATAGGAATTATAATTTGATGCATAAACAGGATCTACAAGATAAGAATCAAGACCAGCTGAAGCCCTCTCTGCATCAGTAAACACTATAATCCTTTCAATATTATTCCCATTGAGTGTTTTTTGAGGACTTATAATATCAGGATCCGGAACTTCCATTATTGCATTTTTGACCAACCCTAAAGACTGATGCAAATGATCTCCAAAATCCAAACGCCGTTCAAAATTCTGGGCGGTAAAAAAATCGTTAGTAAAATCAGATTCAATATAAATCAAAGGTTTATACACCCCGGTATCATTATCAAAAACTCCGGTTCCATATTGCACCACCGCTACTCTATTTTCAGGATTACAAGCTAAAAGCTGTTCTATTAACTTAATAGCACCCCTTCTCATTTTGATATATTCTTGTTTAGTTGTAGAACCTCCATTATCCAACATAATGATATAGTCAGCCTTCGCACTAAGAGTACTCCACGACATCATCAATGTCATGAAGAAAAATAAAATTGTTTTTTTCATAGTTAAAAGTTTTAAATTTAATTTTATTAAAATGATTTAAAATTTTCACATAATCATTGAAATTAATTTAATTTTTACAATAAAATTGCTTTATTAAAATTAAAACTGCCTCGAGAGACAGTTTTTAATTTTAATTATTTCTTGATGATCTTTTCTGAGTAAATTTCGTTTTTACCTGTTGTTACATTAACAATATAAACTCCTTCTTTTCGGGAGCTCAGATCTACCTCTATTTCTTTTTCTCCACGTAATATTTTATTGTAAACGGTATTTCCAACCAGATCTCTTACTTCCAATGTTCCTGATTTCACTTCTTTATCTATCATTACTTTAAACAATCCATTGGTAGGATTTGGAGTCAGCTTGAAGAGCTTTTCTTCTGATAAAGATTTTGCTACCATAGGTCCCGGACAATCCATACCTAAATCCATATCAACATCATAAAAGAAGTACGGATATCTATTCCAGCTATATATTGGAGAAGTGGAAGCATTGGAAATCATCGTCAGCCTGAGCTTATACCAGCCTGTTGCACCTGCAATTACCGCCTTGTCAAAACTATTAAGATTCAAATAAAATTTAAAATGATTTCCCGCTTCAAACACAGGATGAGAATCTACAGGATACACTTCACCAGTTTCCAAATTGATCATATCAACCTTAAGCTCTTGCAAAGTAGCACCAGACGGAAGATAATAACTTCCAACAATAGTACCAGCCTGGTATATACAATGCCCTGGTTCGTAAAGAAAATCTAAGGCTCCAATATTACCAGAATGACATATCTTTTCCGCAATATTCTTCCAATAATTAATTTCACTTGGCACCATATGAAACCCATTATCCCTATTAAAATACAATCTTGAATGACCATTACTTGGATCTCCAGGAACCGCTTCAAGAGGGCCAGAATACGGCCCGTCACCGTCTGCAATAGATGCTGCAGCCTTAATGGCATCATTGTTTATATTCGCATGAATTACAGTAAATCTCATCGGAAAAGCTACAGAAAGTCCTTTTTTAAAATCCATCACATCAGCAAATGCATCATAAGAACCATAATTGGATGCATAAGCAGGATCTACAAGATAAGAACTGAGACCACCTGACGCCCTCTCTGCATCAGTAAATACAATAAAATTAGGGTCCTTTTCTATATTCAGTGTTTTTTGAGGGCTTACAATATCAGGGTTCGAAATCCCCAACATAGCATTTCTAATCAACCCCAGAGATTGCTGAAAATAATCTCCAAAATCCAAACGGCGTTCAAAATTCTGTGCAGTAAAAAAATCGTTGGTAAAATCAGACTCAATATAAATTAAGGGCTTATATATTCCGGTATCATTATCCAATATACCGGTTCCATATTGCACTACCGCTACTCTGTTTTCTGGATTACAGGCTAAAAGCTGCTCTATTAACTTAATAACACCGCGCCTCATTAGGACATAATCCTGTTTATTGATCGAACCGCCATTATCCACCATAATGATATAGTCACGCTGTGCGCTAAGATTACTCCATGACATCAGAAATATCATGAAGAAAAACAAACATGTTTTTTTCATAGTTAAAGTTTTAAATTTAGTGTGATGAAAATAACACTTTTTCTTTATTTAGTGAAATATTTTAACATAATTAAATAATAAACAGAAAAATATAAATAAAAAGCAAAGTAAATATATAAAATAACAAACACCCACTACCCGGCCTCTTCCTAGCCCCGATAGCAACGGTTATCCCGCAGCATGCGTTGGAGAGTTTAAGGGTTTTGAGCATAGGAATGGGTGGCGTGAGGAGTATGGGTGGATAGTGGGAAACAGCTCCTGAAAATACAGCACAAAAAAAGCCGCTCAAATGAGCGGCTCCTTATTTATAAATGGTTCAAAGATTATTTACCTTCTTCCATTTTTCTTTTCAACTCTGCTAATGCATCGATGTCTCCAAGAGTAGATCTTTCTTCGTTATTTGAAGAAGAAGATACGTTTCTAGAAGAAGATTCTTTAACGTTTTTCTTTTCTTCGTCTCTGAAGATCCCTGTATGAGAAACTACAACTCTCTTGAATTCTTTGTTGAATTCAATTACTTTGAATTGAGCATCTTCACCTTTCTTGATTTTAGATCCATCTTCTTTCTCTAATAATCTTGAAGGGCAGAAAGCTTCAACCTCAGCATCTTCGAATTGTACAGAAGCTCCTTTATCGTGAACTTCTACTGCTTTACCAGCGTGGATAGTTCCTTCAGCATATTTAGTTTCGAATTTATCCCATGGGTTTTCAGTCAATTGCTTGTGACCTAGAGATAATCTTCTAGCTTGGATATCTAATTCAAGAACTACAACATCTAATTTATCACCTACTGCACAGAACTCAGATGGGTGCTTGATTTTCTTAGTCCAAGAAAGATCAGAGATGTAGATTAATCCGTCGATACCTTCTTCTAACTCTACGAATACACCAAAGTTAGTGAAGTTTCTTACAGTTCCTACATGCTTAGATCCTAGTGGATACTTAGCTTCGATGTTTTCCCATGGATCTTTAGACAATTGCTTGATACCAAGAGAAATTTTTCTGTCTTCTCTATCTAAAGTTAATACTTCAGCTTCTACTTCATCACCTACTTTTACGAAATCTCCAGCAGATCTTAAGTGAGTAGACCAAGACATTTCAGAAACGTGGATTAATCCTTCAACACCTGGAGCGATTTCTACAAATGCACCATAGTCAGCAAGAACTACTACTTTTCCTTTTACTTTGTCACCAACTTTCATGTCAGCAGAAAGAGCATCCCAAGGATGAGCTTCTAATTGCTTCATACCTAATTGGATTCTTGTTTTCTCATCATCGAAATCAAGGATTACAACTTTTACAGTTTGTCCGTCCTCAAGGATTTCAGATGGGTGGTTCACTCTAGACCAAGAAAGGTCTGTAATGTGGATCAATCCATCAACACCTCCTAAGTCAATGAATACACCGTAAGAAGTAATGTTCTTAACAGTTCCTTCAAGAACCTGACCTTTTTCAAGCTGAGCGATGATTTCTTTTTTCTGACCTTCGATATCTGCTTCGATCAATGCTTTGTGAGATACAACTACGTTTTTGAACTCAGGGTTGATTTTCACAACTTTGAACTCCATAGTTTTTCCTACGAACTGATCGTAATCTTTAATTGGCTTAACGTCAATTTGAGAACCAGGTAAGAATGCTTCGATTCCGTGAACGTCAACGATCATACCACCTTTAGTTCTTGATTTAACAAAACCGTTAACGATTTCTCCAGTTTCGTGAAGTTCGTTTACTTTATCCCAAGCTTTAAGCGTTCTAGCTTTTCTGTGAGATAATTGTAACTGACCAGTTTTGTCTTCTCTCTTGTCAACCATTACTTCTACCTCGTCACCTACTTTTAGGCCTTGGTTGTAACGGAATTCGTTAAGAGAAATAACACCTTCAGATTTGAAGTTGATGTCTACGATAGCTTCTTTATCAGTTAATCTTACAACTCTACCAACTAAAACGTCATTATCGTTTAGGCTGTTAAGAGATCCGTTATAGATTTCTTCTAAATCGCTTTTTTCTTTTCTCGCATCTGCATCAAGACCTGATTCGAAAGAATCCCAATCAAATTGTTCTGGTGCTACGTTGTGGTTTAATAAAACCTCTGCTGAATTTGTCTCTTTTGACATTTTCTAATAAAATTTGTATTCCTTCTTTTTTAACGGTTTGAATAAATGAGGATTAAAAAATACGGAAGTAATTAATTGTAAGTAATTTACCTTTCAAACCTTTTCGCCACAAAAGTGGGTGCAAAGATAGAAATTTTATTTGAGATAAACAATATTTTCAAATTCGCTAATTTACTCTACAAACAATTGATTGTCAACATTTAATAATAAAAGAACATTCAGAGATTATATAAATATTTTTTCCAAAGCCTGTTCAAACTCTCTTTCAGTTTCGTGGTTGTAAAATGGTACAGCGGTAATTAAATAATGATCAGTATGAATGGTAATGGTGTTTTTTTCATCTCCTATTTCTTTCAAAAAATCATCTTTCCACCTGTCATAATCAATTAAATGAGTCCCTTTAGGCTCTATAAAAACCTGATAAGTAAGCTGCTTATCTTTCTTCTGACTGCAAAACAGAATAAAGTCCGGTTCAAAAGCACGTCCTGACTTATCAAAGATCTTAACTTCCCTTTCATTACGGATCAGATGAATATCCTGAAACTTTTGGTTTAGACCTTTGAAGCGTCTGGCAAATAATTCTACAAATCTTTTTTCTTCATTGGTTCCATAATTCGCGTTATAGGCATACCAAGGTTCATCTAAAACCACACTTTCCTGCCCTTTTGCTCTTTCACTATCTTTTTTAACCCTGATTTCTTTATCTCTGAAAACTTCACGAATAGGCTGTGCCTGGAATGAAGACCCTTCATAATCCGGAGCATTATGCTTAATATCCGCTTCTATATTCTGCAACAATCCGTTCAGTGCCTGCAGGTAATCAAAATGTGAAATTTCCTGGAGACGGTTTTGAGTTCCATAGAATATGATTTCCATTCCGCCCAAATATTTTTCATCCACTATAAAATCCCAGATAGATGTTATATTGGGAAAATAACGCGAAAGATGATCAAAGTAGTAAAAAGGATTCCGGCTTAAGGCATATCTGACTACATGCTTCTGAATATCCTGAATTTTGATTCCTTCAGACTTTATTCCTTCATCAGAAGGAACCGGTTTCTCTAATTCAAAAAAGACATTGGATGTTCTTCCACTTCCTGAAGATAACTGATGACTAAACCTGGGTTTAATAATTCCCAGATCCTTAAAGGACTTTATCTGATTAAAATTTTTGGGAATTTTTCTATTAGAGAATACCACTCCATTTTTATATAATTCTGAGGTTTTAAATAGAGGTTTTAATTTTAGCTGCTTTGTCTCAAGATTGGTCTCATCTTCGTATATCCCAGAGTCTACCAATGCCTTTTTAAGTTCTGAAATATAACGGCTGTCTTCTTTGGTGTGGTAATACAGTTCCTCTAAAATCTTCAGATCATTTGAAATATCATCATCATATTTCCGTACAAATCTATCTTCTCCTTCTTCCACAGCAAACGGATAATATCTTGCTCCACGACCAATTAACTGAGCCTCGGAAAGGGTTGTTTTTCCTGGCTTTCCATCTTTCCCGTCGCGGTCTTCATACAATCGTACAATATCAAATAAATTAAGTACATCCCAGCCCTCATTGAGCTTATGGACCGCAAATACGGCACGGATCGGGTTATTTTCTTCTTCCAGCGTATTGAGTAAAATCTGGTTTTTCTCTGCTTCTGAATCATTATTGGCACTCAGACAATTTTCTTCTCTGAAGTTAGCCTGTATCCTTTTTACAATATCATGTTTCGAAATATTTCTGGCTTCAAAAAAATCAAAAGCCTTTTGAATAATAGAAACTGTGGAAGTTTTTCTGATCTTTTCTATCAGTTTTTCAGAAAAATCATCAATCAGCTTATGGAAATTTTCTTTATTCTGTTCCGATTCTTTGATCGTTTTTTTAGCTTTGAAAAGAATAACGGGCTTTAGATTAATATGATGAATGGCCGCCAATTCCTGACGGTACAAATTTAAAATCAATGCCTGAATAATTCTTTCCTGTTCATCATACATGGAGCGGACAAGATTAATTTCCTTGGAAAACTTATCAGTTCTGAACTGGGCAAGATCATACTTATAAATGACTTTATCCTTGTATTTTTCGGCAATTTCCCGGCTTTCATAATCTAAGGTGGCAGTAAATTCCAAAAGGATATTTTCAAAATTCTGCCGCAGAATCTCCAGAACGGTCTCTTCCCAGCTTCCAAAAAGGTTTCCGCTCTTTGTCCCACTGTTCAGATGATGGGCTTCATCAGCTATCAGAACGATCTTTTTATCCTGGAAATCTTCATAGGTAACACTGTTTTCTTTGGTATTATTTAAATCAATATGAAGCTGCTGGATTGTGGTAAATTTGATATTGATGTTTTCATGGTCTGACTCGTCAAAATTATCGATCTGTTTCAAAAAAACTTCTTTCCCATTGACGACAATCTTCTCCTTAAATAAATATTTGGACGTATGTGGATTAAGAAAATTATCTTTCGTTTTCTGAATGATATTATTACTGTTGACAAAAAACAGAAAATCACGATATCCTTTTTCATAAAGATGAAGCATTAAACCACCCATCACCATTGTTTTCCCGCTTCCTGTTGCCATATTGTAAAGGAGATGCAGGGGTTTCTTAGGTTTGCCGTCAAAATCTTCCCTTTCAGTATATAAATAACGTCTGAAGGCTTCTTCCTGATAAGGACGAATCCCAAATTTCAGATTATCAGCAATCACATTAGGCAAAACAACATCTGCCAAAGCCTTACGGGCAAACGGATTATTGAATATTTCGTGTAAAAATGCCATCTGCTTAGTTTTTAAGTTGATAGAATTCTCTGGTTACACTCTGCTCTTTCGGTGTGCATTCAAAATTCCCATCATTAAGGGAAGAAAGATTGACATACAATTGATTTTTGTCGAGCAGCTCGCAAAGATGTTGTTTCTGTTCCTGTAGGGTTAATGTCTTAAAATCTTCAATACATTGTTCCTGTTTTTGAATGTCTACATTATAGTTCAGAAAAGATTTTGCTTTCATTTCCTCCCAAACCTGAAGAAGGGTTTCTTCATCTTTTGCTTCTTCTATCTTTTCAATGAAGGTTTGATTGTATTTTTTGAGTTCGAGGTAGATGAAAGAGCCACCGCCTTGCCAGTTAACGGATTTGGAGATGCCAGTTTTATCACCTTCAATTACATTTTTTAATCGAATAACACTATCATTCTCTCCATAATTTAATTGCTCAATACCGATATACTGACGGTTCATCTTGTGAGCAACGGCTGCTGTGGTACCACTACCTAAGTGATAATCCAGAATAATATCATTTTCATTTGTATTAAGCTCAAATATTTGTTTGATAAGCTTTTCAGGCTTTTTGCCATTTTTTAACTTTACACCTCCTTCGTTTGCTATACCAGCCCATGAGATGTGATTCCAAAAGTTAGTTAATAATTCGGTTACCTTCATTTCTCCATCAATTTCTCTAATTTTTGTAGAGTAAAAAGCTAATGCTCCTCCATTAATAATATATGTTTTATCCCCATCTTGCTTATCATAGACAAATATTTTATTCCTATCTATCTTTGATACTTGTTGTAAATTTCTCACATGTTGTGTTGGCTTATGTAAATCCCTAACACTTACCACATTTTCAGCATTCTTATAAGCAAATTCTTCTATCATTAGCTCCAATGATGCTAAATAACTATTTCCCAATTTACTTTTCATATCTTTCTCATTATAATAACCATTTTCTTTAATAACTTTTTCTTTTAGAGGAGTTAGTCTCCATTTTTCAATTTCAAGATCACTGTTATCTAAATATTGATTATAATTTTTATGATACCCTGTTACTACATAATTCTTTTTAAACTGCACTTTTTTCTTATTTTTCGCATAGAAAAGAATATTCTCCAAAACATCAATTGGCCCTGGATTTACAGCCTTAAAACCAGATGCTGAAGCCACTTTAACTGCTATTTGTTGAATTTTATTTTCATTTCCAAAAACTTCATCTAAAAGAATGTTTAAATATCCCATTTCATGGTGATCACATTGTACCAATATAACACCGTCTTCTTTTAACAATGTTTTAGCAATTTCCAACCTATTCTTCATAAAAGTCAGCCAGGTAGAATGATTAAAACTATCATTATATTTAAACCCATCATTTCCCGTATTATAAGGCGGATCTATATAAATCAGCTTCACCTTTCCCGCAAACTCTTTTTTCAAAGAATGCAGTGCCAAAAGATTGTTTCCTTTGATGATCAGGTTATCTGTAATGATCCCACTTTCATTTCTATTGAATTGATCAAAAGAATGTTCCCCGTCTTTATCAAACCGTTTGGCATTCGTCAATACTTTTGGATCCAGTAATTCGGTAATTTCATCCTGTGCAAGAGTTTCATTAAAGAAAATTTCTTCTCTTTTATCTTCTTCACGGCTTTGACCCCCCTCCAGAATACAGTCTTTAAATGGCCAGACCAATGATACTTCGTTACGCTGTTTCAGATGCTTGCCATCAATGGTTAATCCTACTTTATTTTTAAACTGGGTATAACTGTCGTTGAGATAATTCTTCTGTTCAAGAAACTGGATGAAAAGATTTTGTTTAAATACCCAGACCTCTTTTATTTGTATGAAAAATTTCTCCTTTAAGTCTGCGTCTTCTAATAACAATCCAATCAGTTCTTCATCGAAGTTTTGTGCTTTGTTGAGTACCACCCATTTTTTTATTTCTCCGTTATCGGAAACGTAGTTAGGTTCTTTCTTAATTTGATTTTCTAAGGTTTGATAGAGTTTCATAGCAGTAAGTTTTGTTGCTTCAAATTTATCCCCTCTAAAACTTAAACACTTACGGTTTCCCATAAAACGTCAATAGTTAATTTTGCTTCGCAAGTGAATTGTCTATTATTCAGTCAGCGGATTGTCTATTATTTAAAAATCTGTTACCTCTATATTAAAAGGCTTCGACTCCGCTCAGTCTGAGAATGTATAATTAAACAGCATAACATTAGAGCTGTCATGCTGAACGAAGTTGAAGCATCTATAATTGAAAGAAAGAAAAAAGTCTTAATAATTCAATAAGTATAGATGATGTTGCAGACCATTATTGCTTTTGAGATTCTTCACTGCGTTACATTCCATTCAGAATGACAGAAGCACAGACTATGACTCTATCAGCCTAAAACACTCAAACTCTAACATTCTCAAACTCTAAAATTCATTATCTTTGCGCCATGGAACTACAATCAATTTATCAAAAGCTGCAGATTCAGGATATGAATCAGATGCAGAAATCTACTTATAAAGCGTCTGAAAACAATACTGATATTGTACTGCTCTCTCCTACCGGATCAGGGAAAACCCTTGCTTTTCTATTTCCGGTTCTCAGAAATCTGAAAAAAGATGTTCAGGGAGTTCAGGCATTGATATTAGTTCCTGCCAGAGAACTGGCGTTACAGATTGAACAGGTTTTCAAATCGATGGGAACAGATTTTAAAGTTTCCGTTTGCTATGGTGGACATGATAAAAAAATTGAAGTCAATAATTTAATTGAAGCTCCGGCTGTTTTAATCGGAACTCCGGGTAGAGTTACTTATCACGTAAGAAATAATAATTTTGATCCTAAAACGATCAAAACATTGGTTCTGGATGAATTTGACAAGGCATTGGAGCTAGGTTTCCATGATGATATGGAATTTATCTGTAATTCTTTAAAAGGACTTTCTCAAAGAATTTTAACGTCTGCAACAGCAATGGATGAAATTCCTGCATTTACAGGCTTGAAAGATGAAAAAATCATCAGCTTCCTTAAAGAGAATGAAGTAAAACCGGATATTCAGTTAAGAAAAGTAATGACTATTTCTGAGGAAAAACTGGATACTCTCTTCAATCTGGTTTGTAAAATCGGAAACAAGAGAACTCTGATTTTCTGTAATCACCGTGATGCTGTTGACCGTATCTCTGAACTTCTCAATCAAATGGGTATCGACAGAGAAACCTTCCATGGCGGTATGGAACAGGATGAAAGAGAACGTGCATTACTGAAATTCAGAAACGATTCTGCAAGAATCCTTATCACAACAGATTTAGCTGCCCGTGGGCTGGATATTCCTGAAGTGGAATCTATCGTACATTATCAGCTTCCTCCAAAAGAAGATGCTTTCATCCACAGAAACGGACGTACTGCCAGAATGAATGCTAAAGGTTTTGTCTACCTGATTATGACAGAAGAGGAAAATTTCCCGTTCATCAAAAATGATACGCCTGAAGAAAGTGTTGCCGGATTCACCCAGGTTCCGCAAAAAACACCTTTCCAGACTATTTATATCAGCGCAGGAAAAAAAGATAAAGTAAATAAAGTTGATATCGTAGGGTATCTGCTTAAAAAAGGAGAACTACAAAAAGAAGATGTAGGTACTATTGAAGTAAAAGACACTACTTCCTATGTTGCGGTTGCCAGAAATAAGGTGAATACTGTTTTGAAAAAGCTTCAGAATGAAAAACTGAAAGGGAAAAAAGTAAAAATGGAAGTTGCTTATTAAAGGATAAGCTCAGGATTTATCTTCGATAAATTGAATACTGCTAATAAGAGTTGTTTTAAATTGCCACGAATGCACGAATAATATTTATGCGTTCGTGGCAATATTTTATTTGATCCCTCTCACTCTCATTGGAAAAGTATACACCGATTTTGAAGCGGTAATGAATAAAATATCGTTATTTTCTCCTCCGAATGTCACATTGGAAGTCCATTTTTCCGGAATGGAAATGTGATAAATTTTCTTTCCTTCACGGTTAAAAACATGTACTCCGTCTCCTGTTAAATAAAGGTTTCCGTGTTTGTCCAATGTCATTCCATCCGAACCCATTTCACAGAAGAGTTTTTTCTCTGATAACTTTCCTTCTCCCAGAATATCATATACATAGGTTTTTCCGGCATCAATGTCTGAAAGGTACAGTTTTCTTAATTTTTCACTTCCTACAATTCCGTTGGGTTGTGTGAAAGTGTCTAATTTATTAATCTTTCCATTCTTATTTCTGTAATAAAGACTTTTATTAGGTAATTCCTGTTTGAAATCTATCCAGTAATCTCTTTCATATAAAGGATCGGTAAAATACATTCCCCCAAAAACATCATTCCAAACATCATTAGGACCATTTAATCTTTTCCCTTCAAAATCTTTAAACAGGACTTCTACTTTTCTATTTTTTGAGATCTTCCACATCTCTCCATTATCATCGGAACAGGTAATCAGGAAACCATCTTTATCAAAATGAGTTCCGTTTGCCCTTCCTGTTTTATCTAAAAATTCAATGATCTGATTCCTTTTCCAGTCCCAGTAATAGATCTTATCATTAGGCTGATCGGTAAAATATACATTTCCTTCTTCATCGGTTGACGGGCCTTCTGTAAAGCTAAACTTATCAGAAACCATTTGTGGTTGTACACCTTCATAAAACATTTTACTACTATTTACTGATTGACAGTTTACTAATGCGAAAACCAAACCAATCAGGCCAACTTTACAGATATTCTTCATACTTCATTTTTAGATATGCAATTTACGATATGCTTTATCGATTTCAAAAATATTTTCATCCTTTGATTTATGATTAATCAAAATCTAAAATGTCCCAATTGTACTATTTTTGAAGTAGATCATATTAGTAGTTGAAGGATATAATCCAGAGCTTTGCAGTAGAGGAATCAATACCGTTTATCTATAGAGATTCAGCTTGGAAAACAGGTATTGGTTCGGATGAAAAATATTACCAAAATACTTTTATAGCATACGATAATGAGCGCAGAGTCCAACAACATCAAATCCCTGGAAATTGAAAATGAAGATTTTAGAAATTCGGTAGGAACAATGGATGAGACCGGAAAAAGAAAATGGATCTTCCCCAGAAAGCCCAAAGGTAAATATACCAATTACAGGAATTATACCAGTTACGCTTTACTTGCCCTTTTCTTTGGATTGCCTTTTCTAAAGATTAATAACAATCCTTTCTTCCTATTTAATGTTATCGACGGGAAATTCTTTATTATTGGACAGCCGTTTTATCTTCAGGACTTTTTTATCCTTGCCCTTGGAGCTGTTACCTCTGTTATCTTTGTTATGCTGTTCACCGTAGTTTTTGGAAGAATATTCTGTGGCTGGCTATGTCCGCAAACTTTATTTATGGAAATGGTTTTCCGTAAAATAGAATACTGGATTGAAGGTGACCGAAACAAACAAATGAAACTCGACAGACAGGAGTGGGATGCCGAAAAGATCAGAAAAAGAATTACAAAATGGTCTGTATTTATTTTGATTTCTATGGTCATCTCTACTTTTATGTTCATGTATATAGTAGGTTATGAACAGGTTTTTCAGATTATGATTGAAGGACCGGCAGAACATCCTTTAAAGTTTGTCACCATGATTTTTTTCACGATGACTTTCTACTTTGTTTTTGCATGGCTCCGTGAGCAGGTATGTACTCTGGTTTGTCCATATGGAAGACTTCAGGGAGTTTTAATTGATAAGCAGACGATCAACGTATATTACGATTTTAAAAGAGGAGAAGGCCGTTCAAAGTGGAGAAATAATGAAGATAGAAAAGCGGCTGGTAAAGGAGATTGTATAGATTGTAATCAATGCGTTGTAGTCTGCCCTACGGGAATTGATATCAGACATGGACAACAATTGGAGTGCGTAAACTGCACAGCATGTATTGATGCCTGCGATGAAGTAATGGATAAAGTAGGCCTGCCAAAAGGATTAATCCGTTATGCCACTGAATCTGAAATTGAAAATCGTGAGAAATTCAAATTCACTTCGAGAATGAAGGCTACTACTGCCATTCTGGCTCTATTAGTCGGGTTCCTTGGCTTTTTAATGTATGACCGTGGATCTATGGAAGCTAAGTTCATTAAGCCAGCAGGCTCTACTTTCTTCATTAAAGACGGTAAAATCACCAATACTTTTATTTATACCCTTCTGAATAAATCGAATGAGAAAAAAACACTCACCATTAAAGTGATAGCCCCTGATAATGCTGAAATTACTTACTTCGGCCCTGAGAAAATTATTCTGAAAGGCGACCAGATCTTAAAAGGAAATATCAATATCTCTTTCCCTGAAGATAAAATCAAATTTTCCAAGCAGAATATGGTTATTGGTGTTTTTGACGAGAAAGGAGAATTGGTAGATTCATTTGATACTACGTTTGAAGGACCATTTCAACTGGCGTTGTAATAGATTAGGAAAACAAGAGGTTCAAATATTTGTGACAGACGTGATAAAAACTAATAACCAGCTTTTAAATATTGAACTTTGAATCTCAAACAAATCAGGCCTTATATTTCCTCATAAACTGAGTAGGGGTCATTCCGGAACTTTTCCGGAAGACTCTTACAAAGTAGGAATATTCTTCATACCCCAGTCTGAAAGCAATATCAACAAGGTTCTCATCAAGGTACATCAACATTCTTTTGGCCTCCAATACTACCCGTTCGGTGATCACTTCTGTAGCTGTTTTCTGTACTACAGCCTGCACAGTTCTGTTCAGGTGCTTTGAAGAAATCCCTAATAACGATGCATAATAGGCAATTGATTTATGCTCCGTAAAATGTTGTTCAATAAGACTTTCAAAATCCTGATAATGCTTAAAATAAGAAAGCCCGGCAGAAGAAGTAAGTGTATCAAAATCCCTTGAAAATAACCGGGTGGAGTTGATAAAAATCTGAGACATTAATGAGAGAATAAGCCCATTTTTCATCAAACTGTCAGACTGATGTTCATTTCCCAATTCCTGAAATAACTGAATATTCTTCGCCAATTCTACTTCATCCAATTGCTGTTTTCTGGGAAATGATACGGATCCGAAAAAAGGAAAATTTCTCAGTTTCTGATTCACATAATGCATTTCATAAAATTCCTGAGAACAAAAGAAGATATAACCATCTATATCTGCTGACAGTTCCCAACTGTGAATCTGTCCTGGTGAGAGAAAAAACAGACTTCCTTCCGACACATCGTACCTCTGGAAATCAATCTCATGAATACCGGTTCCCTTGGTAAAAAGTACAGCAGCATAAAAATCATGCCTGTGAGGCTTTTCTATGTGCTGATGTCCCACAACCAAATGGTTTTTCATGGTATTAAAATAAAAATCTGAAAGATTCTTACCCTGAAAAAGATCAATATGAAGAACAGAAATAGAATTCATCCTATAAAACGGATTAGTAAATGGATGATAAAAATACTATAAATAAAGCCAAGCTACAAATCCGATACAAAAAAGGACCGGCTATTGCCGATCCTCCTTATAATATTTTATAAATAATTATTTTATAACCAGTTTACTGTTGTATACTCCTTTCGAAGAGCTGATGCTGATGACATATACTCCTTTCGGTACATTAACATTCAGTTCTTTGGTATTATTTCCTTCACTTTGATAAGCCGATGAATAGATCAGTCTTCCGCTTGAATCAAATAAAGTAACTTTCACCTCACCTTTTATATTCTGAGATTTAATAAAGAAATTACCATCACTCGGATTAGGGTATACTTTAATACTCTCTGCTAATGGAGAAGAGACTTCTCTGGTGGCAAGAGTCTGAGTTTCCCTTGTACATACTTCGAGTGACCATCCATTGATGGTTCCGGCATTACCTGCATTATTATCTGTTGCAAAAAGCTTCCATTCTCCTTGTGCCGAATGACCTTTAAATATACCCAGAGATTCATTTGATTTAGCATTTCCCTGAACTGGAGAAATACAGTTCACCGCTGCTCCGGAATCACTGAATGAAGCTGTAATTCCCGATTGCCCTGAGCACTGTCTGTTCCAGAAAAGAGCTGATGATCCTACCGGACTTTCAATACCAATAGCCAACTGGCTTACACTTGGATGAACAACAGTTGGAGTCACTTTTATTTTCGTAATAGTCCCATTATTATTAACCATTAAAGGGATTGTTATTCTTGGTGCTGATATACCGCTGCCGCCAGGGCCGTCTGTAACCGCTACAGGTCCTCCACTGTATGTATAGGTATTACAGTTTTCACCAGTTACATTATAATCAATTACAAAACTAGGACTCACTGTATAATAAATATTATCAACCGCCTCAATCAGAATATAGGCATTGGCAGACTTAGAGCCGGATGGTATCACGATTTCTTCACTCCCGTCATTGGGAGTATTGGCCAAAATAACACTAAATGTCTTGCCACCGTCTGTAGATAGTTTAATATTTACATTAGCAGTATTTACCGGTGCAACATTTGTACCGGCAACATCCCAGGTAACATTTACAGATGCTCCTGAGCTTAATGACTGGCCAAATACAGGTGCTGTTACCTGAAAAGGTCCTGACACAGCATTTACTGTTATTGTCATTGCATCTTTCGAGACTTGAGGCTGCAAAGGATTATTATTTCTTACGGTAGCTGCAAAATTAAGGTTTCTGGCTACACTTGATACACTTTCCCAACGGGTTGATAAAACACCTGCCAATACTTTATTAAAATCCGGAAAATATCTTACCAATGAATTTACAGGAGCAAATGATCTGAAAGTAGGTCCTGTTGGTTTTGCGGGGTAAGCTGAAGAAATATCACCCGCACCAATCTGAGCTGCTGCAGCCTGATCGGTTTGTTCCCAAATATATGTATAAGAAGCATTGTTCGCATCGGTAGTAGATGCTTTTAAAACAAATGGTGTTGATTTAGGAATTGTATAATCCAGTCCGGCATTAATATTGGGAGAAGGATCTACAAAAGGAGTATTTGTACCACAAGTAAGGCTGTTTAATTTAGTTCTTATCTGGCTGATACTATTGGTATGATAGTAATCATTGGAATTAAACTGAACATCAGATGCTGTAGTAATTCCGGTATATGCCATTATTGTACTACCGCTTCCAGGCTCTACCTTTTGGTCTGCCTGTGAAGATCTGTATGTATAAGAATGTCCCGCTCCCAGCTGATGCCCCATTTCATGGGCTACATAGTCTATATCAAATGTATCTCCTTCCGGAAAATTGTGGGCAGTCCACCCTGCTCCTTTTGAATTATTATTACAAATAACCCCTACTCCGGCAGATCCGTTACCTCCTTCTTTATCAATCAGATGTCCCATATCATAATCTGAAGCGGGGATTCTTGCTGATATCTGTGCGTGGGCTTCACTGGGACCACCACTTGTATAGGGATCAGACGCTGGATCTAAGAAAATAATACTATCATTATTGGCAATCAGGTTAAAATGAAAAGAAAGATCCTTCTCAAAAACACTGTTAAGCCGGGTAAGGCTAGCATTCATAGCAGCCACAATTACAGCTTTTTTCTCAATATCAGTTGCTGTAGCAGGAGTTCCGGCAGCAGTTAAATGATACTGGGCATATTCTCCTGTACAGGATAATGCCAATCTGAAAATATTAAATCCTGCCGCTTTTTTATTTACAGCATCGTTTTTTTTTTCGGCTGCATTCTTTTCTACATCTTCTATTGTAGAGCATTCAAACGGTTCTTTTTCCTGACCTCTTCTTGCATTGGAATCAAAAACAGCATAAACAGTTCTGTCTTCAGTATAGGGTTCTATAAATTCAGAAATTCCAGAGCGAGTGATCATTGAGGAAAACCCCACCGGAGACAAACTGAATCTTAAATATACGGAAGGATCCTCCAATGCAGTTCCTACATACGATTTAATATCAGGATATTTTGCCTGCAATTCCGGAGCCATATTGGAATACTCCCAAACCTGGAATTTCTCCAATCCTCCTTTAGCCGTTGGAAGAGAGATGACTGTTCCTTTGGGGCTTGAAAAGCGTGCTGGTGTATTTTTAAGACTTTGTCTGAACTGGTCAGCATTGAGTGAATAAAGTCCTGCGAATTCAAGTTTTTCCTGTGATTTCTTAACTTTTTGATTCTTAATTTCGGTTCTTGTCCACTGAGAAAATCCAAAGAAAGGAATCATCAATGCAAAAATGAATAAATGTTGCTTCATATCATTATATTTTTTTGTGTTTCACTAAGTTATAAAAAAAACCATTCATTTTTTTATTTTTTTCACAACATCATGATATTTTATTCCCGGTTAAAAAAACGGGGTTATGACAGGACTTTTCAAGATATATTTGGATGAAACTTTAAAAAATTTTTATCTTTGAAGTTTAGGAGTTGTAAAATGAAAATAAATTTACCTGATAAACTGTATTATTCTATAGGAGAAGTTGCTAAAGCATTCGATGTAAACACTTCATTAATACGCTATTGGGAACAGGAATTCCCTATCATCAAACCTAAAAAGAATAAAAAAGGGAACCGTTACTTCACTCCTGAAGATATCAAGAACCTACAGATGATCTATCATTTGGTTAAAGAAAAAGGATACACACTTGATGGTGCACGAGTGGCTCTCACTACCAACAGTAAAATTTCAGAAACCATTACCATTATTGACCGTCTTGAATTTGTAAAAGCTGAACTTTTAAAACTGAAAGAATCGCTGGGTGAAAATGATTCTGAATAAGAGCTTTTCTGTTGCCGTTTTCTTCAAAATATCTCTTTAAATATTTCTACACCAAAGGATATAAACGTTTAATTTTAAATAAATTACAATTTTTTATATTCTAAAATCAACCATTTTAGTTCTGGCTATTGCAATGCATGGTTTTTATCAATATGTTTATACACATGATGAGAAAAAACTATTACCAAAAACTGGCTTTTATGGTCATTTTACTGACTATTTTATTAGCGTTCCAGAAATACACCAGCAAGGACAAGGGCACTTTTCCTGAAGTAAAATTTATTGCCAACTCTTCTGTTTCAGCCAATCTATCTGATTTTGATCCTAACAGTCTGAATCAGGAACAATGGCAAAAACTCGGATTTTCTGAAAAACAGATCACAACGATTCTTAAATATAAAGATATTGTGGGCGGAACATTTACATCAAAGGAACAGCTGAAAAAATGCTATGCAATTTCCAACGAAAAATTTGAAGAATTAAAAAAGTTTATTCTCCTTCCTGAAACGGCTGAAAAAAATAATTCCAAAAAGTTTAGCAGTTTTGTAAAGAAGGAAGTCATTGTTAACGGGAAATTCAATCCTGATATTGTTTCTGCTCAGGACTGGATCAAAATGGGTTTCAGTGAAAGGCAGGCAGAAGCCATTATAAAGTATAAAAATTATCTGGGCGGAAGTTTCATCAGCAAAGAGAAATTCAGAGAATGTTTTATTATTTCCCCTGAAAATTACAGCAAACTGGAGCCCTATTTACTATTACCTGTGAAAACTCCGGAAAGTTTTAAAGCTGTCGGTACTCGTTATCCGGAAAAGATAAAGGTGCAATATCATACTTTTGACCCTAACAGCCTAGATGTTAACGGATGGAAAAACCTTGGGTTTTCGGAAAAGCAGGCTCAGATTATCATCAATTATCGTGACAGAAACCTTCGGGGCAACTTTAAAAGTCCTGAAGATCTTCAAAAATGTTTTGTCATTTCTCCGGAAAAATTTCAAGAGATTAAATCTTTCATCAGGCTCAGTCCTGAGGCAATAAAGAAAGAAGAAATTAAGCAGGAAAAAACAGATTTTGCGAAAACAGATCTCAATACTATTACCTTCAGACAGCTTATTGAGTTTGGACTTGACGAAAAAAGCTCAGGTTCAATTATTGGCTTCAGAAAAAAGCTGAGAGGTTTTGTCAATAAACAGCAGATTTTAGATACTTATAATATTGATAAAGATTTAGTTCAAAAGTTAATCAATATTGCCCCGTTGGACGTCTCCGGCGTTCCTAAATATACTTTAGCTGATGCCCCTGAAGAATGGCTGAAGGATCATCCTTATTTCAAATATTCTGCGGACAAGATCATCTTCTACAGGATTACCTATCCTGATGATAAGAAGATTTTAAAATTTTTGAAATTAAAACCAGAATATGAAGAAAGGATGAAATTATATTTAAAATAACAAAAATACCATATCGGTTAATGCAAAACTATCCAAAACAGATCTTCTATTTCGGATAGTTTCTAATCTGATATATCAGTTTATACTTTAGTGATGCATATAATTACTCGGCCCATTGGTACCTTCAATGGATTCGGGCAGTATTCCATATTTGGAGCGTAAATTAACTGTACCCAAGGTTTTTCCAGTCTGAATTTCAATGACACTAATGGTGCCGGAATTTAAGTTTGGAATATCCAGCAGATTATTTTGTACGGCTACCACTTCTTTTCCTTTTTTGGTTTTAAAGAAAACCATATGATGCGCTCCTTTATCTGCAGTAAGGGTTTTTAAAAGTTTTAGTTGAGGAAGATTACTGATGTCAAAAACCAGAACTTTTCCGGGATCGGCAAAACTTACATACAGCCTGTTGTTATCATCAATATACATTTCGAGGGTCCAGCCTAAGCCTTGTGTACTTCCGTCAAATATTTTGGTAAAAGCATCATATTTCTTAGTTGCAGCGTTATATGGAGCAATCCAGATATCTCCTCCAAGCATGGTTGTAGCAAGAGCATATTGTGGAAATTGTCCACGAAGCAATAAAACCTCAACAGGACTTGACAAATCAGTTGGTGAGTCTGCAACCTGATAGGTCTCTTTTAACTCATACGTTTTTAAATCTATCAAAGTACAGGTATTTCCAAAACCACTGGTAAGATCCGGATGAATAGTTGAAGTTACCATCATCAGCCCTTTTTCTTCATTAACAGAAATACCATGCGGGTACATAATAAATTTATTGGGATTGTCCTGAATTGGAGCTTTAATGGTTTTGATAAGCTGATTGTTATTAGCATTAAAAACACCTACACTTCCATCTTTCAGCCCTCCTGCTCCTCCCATAAAGGTCATAAAAAACCTTCCGTCATTGGTGAAAAATAAGTTTTCGCCTACCGTATTTTCGCCTGTGTCAATTGGGGTTGCACTCACTAATTTTGGTTGTCCGTTTTTATCTTTTTCAGTTTTCACCTGATAGAGATAGCTTCCTCCTAAAGCTGTTGTATATAATTTGTTTGCATTCTGGTTATAATAAAGATGGTGAGGCAGAACACCGGCACCTAATTCAAGTTTACTGCTGATATTTCCGAAATCGGGAGCTTCCGGATCCAGCTCTATGACCGCTATTCCATCAGATTGTCCTGTCAGACTTCTATAATCGATATAAAAAGCAGTATCATGGGGAAGTTCTGGGTTATGATTATCATTTTGACAATTAGAAAATGGAAGTAAAATGACAAGTAAAAAAACGGGATTAAATTTTAATTTCATGGTTTTCAGGTTTTTAGTATTTTTCATTATAAATATAATACAATTTGACTAAAAAACTAAAAATATTACACTAATATGTGAATATTAATAAAAACAATCCTTTCAAGATCTTTTAAACCAACTTCCTATACAGCAATGGGCATGATAATCCGTATAAAAATCTATGCAAAATAGGATAAAACAGATACTCTGCTTTACTTTTGGTTCAGAAAAACAAATAAAAAAGATGGCAAGAAGAAATTTTCTACCTGCCATCTTTTTTATTTTATACTATACTCTTAATCGATTGTTTTAGTTGAATCTGTTAAAAGAGAATTTAAATTGCTAAGCTCATCATCTGTTAAATCTCTCCATTTTCCTACGGGAAGATCAAGCTTGATATTCATGATGCGGATTCTTTTCAGCTTTTTTACATCATAGCCAAGGTATTCACACATTCTACGGATCTGCCTGTTGAGTCCCTGAGTAAGAATAATTCTGAAATTCATATCATCAATCTTTTCCACCTCACATTTCTTTGTGACTGTGTCCAAAATAGGAACTCCATTTCTCATTTTTTGAAGAAACGTTGGTGTTATCGGTTTATCTACCCGCACCAGATATTCTTTTTCGTGATTATTTCTCGCCCTTAGAATTTTATTTACGATGTCTCCATCACTGGTTAAGAGGATAAGTCCTTCACTGGGTTTATCCAGTCTTCCGATCGGAAAAATCCTTTTAGGATGGTTGATATACTCTATAATATTGTTCTGTTCGCGTTTTGTATCGGTTGTACATACGATTCCTACCGGTTTATTAAAAGCAATATAAACAGGCTTATCCTGTGGCTCTCTGATAGGTTTTCCGTCTACTTCCACCAGATCTTCATCAGAAACTTTGGTTCCCATTTCAGGTACTTTACCATTAATCTTTATTCTGCCTTCCTCCAGCAGCTTATCTGCTGCTCTTCTTGAACAGTATCCTACTTCTGATAAATATTTATTAATACGTGTCTTTTCCATTAGTCTCTACCGTAATTGGTATCATTTTTCATTCACCTTGAAATCTGAAATCATTGTTTAAAAACTGATCTGTAGCGTCTTCAATTTTATAATCTCCGATTTTTGTTCTTCTCAATTGAGTAAGGTAAGCACCTACTCCTAATTCCTGCCCTATATCATGAGCCAAACTTCTTATATAAGTTCCTTTTGAACATCCAACTGTAAAGCTTATCAAAGGAAAATCTATTTTAATATCGTTGAGATAGTGAATCGTTGTCTTTCTGAATTTCATTTCCACTTCTTCTCCTGCTCTTGCCAGATTATAGGCTCTTTCCCCATCAATCTTTATGGCAGAGTATACAGGTGGTTTCTGTTCAATTTCTCCAACAAATTTTTCTAAAACCTCTTTCACCTGATCTTCTGTGATATGCGAAAAATCCTGATGAAGAATTTCCGGCTTTTCAGTATCATAGGATTCAGTTTGTACTCCTATTTTAATTTCTGTCCAGTATTCTTTAGGTGCATCCTGAATTTCAGGGATATTCTTTGTGAATTTCCCGCAACATACGATCAGAAGCCCCGTAGCTCTTGGATCCAGAGTTCCTGCATGTCCGATTTTAAATTTTTTAGGAAGATCAAACTCCCTTTTAAGTTTATATTTCATTTTATTGACAGCCTGAAAGGAAGTCCAGTCCAAAGGTTTGTCTAATAAAAATATGTATCCTGATTTCAGTTCTTCCGCCGTCATGAATGGATATATGAATATTTTTTATTTAAAGAAATAAAAATAGATTAATAAAGCAATTCCAACAAAAATACGGTACCATCCCCAAGGTTTGAAACCATATTTATTAAGCACCCCGATGAATGCTTTGATCGCAATTAATGCTACGATAAATGCCACCACATTTCCGATTACGAAGATCATAATGTGATCCTGTGACGCCATAATCATCTCATATCCTTTCTGTGGATTAGCAGTTTCTTTTCCCCAGGTCTTTACAAAAACCGAATATACAGTTACCGCCAGCATGGTAGGTACTGCAAGGAAAAAAGAGAATTCTGCCGCAGCTTTTCTTGTAAGCCCCTGTGCCATTCCTCCAATAATGGAAGCTGCACTACGGCTGGTTCCCGGCATCATCGCAAGACACTGCCAGAATCCTATGGTTATTGCTTTTTTTATCGTAATTCCTTTTTCATCATCAATGGTAGGGTTTTTAAACCATTGATCAGCAAATAATAAAACAACTCCGCCCAAAACCAATACTGAAGAAATTGCAATCTGATTTCCCAGAATAGCTTCAATTTTATCATCAAATAAATATCCCAAAACCAATGCAGGAACTACGGCAAAGGCCAGTTTAAAGTAAAACTGAATGTTATTCAGATCAAAAAACTTTTTCCAATAGGCGACTACAACTGATAGAATGGCTCCAAACTGAATGGATACCTGAAACATTTTCAAAAATTCATCATCAGGCATTCCCAATAAATTGGCAGTGAATCCCATGTGTGCTGTAGATGAAATAGGAAGATATTCCGTAAGTCCTTCTACAATGGCAATAATAATTGCTTTAATTAAATCCATATTCTTTTACAAAAATTAAAAGATTAAGAGATTGAGAGATTTAAAGCTGGCTTTAAATTTCTTAATCTCTTAATCTCTAAATATAAATTTCTATTTATTTCCTTTTTAAGATCGCGTAGACTTCTATTACAAAACCTATCACAACAAATAGCGGAGCGATTCTGATTCTTCTGATGGAGAAGATATCGTCATTCCATGAGTTAGGATCAAATTTACCGTCTACGGTATTAGCATCAGGTCCCATCATCAAAAGAAATCCTACCACAATAAAAGCTAACCCGATCAACATCCATTTAAAGTTCTGCTGTCCGAAATAGAAAGCATTTTCCTGTGGTACTTCCGCTTCACTTCCGAAGTCTGAAGCAGAAAGTTTATTTGTTTTTTTGCTCATTTTTAAGAGTAATATAAATCGTCAACGTTTGATTTTAAGAATCTCCATGTAGCAAAGATAGTACTTAAGACAGAAATAAAAATTCCTACTCCTAATACTAAAATTACTAACCAGACATACTGATTATTGTCTTGTACAAAAGCCGATCCGATCTGGCTTGTGAAATAATACCAAATACCACCTAAAGCAATAAGACCAATTAGAGAACCAATGGCCCCTAAAATAATCGCTTCAATGATAAAAGGTTTAAGGATAAATCTTCTTTTCGCTCCTACCAGCTGCATGGTTTTAATAATAAACCTCTTGGAGAAAATTTTCAGACGGATAGAGTTATTGATCAACACCACTGCCAATACTAAAAACAGCAACGAAAATCCAAAAATCCATTTTAAGATTCTGCTCAGGTTGTTGTAAACATCCACCATCAAAGTACTGTCGTTCTTCACATCAATGATACCCGGAACCGACTTGATCACCTTGATAGCTTCATCAATTTTCGCAGGATCTACATATTCAGGTTTTAAAGCAATTTCGATAGACGACGGGAAGATATTTTCTTCAAACAATGCGTCACTATCAATTCCCATACTCTTTTTGGCTTCTGTGGCAGCCATGCTTCTGGAAATATAGGTTGCTTTTTTTACAGGAGCTAACGTCTGTACCTTTTTAAAAGTTTCTTCCTCTAGTTTTGCAATTTTCACAGAGTCTTTAGCATCATAGTTTTCATCAAAGTAAGCGTTCACTACCAACTGCTCTTTGATATAGTCAGAATACTTCTGGGCATTAATTAAAATAAGCCCCATTAATCCTAACAAAAATAACACTAAGGCAATACTTATCACTACTGTAATATTGCTGGACCGAAGCCTTTTCTTATTAAACTCATCTACAGATTTAGCCATTAATATTAAAATTTTTGGCTAAAATAGAAAAAATCTTCCGAAATTTGGGACGAAATAAAGAAAATCATTGTTAATAAAATCATAAAAAACTTTGAGTGTAAAAGCAAAAAAACATCTTGGGCAGCACTTTCTGACAGATGAAAATATCGCAAGAAAAATCGTAGAAGGTCTTAGTTTTGAGAACTATAATAATATTATGGAAGTAGGTCCCGGAATGGGAGTTCTTACCAAATATCTTCTTGAAAAGGAACAGAACATTTATCTTGCAGAGATCGACACAGAGTCCATCGAATACCTGAAAAACAACTATTCCAAAGTTACGGAAAATACTTTTGTAGGGGATTTCCTGAAACAGGACTTTAATTTTATCAAGGATGAGCAGATTGCTATTATCGGGAACTTCCCGTATAATATTTCATCGCAGATATTATTTAAGATCGTTGACCATTACGAAATGATTCCTGAAATGGTAGGAATGTTCCAGAAAGAAGTAGCTGAAAGAACTGCTGCGGTTCCAAGAACCAAAGATTATGGTATTCTTTCTGTTCTTATTCAGGCCTACTATGACGTATCCTATATGTTTACGGTTCATGAGAATGTCTTTAATCCGCCACCAAAGGTAAAATCCGGAGTAATCCGCCTTACCAGAAATCCTAAAGAAGGTCTGGCCGGTAATGAGGTTCTTTTTAAACAGATAGTAAAGACAGGCTTCAACCAGAGAAGAAAAAAACTTTCCAATGCATTGAAGTCATTGGTTATACCTGAAGCCTTGAAAGGTCATGAATTTTTAGATAAAAGAGCAGAGGAACTCAGCGTGTATGATTTCATCCACTTTGCGAATCTATGGAAAGAAAACCAATAAGACATATAACAAAAAGCTCCTCATTAAGGAGCTTTTTTATGAAATTTATTTAAATAAAGCCTTTCTGACTGAAAGGCTTTACTCTTTATTATTCTCTGTTTTTTAGCATGATCCAGCCAGACCAGTTCATCTGGGTTTTGGATTTTGGATATTCATAGGTAAACTTATACCAGTAAGTCGCTGAAGGCAATCTCTTACCAGATACAGTACCGTCCCAGGTTGGAGTGTCTTTTGAGAATCTGAACATCTCCACTCCATACCGGTCATAGATAGAACCTGTGAAATTTTTAAACTGACCTAAAGCTTTCAGATCAAGTACATCATTAATTCCATCATTATTAGGAGTAATCATATTGTTGATCTGCAAAGTAAAGAAATCAAATGTTCCTATACAGTGCGTTCCTACTCTTCTCACCTGGATTGTATAATTGGTATTATCTAAAAGCCCTGTGAATATATTAGACTGCTGCCATGTAATTCCGTTATCAATAGAATATTCAATACTGCTTGGGGTATTATTCATCGGAGGGTTTTCTGCAGCAATCGTCAGAGTTTTTTTAGATGTTTGGTAATCTATTCCGATGACATAAGGGATTGCAGCTCCCATCACTTTGGCAGAAAAGGTCTTTTTACAGTATCCGTTATCAATTTCAACGGTATAAATCCCCCATTTTTCTACGTCTATTTTCTGTGTAGTAGCTCCTGTACTCCACTTGTATTTATACTTAGGTCCAGCTCCTGCATCAAGGGTAACACGGTCTCCGTCACACATTTCAACATCTGCTAACGGGCTTATGATTTCAGGAGTAACTTCAATTCTGATAGTTGCAGGGTTAAGAGACTTACACCCTTTTTCTCCTATTGCATACACTGTGAATACTGTACTCTGGTATAAAGTAACATCTTGCATATTGCCTGTTCCCGGAAAGTTACTCCAAAGGTAGGTATTTCCACCTTCTGCTGTAAGGGTTACGGTTTCTCCCGGGCATACCTGAATGCTTGATGCTTTCAGTTGGACAGTAGGTGTTTCTTCTTTCAACAATTTCAACTCTACCAATTTTCTACAGAAACCCCCGTTAGAAACTACTACATGCAATATCTGTCCATCTGTACCATTATAGTTCAGGATATTCTTGATATAATTATTATTCTCAGCAACGGCATCAGCCTGATTTTCATAAAATTTAAATATAGCTCCTGGTGTTGTACTGATTGATGACTTAATGGTACTTAAATCAAAAGTGGTAATATCCGGTGTAGTACAGAGCAATAATGTAGCATCAAATGCTTCAGGCGTTGTTCCGCCGTGGATTTCTATCGATGCTTTACCTGGACATGGGTTTCCGGGTACACTTACTTCAATTGTATAGGTTCCCGGCTGTGCAGCAGTAACTACATTGGTTGTTGCATTAGGAATCAGGGTTCCGTTATAATACCATTGATACAATAAGTTCGGATCACTTACAGAAGCAGTAAGTACCTGAGGTACATTATCACATACGTTAATATCACTAGGTAATTTTGCTCCGCCAGGTCCTAAAAGGTCTACCCCGATATTAAAAGAACCTCCTTCCAGAAATACGGCAGAGTCGAAGCTATGGTCATTGAAGTCAGCGATTACCATTTTAAAATGATATTCCTGTCCTGCCACTACATCTGCTACAGCAGTAAGCGGAACCGTTCTTCCATTAAAGTTCGTCTCAACATTAGTAGTATTATACCCTCCAAAATACTGTTGATTAACAGCTCCACAAGTGGATCCAATTGCAGGGTGAATATTGGTAATACTTACTGGTCCAGCTCCTCCAGGCAGTATCGCCATATTGGTATAGGCTGCTCCTCCTGATGTAGGTCTCAGTAATATAGCAAAGGCATCCGCATAATTACAGGGAAATGTCCCGGTATATTCGTCGGATGCAATTAAATAATTAAACTTGATCTGAGTAGTTGTAGGAACAAAATCAAACTCCAGAAGTACTGCATCATATAATTTGCTTTCAGTAACACCAAGCACCTGTGCCAGATCAGCATCTGACCCACCACCATTGGTATCACTATTACTGGATTCAAAACTATTACCTGCCTTTCTTGCATACCCTGTAGAAAGTACAATACCATCTTTAAAAGGAAAATTGGTTGTTGCCTTATGAAAATATCCCCATGCCCTGTTTGCATCACCTACAGCATGATTAGGGGTAATCTTTACGTTGGATACATTGGGAGTAATACAGGTATTGGTTCCTGATGAAATCAATACATCTTTTACTAGTTTCTCTATACTATAAGCGGATTCCAAATATCCCGGTGCATTCACATCAATAAAAGCGCCTGCTTTTTTAGACTGAATAGACGCTTGTTTCTTTAACACTGATCTGGGCTGCTGACTTTGTGAAAATGAAAAATTTGAGATAAATAAAAATAATAAACAAATCGGTAGGTATCTTATCATAATATTTCTGTTTCAACAAATTTAATTTTTTTTTAAATATCTAATACACATATTTATATTTTTTATAAAAAAATAACAACATTTATAGGCACAAAACAATATTTATAGTAATAAAAGGTGTTTTAAGAAAATGATAATATAAAATAAAAACACAATTTATAAACTTCACTACAATTCAAAAAATACATTAACAAAATCAACCAAAATAAACAACAAAACCCTTCAATTACGAAGGGTTTTGTTGTTTATTTTATATTATAACTTAATTTCTGTTTTTCAAAAGTATCCATCCTGAGCGTTGCTCCAGTTTTTTGCTCGCTGGGTTTTCCCACTGAACTCTATACCAGTAAGTGCCCGTAGGCAGATTGATTCCTTTTAGAGAGCCTCTCCATATTACATCTCCTTTTGTTGCCTTAAAGACTTCTGCTCCGTATCTATCAAAAATAGACGCAGAAAAGTCCTTATATCCACTAATTCCGGAGAAATCTATCGTATCATTTATTCCATCCATATTAGGAGTAATAGCGTTGCTGAGTACGAAGGTATAATAATCCACTGAAGTTCCACATTTCGCATTCTTCACCCTAACCATCAAATGATACATTGTATTGTTTAAGATACCGTTAAATACATTTGATCCCTGCCAGGTCAGCCCACCATCTATGGAGAATTCTAACACCCCACCTGTAGGATTAGTTGCAGTAAGGGTCATGATATTCTTATCATAAGCAACATTGATGATCTCAGGAAGATCAGGATTGACAAGCTGTGCTGTAAATACTTTGGAACACACCCCATTACTTATTGTTACAGAATACGTTCCGGCAATTTTTGTAGTAATTGTCTGCGTGGTAGCTCCGGTATTCCACAGGTAGGTATAATTAGGCCCCGCTCCGGCATCAAGAGTACCGTTATCTCCGGCACAGACATATACATTTTCTAACGTAGAAACAATAGCAGGAACTACATCTATTTTTATCTCGGCAGCTTTCTCAGAAATACACCCGTTCCCTCCTAATGCAAACACAGAATAAATGGTAGTGGTGGTAGGACTTACTACCTGTGTATCTCCGGTTCCCGTAAGACCCACCCAATTATAAGTAACTCCACCAGTAGCGGTAAGGGTAACAGATTCTCCGGCACATATTTTCACTTTATCTGCAGAAACTCCTGCTATCGGAGGTCCTACTTTAACAGTAACGGTTGCAGGTGTAGCAGAAACACATCCATTAGCCCCTACTGCATGTACTGTATACACTGTCGTAACTGTAGGTGAAACAACCTGAGTATTTCCGGTACCTGTAAGACCATTCCCCCAGGTATAGGTAGCTCCACCAGATGCAGTTAATGTTACTGATTCACCAACGCATATACGAGCTTCTGACGATACAAGAGCTGCAATAGGTGCCACTTTATCCTGAGTTACTGTTACTGTTGAACTATATGGACAATTTAGATTTCCCGGCTGGGATATATTGGTAACAGTTAATGTATATGTACCTCCCACACTTACTACAGGCGTAAGGGTATTCCCTCCTGACTGAATAACACCCCCAACTGTCGTCCAGGTAATGGTAGATCCTGGCGGTATTACAGAAGCTGATGCATTAAGAGTAATCTGGGGAGTTGTACAGGTAATAGTCTGCGGAGCAACTATCGTTAAGGTAGTTTCTGCAGCTCTCAATAATTGCAGAGAAACCACATAGCTACAACCTCCGTTGCTAACTCTTACATAGACTGTCTGGTTTGCCGAAGTAGGTAAATACGCTGTAGGAGTTGCTATAACGTTACCATTACCGGCATCAGCATCGGTTTGATTTACATAATATGCAAAAGTAACCCCGGTTGCTGTTGTGATCTGGCCCTGTGATTCCTGAAGATTAAAAGTTAATCCTGGCTGATAGCATTTGTGAAGTATTGCATTCTGTGCTGTGAATGGCTCAGATACTTCGATGGTAAGTGTCGCAGGGTTGGCAGATGCACATCCATTAGCTCCCACACCGATTACAGTATATGTTGTAGTAACTGTAGGAGTTACAGTTTGTGTATTTCCATTTCCGGGAAGGCCACCACCCCAATTATAAGTTGCCGCCCCTGAAGCTGTAAGTGTTATAGATTCTCCCTTACAGATTTTTAGTTTAGGAGCTGTTAAAGTTGTATTAGGCGGAGCACTATTTCCTGTCACCGTCACGTTTGCAACCGCTGTACAGTTGATATTTCCAGGCTGATAAGCTTTTGATATTGTCAATGTATAAGTTCCCGGCGCATTGATTACAGGATTCAGCGTAGTGTTTCCTGAAACAATATTTCCACCTGTAGTAGTCCAGTTGAATGTAGCTCCGGCAGGATAAACTGAAGCTGATGCATCCAGTGTAATCTGCGAATTAGCACAGGTCAATATTGCAGGAGGTACAATAGAACCTGTCATCTGTGGTGCTTTAGCTAGATTCAGCTCAGCTACTTTAGCACAGAAGCCATTTTGTACCCTTACATATACCGTTCCTCCGGCACTCTGATAGGCTGTAGGATTAGGAATTATATTAGCAGGACCACCTGCATTGGCATCTGCTAATGTTGTATAATAAGTAAAGACTGCTCCCGCTGTTGTACTTATTGCAGGTTGTGCTGCAGGCAGATTAAATGTCGCATTTCCTGCACTGTAGCAGGCTGTCAATGTAGCGTTTTGCACTGTAGGAGAAGTTCCTCCCACAACGGTAATTTTTGCCTCTCCCGGACAGGTACTACCAGGTATCAATACTTTCACCGTATAGACCCCGGGTTGTGTTGCTGTATAGCTGGCATTGGTTTCTCCTGGGATCAGTACATTATTTAAAAACCACTGATATGTCACATTAGGATACTGAACTGAAGCGGTGAAAGTCTGTGGTGTATTATCACACATATTCACTGAGCTTGGCAGCTGTACACCTCCCGGACCGAGGATTTTCACTCCTATATCAAAGGATCCTGCGTCTAAAAACACAGCCGAATCATAGTTCCCATCCTGAAAATCAGCCAAAACCATCTTAAAATGATAGGTCTGCCCAGGGATAACGGTTGCTTTTGCCTCCAAAGGAACGGTACGGCCTTCAAAATTGGTTTCAATCTGAGCAGTATTGGTTCCTCCATAATATATTTCGTTTTTTGGACCACAATTAATATTAGCCGGGTGGATATTCGTTACACTTACCGGTCCTGCTCCTCCCGGAAGTACCGCTAAATTCGTATAATTAGGATCACCAACTTTCTTCAGCAATAAAGCAAAACCATCAGTAATATTACACGGGAATGTTTTCTGATATTCTTCTGAAGCAAATAAATATTTAAAGGTAATCTCAGAGGCAACAGCTACGAAATCAAATTCAATATAGGTAGCATTGGTCAGCTTCGCATTACTAATTCCCAAAGCATTTGCCAGATCTACATCTCCTCCTGTACCCAAGTCATCATTAAGGTCGGGTATATAAGAATTTCCTGCATTTTTAGCAAATCCGGTAGAAAGAATAATCCCTTTAGAAAAAGGAAAATTCGTTGCCACTTTATTAAAGTAACCCCAGCTTCGGTTCTGATTAGTGGGTGGTAAATTGGGAAAAACAAGTACATTACTTATATTATTACTAGCACATCCCCCACCTGAGATAAGAACATCTTTCACCAACTGAGTAATACTATAGGAAGACTCAGGATAATTGGAAGTATTAACATCAATAAAAGCACCTGCTTTCATAGTGGCAGTGCTAGGTTTTTTGGCCGCACCTATTTTGCTTCTCTCCTGAGCAAAAATAAAGCTTCCCATAAAAACAAAAAACAACACTAAAAATAAACTTCCTTTCCTCCTATTTAACATTTTATAGTATTTTAAACAAAAATACTATTTTTTTTGATTTAAATTCAGTTTAACATAATTTACATTGTTACTAATTCAAATTTATTAATCGTAGAATATCAACTTAATTTATTTCAATATCAAAAAAAAAGACTGACAAGGCAGTCAGTCTTTCAATAATATTTTTGAATTATTCTATATTCTTAAGCAGGATCCAACCCGTTTTCACGGTAAGCAATTTGCTTGCCGGATCTTCAAAGGTAACCTGATACCAGTAAGATGAGGACGGTAATCGTTTTCCCTGGAAGTATCCATCCCAATAAGGTCTGAACCTTTCAGCCCGGAATACTTCTTTTCCATAACGGTCGAAGACCTTACCGCTGAAATCTTTATATTTTACGATTCCTCTAAAATCGATAATATCGTTAATATTATCTCCGTTTGGAGTAATTACATTTCTCATAACAAAGGTAAAGTACTCCAGGAATCCTACACAGCTTGTAGTCTTCACTCTTACACGAATGGCAATAACTTCATTTTTAGGCACATTTGTAAATACATTGGAATTCTGCCATGTAAGGCCATTATCTACGGAATATTCCAATATACCATTACTAGGATTGGTGGCTGTAAGAACCATGGTTCCCTTGTCATTATAGTTCACATTAATAATTTCAGGAATAACGGCTTGTATCACTTTGGTTTTAAATTCTTTAGAACACACCCCATTACTGATCGTTACACTATATTCTCCAGGTTTATTTGCTGTAATAGTCTGTGTTTTATCTCCGGTACTCCATTCATAGGTATATCCGGGGCCTGAGCCGGCATCTAAAAGAATTCTGTCACCTTCACAGATCTGTCCGCCTTTCAGTGTAGAAACAATAGCCGGTACTACCTCAACGGTAACTTCAGCCGGTTTTGAAGACTTACATCCCAGAGCTCCTACAGCATATACGGAATACGTTGTTGTTTTGGTAGGGCTCACCGTTCTTGTTCCATCTGTAACAGAAGTTGTATCACTCCATTCATAAGTTACCCCGCCGGTTGCTGTCATCAACACAGATTCTCCCAAACATATCTTCAGCTTTGCAACATTAAGACCCGCAATAGGGGTTTCTTCTTTTCTCAGTGTTAATGTTGGAATTTTACTACAAAATGCTCCATTAGATACAAGAACATATAATATCTGACCATCCGTTCCATCGTAATTGGAAAGATTCTTAATATAATTATTATTTTGAGCCTGAGCATCTGAAAGCTTCGCATAAAAACGGACTACAATTCCTGGTGTTGTACTGATCATAGGGATTGCACTCTCTAAGTTAAAAGTTTTAACAGTAGGCGTTATACAAAGCTTTAGTACTGCATCCTGGACCGTTGGGCTGGTTCCTCCGACAATGGTAATCGTAGCCTCACCCGGACACTGGTTTCCGGGAATCATTACTTTTACGTAATATACGCCTGGTTCCACAGCAGTATAAACAGAATTGGTAGCTCCCGGAATCACAACGCCATCTTTATACCACTGATAAGTCATCCCTGGGATGTCGGCTAACAGTGCCTTTAATGCCTTAGGAGTATTATCACACATATTAATTGTAGATGGCAGAACAGCTCCTGTTTCATCAACGATTTTCACACCGATATCAAATGATCCACCTTCTAAAAAAACAGAAGAGTCTAACTGTGTATCCGATGCATCTGCAAGAACCAATTTGAAATGGTAAGTCTCTCCAGGAATTACGTTAGCAACAGCCGTTAAAGGAATAGTTTTTCCGTTATAATTAATTCCTATATGTGGCATATTCAACCCTCCAAAATAAGTTTCATTGATGGGTCCACAACTGAAGCCCACTCCTCCCGGAACAATATTCGTTACACTTACAGGTCCTGCACTTCCAGGTAATACAGCCAGATTCGTATATGCAGGATCTCCTACTTTTTTAAGCAGAAGCGCAAAAGCATCAGCGTAATTACCGCACGGATAATCCCCACCAGGATCATATTCCTGAGAAGCAAATATATAATTGAATTTTACCAGGGTAGAGCTTGGAACAAAGTCAAACTCAAGTGCTACTGCATCTTTCAGGGCTACAGGAGGATTAGTTGCTGCCACCAGATCCGGATCACTTTCTGTTCCTACCGATTTGCTCACATCATCAGTAAAGCTATTTCCTGCATCTTTTGCATGACCAGTAGTCAGTACAATTCCATCTTTAAAAGGAAAATTTGCAGTTCCTCTATTAAAGTAGCCCCAAAATCTTTCGGGCTTATTTACGGCATGATTAGGAGAGATGGTAACATTGGTAACATTTGCTGATGTACAGGAACTTCCACCATTGATCAAAATTTGTTTAACCAGCTGTTCAGGAGTAAAACCTGAAGGTGGATAAGGAGGAACATTTACATCTATAAAGTTGCCAGCCTTAAGATTTGCTCCCGTAGGTTTCACCTTTGTTGTCTTTCTTTCAGGAACAACCTGGGAAAATACAGAAATAGAACTCAGTAAAAACGTTAAAAGAAAAAAGTAGTGTTTCAATCTATAATTCAACATTTTGATTTCATTTTGCCCAAATGTAGCAAAAATAATTATATCTTATCAGTATTTAAGACACTTACATCTCTGTTTTTAATGAAAATTCACAATAAATACTTTTTATTTTTAAATTTACTGTAAAAAACAATACTCAATCATAAAAAAAACAGACCAGCAAAGCTGACCTGTTCTTATATTCTCAGAGATCTTCCAATCTCCTATTCATCTTTTTTCAACTGATCTATTTCATCCCGAAGTTGAGCAATAATGTCCTTCAAAGCTTTTATTTCATTTTTATTTGAACTTACATTGCTTTTTAGGATAGCATTTTTAGCCTTTTCATTATGATCCTCTTCTTCTTCATCTTCATTAATCTCTTCAATATCCTCACTGATTTCTTCGATGTCTTCCTGAATATCTTCGATATCTTCATTAATTTCCTCAATATCCTCACTGATCTCTTCAATATCTTCGCTGATTTCTTCGATATCTTCCTGAATATCTTCGATGTCTTCCTGGATATCTTCAATTTTTTCGTGGCTTTTGTTCACAGACATCTGAATGAAAATTGCCAGATAAATAGCTTCCAGAGAAAGTACTGTAGTAAGAATCAGAAGCATCTTATCAAAATCAACAATTTTCAGCATCGGAAGCAAAAACGAAGTAACAAACAGCAAAGTATGTACAATCAGAGACTGAATAGATCCTATCCATGAGGTAATACGATCTGCTATTTTTTCGAGAACTTCTGCTTTTTCATTATATTTTTTCATCCTTTATTTTTTACAACAGTTCTTTCGTCACGCCTAATCCAAACAGAGCAAAATCATATTTTGCAGGGTCTTTTTCATCAAATTTTCTAATGGCTACATCCAGTTCTTCCACTGTTTTCCAGTCATTCTGAGTTCTTTCCACCAACCCCAACTTTCTTGAGATATTCCCGGTATGCACATCCAATGGAATAGACAGGTATTTCTGATCTATATTTTCCCAGATACCGAAGTCTACACCACGTTTATCCTTACGTACCATCCACCTCAGAAACATAATGATTCTTTTGGCTGAGGAATTCTTATACGGTGAGCTTATATGCTTATGACTTCTATGTTTCTCCACCTGCAGGAAACTGCTTCTGAATCTTTCTATGGCGTGTTGGAAATTAGTTTCCGAATCTTTTACTCTAAACAGTTCTTCCAGGCTTTCATGATCTTTATAAATTCTGTTGAACTGTTTGATAAAATAAGAAAAATCTTCTCCGTTAAAAGTTCTGTGAATGCTTTTATCCTGAATGTCTTTCAAATCTCTTTCAGAATAATTCAACACAAAATCATAGGGAGAATTCCCCATAAGATCCAGCATTTTATTGGCAGAGTTGATGATCGATTTTCTGTTTCCCCAGGAAATAGTTGCAGCCAGAAAGCCTGCAATCTCAATATCCTGCTTCACTGAGAAACGATGCGGAATCTGTATCGGATCATTTTCTATAAAATCAGGAGCGTTGTATTGGTTGGCCTTTTCATCCAGAAAGCTTTTAAGCTCTTCAAACTTCAACATATTTATTTAAATTTTTACACTCTCCAGAGCTTTTGGCAGGAATGAATTAGGGAAAATGGTTCTGGCTTCATCGGTAAATACCGTCAGATCTGCATATCTGTTGGAAAAATGCCCCAAAATAAGCTTTCCTACCTGAGCTTTTTGTGCAATGGTTGCTGCCTCCAATGCAGTAGTATGTCCTGTATAATCTGCCATTTCTTTTAAATCATGCAAAAAGGTAGACTCATGATACAGAGCCGTCACGTTTTTAATAATCGGAATTACACTTTCAAGATAACGGGTATCACTACAGAATGCATAAGATACAGATGGAGCCGGATCAAGAGTCAGTACTTCATTTTTAAGAACATAACCATCACTTAAAACGAAATCTTTTCCTGCTTTGATATTATGATAATCACAGCTTTCAATTTCACTGTATTTGGCAATTTCCTTCATATCCAGATGTCTGTCCTTCGGCTTTTCTTTAAAAAGATAACCATTACAGTAGATTCTGTGATCTAAAGGAATGGTATATACCTCCACTCTATTGTCCTCATAGATCTTTTCGGAATAATCTTTATCCAATTCATGATATACCACTTCAAAACCACGATGCGTTTCCGTAATCTGGAAAATAGTTTCCATCATCTTCTTAATCCCTTTCGGACCATAAACATGTAATGGGTTTTCTCTTCCCAAAAGACGAAAAGAGGCAATAAGCCCCGGAAGACCAAAGCAATGATCACCGTGAAGATGAGAAATAAAAATATGGTTGATTTTTGAAAATCTGGCTTTTGCTTTTCTCAACTGTACCTGTGTTCCCTCTCCACAATCGATCAGGAAGAGCCTTTCTTCCATTTCCAACAGCTGGGCTGTGGGTGAGGTATTGATCGTCGGAATCGCTGAATTAAAACCTAATATTGTTAAATAAGTACTCAAATCAATTGTTTATTGTAACAAATGTACGACAGAAATTTTAAAACATATATTTTACCTTTACTTTTAAGCAGGAAAAGCATAAAAAAACCACTTCTCCGGGAAAGAGAAGTGGTTCTTTTTATCTTTAGTATTGATTACTTTACTTTTAAAAAATCCATAAACAGATCCAATGCCTGCTTACGGTGGCTGATCTTGTTTTTATCTGCGGGATCCATTTCTGCAAAAGTTCTGTCATATCCTTCCGGAACAAAAATCGGATCATACCCGAATCCTTTGAATCCTTTATTTTCAGTCAGTAAATTTCCGTGAACTCTTCCTTCGAAATATTGGGCCCCATTTTCATCATAATAACATAAAACAGTCACAAAATAAGCTTTCCTGTTCTCTACTCCCTTCATTTCTTCCAATACCTTTTCAATATTTTTAGCAAAATCATGATCTCCGGCATAACGGGCAGAGAATATCCCAGGTCTTCCGTCTAAAGATTCTACAACAAGCCCGCTGTCATCTCCCAAACTCGGAACTCCAGTCTTTTCAAAACAATATTTCGCCTTAATTAAAGCATTAGCATGAAAAGAATCTCCATCTTCTATAATTTCTTCGTGAATGTTATAATCTGTAAGACTTTTAACGGTACAGTCATTTCCTAAAATCTGCTGAATCTCTTCTTTCTTATGCTCGTTGTGGGTAGCTACCAATAATTCCATTTCTATATTCATTTTCAATTTTACTTTTTAACTGCTGTTGATTATATTTCAGAATAATGTACTTTATATTTCTTCATAAAAAGATAGTAAAACAAAGAAAAAAGTAGAATTCCTATGGCTAAAATCAGCCATTCTGAAACATTAAAAACTTTTGCAAAACTTTCATCTTTACCATAAAGTACCAGTAATGACAAGGTCAGGTTATTAAATGCATGCAACAATATCGGCATCAGTAAAGATTTTGTCTTGTGATATACCAATCCTAACACGCACCCCAGCATCACAGCACTGATGAACTGCCATGGGTTTCCATGAACTACTCCAAAAATAATAGATGCATATAAAATAGCTCTCCATGGTTTTACTCCTTTATTGATCAGTCCTTTCTGGATAATCCCTCTGAATATGATTTCTTCAAAAATGGGAGCCATAATTACTGTCATGATAATCATAACCACAGGATTATCGGTCAGCTGGCTCATAAGCTGAATGAAATATTCGTAGAAATCTCCGAAAAAAGGACCTGATGTAGGAATCAGTGTTGTTGTAAACTCTGAAATAAACATCATCCCTGCCATCATTGGAAAAATAAGGAGATAGGTATAAAAATTAACGGATGAAAGATTAAAATTAAGCCTCTGCTGTGTGGTTCTTCTCACAATGAAAAAATCGAAGAATGCAATGGATGTGACGAATCCTACAGAATTGGCCACCATCAGAAACCAGTCTTTCAATTCAAGATTTTCTTTGAAAGCCACCTTCCAAAAGGTACTGAATAAAGAAACAGCCATCGTCCCTACAAACAATCCAACCACTAAAGTAACAGCGCCCAGCCATGTGAAAGTAAACTTCGGATACCTGCTATTTTCCATTCTTTTTTCTGTAAAAATTTATTGAAACAAAGATAATTTTTTTGAATGCTACAGGCAACTAAAAAAGAAAATACTTAAATTAGCCCCAGTACCATGAATATCATCAAAACAAATACAGCAATTCCTTTCGCCGGTGTTGAATCTAAAATTAACAGGCTGGCCACTTTCATCCTTCAGTCCACTTTTTTCGGGATGCTGTTTTTATTATTCAGTCTTTTTGTCCTTGGCCCCGTTTATGGGATTTATAAAAGAGGATTTGAAGCAATGTTAACACCCGCATTGATATGCTGGGGAATTTCGCTTCTTATCTTAATTCCTTCTACACGCTACTATATCATAAAGAGAAAAAATATTTCAAGAAAGATCATTGTTGATAATACCGGACTTTTATTTTACAATTCAAAAAATGAAATCGTAGAACAGATATTGTACACAGAGCTTCGTTCTTCAAAGCAAGATTTTGATATTTATACGGTAACAACAGTTGGTGGCAGCATTGTCCCTTTTCTTGAAGTAACTTTAAAACCTGAAAAAAAAGAAGAAACGAAAAGACGTATTGATATGAACCTACCTCTTCATGTTGTAAAGAATAAATTTACTTTATATGCTCATTTTATGCATGGAATCACTATTTTTCGTCCGGATTTAAAAATAGATCCGATGGCTGTCAGTAGCTTTTCTATTGATCCGACTACTTGGAAAGTCAATAGAAAAGGAACTTCATTAGGAGGCTGGCTTTTAATTCTTGCAGTATTTGTGATCAGTGCAGCCATTTTTGGCCTTGTATTTTTATTAGCTGAATTAAAAAACTGATATGACGGAAAAGTTTCAAACCATAGTCTCTAAAGTCAATAAAACGGCCACTTATTCTCTGATGGGAATCATGTGGATAGCTATTATCATGATTATTATGGTCATCGGAACTGTTTTCGAAAATATGTATAACAATATCAGCCAGTATTTCGAAAACGACCTTGGCACTTTTTCCCTTCTTGTTATTGCTCTGTTTCTTCTTATACTTTGTTGTTTAGCTCTGATTCTAGCCTTGACCAATCGAAAAAAAGGAAAAATCCGGAAAGCCATTATTAATGAGAAAGGAGTTACTTTTTATGACAGCCGGGATAATATTATCAATACCATTTTATATAGTGAACTGCAACAGTCTATAAACTTATCACATGACGCCTATATGTACAGTACTACATCAAGATATCCCAAAAGCTATCTGAATGTTTTTCTTCGAAATAAAGCAGGCGAAAGTATATTGACAAGTATAGATTTCAACTTTGAATATGTTCTTCTTAGCAATCAAATTGAGATGTATCGTCAGTTTCTAATTGGAATCCAATATTTTCGTCCCGACTTAAAAATAAGCCAGCAGACCATTAAAGAGTATGATCTTTCTCCAGATTCCCCACCGATGAAAAAATATGAAAAGTTTGATTTATTTATATCTGCATTTATTTTTCTTGTGGGTTTAGGATTGATTTATGTCCTGATATTATTAGTAAGAATTCTTTTCTGATAACCGGAAACCGCAATGGTGAATAATTAATCGCCAATTCGCTGCGATTGTGAATTTTATAGTACATTTCAGTGTTATTACCAGCTTTATAATTATAAATTACAAGGATGCTTTTATTCCTTTTATTGGGTATTCTCAATCCTTCTTATCTACCTGCTTTCTCTTCTAATCAGTATTGTATTAATTTAAATTTGAAAACCTCGTAAAAAATCACGATTTTTGCAACTTCAAAATACGATATGTCAGACTTAATCAAAGAAATACAAAAAAGAAAGACCTTCGGGATCATTTCCCACCCGGATGCCGGAAAAACAACGCTTACTGAAAAGCTGCTTCTTTTCGGAGGGGCAATCCAGGAAGCAGGTGCGGTAAAATCCAACAAAATAAAAAAAGGAGCTACTTCCGACTTTATGGAAATTGAAAGACAGAGAGGGATCTCTGTAGCGACTTCCGTATTGGCTTTTGAATATAGAGATCATAAAATCAATATTCTCGATACTCCGGGTCACAAGGATTTTGCTGAGGATACTTACAGAACGCTAACCGCTGTAGATTCAGTAATTGTTGTGATTGACGTAGCAAAAGGAGTTGAGGAACAGACTGAAAAACTGGTTAAGGTTTGTAGAATGAGAAACATTCCGATGTTGGTATTCATCAACAAACTTGACCGTGAGGGTAAAGATGCCTTCGATCTTTTGGATGAAGTGGAACAGAAATTAGGGTTAACAGTTTGTCCGCTTTCTCTACCGATTGGTATGGGTAGTGATTTTCAGGGAATTTATAATATCTGGGAAAACAATATTCAGTTATTCTTAGAAGAGAAAAAGCAGAAAGTTGGAGATTCTATTAAGTTTGATAATATTAATGATACTTCAATAGATGATGTTATTGGTGAAAAAGCTGCCGCTACTTTAAGAGAAGAGCTTGATCTGATCCAGTCCGTTTATCCTGAATTTAATCGTGAAGATTATATGAAAGGTGATTTACAACCGGTGTTCTTTGGTTCTGCATTGAACAATTTTGGAGTTCGTGAATTATTGAATGCGTTCATTGACATCGCTCCGATGCCACAGCCTAAAGAAAGTGATACCCGTTTGGTAAAACCGGAAGAAAGTACTTTCACAGGATTTGTTTTCAAAATCCACGCTAACATGGATCCTAAACACAGAGACAGACTGGCTTTCGTAAAAATCGTTTCCGGAACTTTTAAGAGAAATGAAAACTATCTGTTGGTAAGAGAAGGTAAAAAGATGAAATTCTCTTCCCCTAATGCTTTCTTTGCCGATAAAAAAGAGGTTGTAGAAGAAAGTTTCCCTGGAGATATCGTTGGTCTTCATGACACGGGAAGTTTTAGAATCGGTGATACTTTGACTGGTGGTGAAAAGCTAAGTTTCAAAGGTATTCCAAGCTTCTCTCCGGAACATTTCCGTTATATCAATAACAATGATCCGCTTAAAGCTAAACAATTGGCTAAAGGTATTGATCAGCTGATGGATGAAGGGGTTGCCCAGCTATTTACGTTGGAAATGAACGGAAGAAAGATCATTGGAACTGTAGGAGCCCTTCAGTACGAGGTTATTCAATACCGTCTGGAACATGAATATGGTGCAAAATGTACTTACGAACCACTTTCAATGCATAAAGCATGTTGGGTGGAAGCTGATGAAAAATCAGAAGAGTTTAAAGAGTTTGCAAGATTAAAACAGAGATTCCTTGCCAAAGATAAATACAATCAACTGGTATTTTTGGCAGATTCCTCTTTCACCATTCATATGACACAGGAGAAATTCCCAAATGTGAAACTTCACTTTATCAGTGAATTCAGAGAAAACTAATATGAACAGACAAAATCGCTAAACAGCGAAGTTGTTAAAGATATAGATCCGCAGAGAATTTCTGCGGATTTTTTTGCTCCCTCCATAGGATAGAAATTACACATTTCCCATTGTAATCTTTTTCTTGATACAGCTTAAATTTAGCTGTGTTGAACAAAAAAGGCGTTTTGTAAATCTCTTGTAAAACAAATACAACCAACTGAAAATATTACAGTTATAACTTTACGACCAGAATACATTCCATTTACAAGTACTTCAGCTGCTTCGTCACTAATTTTACTTCATCAAAAAATTAATGTTATGAAAAAGTACATATTACTGGTTGCTATATCAGGCGCTTTTATTGCGTGTAGTCAAAAAGGAGGAGCTTCTCAATCTAATATAGAGGATGCTGCCCAGAGTATAGACAGTGTTGCTACTGTTACTTCAGAAGCTATTGACAATGCAGGCAAAACAGCAAACCGGGCTCTTGATTCAGCCAGTATAAGAATAAAAGATATTGAAGGTGCCAAAAATGATATTCAGGAGAAAATAGAACGTACTTCCAAAATGGTAGATTCTCTATCTGATAAAATTGCATCTACAAAACTGGAATCAAAAGTTGAGAAAAATGATTCTACAGCAAAGAAAACTGAGAAAATTGCCACAAATACTCCAGCTCCCAAAGTTATTAAAGAGACCAAAATCATTTACAAGGAAAAGCAAAAAAATGACAGCTATGAGCTGAATATGCCAAAAGATAAAATGGTAAAAACAGGGTATCTTGCGATAAGAGCAGATAATATTGAAACGGTAAAAGAAATCATTAAAGAAGAAGCTATTAAAAATAATGGTTACATTAAAAGTGAGAACCAGTCCTATATTGAATCAGCGAATCAACGGGATGAAAATCAAAAAGTATACACTCTGGACATCAAAGTACCTATCCAGCATTTCGATGGATTAATGGAAGCCCTGAACAGTACTATCGGGGATATTGAAACCAGAGATATTCAGGTTACAGGACTTAATTATACAGACAACACCATCTGCAGTATTGATATCAATATCACGGATAAAACTGAAGTGGAAAAGGAGCCTAAAACTTTTGGCGGAAAATCATTGGCAGCTATTGAATCAGGCTGGGATGTGATTACTTCCATCTTTCTTTTCCTTCTTCCATTATGGCCTGTATTTCTGATTGGTGGCATTGGATACTATTTCTATAAAAAGAGAAATTCCAATACTCCTGATAGGGATTCTCAATAGAATAGATTCTTGAATCCGTCACCTGTGTGATGGATTTTTTAGTTTATTTAATTGTATTTAGAATATCAGTTTTCAAAAGTTGAATTAAAAATAAGAACCAACAGTCTAAAAACTCACCTTCCTCTCAGTAAGATCATACTTTTACAAGTTATTTCCCAAGAGGAAGATGATAAGAAAAAAGCCAAATTAAAATTCACTGATCGTAATAAACAGTGTTCCGGAAATGGTTTGCCCATTATTTCTATCGGTATTAATAAAGCGAACTCTTACATTGGTGGGTGAAGTAAGCCTTGCAGAAGCTATTGAAACAGCTCCGGGTAGGTCAAAATTTGGAGATACTGCTACTACTGCCTGTGAAGACCCAGGCCTGCTTGCTGCAGGAATGGCCACATTGACATCCAAAACTCCGGAAGAATTAAAATTGCCTAAGAATGTTGAATCTCCGGAAGAAATGGAACTATTGACTGTTGTTGAGAAACTAATCATATTTTTATGAACTGTTCCTGTGCTTCCCAGCTTATAAGCACCATTAACATCTAATCTCGAAGAGGCAGTAGGGGCAGTAGTGTTTATACCTACTGTTGAAAATATTTTCACCCCTGCAAACGACTGATTGGCTGTAGTAACCACTCCCCTTGCCGTGGGACTTGCATCCGGAATATTAAGTGTCATACTTCCTCCTAAAGAAGCTGGTGAACCGGAAACATTGATATTGCTGCCGGAAGTTCCCACATTCAGTGATATGGTTCCTAAAGCAGAAGCAGAGACAGGGATCCATGTGGTTCCGTTCCATTGAAGAAGTTGCTCGTTGGATGCTCCATTTTGTCCCAGAACAACAGGATTGGCAGCCGTTCCATTTCCTGTGAGTGGACTTGCCGTTACGACAGAAACTAATCCATTTCCCTCAGCAACAATCTGTGCAGCTGTTACTCTTTTAAGTACACCACCGTTATCAAATGCAACGATAGAATCTCTTGCTGAAGTACGGGGACCAGTTTGTTTGATGTTTCGTATGCGTACCGTACCGTTTACATCTAGTGTTTCGGTAGGTCTCTCTGTGTTAATTCCAATCTGGGAACTAACGAATGTTACTGCTCCGAAAAGGAACAATAGAGATAAAATTCTCATCATAGTGTGATTTATTTGTGATATTAAATATAATTAAATTATTGATTACCAATAAATAAATCTAATTTTTTTTACTATTCAATACACAATAATCTTTGATCGTAGATAGCACCAAAAGACACAGAACCCTATTAAAATGATATGATGACAACTGTTTTGAAAACAATAAAGCATCCTGCCCTGCAAAAAAGGCTTCCATAACGGAAGCCTTTCAGATTATTTCATATTCACAACTTTGTCTACGACAAACTTTGTATTTCCGCGCCACGGAAGAGCACCATTGTATTCTTTGTAATGGAGGTCAAAGGTTTTACCACTGTTGGTCTCCAATTGTTTGAAAACTTCAGGGTCATCTACAGAAAATTCAAACTCATAGCTTGTAATACCTCCCGCTTTACCTTTTCCGAAACCTTCCTGAATCAATTTACCTTCATAGGTTTTGAAGACATAGCCTTTTTTCATGGCATAGTTCAGGTATCCGGATTTCACGCCTTCTCCGAAAACGAAGAAGTACTTATACCATACAAATACTCCTAACAACAGCAGTACGACACCGAGGGTGATCCACAAAGATTTTTTCATAGCGTGTGTGTGTTTTATAAATTCTTATTTTGCAATACTTCTGGAGATCACGATTTTCTGGATTTCAGAAGTTCCTTCGTAGATCTGAGTGATTTTTGCATCTCTCATTAATCTTTCTACATGGTATTCTTTCACATATCCATATCCACCGTGAATCTGTACAGCTTCAATAGTAGTATCCATTGCTACCTGAGAAGCGTATAATTTTGCCATAGCTCCGCTTTCAGAGATATCTTTTCCTGCATCTTTCTCACAAGCTGCTTTGAAGCAAAGCATTCTTGCTGCTGTGATCTGAGTTGCCATATCTGCTAATTTGAATGCGATCGCCTGGTGATTGATGATCTCAGTTTTGAAAGCTTTTCTTGTTTTAGCATATTTCAACGCCAATTCGTAAGCTCCTGCAGCAATACCTAATGCCTGAGAAGCAATACCGATTCTACCACCGTTCAATACAGCCATTGCAAAATTGAAACCAAACCCGTCTTCACCGATTCTGTTTTCTTTTGGAATTTTAACGTTATTGAAGATCAAAGAGTGTGTATCACTTCCTCTGATTCCCAGTTTATCTTCTTTTGTTCCGATTTCAAAGCCTTCCCATCCTCTTTCTACGATGAAAGCATTGATTCCTTTATGCTTTTTCTCAGGATCAGTCTGTGCAATTACAATATAGTAAGTTGCCGTTCCACCGTTGGTGATCCAGTTTTTGATCCCATTTAAAAGATAGTAATCTCCTTTATCTTCAGCAGTAGTTTTCTGAGAAGTTGCATCAGAACCAGCCTCCGGCTCAGATAATGCAAATGCTCCGATCACTTTTCCGCTTGCCAATGGTGTAAGATATTTTACTTTCTGCTCTTCAGAAGCAAATTTTTCAAGACCGGCACAAACCAATGAGTTGTTTACAGACATTACAACAGCTGCAGAAGCGTCTATTTTTGCAATCTCCTCCATTGCCAGCACGTAAGAAACACTGTCCATACCTGCACCACCGTATTTTGGATCCACCATCATTCCTAAAAGTCCCATTTCTCCCATTTTCTTCACCTGTTCTACAGGAAATTTCTGGTCACGGTCTCTTTCAATAACTTCAGGTAATAGTTCGTTCTGTGCAAAGTCTCTTGCCGCCTGCTGAATCATCAGCTGTTCTTCCGATAAATTAAAGTCCATAAAAAAAATAATTAGATAGCCGTAAATTTACACTTTTTAACGAAATCTGAAAATAGAATTGGTAATTGCCCATTATTAATTATCCGGCTGCACAAATATTACCAAAAAACAACTATTGGGTTAAAGCACAAAGCATATAAACTATTGATTTAATGTGTAGATTTGGCCATAAGAATATTTTAATTTCTGCATGATGAAAGAACTTGAACAATATATCCAATCTCATTTTAAAATTATTCAGCCGGAGCAATTGAATCAGGTAAGTTCACTTTTCAAATCAGAGATTTTGAAAAAGGGAGATAACTTTCTAAGAGCAGGAAGGATATGTGATAAATTATGTTTTATTCAATCCGGGCTATTGAGAGTCTTTACAACAAAATATGATAAGGAAGTTACCCAATGGATTGCAACCAAAGGATATTTTGGAACAGACCTGTCAAGTTTTTATTTTAAAATTCCATCCCGTTGGACCATTCAGGCTCTATCCGATACAGAAATCTATTTTATTACCCACAATGACTATAACAAAATCATCAATATAGTTCCGACATGGAATGAACTGGAAAAGAATTTCATCATCCAATGTGTAACTTATATGGAGGATAGAATTTTCAGCCATTTGTCTATGTCTGCGGAAGAGAGATACAATTCTTTTTTTGAGAGCAACAAAGAATTATTTAATCAGGTTCCATTACAATATATTGCTTCAATATTGGGAATGACACCTGAGACTTTCAGCAGAATCAGAAAAAGACAGCTTATGTAATTCTTGATTTTTATCAAGTGTACGCCTTCTTCTATATTTTAACTTTGTGTTCGTTATTAAACGTAAAAACAATACAATCATGTTTATAGGACACTTCGGTTTATCATTTGCTGCTAAAAAAGCAGCTCCAAAGGTTTCATTAATTACCTTATTCGCGGCTACTCAGTTTGTAGATATCCTCTGGCCTTTTATGCTCATTTTTAATATAGAAAAAGTAGCAGTTGTTCCCGGGTATACTAAAGTCAATGCGTACGATTTTCTTTACTTCCCGTTTACCCACAGTCTTTTGATGGGAATTGTATGGGGAATCCTTGCCACGTTCATCTATTTTTTAATAAAAAAAGATATCAGAAGCGCTGTGGTCATTGGTTTATGTGTTCTCAGCCATTGGTTCTTTGATTTGATAGTTCACACTACAGATCTGCCCATTACACCATTCGGCAATTATAAAATGGGGTTCGGATTATGGAATCATATTGCGGCTACTCTCATTATTGAATTTCTTATCTTTTTTGGAGGCCTGTCTGTCTATATATCTACAACCACTGCAAAAAATAAGAAAGGTAAATGGGGACTTTGGGGACTGGCAGTATTACTTGTTATCGTAACGCTTTCCAATACATTTGGACCACCTCCTCCTGATTCTGTGAAAGTTTTATTTATATCTTTTGTAATTCTTATGGCTCTTATCCTCTTCCTTGCCGGCTGGGTTGATAGAAACAGGGAAATAAAATTTTCAGGTAATCAATAAATTATATTTTCATAAAAAACAGATGGGCTTAATGAATAGTTGAAAAGAAATAAGAAGTAATATATTTTCCGGCCTGGATTTTAAATTAATATGTTAAGCATTTTAATAATCTTGAATTCATACCATTCAATTTTTTCAATTAAAAAAAATGCTTATATTTAGATTTCTTTATAAATTATTTAAAAAATCATGACGATCAAGAGATTATTCGATATTCCGCACTACGCTTTAGAGAAATATCCTAAAACGGATATGTTTGCAACGAAGTATCATGGTGAATGGAAAAAAACTTCTACACAGGAGTTTATTAATGAAGGCAATAAGATATCCAGAGGATTACTGAAGCTAGGTATAAAGCCGGGTGATAAGATCGCTTTGATAACCACCAATTCCCGTACAGAATGGGCTATTATGGATTTTGGAATTTCCCAGATTGGTGTTGTTTCGGTACCGGTTTATCCAAGTATTTCTCCGGAGGATTATGAATTTATTTTCAATAACGCACAAATACAATACTGCTTTGTCTCTGATAAGGAGCTTCTCAACAAAGTAATGAAGGTAAAACACAATATTCCCAGCTTACAGGGAATTTTTACTTTTGATAAAATAAGCGGTGCTGCCAACTGGAGCGAAATTCTGGATCTTGGTGAGGATGAATCCACTCAAATTGAGGTGGAAGATCTTTCCAATGCCATCAATACTGAGGATCTGGCTACTATTATATATACTTCAGGAACTACAGGAAGACCTAAAGGGGTTATGCTGACCCATAATAATATTGTTTCCAATGTATTAGGTTCTATTCCTAGAATTCCTAAGAAAAAAAGTCTGGATTATAAGGAAACAAGAGCATTAAGCTTCCTTCCTATCTGTCATATTTTTGAAAGAATGCTTTTCTATCTTTACCAATACAATGGTTTTTCTCTTTATTTTGCTGAAAGCATCGATAAAATGGGTGAAAATGTAAAGGAAGTGAAACCCCATTACATGACCGTGGTCCCAAGATTGGTAGAAAAAGTATATGATAAGATCTACAATACCGGTTCTTCTGCCGGAGGTTTAAAATCAAAAATCTTCTTCTGGGCTCTGAATCTGATCACCAAAAAGAAATCTGTTTCCAAACCATCCGGAATTCAGGAACTTATTGCAGACAAGTTGGTGTTTTCTAAATGGAGAGAAGGTTTAGGAGGTGAAATTGTTACATTAGTTTCAGGATCTGCTGCTTTATCTACAAGACTGAATTTAATGTTCCAGAATGCTGGAATTCCTATTTTGGAAGGATATGGCTTAACGGAAACTTCACCTGTAATTTCTGTAAACAGTTTTGAAAAAATGAGAGTGGGAACCGTGGGTGTACCTTTGGATAACCTACAGGTAAAAATCCAGGAAGATGGTGAAATTACGGTAAAAGGACCATCTGTTTTCAAAGGTTACTTCCAAAATGAAGAAATGACAAGAGAGGCATTTACACAAGACGGATTCTTTAAAACAGGAGACATCGGCCACATTGATACTGATGGATTCCTACAGATTACAGACCGTAAAAAAGAAATGTTCAAAACATCCGGTGGTAAATATATTGCTCCTCAAACGATTGAAAACCTAGCAAAAGCCTCTAAATTCATCGAGCAGATCATGGTGGTAGGTGATGGTGAGAAAATGCCATGCGCTCTGGTACAGCCTGATTTTGAGTTTGCAAAAAGCTGGGCGATGAGAAATAACCTGAATATCGGTTCCAATCCAGCTGAAATTGCAAACAGCGCTGAACTGAAACAAAGGATTGAAAAAGAAATTGAAGGTATCAATGAGCATCTCGGAAACTGGGAGAAAATTAAGAAGATCGAGCTTACTCCTGAAATATGGAGCATTGAATCCGGACTTCTTACTCCTACGCTGAAACTGAAGAGAAAGGCGGTAAAAGAGAAGTTTATTGCCCTGTACAATAAGATGTATGATCATCATGAATAAATAAAAATATAACCGCTTCGTTTGAAGCGGTTTTTTTGTGGATTTTAATCTGATAAACTAATTAGGTTTTGGCTAAAGCCAATGGAATTTGTTTATTTTTATTAAATAGGCTTAAGCCATTTCTATTGAATTTTTCACTCTCAGATTTAGCAGATTTTCAAGCGTAATCTTTACCATTTCTTTAGAAATAGAGGGCTGTTTTTATTTATCTTACGATGTTGAGATTCCTCCTTCGTCGTAATGACAAGAAAACAGCCAAGTAATTTGTGGCATTTGTGAAACATTTGTGTCATTCATGGTTCAACAAAATAAAAAAGCTGTCTCATTTCTGAAACAGCTTTATATTTTTAAAATTAGTAATTAGAATTTAATTACAGATTTCATTCTTTCGTTTTCTTCCATTACCAACTCATCGTCAACAAGGATTTTTCCAGAGTGCTCATCAATGATGATTTTCTTTCTCTGAGCAATTTCCATTTGTTTTTGAGGTGGAATAGTGAAGAAAGATCCTTTTGGAGCTCCTCTTTCTAATCCTACAACTGCAAGTCCGTTTATAGAGCTTTTTCTGATTCTGTTATAAGAAGCCAGTAATCTCTCATCGATTTTACCTGCATATTCTTTAGACTGCTCAATAAGGTACTCTTCTTCTTTTTGAGTTTCAGAGATCAAACCATCCAACTCTTCTTTCTTGAATTTCAAGTGGCTTTTTAAATCGTCGATCTTTGAAGTAAGTTCGCTTAAAGTTTCGTTTTTGTGAGCGATTTTAGCTCCGAACTCTTTAATTCTTTTTTCAGCAAGCTGAATTTCCAGATCCTGGAATTCCATTTCTTTTCCTAATGCTTCAAACTCTTTATTGTTTCTTACATTATCCTGCTGAGACTTGTATTTCTCAATTAAAGTTTTTGCATGGTTAATCACTTCATGCTTTGTTTTGATCTGATCGTCCTGATCTTTGATGTCTGCATGAAATTTTTCAGCTCTCTTCTCAAGACCTTCAATCTCGATCTCTAGATCTTCAACTTCAATTGGCAATTCTCCTCTAGTATTTCGGATTTCATCCAATCTTGAATCAATGATCTGTAAATCGTATAAAGCTCTTAATTTTTCTTCAACTGAAATATCGTTGGTTTTTGCCATATTTAAATGAAATAATTTACTGGGTTTGTTTTTTCAATAGATTTTGAAATTGCAAATGTACTAAATTTTTGTGATAAAATTTCAAATAATTGTTGACTTACAAATTGTTCTGATTCATAGTGTCCTATATCACACAACAACATTTTAGACTCTGCTAAAAAATAGTCATGATATTTAAGATCTCCGGTAAGGTAAGCATCACATTTCCTGGAAACTGCAGATCGTATTCCACTGGCTCCGGAACCGCCAAGAACCCCTACTCTTTTAATTTTTTTATTCGTAAAATCTGAATGTTTAATAACTTCAATGCCGAATTTTTCTTTCACAAACCTCAGGAAATCCTTTTCATCCATTTCTTCCTCCAGCTCACCGTACATCCCGAGTCCTACATGATGGTTTTTATTATCAAGACTGTATATCTGATGAGCTACTTCTTCATAAGGATGTGCCTCTTTCATTGCCCCCACAATCTGCCCCTGCCTAAATCCTTCAAAAATTACAGAAATCATGTCTTCATCGGCATTCTCCCGAATATTCTGTTGCCCTGAAAACGGATTTGAACCTTCAACAGGTCTGAATGTACCATTTCCATTAACAGTAAAGCTACATTCGTCATAAAATCCTATGCTTCCTGCTCCTGCAGAGAACATCACTTCTTTTACTTTTTCTGAATAGTCTTTAGGTACGAAAACCGTCAGCTGTTTTAAATTATTTTCTTTCGGCTGAAGAATTTTCATATTCTTTAATCCCAGCTGGTTGCATATTCCATGATTCACTCCAAAGAAATCATTATCAAAAGCTGTATGAATGGCATAAATAGCAATTTTATTTTCAATTGCTTTTAAGACTGCTCTTTCTACATAGTTTTTCCCGGTTAAAGATTTCAGTCCGGAAAAAATAATAGGATGAAAACATACAATGAGATTACAGTTTTTCTCAATGGCCTCATCTACTACATTTTCCAATGCATCATGACAAATCAGAATCCCGGATACGTTACGGTCAGGAACTCCGCATAACAGTCCTACATTATCAAAATCTTCTGCCTGCTGCAACGGAATGAGCCTGTCTATTTCTGAGATTACTTTTCTTATTGTCATTTTATTCTGTATGTTTGCTACGAAAATAACGATAATTTGTTAATTTTAAAAAACATTCAGAATGGAAAGAGAACACAATCTTGTTCCTGAAGACAAACTTTGGAAAAGATACCTTTATCGAATCATTTATCGTTCCGATACCAGGCTCGGAAAACTGTTCGATATCATCTTATTGTCCTTAATTCTTGTGAGCACTGCTATTATTATGATGGAAAGTGTGCCTCAGCTTGATAAAAGATTTCATTATACTTTTCTCATTCTTGAATGGATTATTTCTATTTTTTTCACCGCAGAATATTCCATGCGGATTGCAGTACTAAAAAATAAAAAGCACTATATATTCAGCTTCTTCGGGATCATAGATTTCCTTGCATTAGTTCCTTTTTATCTAAGTTTCTTTTTTCCTGTTACCAAATATTTTCTGATCTTCAGAATGCTGAGAATGCTGAGAGTTTTCAGAATTTTCAATTTGCTGGATTTCATGAATGACGGCTACCTTATTGTAAGGGCTTTAAAAAACAGCTCTAGAAAAATTTATATATTTCTGCTGTTTCTGATTATATTTTCAGTGATCGTAGGCTCTCTTATGTTTATGGTGGAAGGAGGCCGGCAGGGATTTGAAACCATTCCTCAGGCAATCTATTGGGCTGTAGTAACCGTGACTACCGTAGGATATGGTGATGTCTCCCCTATTACTCCCCTTGGCAAGTTTTTCGCCGTTGTTCTGATGCTGGCCGGTTATTCTATTATTGCAGTTCCAACAGGTATTGTAACAGCAGAAATGCGAAACAAAAGACAGAATCTGGAAAAGATATGTGACCGTTGTGGTAATGAAGATATTGATGATGATGCAAGATACTGCAAGCAATGTGGCAAGAAATTAGCTTGATATTTGGATATTAGTTTAATCTATTCACCAAATACCACAAAATCATGGAACCAAAAAAGAAAAACAAACCGAATAGTTTAGTCATTATTCTTTTCTCATTAATAGTCCTGATGATTATTATTTACTTTATCCTCGTCATGTTCTTCCCAACTGTTTTCGATCTTATGAATACGGGGGAGATACAGCCAGTACCGGATAAATAATGACAAGTAATGAGCAATAGACCATCTAAAATAGAAAAGATGAGCGAAAATTTCGCTCATCTTTTTTTATCAAATAAGATATTCAGTATGTGACTGAATATTCTGTAACTATTATTTATTTCTTAATAGCTTTCACTGTTTGTTTAGAACCATCTTTCATATTTAATACTACCAGATACATTCCCTGTTTCAGATCCCCTAAATGAAGAACGGAAGAAGGGTTTTCAATTGTTTTTACCAGTCTTCCGGAAACATCCAGAACAGAAACTGTTTTTACCTGGTCTACTTTTGAAATATTCAGTATTTCAGTGAATGGATTCGGATATACTTTAATTTCATTTTTAGCTTTAGCTACTTCTGAGGTTCCAAGGGTCTCTTTATTGATGGTAATGGTAAATGTTCCTTCCATTATATCTTCATTATCATCATAATGCCCTACATTCACATAATATACGGTTCCTGCAGTCGTTGAAACAGACATTGTTTCTGTTCCGCCACCGCTTCCGCTATCTACAGTATTTTCACAGGTTAAATTATTACACGTACCACTGTATAATCCTACCTGAGGGTCAAAGCTACTGTCTGCCGGCATGGTAACTTTTATATCATAAACAGTACCATCTCCTGTAAAAGTGAACCACGTACCATCATTCATACCATCCGAACAGATTTCAATAAATCCGTTATTATTTGTAGCTCCTGCAGCATCAGACTGTGTATATATATAAGGGAATACAGAAGCTACCAAAGCTCCTGAACAGCTGTCATTTGCAGGCGCCGGCGGAAGTGTTCCTACACAAATATCAAACATCTGTGCTTCTCCTGCTCCTCCATCTGTATATACTCTTATATAATACGTTTCTCCTACAGTAAGGCCGGAAATAAGTTTCGTCTCATCATACTCTGAACATGCTACATTGGCCAGACTGCTACAACTTCCATTCAAAACCTGAAATAAAAGTGAATAGCTATAATCTGCTCCGATAGAACTCATGTTACTCAATGATATGGCGTGAGTATCTGCAGTGGCTGTAAACTTAAACCATACATCATCATCTGCTTCTCCGTCACAAGGATCTACCGGTTGGTTTGAATCTGTAGCTCCAAGGGTATGTCCTGATACTTTGCTACCGCAGTTCATGTCCGGATTTACCGTTAGTGTAACAGCAGCAGTACATTCATCATTCAAAGGAGGTGGAGGGAATGTTCCTACACAGATATTGAAACTTTGAGCCTGCCCTGTTCCTCCGTAGCTGTACACTCTTACATAATAAGTATCCCCTACAGTAAGACCTGATACAGTTCCGGTGTTAGGATCTGAACAAAGAATACTTGTTAATCCTCCACAAATTCCGCTTAAAACCTGAAAATAAGCATCGGTGCTGGTTCCTGTTCCTGCCGCTTGTACATTTTTAAGTGAAATAACGTGGGAGGAAGCTGTCGCAACAAATTTATACCATACATCATCATCAGGAGTACCATAACATGGATCCGGATCCAATCCGGAATCTGTTGCAGAAAGGGTTGTTCCTGGAGTAGCTATTCCACAATTCAGATCTGGGTTTATGGCCAGAGTAACTGCGTTATCACACTCATCGTTGGCTGGCGGCGGTGGAAATGTCCCAATACAGATTTTAAAGCTTTGTGCATACTGTGTTCCATCTTCATAACTGTAAACTCTTATATAATATACTTCTCCCGGATTAAGACCATTCACTATTCCTGTATCGGGATCTGAGCATAAAATACTGGTCATGTTTCCACAAGCTCCACTGAACACCTGAAAATAAGTATCAGTATCTGAATCTGAACCAGCCGAAGTGATATTTTTAAGTGAAACCACATGAGTAGAAGCTGTAGCGGTAAATTTATACCACACATCATCATCAGGAGTACCATAACATGGATCCGGATCCAATCCGGAATCTGTTGCAGAAAGGGTTGTTCCTGCTGTAGCACTTCCACAGTTCATATCTGGGTTTACAGTTAGGGTAACAGCACTTGTACATTCATCATTGGATGGTGGTGGTGGTGCTGTTTTGAATTTTATTTCAGTACATCCTGAAGATTCCCCTCCGATTCCTACTGAAGTTACTTTAAGATAATAAGTTACACCGGTAGAAAGAGGAGATAAGGGAGTAAAGCTCGTTGTGGTTACGGTTTGCTGATTAGCAACATCTGTTCCTCCCGGAGTAGTTCCTATTGAAACTTTATAGCTTGAAGCTCCAGATGATGCACTCCAAGTAATCACAGGAGACAGAGGTACAAGAACTGCATTATTGAGTGGATAAGTTACGGCAGGACAAGAAGGTATCGGGCTTGGGCTAAGCCCTACCAGACTGATAACAGACCTGGTCCCCTGCAGATTTCCCCACTCAGGATCTGTAGGATCCGGATCATTACTATCCGATTTATACAAAATAGATTTGTTCTGTGCATTAGGGTCATCAAATACAGAAAATGAATCATCATCAGAATCATAATCCGGAGTGCTTTCATGCACTGCAACTACCAAGTTCTGTGTATTGTTATAAGTAAATGGGGTAGTAAATGCTACCTCCAAAACACCATTCGCATTGGTAACTGTTCCTGAAAAAACTTCTGTAAGTTCTGCAACAGGAACCCAATCACTGCCTGATGTAAAATTGGTTTTGGAACTATGGCCGAGATAAATCGTCCAGTTGGCTGAATTAGTAAAATCCGCAGATGGGTTTACATACAATTTAAGCCCCGAAACAGTTCCCGCTGCTGCTGCATTAATTTCCTGTTTGGTAAAAATCTGCTGAGAATAGGAATATCCGTAATTTGTATTGATTGGAATATTTCCAACTGTCGTGCTCCCCTCTCCTAGGGTAATTTGAGCATTCAAGATTAAACTTACCATGAGTAAGTATAAGAGTAAGATTTTCTTCATATATTTTTTTTAGATGTTAATTCAATCACTAAATTAGTAATAATTCAAACAAAACACTCAAAACAAGATAAAAACAAATTAAAAAACTATAATAAATCAACATTCTGCTTCAATTTTGTTTATTTGAAAACTATTTTACAACTTTAAATTTAGATGAAAATAAAATTTAAAGCTGTTCTTATAAAAAACAATAAAGGCGAATCACAGATCCGCCTTTATTTAGGACTAATTATTTCTTGATAGCTTTTATTACTTGTTGAGAACCATCTTTCATATTCAGTACTACCATATACATTCCCTGTTTCAGATCACCTAAATGAAGTGCAGAAGAAGGGTTTTCAATTGTTTTCACCAATCTGCCTGAAACATCCAGAAGAGAGACCGATTTTACCTGGTCTGTTTTTGAAATATTCAGTACCTCTGCGAATGGGTTAGGATATACTTTAATTTCATTCTTATTAGCTTTAGATACTTCTGCAGTTCCAAGAGTTTCTTTATTAATAGTAATCGTAAACGTACCTTCCATTTGATCTTCACCACCATCATAATGTCCTACATTTACATAGTATACCGTACCTGCAACAGTTGGCACTGACATTGTTTCTTCTGCTCCACCAGTAAGGCCGTCATCTACTGTATTTACACAGACCAAATTATCACATGTGCCATTATACACACCTAGTTGAGCATCAAAATTACTTCCTTCCGGCATGGTAACTTTTATATTATGAACAGTACCATCTCCTGTAAAGGTGAACCATGTACCATCATTCATAGCATTCGAACAGATTTCAATAATTCCGTCATTATTAGTAGCTCCGGCTGCGTCAGACTGTGTATAAGCGTAAGGAAATACTGATGCAACCAAAGCACCCAAGCAATTATCATTTACCGGAGGTGGAGGAATAGTTCCTATACAAATATCAAAACTCTGTGCCTCACCTGCTCCTCCATCTGTATATACTCTTATATAATAGGTCTCACCTGCAGTAAGGTTTGAAATCACTTTCATCTCATCATAATCTGAGCACTCAATGCTAGTCGGGTTACTGCAATCTCCACTGAATACCTGGAATAACAGTGAATAACTGTCCTCAGTACCGATAGAAATCATGTTACTTAATGAAATCACATGTGCAGTAGAGGTTGCCGTAAACTTATACCATACATCATCATCTACTTCCCCGTAACAAGGACTTACAGACTGACTAGACTCAGTAGCTCCACGGGTGTGTCCGAATGTTTTACTGCTACAGTTCATGTTCGGATTTACTGTTAATGTAATTGCTGTAGCACAATCGTCATTTGTTGGCGGTGGTGGCAATGTGCCAACACATATATTAAAACTTTGCGCAAATTGACCTCCTTCATCCATGCTATATACTCTTACATAATAAGTTTCCCCTACTGTAAGTCCTTCAGCAATACTAACCCCTGAATATGACGAACATACAATGCTTGTCAAACCATTACAGTCACCACTGAATATTTGAAATCCAATATAATCACTATCTTCTGATCCTACAGAAGCTACATTTGAAAGTGAAATGATATGACCTGAATCTGTAGCGGTAAATTTGTACCATACATCATCATCGGGAGTACCATAACACGGGTCAATGTCTACACTAGAATCTGTTGCAGCTAAAGTAGTTCCTGCAGTAACAGCTCCACAATTCATATCCGGGTTTACCGTTAAAGTGACAGCGGCAGCACACTCATCATTAGAAGGTGGTGGCGGCGTAGTAGTAAATTTTGTTTCGAAACAACCTGAAGATGAACCTCCTGTTCCCACAGCTATAATCCTTACATAATAGTTTGTATTAAGAGAAAGAGGAGCTGACGGAGTAAAACTTGTGGTACTTACTGTTTGCTGATTTACAATATTTGAACCTCCCGGAGTTGTTCCGATGGAGATTTTATAACTTGTAGCACCCGCTGATGCATACCATTTAATTTCAGGAGTTACAGGAACCAGTACAGCATTGTTTATCGGAGACATCACATTAGTACAAGATGGCAATGCCTTAGGCGTAAGCCCTGTAAAACTAACAACAGGTCTATAGTCTAATAAATTACCATTCCCAGGATCCGATGAATCAACATCTATATAAGAGGTACGGATAATTGCACTTTTGGGTGCATAATTAAGATGATGTACATAAAATACCCGGTCGTCACCATAATCTGAACCTGAGCCATTTTCATCCACAGCAATCACCAGATTCTGTGTATTATTATAAGCAAAAGGGGTAGCAAAAGTAAGCTCTACCATTCCGTTTACATTACTGATGGTACCGGTATACACCTCTGTAAGGGCTGAAACCGGAACCCAATCACCTGCAGACGTAAATCCAGTTTTTGAAGTATGCCCCATATAAACAACCCAATCTGAAGAGTTAGTTATGGTTGAAGCCGGGTCCAGATAGAATTTAAGGCCTGTAATATTTCCGGCGGCATTGGTGTTAATTTCTTCTTTTTTAAATATTTGTTGGGAGTAAGAATAACTCGAAAAATTATCAATCGGAACCCGTCCGACTTTAGAGCTTCCTTCCCCTAAGGTAATTTGGGCACTCAAAAACAAGCTTACCGTTAGCAAGCACAAGAGTAAGATTTTCTTCATATACAATTTTTTTAAGGTGTTAATACATTTGCCAAATTAATAATAATTTTAATACAACATTAAAAAAATATTAAAAAAAAGCAGCAACTATTAAGTTACTGCTTTAAATTATTATATTAATCGGTTTTATTTCTTAATTGACTTAACCACTTGTTTCGATCCGTCTTTCATATGAAGCACGACTAAATACATTCCTTGTTTTAGGTCTGCTAAATGAAGTTCAGAAGAAGGTTTTTCAATTGTTTTCACCAATTTTCCTGAAAGTTCAACTATGGAAACAGATTTCACTTTAGAAGCATTCGAAATATTTAAAACATCTGTAAATGGATTCGGATAAACCTTAATATCTTCTTTTTTACGCTCAACCTCTTCTGTTGCCAATACACCTCTTCGCATGGAAATTGTATAATTACCATAGCACCAGGCAGCTCTTCCGTTCAGCATTATATAATAAGTAGTACCTGCAACTCCCATAAATGTTATTTTGGAACCAATTAAAGGATTAGCCGTACACGCTTTATAGGTAGATCCAATAATATTTACAGAATCACAAGCAAGTGCCCCACATGCCCCTGTATAGACGTTCAGAGATGACTCAAATTGTGTCCCACAAGCATCAAGAACTATAGGACCATTTTCAGTAGCTGTTACTTTAAACCAAACACCTTTGAAAGGAGGAATCACATTACTGCAAGAATTAGATGGCCACAAATCATCATTGGCCAATGCATTTACTCCTTGTACAGTTTCATCATATCCTATAGGTATAGCTGTACTGCACACATCATTAGTAACTACAGAAGGTGTAGTTACAGCAATCTGAAAATCAGCATTTAGAGGTGTTGTAAGAGGCGCCATAAATACCCTTACATAATAAGTCTGCCCCACATTAAGATTCAGTAATAACACATTAGCATTTCCAAAAGAACCAGGATGGCATCTCACTGAAGTTAAATTTCCACATGTCCCTGTAAGAACCTCTGTTCCAATAGAAGGATCACGCAAAACATGCACAAGCTGCATTGAGGCACTTGCAGTAAATGAATACCAAATATCACCATTAAATTCTGTCACAAATGAAGAACAAGCCGGCGCTCCCATACTTGGCGTTGCCCCTAACAAAGAGCCATTTACAGGATTAACAAAAGCATCTGTATTGCTAACAGTAAGTGGTATTGCATTAACACACTCATCATTAGCAGGTGGTGGTGGTAGCGTACCAACACAAATATTAAAACTATCAGCATATACAGTAGTTCCATTTGCATTAGAATCATATACTCTCACATAATATGTATCACCAGGGGTAAGCCCCCTAAGTGTTGTATTAGGTAGTGTGCTGCACTTTATACTTGTTAAAGTTCCACAGGCCCCACTAAAAAACTGAGTATACAAACTTTTAGATGCAGAAGTTCCTACCGCATTAATATTAGAAAGCATCACTACATGCTCAGAAGCTACTGCAGTAAATTTATACCAGACATCATCATCTGCAGACCCAGAACACGGAGCTACTGCTAAACCTGAATTAGTTGCTCCTAAAGTAGTTCCCGACACCGGTGAAGCACAAGCTAAAGTAGGACTAACCGATAACTCAACAGCACCTGAACATTCATCGTTTACAGGCTTAGGTAGGGTTCCCATGCAAATATCAAAAGAACTTGCATAATATGCCCCCCTATAATTAGTTTCATTATTGTAAAGTCTAACATAATAAGTCTGGCCAGGTACCAATCCGTTTAGAAATGTATAATTGGTATGATTATTTATACAAAATGTACTTACTAAAGCATTACAAGCGCCACTAAATACTTGAGCAATCAGAGATGTAGAAGTAGTATTTCCTACAGAAGTTATATTTTTCAGTTGAAAAGTATGCCCAGTAGCTGTTGCTGTAAATTTATACCAAACATCATCATCCGGATCTCCATATCCTGTACATGCACTCACTGAAGCCAATGATTTTGTTCCTCCTAATGTAGTTCCTGATGTCATACTACCACAATTCATATCTGGATTTATTGTAATTGGTATCGCATTTACACAATTATCATTTACGGGTGGTGATGGCGGTAAACCTATACAAATATCAAAACCTGCGTTAACATTAACTTCATTTGAAGAAGTATATATTTTTAAATAATAAGTTTTACCCACTGTAAGACCGTTAATTGCATCCAGTGATCCAGCACAATAAAAAGGAGTAAGATTCCCGCATTCTCCTGAAAAAACGGCAATATACACATAAGGAGATCCAGATTGTCCTCCCGTAGAAACCATATTAGAGAGTGATATTATATGACTCGGATATGTTGCAACAAACTTATACCAAACATCATCATTATCCCCTCCTGAGCAAGCCCCCATCCCCTCAGGTGATCTGGTTGCACCTACAGTATCACCGTGTACAACATTTGTACAAGTCAAGGAAGGATTTATGGGTAAACTAATTGCACCTGAGCACTCATCATTAGAAGGAGCAGCAACTGTAGTGGTAAAATTTCTTTCAAAGCAATTAGGAGATATTACTCCGCCATTATATGCTGTAACTCTAAAATAATATTTCGTGGAAGGATTTAATTGTTGAGCTTGGCTAAGTGTATAGGTATTAACATTTCCTACATCAAAATTATCCAAAACATCAGATGCACCTGCAGAAGTTCCGATACTTAATCGATATCCTAATGCGGCTGTAGAAGTCCACCATTTAAATGTTGTTTTCAAGGGAAATCCTTTTTGAGATGGATTAGGTACATCCACAAAAGGACAGTCCAATGTTGCAACTGTTGTAAAAGTTCTTTCCGTACATGCAGAAACACCTGCAGAGTTTACAGCATACACTGTATAATAATATTTAGTATTAAAATTCAGTTGATTTGTAAAAGCAAACGAATTAGAAGTTCCCAAGTCCTGCATATTCAACACATCAGATCCACCAGGAGTGGTTCCTACTTTTATTCGGTATGATAATGCACTACTTGACCTTAGCCAATTAATTACAGGAGCTATGAGAGCCACCGTATTATCAGGAAAAGAAACAACAGGACAAGAAGGTACCACAGCAGCTGTTAAGCCCAATAAGGTGGCTACTGACTTTAAATCTCCACTAAATCCAGGTGCAGGGAAAAGAGGATGCACATCCAAAAAATTACTATTATACACCATTGTTGAATTATCAACTCCTTTATAACTGTAAAAAAAGTTTGTATACGCCGCAGAACCTGGATTATTTTCATGAATTGCAATCACAAGATTATCCGTATTATTATAAGCAAAAGGAGTATTGAAAGTAATAGTCATTTCACCTCCGGATTCACTTACAGCTCCTGTGAAGACCTGAGTCAAACTTGACGGTGGAACCCAGTCATTACCACCGGAAAAAACTGTTTTTGTAGTATGTCCTAGATAAATCCTCCAATTGATAGCCTTACTAAGATCAGAAGAAGGAGGAAGATAAAATTTGATGCCCGTAATATTACCTGCAGCATTTGCAGAGATCTCATCTTTATTAAAAATTTGCTGAGTGTAATTATATTCAGACGACAATCTTATGGGAACAGAACCTCCATCACTAAATTTTTCTCCTCCCAATGCTATTTGGGCGTTTGTAATAGATGCTATTAAAAATAAGCATAAGAGTAATAATTTTTTCATGTATTATTGTTTATATTAAGTTGCGAAATCGCTCTCAAATTTAAACAAAATTCAATATAAAAATAAAAAAGCAGCAACCGTTAAGTTACTGCTTTAAATTATTATATTAATCGGTTTTATTTCTTAATTGACTTAACCACTTGTTTCGATCCGTCTTTCATATGAAGCACGACTAGATACATTCCTTGTTTAAGGTCTGCTAAATGAAGTTCAGAAGAAGGTTTTTCAATTGTTTTCACTACTCTTCCTGCAAGATCTACAACAGATACAGACTGTACTTTGGAAATATCAGAAATATTTAAAGTGTCTGAGAACGGATTAGGATATACTTTAATTTCGTTCTTAGCTGTTGTTACCTCAGAAGTAGAAAGGCTTCCAAACTGATACACAAAATTATCAATCAATACACTGTTTGCAGGAGAACCTGTATGCCTGAATACAAGCTTATTAATTCCGGCAGGAACTCCCATAATATTTAAAGAATAATTATCGATGGTAGAAATATTTGATGCAGTATAGCTATCCAATACTACAAATGTAGAAGTATCTGCAGGATTTGTTAAATAACCAATCTCAACAATTCCACCAGCAGTAAAGTTAGCTCTTCCTTTAAAACTAATTGTTGCAGTGTTAGAATCTAAACCTATAAATTCAGGCGTTGAAACCATACCTACTCCTGAACTGCTACTATAGATATACAGAGCATTAGGAGCACTTGCAACAGTTGTTGAATAAGCAGATACTTTCGCATTACCAACAACAGTTCCTATGCTGGTCCAGCACATAGGAAGTGTATCAACAGGCGTAGTATCAAAATTCTGAGAATATACCTGTAACGGAGTACATGTAGTAGTAAATATTGCTGCCTGTGACCAAATACTCTTATTTGCGGCACTACACGCTGAGCGAACCCATACATAATAAGTCGTAGCAGAGCTAAGTCCATTCAAAACAGTACTTGTAGCAGTGCTTGTTCCTGATATAGTTACATTAGCAGCAGGTACTGTACTATTGGTAGAATAATAGTACTCATAACCATTTGCAGGTACTGAAGCAGGAGCGTTCCAAGATAAGTCTGATGAAGCAGAAGTAATATTTGCCACTACCGGAGAATCTGGTTCTATACATGTTGGGATAGGTTCTACAATGAAATCATCAAGATGGAAATAAATATCAGGCGAAGTAGAACTTGTAGTCGCTACAAAAGCCACTTTAATAGTACCGGAATACGCTGAAAGATCAATAGTTTCTGTTTGACCTGTATTAGAATAGGTTCCGACTCCTGTATACGTTTTTATAGCATTAGCATTGCTCCAGGTAGTTCCTCCATCTGTAGAAATAATTACTCTAACCTGATGTGTCCCTAATGTCGACTGAGCTGTGGTACCTGAATAACTTGTAACAGCCATTCTATATCTAATTCTGTTAGCTCCAGGAGTTGCACCAAGATTGATTGGCTGAGAAATTAACCAGTCACCTGTACTTGTTCCATATAAATTTAATTTTACTGCTGTATTAGTACCTGTATTAGCAAAACCTGATGCGGCTGCCCATTTACTGCTTCCATACGTCAAAGTAGAATTGGCAGTAACGTCACCTTTAGCAACAGACCAGCATATGGGAGTCAATGTACTGAATCCCTGTGAGATAGTTGGTATATTTTCAGATGCACAAACTGTCGTAAAGCTACGCTCAGTACATGAAGCTGAAGTACTTGTAGGAGTATAGGCGTTTACTGTATAATAATATTTTGTAGTATAATTAAGTGCAGAGGAAAGTGTATATGATGTAATATTTCCAACATCAACACTGTTCATAATATCAGTTCCACCTGCTGTTGTTCCGACAGATATTTTATACCCAGTTGCATCAGTTACAGCACCCCATGTTATTGTTGGTATAACAGAAACTCCCGATGCCCCTGATACAGGCAATGTCACTGTTGGACAACCGATATTTTTTGTAATAAATGATATTTCTGTACATCCGCTTGCTGTTCCGGTACTGTTCGTAGGCAATATGGTTGCGTAATAAGTAGTACCATACAATAATTGGCTTGCTGCAGGTATAGTATAAGTAAGTACATTTCCAACATCTACACCGGCCATCACATTGGATCCACCTGATGTAGTTCCCAAATTTAATTTATATGAAGTTGCATTAGGTGAAGTATCCCATTTAAAATTTGGGGTAATTGACAATCCTGTAGCAGCATTGGTAGGTGCCGTAATAGTGGAGCAATTAGGGGCAACATTAACAGAAGAAATATTAATATTATCCACATAGATATCATCACTTCCGTTATCTCCTTTGGCTAAAAATCTTATGATGGCATTAGGGCTGGAAGATGCTAAATTCACATAATTTGTGACCCATGGTGAGATTGATGATGTGGAACCAAATGGCATTCCTAAATCTGTAAAGGTGACTCCATTGTCCGTTGAAATTTGTATTTTCAAAACATCTGTTCCTGATGGATTTGCGTAATCAAAACTTAGAATCCTATCACCAGAACCTGACGATAAATTAATATACAAGTCCATATACCCTGAAGCATATTGACAGTTATAGGAATGGAATCTTGCTGCAGGTGCTACTGCAGATCCACCAATTGTTACGGATCCACTCGTACTTGTCCACCCTGAAGCAGATGCAAACCCACTCCCTGAAGTATCACTCTGTCTCCAGGAATTATCGCCCCTTGCCGGCCAGGTTCGCCAATAATCGGCATTAGGTAGATCCAATGTAGAATTACCATTTGCCCAGGTACTGAAGCTTTCAGTAAAAGGCAAAGTGGCGAAAGTATTTGGGGCAGCCAACCACGTCCCTGGAGAATAAGTAAATGTCAGTCCAGAAGCAGGCACTGTAGTCCCGTTTGTTGTCCCTAAAGTTGAACTGGAAGTAGCTGTTGTCCCTGCTGTAAGTGAAGTCCAGTTTGTTCCTGTTAAATTATTAATATCCGAAGCTTCCGATCCTCTTATCCCTACCTGTCCAGTAAATGTACTTGCTCCGGAAACACAATTTCCATAAACAATAGCTACTGTATGGGAATTAAGATCTAACTGGATCTGGAAGTTGAGAAGTTGAGAAGCAGAACCGGAATTGCTTTGCACATCAGTAAACTGTACAATAAATTTAGTTCCTACAGTCTCATATGAAATTTCAGAGCTTGTTGTGTTTGCGTTCCTTAGATTTGCTCCAAAACCGGCAAAAGCAGCCTCATGCGTAGTGGGAGTAATCTCACTGGATAGCCCGGTATAAGTAGTGGCACTGGTAGCTCCTCCTAATGTTACAAAACCATTATTACTGATATAAACAGAGTTATATTTCTGATTATTGTAAGTAAAGTTGGAGGGTAAAGGAATAGCTGCAGATACTAAATCCGTAGCCAGGGTAGCTCCCGACTGCCATACTGTTCTTCCTGCGGATAATGGTGCATATGTTCCCACAGATTGTGTAAATCCATATCCGTTATTTGTATTCGGGCTCGTTATTTGCGGTGGCCCAACCTGTGCAGACACGCTGTAATAAAAAGCGGTCAGGCACGTAAGTAAAATTCTTTTCATAAATAGTAAAAATAATAGTCAGGCGATAAAAGTATAAAATATTTAAATATATTTCATAAAATATTTTAAAATAATAAAAACTAAACCTTAAATATTACTTATTTTTAAATAAAATTAAACAATTATTTAATTTTAACACTTATTTACCAAAAACGCACAAAACAACACAAAAATCTAATTATCAATAATTTAACCCTACCCGCATTCCCTCTAATCTAAAATAAAATTCTTCTTCCAATTCAAATAATATTGGCTATTTAATTCGTACAAATAAAAAAAGTGGCCAAAAGCCACTTTTAAAAAACATATCTATTTCTTTTTTTTAATTCAGGTAGAACTCATACTTATTGAGCAATTGTATTTCCTTGATAAGATCTCCATTCAGGTCTACTGAATGCTTCATAGACTGTACTTCAATATGGGAATCATCATCAATATTTTTGATAAAGAACTTCAGTTTCTGATTCCCTTTATTCCGATCCAAAACCGTTCTGAAGAAATCCAGATCCTCATGTCTTACATCCATCACATCCATTACCAGAGAGATACTCTTGGCGAATCTTTCAAATGCTTCCTGAAGTTCGATCACATCATTTACATTCACAAAGACTCTTCCATCTTTTACCTGCGCGAATTTTATTTTAAAAATAACAAACCTCTGAACTTCAAGCTTCTCCTTCAACCTCATATAATCTCTGTCTCCCAATCTGAAAGAGTAAGAACCGGAATAGTCTTCCAGTGTCACAAAAGCTACTTTTTCACCACTTCTGAAACCATCCTGAACTCTGTATTCTGTGATAAGACCTGCAACGGTATACTCTTTTCCACCGCCGCCATTTTCTCTTTCTTTCTGAAGGGTTTTCCAGTCTTTCTTTTTTTCTTCAAACAATTCGTCCTGCTTATTAGCAAAAGCCTGTTCTTTGTAAGCGTCTACTTCATCAAGATTTAAGAATAGGAAATTTCCTTTAGGTTCTGCTTTTTTAGTAGTTTCTTCTATTACTTCTTCATCCCCAACAGATAATTCGTCAGAAACAATCTCGACAAGATCAGTGGTTTCATCCGGCGTGTCCTGCTCCAGAACAGGTGCCTCATCTGTGGTTACTTTTTCTTCCTCTTCTTTTTCCAACACCGACTTTTTAGAAAGTCTTCCCTGCATAAACTGGAACTGATATTTAAATTCATCCAGCGGATGGGCAGAAAGGTAGAATCCAATAGTTTCCTTTTCTTTATTCAGCTTATGCATATTCGGCCACTCAGGACAAGGAGGTAGTTTTGGCTGTTCAATCTGAACCTCATCTGCAAAATCTGCAAACAGAGAAAACTCCATCTCGTTTTTACTTTCCTGAAAGCTTTGCCCATATCTGATGAGCCTTTCTAGATTGGTTCTTCCCGCCATATCAATATCAAAGTACTGACCTCTATGGAAAACATCCAATTCATCAAAAGCTCCGGCAACTACTAAACTTTCCGCTACTCTTTTATTCATATGAGAAGGCAGTATTCTTTCAAAAAAGTCATAGATATTTTTGAACCTGCCATTTTCTCTTTCCCTTGTAATCGCCTCACTCGGCCCTTCTCCGATTCCCTTGATCGCTCCCAGGCCAAAACGGATCTGACCTTTTTCGTTTACAGAGAATTTGTATTGGGATTCATTCACATCAGGTCCCAAAACATCAACACCCATACTCTTACAATCCTCCATAAACATGGTAATAGAATCTGTATTGTTAATGTTATTACTCATCACACTTGCCATATATTCTGCAGGATAGTTTGCTTTTAAATAGGCTGTTTGATAAGCAATAAAAGCATAGCACGTTGAGTGAGACTTGTTGAAGGCATATTCTGCGAAGGCTTTCCAGTCATTCCAGATTTTTTCCAGCCTTTCTTCATTAAGATTGTTCTTTCTTCCTCCTTCAATGAACTTAGGGTACATTTTATTAAGAACGTCAATCTGCTTCTTACCCATCGCCTTTCTCAGCGTATCAGCCTCACCCTTTGTAAAGTTGGCCAACTTCTGTGAAAGAAGCATTACCTGTTCCTGATAAACCGTAATTCCGTAAGTTTCTTTTAAATATTCTTCTGTTTCCGGTAAGTCATATACGATCTCTTCAACACCGTGCTTTCTATTAATAAAGTTCGGGATATATTTAATTGGCCCCGGACGGTAAAGAGCGTTCATGGCAATAAGATCGGCAAAAACCGTTGGTTTAAGCTCTCTCATGTATTTTTGCATCCCGGGACTTTCATATTGGAAGATCCCAACAGTTCTTCCTTCTTTAAATAACTGATATGTTTTAGTATCATCCAACGGAATAAGATCCGGGTCAATATCCAATCCATATCTGGCTTTTACCAGTTTTAAGGCATCTTTAATGATCGTCAATGTTCTAAGTCCCAGGAAGTCCATTTTCAGAAGTCCGGCACTTTCAGCCACCGAGTTATCAAACTGTGACACTAAAATATCCGCATCTTTAGCTGCAATAGTCACCGGAACCAGATTACTTACATCTTCCGGAGTAATAATTACACCACAGGCATGAATACCGGTATTCCTGATACATCCTTCCATCTTTTTAGCACTTGCCAGTACTCCATGACGTGAATCATCAGGGCTTTCCAGAACATATCTCATTTCGTCAACGAGCATCTGTTCTTCCGGTTTCAGCTTATCATATTTTGCCAATGCTTTCGCAATGTTCATCCCTGGTGTAGAAGGGATAAGCTTAGCAATATTATTCGTATCAGGAATAGGAACATCCAATACCCTTCCGGCATCTTTAATCGCAGATTTCCCTCCCAAAACAGAGTACGTAATAATCTGTGCTACCTGATTTTTACCATATTTTTCAACTACCCATTTAATGATTTTATCACGTCCCTCATCATCAAAGTCAATATCAATATCTGGCATGGAAACCCTTTCCGGATTCAAAAATCGCTCAAAAAGGAGATCATATTTAATAGGATCCACATTGGTAATGCCTGTACAATAGGCTACGGCAGAACCTGCAGCAGAACCACGACCGGGACCAACCCAAACCCCCATTTTTCTTGCTTCATTACAAAAATCCTGCACAATCAGGAAGTAACCGGGATATCCCGTATTAGCAACAACTTCCAGCTCAAAATCTAATCGTTCTTTGATTTCGTCTGTGATTCCTGTATCAGAATATCTTTTTTTAGCCCCTTCATATGTAAGGTGGGTCAAATAGGCCATTTCGCCACGTTTGCCTCCATCAATATCATCTTCAGCATGAATAAACTCTTCAGGAATATCAAATTTTGGAAGGAGAACATCTCTTTTTAAGGTATAAGGCTTAAATTTTGCAAAAAATTCTTCATACGCTTCAAAGGCATCAGGATAAGCAAGGAAAGACGCTTTAATTTCATCAGAGCTTTTCATAAAATACTCTCCGGTAGCAAGTCCTCTTCTCTTCCCAAAACCTTTTCCGATAGGAGTTGTCAGTTTCTCTCCATCTTTGATACAGCTTACAATATCCTGAATATTGGCATCATCTTTATTGGTATAGAATGTTTCGTTCTGTGCTAAAATTTTAACACTATATTTATCTGCCAGGTACAATAAAACTTCGTTTAAGTGCTCTTCTTCCGGCAGATTATGGTTTTGAAGCTGAACATAAAAATCATCTCCAAAAGTATCACTCCACCATTTGAAAAGCTCCTCCCCTTTCTGTTCACCGGTATTTAAGATCGCATCAGGAATATCTCCCATAATTCCGGAAGTAAGTGCAATGATTCCTTCTTTATACTCAGCAATCAATTCACGGCTGATCCTCGGAACTCCGAAATAAAATCCTTTAAGAAAACCGATACTGGAAAGTTTGGCCAGGTTTTTATACCCGTTAAAATCTTTTGCCAAAAGCACTACCTGCGTTCTCCTGTCCGGATCATCTTTGGTAAACTGCTTTTGCTCATAGCGTTCTGAAATATAAAATTCACATCCGACAACAGGAATCAATGGTTCAGAAACTGGTTCTGATTCATTAAATTCAGTTCCGTTTTCTTCTGCTTCCTGTTTTTTGGCCAGATATTCTTTATGTTTTTTGGCCCTGTCTCCATTAGCTCCTTCTACAGCAGAAACAAACTTGAAAGCCCCCATCATATTTCCAAGATCCACCATCCCGACAGCCGGGAAGTTTTCATCGGAAGCTTTTTTAATCAGGTCATTAATGCTGGTAGTAGCCGTAAGGGTAGAAAAAACACTGTGATTATCAAAATTGAAATATTTTCCTAAATCAATTTCATCAATACTTCCGAAATCCTGTTGTTTCTTCTTATTGTGAAAATCTGCAACCTGTCTTCTGATAACAATATTAAAAGGCTTGATCGGATCAGGATAAAGACTCTTAAAATACGCTAACTGATCTTCTGAAATCTTTAATGTTTCAGCAGGAACCACCCCAATTCTTATCATTTCAAAGAAGGCTCTGGCTGTAGCATTTACATCGGCAGCAGCATTATGGGCCTCATCGAATTTATTCCCGTAAAGCTTCTCATAAAGCTCTTCAAGTTTCGGGGATTTGTATCTTCCTCCACGACCTCCGCCCAACTGACAGAAATCGGTTCCCAGAATCATTGTATCCGCTCTGGGCTTCTCCTGAAGATTGTCTTTTATATTTTTTCTATAAAATTCTGCTCCTACAATATTATAATCAAATTCAACATTGTGCCCGGAAACCACTCTTACTCTTTCAAGTACCTTGGAAAATTCTTCTAAGATCTCCTGCAGATCACGTCCTTCTTCATTAGCAATCTTCGTTGTAATTCCATGAATTCTTGCTGCATTAAAGGGAATATCATACCCTTCAGGCTTGATTATATAATCCTGATTTTCAATTAAATTACCATCATCATCATGCACCTGCCATGCGATCTGTACCATTCTTGGCCAGTTATCTGAATCTGAAAGCGGAGCATTGAAATTTTTTGGTAAACCTGTTGTTTCTGTGTCAAAAATTAAATACATATAATTTTCTAACTTTTTTATAAAAAAGAGAATGTAAAGTTACTTCATTTTTTCGAATTATTGGTTTCAAAAACTGGTTAAGAAGTAATTGTTCTGGCCGTAAGAAATCAAAAAAGAATACCGATTTTCAACATGATCCCTCACTGTTTTTCAGTCAAGATCATTAGTTTCAAGTCATTTCATTAAAAACACTCACTAGTTCAGCTTCATTTGAACCATTTTCTCTCTCAATTTAAATGAAAATAAAACTATTAAAAATGAAAATAATTTAACATTTTAAACCAATAAACAATTAAAATTCAACAAATAACACCAAAACTCAAATTAAAAGCCAAAAAAAAAGGAAAACAAATACAACATTTATATATTTGAAAAACACAACAACCTTTAAACATCTATCAAATATTATGAAGAAAATCTTTATTTCGATCAGTACTTTGGTTATTTCTTTAACAAGTGCACAAAACAAAAATGAAACTCTGAAAAGAGAATTTGAAAAATTAAGAACAGAGGATATCCAAAAACTGGATACCTATATAGCTAAGAAATATAGCTCAAACAGAAATTCGGAAGCTTTAAAAGAAATCGATGAGTTCAAAGCCAGCCTTGCAGGTTTTACGAATGGCAATCAGCCTTATTTTTATAAAGTTCACGATATGGACCAAATTAAAAACTCCAATTCAGACTATTTACAGGGAGGCAATATTACGGGGCTAACAGGATCTTTTAATGGTGAAAACATTAAGTTTACCATATTTGATGGAAGCACTGTGTCTAGTACTGCAAGAGTATATGCTGATCATGTTCTTTTCAACAATGCTCCTGGCAGAATTACCAATAAAGAAAGCAGCAGTCTTAATTATGGCAACCATGCTACATCTGTAGCCAGTTTTATTGGTGCAAGAGACTTTTCTTACACCTTTACTCCCAGTGGAAGACAAGTCAATTTTAAAGGCATTGCTCCTAACTGTACAATAGATGCGTACTCTTTCGGAAGCTCTATATTACAGGGAGAAACAACATCAAAAAACGTATTTCAAAAGATCTTAACTGCAGAACCTAACATCTCTAATCACTCTTATGGTATCAGTGCCGGCTGGGATCTTATAACAGTCAACAATCTCAATGCTTGGGGATGGAATGGAAGCTTTACTCCTTCAACTACAACATATGACATGCAGGGGTCTTATATTGTAAATGATAAGTTTTATGACTTACTTGTTTATAGTGATCCTTCTTATATAATTGTTAAATCTGCTGGAAATTCCTTCAATATGGGAAACAATGCTTATTCAACACAAACAACTAATTTTAAAAAATATTATAAAAATGCTGCTGGCAGCTGGGTAGAATTTGCCACTACAGACACTCTTCCTCCTGTTAACTGTCTTCAAGGATACGACTGTATATCTCCCGGATCTGTAGCTAAAAATATCATTTCTGTTGCTGCTGCAGATAGAATAACAGCCAATGACGGAAGATATTCCGTGGCTGCGAATGTTATTCACTCTAATTACAGCAGTGCAGGGCCTAGAGATGACGGTGGAATCAAACCAGATATTACAGCAGTTGGAACAGACGTGGCGAGCGCTACCACTCAAAATAATTCAACAGGAAACAGCGGTGTGGAAATCGGCAGCGGAACCTCTTATTCTGCCCCTATTGTTACAGGAATTATTGGGCTTTGGACTCAGATTAATAAACAGTTATTTTCTGGAGCCTTATTAAATGCAGCATCTGCAAAAACGTTAATGATTCATTCTGCCTTGGAAGCAGGTAACGCTGCTGGACCTGATGCTCAATTTGGCTGGGGCTTTATTAATGCAAAAAAAGGAGCAGAACTTCTTGTAGGAAAATCCAATAACACAATTATTTTCAATAATGAAACATTGAACAGCGGAACTCCTAACAAAAAAACAGTTATTGCTTCCGGAAATGAACCACTAAAAGTCACTATTTCATGGGTGGACCCTGAGTATCCGGGTGTTGACAACAATACATCTTTACAAAACTTACATAACAATAGAAGTTCCAAGTTAATAAATGATTTGGATGTAAGAATTATTGATGTTACAGACAACACCATCTACCTTCCATGGAGACTTGATTACAACAGTCCAATGACAGCATTAAAAGGAGATAACATCGTAGATAATGTTGAACAGGTAATAGTAGATACTCCTGTAGCAGGAAGAATTTACAGAATTGAAATTACCAATAAAGGCACTCTTAAAAACAATAATAATGAAAACGCTCCTCAAAATTACTCTATTGTTGTAACCGGATATAACGAAGTATTAACATTAGGAGCCCGAGGGTCTAAAGCGGGGATTTTAAGTGGTCTTGCTGTAGCTCCTTCCGTTACAAAAGACATAATAAACATCCTTAAAGCTCCTAAAAAATCTACTTTTACAATTTACGATTTGTCTGGTAAAAAGCTGCATAACGGCACGATCAGCAGTGACAAGGAAGTAGTTGATTTATCGGATTATACAAAAGGAATTTACATCATAGAAGTAAAAACAGGAAATGACGTTATTTCTAAAAAAATAATTAAAGAATAATCATCAAATTTATATTTTTTTTGCAAAATACTAACAGTTGTTAGTATTTTGTTTTTTTTATATATATTTGCTTCCTATGGAAAATACACTTCACGAAAAAGTTTCTCAGGATATTTTACTTAAAGCGTACAATCATATGATGCTTGCTAAAGCAATGGCTGACATTTATGAAGAAAACAGAAACATCTGTAAATACGTTCACAGTACTTCAAGAGGCCACGAAGCCATACAGTTAGCAACAGCCTATCAATTAAAAAAAGAAGACTGGATTTCTCCTTATTACAGAGACGAAAGTATCCTTTTGGGAATAGGTTTTGAACCTTACCAACTCATGCTTCAATTACTGGCTAAAGCTGATGATCCTTTTTCAGGAGGTAGATCCTATTATTCTCACCCTTCAAGCAGGGATGAAAACAAACCCAAAATCATTCACCAAAGTTCTGCAACAGGAATGCAGACCATTCCTACAACAGGGGTTGCCCAGGGAATAAAATACATTCAGGACTTCAATCTCCAGCAGTTTGAAAACAACCCTGTCGTAATCTGTAGCCTTGGTGACAATTCTGTAACAGAAGGGGAAGTGAGTGAAGCATTACAATTTGCAGCACTGCACCAGCTTCCTATTATCTTCCTTGTTCAGGATAACGAATGGGGAATTTCTGTAACCAAAGATGAAGCAAGAACCTGTGATGCTTATGATTTTGTATCTGGATTTACAGGATTAAGCAGAATGAGGGTTGACGGCACTGATTTCATAGAAAGTTTTGAGGCTATGAAAAAGGCTGTAGATTTTGTAAGAACAGAAAGAAAACCTCTGGTTGTCTGTGCAAAAACAGTATTGATCGGGCATCATACTTCAGGAGTTAGAAGAGAATTTTATAGAGATGAAGAAGATTTAACGAAACATAGAGCTAAAGATCCGGGAGAAATCCTTAGAAAACAATTACTGGAAGCAGGTGCAGATGAAGATCTTTTAAAACAGATTACCAAAAAAGCGCGTCTTGAAGCAGAAGAAGCTTTTGAAAAAGCTAAAAATGCTGAAGATCCAAAGCCTGAAACCGTAATGCAGCACATATTTGCTCCTACTCCAATTACAGAGGAAACGGGCACACGTGAACCTGCCAACGGGGAAAAGATTGTCATGGTAGATGCTGCCATCCACGCAATACAGGAATTGATGTGGAAGCACCCTGAGGCTCTTCTTTATGGCCAGGATGTAGGAGAAAGAATTGGTGGAGTTTTCCGTGAAACAGTAACCCTTGGGAAAAAGTTTGGCAGCAAAAGAGTTTTCAATACAGCCATTCAGGAAGCATATATCATTGGTTCTACAACAGGAATGAGCGCTGTAGGCCTGAAACCAATTGTTGAAGTTCAGTTTGCCGATTATATTTATCCCGGGATCAACCAATTAATTACAGAAATTTCAAAATCAAGTTATTTAAGTGGCGGAAAATTCCCGGTAAGCAATATCATCCGTGTTCCTATTGGTGCTTACGGCGGTGGCGGTCCTTACCATAGTGGAAGTGTTGAAAGTATTCTGGCCAATATTAAAGGAATCAAAATAGCTTATCCAAGTAACGCAGCGGATTTCAAAGGATTGCTAAAAGCAGCTTACTATGACCCAAACCCAGTAGTAATGCTTGAGCATAAAGGATTGTACTGGAGCAAAGTTCCGGGAACTGAGGATGCCAAAACCATTGAACCTGCTGAAGATTACGTTTTACCATTCGGAAAAGGCAAAATCATCATAGAAGCTGATAAGAATGAAGCAGAAAAAGGCAGAACCTTAGTTGTTGTGACTTACGGAATGGGAGTCTACTGGGCTAAAGAGGCTGTAAAGAACTTCAACGGAAAAGTGGAAGTGATTGATTTAAGAACTTTAATTCCTTTGGATGAAGAACTTGTTTTTGAAAGGGTAAAAGCTCACGGAAAATGTATCGTTCTTACGGAAGAACAGCTTAACAACTCTTTTGCAGAAGCATTTGCACACAGAATTTCTAAGAATTGCTTTAAATATCTTGATGCTCCGGTAGAAACAATGGGCTCTTTAGATACTCCGGCTGTTCCTATTAATCTGGTTCTCGAAAAAGAAATGCTTCCTAACGCTGAAAAGCTTTCCAGGAAGATCGAAGAAATGCTACAATATTAAATTGATATAAAATAAGGCCTCTAAGAAAATTAGAGGTTTTTTTATGCATTTTTTTCATTACTTTTATTTAAGATTATCAAACTCAACCTGAGAACATTATACCTAAACGAAAAACTGAAATTAGATTTATAACAGGCACTTTCCCATAAACTCTTACAAAGTTTGGTACTTATTTTGTCTGTACACGCAAAACACATTCTTCTTTATGATCACAACCAAATACGTCAACTATAAACAGGTTCTCAATCTATCCGGTGTACATCTTCTTTTAATATCAATATGGTGTACTTTGATTGCTGTTCTGTTTTATTTCTTCAACTGGCACTGGATGACCATTCCATGGGTTCCTGTCGCCCTTATTGGTACAGCAGAAGCATTCTTAGTAGGTTTCAAAAACAACCAGGCATATGACAGACTTTGGGAAGCCAGAAAAATATGGGGTGGAATTGTGAACTCAAGCCGTTCATTCGCTTCAATGGTACAGGCTTTTGATACAAAAAATGAAGAAATAGGTATTTTTGATCTTGAAGACAGAAAAAAGAAGATCATCTACCGTCATATTGCATGGTTATATACTTTCCGTGAACAACTTTTAGTCCCCACAGAATGGGAACATATCAGTTCTGAAAACAATAAATTCGGGAACATTAACCTGAGAAGGAACAGACTGATTAAAGCGGGCTTTCCGGATTATGGAAGAGCTCCTATTTTCTTACATAAATATCTCTCAGAAGAAGAATATGAACTGAAAAGTGATTATAAAAATTTTGCCACTTATTTAGTTTCTCAACAGGCAAAAGATATTAATGAGCTTAAAAACATGAATGCTATCACAGATTTCAATCAAACACAGCTACAGAACTGCCTGAATGAATTCTATAACTTTCAGGGACAAGCGGAAAGAATTAAAAAATTCCCTTCTCCAAGACAGTTTGCCAGCACAGCTTTTGTTTTTAATATTCTTTTTATCACCCTTCTTCCCCTGGGACTGGTGAATGAATTTGCCAAACTGGGAGACTGGGGAATCTGGACTTCTATCCCTTTCTGTATTATCATCGGATGGATCTATATTATCATGGAACTTGTGGGCGACTATTCCGAAAACCCTTTTGCTGGATTAATGTTTGATGTTCCAATGCTTTCCATCTGCCGGACTATTGAAATCGATCTTTTACAAATGACAGGTGAAACAGATCTTCCGGATCCTATTGCTTCTAAAAACGGAGTTCTTGTTTAGCATGAGTAATCACTGACGAGTAATGCCGGAAACGGTAGTCAATTTAACGGTTTTAACACCTAATTATTTCTTTATAAAGCAATTGCCGTTGTATTTTTCACTTCGGAAATCATAAATGAACTGTGCGTGCTTGCGATGTGCTGAAGCGTCGTAAGCTTTGTGAGCATAAAATTCCGATAATCTTCAATATTCCTCACTCCTATTTTAAGAATATAATCATAATCTCCACTTACATGGAAGCATTCTGTAACTTCCTGGAGATTCATCACTTCTCTTTCAAACTGCAGAACAAATTCTTTCTTGTGCTGTGTTAATTTCACATGGCACAAAACGATAAACTCCCGGTTGATCTTTTTCCTGTCCAATAATGCCACATATTTGGAAATAACACCTGCATTTTCAAGCTTTTTTATCCGCTCATAAACAGCAGTAACTGACAATCCCAGCTTACTGGCAAGCTCTTTGGTGGTTTGCTTACAGTCTTCCTGCAAAAACAGAAGCAGTTTTCTATCTGTATCATCAAGTTCCATAGATAATTTTTTGGTGAAAATTTAATATTTCCGAAGATAGCAATTATATTTTCTAAATAAACAACATTTTCCAGTTTTATATTCTATAAATTTAAATTTATGTTGTAATAATTAGGAAAATAATGCAAATTAGGCCAGTAAAATAAAAACAATGCTTATGGAAAACTTTAACGCAGCCAACGAGATCCAGGATCTTCAGTATTTTGGCGAATTCGGAGGAGTAAATCCTTCTATTTCTGACAGCTCCACCTATACTTTCCTTTCTGCAAAGACCATGTTTGATACATTTGAAGGGAATGCTGAAGGATGTTACCTGTACTCCAGACATTCATCACCTATGAACCTTTATCTGGCACAGGCTTTAGCAAAAATGGAGAATACGGAATCTGCCAACGTTACAGCATCCGGAATGGGAGCCATTACCTCTGTTTTGATGCAGGTATGCAAAAGTGGAGACCATATCATTTCAAGCAGAACCATTTATGGAGGAACCTACGCTTTCCTTAAAAACTTTTTACCTCAATTCAATGTAGCAACCACTTTTGTAGACATCAACAATTTTGAGTCTATTGAAAATGCAATTACTGCTAACACCAAAGTAATCTACTGCGAAAGTGTAAGCAACCCGTTACTTGAAGTGGCAGATCTCAGAAAACTTTCTGAAATCTGTAAAAAACATAATTTAAAACTGATTGTAGACAATACATTTTCACCGCTTTCCATTTCACCACAGTTATTCGGGGCAGACGTTGTGATCCATAGTTTAACGAAATTCATCAATGGAAGCAGTGATACTGTAGGGGGTGTATATTGCGGAACACAGGCATTTATTGATGATACTAAAAATGTAAACTCCGGGGCATGTATGCTGCTGGGGCCTACAATGGACAGTTTAAGAGCTTCAAGTATTCTTAAAAACCTGAGAACCCTTCATATCAGAATAAAGCAACATAGCCACAACGCCCTGTATCTTGCTGAAAGTTTTGAAAAAGATGGCTTAAAAGTATCTTATCCGGGATTACCATCTCATAAGAATCATGAACTGATGAAAAGCATGATCGATGAAGAATACGGATTCGGAGGATTACTAACCCTGGATGCAGGAACTACAGAAAAAGCGAACGAACTGATGGAAATGATGCAGACCGAAAACCTTGGGTATCTGGCAGTAAGCCTAGGTTTCTACAAGACTCTTTTCTCATGCTCAGGAAAATCAACTTCATCTGAGATTCCTGAAGAAGAACGTGCTTCGATCGGTATTTCTGACGGATTGATCAGATTCTCCATCGGTTTAGACCACGACATCAAAAGAACTTATCATAAAATGAAAGAATGCATGCTGAAAGTAGGTATTCTTAACCATGAAAACATCTTCATATCCTAAATTTTATTGTACAAAAGAAGGCTGTTTCAAATGAAACAGCCTTCTTTATTTTTTGTTGTAACTAATATAGGTTCATAAATACCAAACCTCTATTTCTTATAATAATGATGCGGAAAAGCATCCTCAGGCTTCATCCTGAAGATATTGAGCAGCACCCAGGATTTCAGGAAACCATATCCGTAAGAAAACATCTGAATATAGGTGGAGATCACTGCCATTCCGGCAATGCTGATATTTTTAGTCAGTAATAAAGCATGGAAAAAGACCAGAAATGTATACAGTCCATAGAAAGCGAGAATAATGCCTCTTTCCAACACAAAATACTCCATAAATCCCATAATATATCCCAGCATAAATAAGGTAGGAAACGCAAAAGATATTTTTACATAATTCGGATGCCTCTGATTAAGAATCGGTCTTGCACAGCCAAACTGATAGACCTGCTTGGAGAACTTTCCAAAATCTACCCTCCGCTTATGGTAAACGGCAATATCATCAAAAAATGCTGTTGTAAATCCGTTTTCCCAAAGGGTCATCGATAAATCCGGATCCTCTCCTATTCTCATTTCGGAAAAACCACCTACTTTTTCAAAAACCGCCTTTTTCACTCCCATATTAAAACTTCGGGGCTGGAATTTTGAAACTGCTTTCTTACTTCCCCTGATTCCTCCAGTGGTAAAAACAGAGGTCATAGAATATGAAATCGCTTTCTGCATTAGATTAAAGCCTTTATGAGCCTTATCTGCTCCTCCGAATGCATCACAGGGAACCGTTTGAATATCTTTTTTAATATGTTCAATATAATCCTTTTCAACAATCACATCACTGTCTACAAATACCAGCCATTCATTTGTTGCTCTTTTTGCCCCGTAATTTCTTGTCAGTCCCGGACCTGAATTATCTTTTCTGAAATATTTAATATCCAGAACCTCTTCAAAATTCTTTAGGGTAGGTTTCAGATCGATGATTGAACCATCATCCACGATAATAATTTCAAACGCTTTATCAGTCTGTTGGGTCAAAGAAGTCAGCAACTCGAAAAGTTCATCTTTTCGGTTGTAAATGGCAACAATAATGGAAATACTAGGTTTCAAATTGAAAATTTTTCAAAATTACTTATTCGCAGAACAACCTACAAACAGTTTAACAGCTTATTCAAATAAATTTACTTTCAATCAATTGTAAGTAATAAAAATATTAAATCTTCAAATCCATAATAAAATAAAACAGGCTGCACTTTCTAGAGATACAGTCTGTTTTTAGATTTTAATTAAACTGAAATAAATCTATTGCAGTTATTTTTTCTGTGAAATATCAGGATCTTTTAGCTCTTTCTTTTGAGATATTATATTATGATTTAAAGCCTTTCTTTTAGGTTTTGAATGTGATGATTTTGATCCGGAGCTAAACAGACCAAATGCATCCAAAACAACATCAAGTATCTCTAAAATATTCCAAGACATATTTAAATTTAAGATTTATCCTCTAATTTATGTACTTTCTTCGTTCCTTCATACATTTCGTACTGTAAAAATCTCGTTTCCAGCTTTCCGTTGAACAGTTTGATCTTTCTTGAAGGGCGCAATCCGATTTTCTTCACAGCCTCAAGATCAGATGAAATCAGCCATGCAAGAGTATTCGGATAATTAGTTTTAAAAGTATCTCCTATCTTTTTGTAGAAATCATCGTCATTAATCGAAATTCTCTCATCATAAGGAGGGTTGAATACCATCAATAATGGAAAAAGTTCTTTTTTAGAATCAAAGAAATTCTGCTTCTTGATTTCAATTACATCTTCCATTTCTGCGGCTTCCACATTCATTCTGGCAGCGTTCAGCATTCTTGCATCAATATCATACCCTACAATCTTCCCATCAAACTGTCTCACTCTGTTGACTCTGAATTCTTTAATTTTGGAAAACAGGTCAGCATCATAGTTTTTCCAGTTCTGGAACCCGAATCTTTTTCTGAAAATCTGAGCCGGAAGATCCATGGCAATCATCGCTGCTTCAATCAGCAATGTTCCTGAACCACACATCGGGTCAAGAAAATTTCCTTTTCCGTCCCAACCTGCAAGCTGCAGCATTCCACTAGCCAGAACCTCATTAATTGGAGCTTCCCCCTGCTCTCTTCTGTATCCTCTCTTAAATAAAGCATCCCCGGAAGAATCCATAGAAATCATAACCAGTTCTCTATCAATATGAAGATGGAATTTAATATCCGGATCTCGAGTCTCTACATTCGGACGTCTTTTAAATTTATCCTGAAAATAATCTACAATGGCATCCTTCATTTTTAAAGTCACAAACTGAGAATGTTTGAAAGTTTCAGAATTTACCGTTGCATCAATCGAGAAAGACTGATCAACATCCATAAATTCTGCCCAATCAAATTTGAACAGTCTGTCATAAAACTGGTGCTGATTAAAAGCTTTAAACTCATGAATCGGCACTAAAATTTTTAATGCTGTTCTTGCAGAATAATTGATCTTATAAAGAAAACCAAGATCTCCTTCACAATTCACGGCTCTGTTTTTAATTTCAACCTTTCTTCCTCCTAATTTCTTGATCTCTTCAGCAAGAATTGGCTCCAGTCCGAAGAATGTTTTAATCTGTATTGGTAGATTTTCTATGTCCATAATTTTGAATTAAAAGTTCTAAAGCACTCATATTTAAAATATTAACCGTTCAAAATACTAAGTAATTGAATTTCTCAATCTTTCTATGTTATAAAATACTTTGCTTTTAAGACCACAAATTTAGTTATTTTTGCATTATGGAATGGTTTGAATCTTGGTTTGATACCCCTTATTATCATTTATTATATAGCAACAGAGACTATACTGAAGCCGAAAACTTCATCACAAAACTTACTACGGATCTACAGCTTCCGCCTCAATCCAAGATCATTGATCTTGCCTGTGGAAAAGGAAGACACTCAGTTTTCCTCAACAAATTGGGGTATGATGTTTTAGGCCTGGATCTTTCAAGACAAAGTATTGAAGCCGATAAACAGTATGAAAATCAAACCCTGATCTTCCAGGTTCATGATATGCGAAATCCAATTGATGCAGATCCTATGGATGCTGTTTTCAATCTGTTTACAAGTTTTGGTTATTTCGACAATGAGAATGATGATAAAAAAGTTTTCCAGTCGGTATATAATGCTTTAAAACCGGAAGGATATTTCGTTTTGGATTATCTGAATGAAGAATATGTAAGAAATACAATGGTGCCTGAAACAATAATTACCCGTGGGGATATTGATTTTAAAATTTTGAAAAAAATTGAAGGCCGACACATTATTAAAGACATCCGCTTTGAAACAGAAGGACAATCTTTTCATTTTTTTGAAAAAGTAAAGCTTCATACGTTGGAAGCCATCCATGCTTATGCTTCGGAATGCGGTTTTGAAAGAGTAAAAATCTGGGGAGATTACCAGTTGAATGAATTTGATAAGGAGAATTCCCCGCGTTGTATCAATTTATTTAAGAAAAAATAGATTCAAATAGATTCAAGGATGATTGCTAATATTATATTTTTATTAGGGACCGCGTTTTCAATTTATTATGGAATTAAATTCGGATATACCCATAGCCATACTCCTCCTCTTCCATTTGTCATTTCCAGTTTGCTTATCATTCTTGGAGTGCTTTTATTTTTTTTTAGAAAAATAATTTTTAAAGAAAAAATTAATGATACGATACATCTCGTGATAATAGGTGTGAATCTAATTATTGTTTTATTTTGTCTCTTACCCACTTCTATGTAATATGACTTTTATTTTACTTATATTAAGCGTCATTACCGGAGTTTTACTTGGTAAATACTTTGGTAAAAAAGAAAAGCTGGCTAAAAACCTGCTGGTATTAAGTGCTGGTTTCCTGATTACCATCTGTCTGAACGAAGTTTTCCCTCAGGTGTATACTTCCTCAGAAGGCAGCAATCTGGGAATATTTGTCATTGCGGGAGTTCTTCTGCAAATGATCCTGGAAGCACTTACCAAGGGCTTTGAGCATGGGCATTTTCATCATCACGGTGAACACAATATTCTTCCAGTAGCATTAATGGTAGGACTATTTATCCATGCCTTTATTGAGGGAATTCCGTTGGCCAATGAAGAGCATGAACTGTCTCCTTATCTCTTAGGAATCGTATTTCATAATCTTCCGATTTCATTTATTCTGGGAGCGTTTTTATTTAACAGAAAAGGAGAATCGAAAAGTTCGTCCTCTTATCCATCACTGCTGATTGTAGCTCTGTTTGCACTGGCATCACCTATGGGAATGTTATTGGGAAATTATTTTAATCCTAACCTTCAGCCTTATTTCCTTGCTATTGTAGGCGGAATCTTCCTTCACATTTCATCGGTGATTATTTTTGAAAGTAATAAGAACCATAATATTGACTGGGTTAAAATAGGACTTGTCGTATTAGGAGTTTCTCTTGCTTTATTTATGCATCTTTTCCATCATCATTAAAATTTATTTTTTAAGCATAAAAAAGCTCTGAATTTTACAATTCAGAGCTTTTATTTTTATTTCATTACACGAAACGGAAATTAGAATTTCCAGCCAACGGTAATGAAGAAATTATTTCTGTTATTTTTAACTTCACTTACTGCATAAGCATCATTTTCAAAAACAGTCACTTTGTTGCTATTATCAACAGAATAGTAAGCCGTATCAAAATTATCACTACGGAATCCTCTCATAAACGGATTACTGTACTTAGAGCTTATGTTCTGATAAGAAGCGTCAATATAGAATGATTTGAAATCATATCCGATACCGAATGAAACCAAATTTCTATCGCTCAGCATAAGATTACTATAAGATTGATCTCCTACATTACCAGCACTGTCAAATCTTGGAATCGTAAGTGCTTCAAGAGGATTGGATAAATAAGAATACCCTCCTCTTAATCTCAACTGCTGTACTCTATATTCTGCCCCTACTCTTACTTCTGACATATTCTTGTAATTCTCTTTAAAGAAAGAATTCAGTTCACTTTCTATCCCAGAATATACTTTATAATCAGGTTTTGTAAGACCTAGGGTATAATCTACGTTCAATGAAAAGTTTTTACTGGCTACAAATGCTGCACTCACTGTTGCTTTAAGTGGAGAAGTGAATTTTCTGTTTTCAGTTCCTATACCATTTCCATACGTAGGATTATCATAGAAACTAAATTCACGGTCTATATTCCAAAACGTGGGTGTTTCAAGAGATGCTCCTAATCTGAAATTAGGGCTTAATTTTCCTATTACCCCTACTGAAGCAGAGAAACCGGAAGATCGCTCCCAATAAGGAGAATCCTGCTTATCAAAATACCTTACTGAATTATTGTCAAGTGAATTGAATGCAGCAATATCTCCCTGATCAACTGTTGCATTGAAAAAGTTCAACCCTGCTCCTATATAGAAACTATGATTATAATTTGCCCCTACACCAAAACTCATTTTTGATAAATTACCAAATCTTGAGTATTGATGACCTCCTAATGAATAACTAGATTTGTCAGCAAAATCTGCAATCATATTATTGTTGCCCGGAGATTGTACCACATTATCAAGAGATTGGTTTGAAAAATTAACCCCGATATTAATAAACTTCCATTTAGTTTCAGCCATTAAAGGAAAGGCAATAATTCCGCCTACATTTCCTAAATCCCCTCTCGTTTTACTATAATCTATTGTTTGGTTTCCTAAAGTAGCACTGTTTTTATTACCCATAATAGATAAAGTTGCAGAAATCTCTCCTGAAATAGCCACTCCTAAACCGGCAGGGTTGGTAAGCAAAGAATTTGCATCCCCCCCTAGTGCTCCGTTAGCTCCTGCCATAGCATTAAACTTGGCAGATCCCACCATAGGAGAACTTGAATAAACATCTACAGTATTTCTTATTAATGAAACATCCTGAGCCTGCGCAAAAAATGCGGCAGAAATACCCATTAATACTAAAGATTTTTTTAACATTATTTTTTTAATAGTTTTTTATGAAGTTGAATATTATCTGAATCCGCCTGATCGGGTTCCACCACCACCAGATGAACCGCCTCTAAAGCCGCCACCGCCCGATGACCCTCCGGATCTGAAACCACCACCGGAATTATTAAATCCGCCGCTGTTTCTAAAACCTCCCGAATCTCCAGATCTGAAGCCTCCATTGTTGTACCTTGGCTGTTGCTGCGGAGCAGTATTACGGAACCCTCCTGAATCTGAATTTCTGAAACCACCGGAGTTTCTGAACCCTCCATTGGAGTTTCCATTTCTAAATCCGCCAGAGTTTCCGTTTCTAAATCCACCTGAACTTTCATTTCTGAATCCGCCGGAATTAGAATTTCTAAACCCATTGGAGTCTCTGAATCCATTATTGTTTCTGGCAGTATTTGTTCTGTATACGGCATTACTCATTCCTGAGCCGCTGTTACCACTTCTCATATAAATTCTGTTATGTCCGCCCCAGTAGCCACCTCCATAACCCCAATATGGGTTACCATAGTAACCACCCCAGAAAGGATCATAATATCCACCCCAGTAAGGAGAATATCCATAACCCCAATATGGGCTTCCCCATCCGAAAGAGCCTCCCCAGCCCCAACCGAATGATCCTCCCCAACCCCATGATAGGCTTGCACCCCAGCCCCAGCCACGGTTCCAGCCCCAATATGGAGAATATCCTCCATACCAGCCTCCAGGGTATCCCCAGGAGTTGTCATAGTAATTGGTTTGAGAACCTGCATACATTCCCCAGTCAGAGTTGGTAGCATTTCCCCAATTAGGATCTACATCACTCCAATCATTATATTTATTTTGCTGTTCTCTCGAATTCGTCTGTGCATTCTGGATGACATTAGAATCCTGATAGTAGTCGTAGTAGTCTCCTACTCTGTTTCCGCCACCATTAATGATAACTCCTTCCGGCAGCGTATCCTTATTAGGGTCATAATATACCCCATCCGTCTCGCTATACCCTCCCATCTGAGCACCACAAGACATAAGCAATAATCCACCTGATATTGCTAATATCCCTTTAGATTTTAGCAGACCAAGCAAATTTTTATGTATATTTCTTTTCATGATAACGTAAAAATTTTTAATTTAAATTATATTTGCAATCTGTACCAAAAATGTACCAATACTGATTAAAAAATCTATCAAAAATAGATTTTTATTTTTAGATAACAATAATGTGCAAAAGTTAAAAAAATTTTAAAAGATAATGGCAAAATTAACCTCAAGAAGCGAAGATTATAGCAAATGGTATAATGAGCTGGTTGTAAAAGCTGACTTAGCTGAAAACTCAGGAGTACGTGGATGTATGGTAATCAAACCGTATGGCTATGCAATCTGGGAAAAAATGCGTGATGAAATGGATAAAAAGTTCAAGGAAACAGGTCACGTGAACGCATACTTCCCGCTTTTTGTGCCCAAAAGCTTATTTGAGGCTGAGGAAAAAAATGCAGAAGGTTTTGCAAAAGAATGTGCAGTGGTTACTCACTACAGATTAAAAACCGATCCTAATAATCCTTCAAAACTGATTGTAGATCCGGATGCAAAACTGGAAGAAGAACTGATTGTTCGTCCTACTTCTGAAGCAATTATCTGGAATACTTATAAAAACTGGATCCAGTCTTATAGAGATCTTCCTATCCTTATCAACCAATGGGCAAACGTTGTACGTTGGGAAATGAGAACCCGTCTGTTCCTTAGAACGGCAGAATTCTTATGGCAGGAAGGACATACCGCTCACGCTACAAAAGATGAAGCTGTAGAAGAGGCTGAGAAAATGAACAAAGTATATGCAGATTTTGCAGAAAACTTTATGGCAATGCCGGTAATTCAGGGATTAAAAACACCTTCTGAAAGATTTGCAGGTGCAGATGAAACCTATTGTATTGAAGCATTAATGCAGGATGGAAAAGCTCTTCAGGCAGGAACGTCTCACTTCTTAGGTCAGAATTTTGCAAAAGCGTTCGATGTAAAATTCACCAACAAAGAAGGAAAAATAGAACACGCATGGGCTACATCTTGGGGAACATCTACCCGTTTGATGGGAGCTTTAATTATGACGCACTCTGATGATTTCGGATTGGTACTGCCTCCTACACTGGCTCCAATTCAGGTTGTGATTGTTCCGATTTTTAAAGGTGAAGAACAATTGGCCCAGATCAGTGAAGTAGCTTTAGATATTCAGGCTAAATTAAAAGCTAAAGGTATTTCTGTGAAATTTGAGAACGATACTCAGAACAAACCGGGATGGAAATTCGCTGAATACGAATTGAAAGGTGTTCCGGTAAGAATTGCTATGGGGCCAAGAGACCTTGAAAACAATTCTGTGGAAATAGCAAGAAGAGATAACCTGACTAAAGAAGTTCGTTCTATCGAAGGTATTGATGTTTATATTGAGGAGTTATTGAAAACGATTCAGCAGGATATCTATAACAAAGCATTTGAATTCAGAAAAAATAACATCACCAAAGTAGATACTTACGAAGAATTCAAAAAAGTTCTTGAAGAAAAAGGAGGATTTATCTATGCACACTGGGATGGTACAGCTGAAGAAGAAGAGCAGATCAAGGATGAAACGAAGGCTACGATCAGATGTATTCCTCTGGATGATGACATCGAAGAAGGTATTTCTCTACTTTCCGGAAAACCTTCTAAGAGACGTGTGTTATTCGCAAAAGCGTATTAATAATTTTAACGATTTTAAAAAAAATCGTTAATTTTCAAAGAAATATTCAAAAAAAAATGACATTTGGACGGATTTTTGTTTAAATTTATCTCAACATTAATCAAAAAAATTTATTATTATGTCTTTAAATGTCATTGATTTAATTAAAGGACAATTAGGTCCCGCTTTGGTTTCACAGGCTGCATCACAGTTTGGAGAAAGCGAATCCGGTATTTCTAAAGCAATTGGTGGCTTATTACCTGCTGTAGTAGGTGGTTTAGCCAATAACGCAGACAATCCTGGTGTTTTGGATGCTATTACAAAAGCCTCTTCAAGTGGAATCTTAGGAAATCTATTAGGTGGATCATCTAGTAATCCTATCATCACCACTTTATTATCTTCTCTTTTTGGAGATAAGGTAGGCGGATTAGTAAATTCCATTGCCAGTTTTTCAGGAATCAGCAACAATTCTGCAGGTTCTTTGTTAAATCTGGTTACCGGGGCTACAGTAGGCACAGTAGGAAAATATGCAGCAGACAATAATTTGGGTGCTTCAGGTATTTCCAGCTTACTGAATGATCAGAAAGGCATTATTTCTTCTTTACTGCCGGCAGGTCTTTCTTTGGCTTCCTTTGGATTGGGAGCTGAAAATTGGTTCGGCCAGGCTAAGGAAACAGTTTCTTCAGTAACTTCTACTGCTAAGGACAACATCACTGAAGGTGTAGCTACAGCAAGAGAAAACGTGAGCGAAGGAGCAAGAGAAATAAGAGAACAATTTGAAAATAACAATAATAATAATCAAGGCGGAGGTTCAATCTGGAAATGGTTGCTTCCGCTTTTATTATTAATTGCAGCAGGATATTTCCTTTGGAAACAGTGTGAAAAGAAGCAAACCACAACTACAATGACTTCTACTTCAGACTCCACAGGAACATCTGTAGACACAGCTTCTGCAACAACTTCTACACCAGCTACCACAGCTACTCCTGTAGCGAAAACCGATGAAAACATCGAGCTTAACGGAGTAATGCTGAAAGGATACAAAGGCGGTATGGAAGATCAAATGATTGGATTCCTTAAATCTGGAGGGTATAAAAATGCAGCAGATGATGCCGCATTAAAAGACAAATGGTACGATTTCGACCATGTAAACTTCAAAATGGGAAGTTCTACTGAATTAGAGACAGGTTCACAAGGCCAGTTGGATAATTTGGTAGCCATCCTTAAAGCTTTCCCTGATGCAAAAATCAAAATCGGTGGTTATACTGATAAAACAGGAAACGAAGCTTCTAATGTGAAATTATCTCAGGCAAGAGCTGATCACATCAAAGCTGCTTTAGCAAAAGCAGGAGTAGGTGCCCAGGTTCTTGGAGCTGAAGGTTACGGAAGTAAATTTGCTACTGTAGACGCAAAAGCTTCTGATGCAGAAAGAGCTGCTGACAGAAAAATGTCTGTAAGATTCTCTAAATAATCTTTAGAATCAATAAAAATTGAATCCCGGAAATTACTTTCCGGGATTTTTTATGTTCTTATTTTTTGTGTTTACATTTATTTAATTAAATTTGTTAGTCATTTCTAACATTTATGAATTTCAATTTAAAAAACGCCTGGCGAAAAGATAAAACATCCCACTCTTTATCAGAAGTTTATTCTTCTATTAAAGTTCCTAAAAATGCCAGTTTTTGGAGAAAATACCTTGCTTTTGCAGGGCCGGGGCTTATGATTGCCGTAGGATATATGGATCCGGGAAACTGGGCAACAGATATTGCCGGAGGGGCCCAGTTTGGGTATACCCTACTTTCTGTCATTCTTATTTCCAATATTTTTGCAGTGGTTTTACAGCATTTATCCGTTAAGCTTGGTGTAGTAGCTGAAAGAGATTTGGCGCAGGCCTGTAGAGATCATTTCAATCCTACGACCAATTTTATTCTCTGGGTTTTCTGTGAAATAGCCATTGCTGCCTGTGATCTCGCCGAGGTCATCGGTTCAGCGATTGCCTTAAACCTGCTTTTTCATATTCCATTGACTTGGGGAATTGTGATTACAACTGTAGATGTGTTGGTCATTCTTTTACTTCAGGCCAAAGGATTCCGATGGATTGAGAGTATTGTAGGTGGGCTTATTTTCATAATCCTCGCCTGTTTTGCTTATGAAATCGTTATTTCAAAACCTGCTTTTAATGAAATTCTGGGTGGATTGGTTCCTCAAAAAGAGATTATTCAGAATCCGGCCATGCTTTATATTGCTATAGGTATTTTAGGAGCCACTGTAATGCCTCACAATTTATACCTTCACAGCAGTATTGTACAGACTAGGGACTATACCCGCGATACGGAAGGAAAGAAAGAAGCCATCAAATTTGCCACCTTAGACAGCACCGTATCATTGATGCTGGCTTTCTTTATCAATGCTGCCATTCTCATTCTGGCAGCTGCTACATTTCATACTACAGGAAACCAGCATGTAGCTGACATTCATGATGCATATCAGATGCTAACCCCAATTTTAGGGGCTTCCATGGCTAGTATTGCATTTGCAATCGCGTTATTGGCCTCCGGGCAAAACTCAACACTTACCGGGACACTTGCAGGCCAAATCGTCATGGAAGGTTTTTTAAATATTAAACTAAAACCATGGTTACGAAGATTGATAACAAGACTTATTGCAGTTATTCCTGCATTGATTGTTGCTATTCTTTATGGTGAAAAGGGAACAACAGAATTATTGGTTTTAAGCCAGGTTATTCTGTCTATGCAATTAAGTTTTGCAGTGGTTCCACTGGTCATGTTTACCAATGATAAGGCTAAAATGGGGGAATTTGTGAATAAACCGTTCTTAAAGGTTTGCGTATGGATTATCTCAGCGATTATCATTGTTTTAAACCTGTATCTTTTGTATCAGACATTTACAGGAGAACAATAGCAGATATAGAAATTCCCGTTATTCAGATTCAGAGCAGGATGATTCTAAGTTCAAGGTTTAGCTTTTAAGATTGTCGTCTGTAAATCTAAAATTAGAGTTCATTCTCTTCTTTGTCAGTTTCTTGTCTTTTATCTATTCGTCTATTATCTCACTGTCTATTTGTCTCCGGTTAAAATAGCCAATTTATCTTCTATTATTTTTCTGCCTTAATGTCCTGTTTTTTCCTTTGGCAGAGTCTTTGCGAAACATTCATGTAAATAAATATTGAATTATGGAAAATCAGGATATTAACGAAGAAAGCATCAATAATCAAGAAGATAACAATGTTCAGAATGAGGCGGCGTCTCAGGAAAATGTGACAGTTACTCCTTCTGCTGAGGAACTTTTGGCAGAAGAAAAAGACCGTTACATCAGATTATATGCTGAATTCGAAAACTATAAAAAAAGGACTTCTAAGGAGAAAATGGAATTCTTCCAATATGCCAATCAGGATATGATGGTTTCTATGTTGGGCGTTTTGGATGATTTTGAAAGAGCATTAAAAGAAATCGCTAAAAACGGAAATCCGGCTGATCTTCAAGGGGTAGAGCTTATCTATCAGAAATTCAAAAATAAGCTTACTGAAAAAGGACTAAAAGCAATGGAAGTAAATGCTGGCGACAGCTTCAATGTAGACTTCCACGAAGCTATTACTCAAATTCCGGCTCCATCAGAAGAACTGAAAGGGAAAATCGTAGATGTTATTGAAACAGGATATACTTTGAGTGATAAGGTAATCCGTTTTGCAAAAGTAGTAACAGGTAACTAAAATTCATAAATGATAAATGATGAGTGATAATGGATGAATATTTCACTTATTAATTTTTAAAATATCTTTTATCATTTATCAGTAATCAATTATATAATTGTCATGTCAAAAAGAGATTATTACGAGATTCTTGAGATCAGCAAATCTGCATCTGCCGACGAAATAAAGAAAGCATACCGTAAAATGGCCATCAAATTCCACCCGGATAAGAATCCTGGGGATAAGGAGGCTGAAGAAAAATTTAAAGAAGCTGCTGAGGCTTATGAAGTATTGAGCGACGATCAGAAACGTGCCAGATACGACCAGTTCGGTCACGCCGGAATGGGTGGAAATGGAGGTTTCGGAGGCGGAGGCTTCGGAGGCGGAATGAACATGGAGGATATTTTCAGCCAGTTTGGAGATATTTTCGGCGGTGGTTTCGGAGGATTTAGCGGTGGCGGCGGTGGTCGTCAGCAGGTAAAAGGTTCTAATTTAAGAATCAGAATCAAGCTGAACCTTGAGGAAATGGTAAACGGAACTCATAAAACCATTAAAGTAAAAAAAATGAAGATGGCAGAAGGAGCCACTTCAAAAATATGTCCTACCTGTAACGGTTCTGGTGTTCAGCTTAAGGTAATGAACACTATGTTTGGTCAAATGCAGACTCAGACCACATGTGGTACGTGTCAGGGAATCGGAAAGGTTGCTGATAAAATTCCTGCCGGAGCAAATGCTCAGGGTCTTATAAAAGATGAAGAGGAAATCACAATCAATATTCCTGCCGGAGCAAGAGACGGAATTCAGCTTAATGTAAGAGGAAAAGGAAATGACGCTCCGTTTGGAGGAACTCCAGGTGATTTATTAGTTATCATTGAAGAAGAAGTAGATCAAACGATCAAAAGAGAAGGCGATAATCTTCACCAGGAATTGTATGTTTCTTTTGCTGAAGCGGCTTTAGGAACGAAAAAAGAAATTCCTACAGTAGGTGGTAAAGTGAAAATCACGGTGGATCCGGGAACTCAATCCGGAAAAATCTTAAGATTAGCAGGAAAAGGTCTTCCAAGCATTGACAGCTATGGTAAAGGAGACATGTTTATTCACATCAATGTATGGACTCCACAAAAACTTACTAAGGAGCAAAAAGACTTCTTTGAAAAACAGATGTCCAGCGGAGAAATGGTTGCAGAACCTTCCGGAAAGGAGAAAACTTTTTTTGATAAAGTAAAAGATTTATTCAATTAAATATAGAAAGAGGCTTAGGCCTCTTTTTTTTGTATAAAATTTAAGATTTGGATATTCACCAGTTAGATGCCCAACAGAAAATAGATAGTCGGTACTTTACCTTTCGTCTGGGTAGAATTTAAAATTGTCTTCTAATTTTTCAATCATCATATCGCTCATATCTGGATAGTAAAGAAACGGTTATAAAATTACCCAGATCTTACATCAAAAAAATCCTGCATGTTTTTGATGCAGGATTTCTTCTATATGGTAGTGATCGTTTATTTTTTTGCAACTAAAGAATACATTCCTTTTCCTAAAGTGAAGACAGCAACCGCTGCCAATCCGCCAACAATTCCAAGCATAAGCTTTTTCAAAACATCCGGCCAAGCTGGAAGTAATCCATGAAAAAATTCTATTCTATGTAGAAAAATTTCACCAGCAACCATTACTAAGGCAATTGTTCCTACAACTCCTAATATTTTAATAACAATAGGCAAAGCCTTCACTAATATATGCCCAAGCTTTCCAAAAAAACCTTTATCGTTACTTTTCTTTATTAATTTAAACCCTGCATCATCCATCCTTACAATAAGAGCTACAATTCCATAAACTCCAACAGTCGCAATAAATGCAACCAAGCTCGTTACTAAAATCTGTGTAATGAAAGGATGGCTTTCTTCCAATACGGTTCCTAAAGCAATAATAACGATCTCAATTGATAAAATAAAATCCGTTGTAATTGCCGATTTTACTTTCTGTTTTTCTATTTCTTCTGAACTTTTTTCTTCTTCTGCAATTTCCTCTATAACTTCATGCCCCTTTTTGTGACGATGAAAAAGAAATTCTATTATTTTTTCAACTCCTTCAAAGGCCAGATAGAATCCTCCAAGGATCAACACATAATTAATAGCCGGAGCATATAACCAATTGAGTAAAAAAACGATAGGAAGAATAATCAGTTTATTGATAAATGATCCTTTGGTGATAGCCCATAGAACCGGAATTTCTCTGGAAGAAAGAAAGCCAGTGGCTTTTTCTGCATTTACAGCCAGGTCATCTCCCAAAATTCCTGCTGTTTTCTGTGTAGCTATTTTACTGGTAACTGCTACATCATCCATCAATGCTGCAATATCATCTAAAATTGCAAAAAAGCCTGATGCCATATTTTAATAATTTTTTAATCTTTGTTAAGTTCAGCAAAAATAAATATTTAATTCCATTTTCTGATTCATAATATGACAATAATTTTAAGAATGATGAGAATCACAAATAAACTCCCCTTTCAATAATTTATATCTTTGTTTAAAATCTATACAATGGATGAAAACTGGGAATCTCAATTACAAGGTATCTGGCAGAAGCTTGGAACAATAAACAACGAAGAATTTATTCTACAACTTAAAAATCATATAGCTCTCCTTGTGGATTCGCAAGCTATTGCAGATTTTGAAATGGCCTGTGCTTTTGACTCAACCGGACATGAAAAGGAAGCAGAGCCCTTATATAGAAGCGCATTAGATCTGGGGCTATCCGGCTTACGAAGGAGAAGAGCAAGGATTCAACTGGCAAGCACATTGAGAAATAATGGAAAAACAGAAGAAAGCATTCATATTTTGAGAGAAGAAAAAGCAAACTACTCTGATGAACTTAATGATGCTGTGGATTCTTTTCTAGCTCTTTCCCTTTCTTCAGCAGGGGAATATAATGAGGCATTATCACTAACCTTAAAAGCAATTTCCCAACATTTACCCCGGTATAACCGATCTCTTTATAATTATGCAAATACTTTGCATAAAGAATGATTCTAAAAAATATTCTTTAATAAAAAAGAAGCTATCCAACTGACTGAATAACAAAACAAAAAAGGATACAAATCATATAATTTCACTAGCTTTGCACCTTCTTTTTCTGTACATTTAATCTATGAAAAAGCTCATTCTCAGGTACCATTTTTTCGTTATGGGATGCGTCAGTTTCCTGCTGCAGTCCTGTAATACGAAATTCAGAGTTTGGGTAGGTCCTGGTGGCCAGCAGAAGATCTATAACTTAAAATATGGAGAGCATAAAAGACAGAAAATGGATGTTTTTCTTCCTAAAGATTATGCTGTAGATTCTCCTGTCGTGCTTATTGTACATGGTGGAGCCTGGACGCTGGGGAAAAAGGAACACATGATCCAGATCCAGAAAATGCTTTTCCAGAATAAGATCCCAAGCATCAACATGAACTACCGATTGGTTTCTCAAAAGAAAAAGATCACTTATAAGCAGCAACTTGAAGATATTAGCCTAGTCGTTGAAAAGTTCAATTCTCTAACGGAAAAAGCGGAACTGCAACCTAACAACTATGTTATTCTTGGTGAAAGTGCAGGTGGACATCTTGCTTTGCTGTACGGCTATCAGCATCCGGATCAGATCAAAAAGATTATTTCTTTAAGTGGTCCTACAGATTTTTACAGTCCTGAATACCTGAATTCCTTTTATTCTAAATATACCTCACCTACTATTCAAAAGGTAGTGGGAACAAAGTTTGACCGTAAAAATATCTCTGAAGCTTTTAAGCAAGCCAGTCCTATTGCCAATATTACCCCTGTTCCCACTCTATTATTCCAGGGAAATCATGACTTCCTGGTCAACCAGCATCAGGGAATTTCTATGGATTCTGCATTAACCCGGTTGAATGTACCCCACAAATTTATCTTTATGGAAAGGACAGGTCATGTGCCAAGATTTTTCAGCAAAAGAAAAAGAGACAGTATTATTTACCCCAATATTCTGGATTGGATCAAAAAATAATCTATTAAGCCAACATAATAAACGAAGGTATACTTATAAATTTTATAGCCACAAATGTACCAATACAAGGATTCGTATATTCGTGGCTAATGAAAAAGGCTATCTCAAAGTGAGGTAGCCTTTATATTTTTAATAGGTCTGAATTCTATTCAAAGTCTTTGTTTTCGTATTTAGAGAAGTCTTCTTTCTTTCCGAACATGAATTTGATAATCACCGGAAGTGTTGTTACCAATACAATCACAATGATGATATATTCTAATTTTTCTTTCAGATTGATACCAAACTGCTCCATGAAAAGCTTATCAAGATAGTGTCCTGCGAAGATCAAAATAAATGACCATAGAACAGCTCCTATGATATTATCTCTTAAGAATTCTTTTTTATCCATTTTTACAATTCCTGCAACAATCGGGGTAAAGGTTCTCACAACCGGTAAGAATCTTGCCATAATAATGGCCAGTGCTCCGTGTTTCTCAAAGAAATCATGTGCCTGATAAAGATATTTCTTCTTAAACAGCATTGAATCCGGCCTTTTGTACAAAGCAGGTCCGGCTTTTCTTCCAAAGTAGTATCCTACTTCATTTCCTATAATAGCAGAAAGTGCCACTCCGGAGGCAAGAATTGTTGTATCTAAGAAATCACTTCCTGTAGAACCAAAGGTCTCTTTGATGATTTCAACTGCGTAAATTCCTGAAACGAACAGTAATGAGTCTCCAGGTAGAAAAAATCCTACAAAAAGACCTGTTTCAGCAAAAACAATAAATAAAATAAGCCAAAACCCTCCCATTTTAATATAAAACTCCGGGTTTAATAAATCCTTCCAGCTATTGAAATCTTCCATATATATCGATGAACAACAAAAATAGGTCTAAAATATCTGAAACAAAAATTAATTATAAGATTTTAACTAAAATTTCACATGATATTTATAGGTCAAGATCATCATCGGAAACTGCGGTCCCATCGGCCATCAGGAAAGCTTTAAGGAAAGGGGTAAGATTTCCGTTCATTACCGCGTCCACATCTGATGTTTCATGGCCTGAGCGTACATCTTTTACCAATTTGTAAGGATGCATCACATAATTTCTGATCTGGCTTCCCCATTCGATTTTCATTTTGTTAGCTTCAATCTCGTTTCTTGCCTTCATACGCTCTTCCAACTCCATCTCATATAATCTGGAACGTAAAAGCTGCATTGCTTTTTCTTTATTCTGAAGCTGGGAACGGGATTCTGAATTTTCAATGATAATTCCTGTTGGGGCGTGACGAAGACGTACAGCTGTTTCCACCTTGTTTACGTTCTGACCTCCGGCTCCGGAAGACCTCATCGTTTCAAAGGAGATATCAGCAGGGTTGATATTAATTTCAATGGTATCATCTACTAAAGGATAAACATATACGGAAACAAAACTGGTATGACGTTTTGCATTGGAATCAAAAGGTGAAATTCTTACCAATCTGTGAACACCGTTTTCTCCTCTTAAATATCCGAAGGCAAATTCCCCTTCTATTTCAAGGGTAACGGTCTTTACTCCGGCTACATCTCCTGCCTGAAAGTTCAGTTCACGGATCTTGTACCCTTGTTTTTCTGACCACATGGTATACATTCTCATCAGCATGGATGCCCAGTCACAACTTTCTGTTCCTCCGGCTCCGGCAGTGATCTGAAGAACAGCAGAAAGCTCATCACCTTCATTGGAAAGCATATTTTTGAATTCCAGGTCTTCAATTTTTTCCACCAATTGTGGAAACGTTTCATCCAGCTCTTTTTCTGAATCAGGATCTTCTTTAGCGAAATCAGCCAGTACCTGAAGATCTTCAAACTGGGTATGAATCTCATCATAGCCTTCTACCCATTTTTTCTTGGAACGAAGCTGCTTCAGGAAAGCTTCTGCTGTTTTAGGGTTATCCCAAAACTCAGGAGCTGATGTTTTTTCATCATCATTGGCAATTTCGATCTTCTTTTTTTCAATCTGAAGGTATTTGTGTAATTCTTCAATTCTGGATTGAACTTCTTTTATCTGGTCGTTGTTAATCACGATTCTTTCTTTTTTGCAAAAATAAGGGATTTCTTTCAGAGTGGAAAACTAAGAGTTCAAGGTTTAAGGTTTGATGTTTATAGTTTAAGGTTGTATTCTTCAATATTCTAAAATCACTTCTCTTAAATTTCTTTTCCATCTCCTAATCATCGTCTCCACATTTATTACCTCTTCGTCTATTATTTATGCTCTCTACCTTATCATTTCTCTCACAATCTCCCCAATTTTCGGAGCCAATGCCACTCCCATTCCGGAAAGTCTTACTGCACAAAACTGTCTGTCTGAAATCTGCTTCACAATAGGTGTTTTTTCATTCCCCATAGCCATAATTCCTGACCAGCGAAGAGCAATCTTGAATTCCTGATTAGGAAGAATTACTTCTTTTAAAAAGTTTTCCAGATGGTTTTGAAGGAATTCTGTGGTTTCAAAAGCTGTTGTTTCTTCCGTCTTAAAATCCTGATTTCTTCCGCCACCCAACAATATGCGGTTTCCTAAGTTTCTGAAATAATAAAACCCTTCATCATAATGAAAAGTACCCTTTAATTTTAAATTTTGTATAGGTTCAGTAAGGAGAATCTGGCCTCTTGCAGGAATGATATTTTCTTTCTCCAAAAACTTTGAACTAAATGCATTGGTACAATAAATTAACTGATCTGCTTTTACAGTGAGATTTTCTGAAAGATCAACATTTACTTCATCCGAAGTTTCCTCAATATTTTTAACTTCAGTTCCAAACAAAAACTCAACTTTCAATTCATAGCATTTTTCCAAAAGCTTCTGTAGTAACTTTCCGGAATGCAGACTTCCCTCACATGGGTTTTCAATCAAAAACTGGGATTTACCCAATCCAAATTCTTTTATTTTATTCTGATTCAAAGAGTAAGTTTCCTGAAGCCCTGTTATTGATCGCAGTCTTTCATTAACTTCGTTTATATGGAGTAAAGGTTCATCATTATTCAAAATTTCGTACCCTCCGCTGAGTTCAAAGTCTATTTCATCACTTTTAAAATACTGTCTGATCTTCTGAAGCCCTTCAAACCTCATTGTAACAAGATCCAATGTTTTGTCCCAGCCCATTTTCTGAGCATCGGCAATGATTTCTGTAAGGCTTCCAAAGCAGGCAAAACCGGCATTCCGTGTTGAAGCGCCTAATGGAACAGCATTTCTTTCAATAATTAATACAGATTTTTCGGGAGATTTTTCTTTCATGGAAATCGCAGTCCAAAGTCCGGAGAATCCAGCTCCAATAATGACAATATCTCTTTTACGGTAGAAGGTTTCCTGTTCCCAGATGCTGATCATGAGTAATGGGTAATTAGTGATGAGTAATTTATGAAATGGATGAAAACGAATAGATGATAGACGGAGAAATGATAGGCTGATGCTCGGAGAGGTATTTAAAGCCTTACCTTAGTTTTTAGATCGGGGCCATTGAAATGTCATAATCTTAAACTTTGATTCTCATCTTGTAACCGGGATTCAACTACTCTTCCTTCTCGCCGTTGTGATGAAAACCAATCTCACGTCTGGGTTCTTCAACCACTTTATAAGTTTCAAGCTCCTTTCTTAAAGTCTGGATTCTAAACTGGAATTCGTCAAAATTATTGATGATAACATCTGCTAAAAACCGGGCTATCTGATCAAGATATTCTTCTGTAAGTTTTGCAGCAGCATCCCGTAAGGCTCCATTGATCAGGTTCTGATCAATTTTAAGTTTTTCATTTCGGGTCCTTTGATAAAGGTTTTTGATCCGTTTCTTCAGACTTTGGGTAAAATCAATCAGCATGGTATTGCTAAAAACTTTCATACTTGAAGAAACATCATGCCAGAAAGGTACTTTATCTGCTTTATTATTTTTAAGAATTTTATAGAGTAACGAATCTTCTTCAAGCCCTCTGGTCATCGCATATAAAATAATTTCAGAACGTTCTGATGCATTAGGCGGAAATATAGGAATCATAACATCAAACCTTCCGGGTGCTAAAATTTCTTCATCAATTTCTGAAACTGAATTGGCTGAACCTACCATTAATACGCCTTCTTTTTCAAATTTTCCGATATAATGAAGAATCAGTTCCTGCGCTTCAAGATTACAGGACGCAATATCATTATCTGCTTTCCTTTGCATCATAATTTCATCAAAATCATCAAGGAAAAGGAGCATTTTATTTTCCTTCATCATACTAAGAAGAAAATCACTGAAATTGATCTGATTTCCGTCAACCAATGAAGTTCCCAGATAGTGCTTTTTAACTTCTTTAAACTGATATCCTATGATTTCAGCAATTTTATTGGCCCAGAAAATCTTACCGCTTCCGGGAGGTCCGTACAAAATAATTCCTGCCGGCTTATTGATTCCCCAGTCTTTGATCTGCTGTGGATTTAAAAACGGTTCAAGCACTGCTGATGTATAGAAAAACAGATCTCTGTACCCTATAAAATCTCTCTGCTGAAGACTTGTTTTATGTCCGAAATAATCATACACAAACTGGTAATTCCCCCCCAACTTGTTATCAATCCCATAGCTGGAAATGGAAGATTTGAAAAAGCCATTATCAAAAATATTAAGATTATTTTCTTTTATCGCTTTTTCAACCTTATCTTTAGGCTGATTGATCACTTCAGCAATCTGCTCCAGCGTTTTACTTTTGTCCAGGTCCTTTTCATATAATCTCAAAAAATCTAAATTTTCGCGGGCAAATTTTTCAAAGTCCTCCTTTACTTCAAAATTTGTACTGATACAGTCTACCAATTCAAGATCAAAATCCTGTATAAACTGTTTGATGGCTTCTGCAGAGACATTCAGTTCTGCGGCGAGTTCAATTAGCTTCATAATTCCCTATTAGTTCTATCAAATTTAATATTTTAATATTAAAAACACCTATGAAAGTGTCTGAATTTAATACCATTTTAATCTAATTATTATCAATCCACCTATCCTTTTCCTTCAACGCTGTTAAATATTGAAGTTCTTTGATCATTTGCTTTTTCATTGTGACATTATTTTATAATTTTATCGAAACGAAGGAAATGAAAAAAATATATTACGTGCCAGGTTTAATCAGTGCTATACTGATACCCCTTTTATTCTGGTATTATGGAAATCAAAGGGTTCATCCTCAATATACTGCTATAGATTTGGGAATACCTGGCAAAATCACGCCCAAAATTCCTATACAATATACTTTTGAATTTGTGAGAAACTGGAATTATAAAAAGATTACCGTATCTCCTAATACTGCTTTACAGAATCAGGAATATTATATTTCTGAACTGAAAAAGATACAGACAAAGAATGAGAAAGAAACAGGAATTGAATTTATAATTAATGACGAAAATAGCTATCAGGACTTTATAACTCTGATTAATGTCATGTTGATTTCCAAGCAAGAGTCTTACACTGTTGATATGGAAAAGACTGGTCATGTGTTTGCTATTCATTCCTATAAAGATCCTAATAAAATAGAAAAAGACCATTATTTTCCTTGTGGTACCCAAGCTGCTACCATTCATTACAAAGAAGAAACTCAATACAAAGGTTTTGACAGATTAAAATCTTTCGCAGAACTTCCGAAACAGTCTTTTTATATGATTTTTGGCTTTATGCTTTTTTTAAATATATCTATGCTAAGTATTAAAGAAAACCTTCAGTTTCATAAAAAAGAATAATATTAGGGAAGTATATTAAAGGTATCAATCCCTGGATACAACTTAAGATAAAAGGCTGCCAAATAGCAGCCTTCCTTTCACATTACTTTTTATCTAACAACGGAAGATATTTTCCGTATCCTTTTGTTTCCATTTCAGCTTTGGGAATGAACTTCAGGGAAGCACTGTTGATACAGTACCGAAGTCCTCCTTTATCCTCCGGTCCGTCATTGAAGACGTGTCCCAAATGAGCATCACCGGTTTTACTTCTTACCTCTACCCTTGTCATTCCGTTCGTACGATCCATTTTTTCATCAATCAGACTTTTGGTAATTGGTTTTGAGAAGCTTGGCCAGCCACATCCTGATTCAAATTTATCTGTTGAAACAAATAATGGTTCCCCTGTGGTAATGTCTACATAAATTCCTTCACGGGTCTCATTCCAGTATTCATTTTGGAAAGGTCTTTCTGTACCGTTTTCCTGAGTTACACTGTATTGTTCTGCTGTTAATTTGTCTTTTAAAACCTTTTTATCCTGTTTTTGATAAGAGGTTGCTTTGGGAAGTGGATTTGCTTTTTTAGCCATTTCAAAAAGTCCCGGTTCAATATGACAGTAACCGCCTGGGTTTTTATCCAGATAATCCTGATGATAATCTTCAGCTTTATAGAAATTTTTTAAAGGAACAGTTTCCACCACAACTGGTTTGTTGTATCCTTTTGCTAATTTCTGAACTTCGGCTTTTACCAAAGTTTCATCAGCTTTGTCTGTAAAATAAATTCCCGTTCTGTATTGGTCTCCTCTGTCATTTCCCTGTTGATTAAGGCTTGTAGGATCAATGGTTTTAAAATACAGATCAATCAACAGTTTCAAATCTACCTGCTCAGGATCATACTTTACTTTTACTGTTTCCGCAAATCCGGTTGTATGGCTTACCACTTCTTCATAAGTAGGGTTTTGAGTTTTACCGTTAGCATAGCCAACCTCTGTCCCTACCACTCCACGAATCTGCTGAAAGAAATGCTCTGTTCCCCAGAAACATCCGCCTGCAAAATAAATTTCCCTGACATTCTTATTATCCATAATTTCCTGTTTTTCTTTTTTTACGTTTGTTTCAACGGGCTTATTCTTTTTAAAAAGCCCACTTCCGGCAGCAAAAACTGCGATACCCAGAATAATGCCGAGTACGATTAATATATTTTTCATATTTAGCTTTTTGTTCATTATTTATTTTTTTGTAAGATCATGAATCCAAATCCTAAAAGCATCAGATCCTTCAGTATAAAAAAATCTGTAACAGGAACTCCATCCACTATTTTCCACATTCCCGGAGTCGTAAACAAATAGCTTAACGTCACCAAAAAAGTAGCAATCATACCTATTCCTGCGTACTTTTTTAATACAGCAAATTTCGCACTAAATATCAGTAATAAAGCAATGATAATTTCTATCACTCCGATAAGATTTGACACTGTCTGGACGCTTATAATCTTATATACGAAAAAAGTTAAGAAATGGTTTTCCACCAAAGGTTTTATCGCTGAAGCTTCTGTTGGAGTAAATTTGAAAACCCCTATCCAAAGTAAGATGAGTGCCGCACCGAAAAGCGAAATATAATATCCGAGAGTGTACGCTGATTGATTGTTGCCTGAATCTTGTCCTGTTCCTGTCATTTTTTTAGATTTTGAATGAATACTTTTATTGTTTTTCAAAAGTATAGTCGGTGCTATTTCAAAATCCTGACAAAATTTTCTTAGAAATTTAGTTTTTCAATCATTTTATTTTTAAAATCCTGAATTTCAGATTCATTTATTTCTGCTTCTTTTTCGGCAAGAGTCTTTTTAAAAATCTTATCTAATAATTTCAGCTTTTCATTATAAACTTTACACCATTTACAGACGAATATATGAATGCTCAGTCTCCTGTTTTCTTTGGCAGAAATTGTTTGGGCACTACGTTTTTCCATCAGTAAAGTGGCTTCACTGCATGGTAAAAACAATATATGTAGGATTTTTTTTATCATCTCTATAATCTTGAAAACCAATTCAACTCCAGGCATTCTCTCAGTTGCATCCGGCTTCTCTGAAGGATCTTCCAAAGGTTAGTCGTAGAAACATTCAATTCCTGACTTACATCGGGTGCTTTTTTTTCTTCAATGTAATACATTTTTAGTAGAATTTTCCATCTGGCAGGTAATTCTTCAATACATTCTTCAAGCGTTTTATTAAATTCCTGGTTGTCCAGAAGTTCAGATTCTGTTGAAACATTCCAGTCGTTTAATACATCATTATTTTTCCAGGATCCTGTTTCATCAAAAAAATGATCCAGCTTTACATTGGGTTCCGATTTGTATTTTTTTCGGTAAAAATCAGCAATTTTTCTCTGGAGAATAGCCATCAGCCAAGTGAGTGGCTGGCTCTTCCCTTCAAAGGAATCATAATTGGAAAAGGCAGCAATAAAAACATCCTGAACGATATCCTGAGCATCTTCTTTATTGGAAAGCATATACAAGGCCTTCTTCAAAAGTGGTCCGGAATATTGTTCTATCCAGCTTTTCAGAATTTCGTTTTTCATCATTGTGGGTTGTTTTTATCTTACTTCAGATCTTAACGAAGGTAATAAGTTAAATGGAAATGAACAAAATATTCTTGGAATGAATATTTTTTGTTGGAAAACGCTAGGTCGCGATGATTTTAGATAATGAGTCTGTTTTTAAGGCGCAAGGATTTTATCTACGATAAAATTTTACACTGTTTTTAGAGTAGCCACGAATGCACGGATAATTTTAATTATGTATAAATTCTATGCAAAATCTATGTGATTTAAATAATAGTTTGATTTTTACAACACAGATACATAGAATAAGGTTATTCGTGCATCCGTGGTAAAAAATAACGCAGGATATCATTCAAAAATATTTACATCTGGTCATTTAATAAAAACTTAGGAGCCTATATAAGTATATATTTCTAATCACGAATAATTATTATGTCCGGCATTTGATAAAACATCCTTGAAAATATGAAATATTGGATATTAAATCACCTAAAAATCTTAAATTTGCATCTTATCAAAATTTGATATTAAAAAAAGCAAAAGCAATACTATGACATCACAAGAGATACGTCAAAAATTTTTAGACTATTTTAAAAGTAAGGAGCACCTTATCGTTCCTTCAGCTCCTATTGTGCTGAAAGACGACCCTACCCTTATGTTTTCCAACTCAGGAATGACGCAGTTCAAGGATTTTTTCCTTGGCTACAAAACCCCTACGGCCCCAAGAATTGCCGATACACAGAAGTGTTTAAGAGTTTCAGGAAAACATAATGATTTGGATGATGTAGGTAGAGATACTTACCACCATACCATGTTTGAAATGTTGGGGAACTGGTCTTTCGGGGATTACTTCAAAAAGGAGGCTATTGCTTTTGCCTGGGAATTACTGACTGAAGTATACGGAATACCAAAAGATAATTTATATGTAACGATTTTCGAAGGTGATCAATCTGAAAACCTTAACAGAGACCAAGATGCTTATGATTTCTGGAAATCTCATATTGCTGAGGATAGAATCATTAACGGAAATAAGAAAGACAACTTCTGGGAAATGGGCGCAAGCGGACCTTGTGGACCTTGTTCAGAAATCCATATCGATTTAAGAACTCCGGAAGAAAAAGCTAAAGTTTCTGGTTTGGAACTGGTGAACAACGATCACCCTCAAGTGGTGGAAGTCTGGAATCTCGTTTTCATGGAATTTAACAGAAAAGCAGATGGTTCTCTGGAAAAATTACCGGCTCAACATGTAGATACAGGAATGGGCTTTGAGCGTCTTTGTATGGCGCTTCAAGGGAAATCTTCCAACTATGACACTGATGTTTTCACTCCGCTCATTGCGAAGGTTGAAGAACTTTCAGGGAAAAAATATACCGGAATTTTAGAAGATGAAAAAGATATTGCAATTCGTGTAATTGTTGATCACATCAGAGCTGTCTCTTTTGCGATTGCAGACGGACAATTGCCTTCAAACGGAGGAGCGGGTTACGTTATCAGAAGAATTTTGAGAAGAGGAATTTCTTATTCTTATCGATTCTTAGATATGAAAGAACCTTTCCTTTACAAATTGGTTGCTGTTCTTCAGGAACAAATGGGAGCTTTCTTCCCTGAGCTTGAAAAACAAGGAACTTTGGTAACAGAAGTCATCAAAAGTGAAGAGGATTCATTCTTAAAAACTATTGAAAACGGTCTGATCAGAGTTGATAAATTAGTTCAACAAACTATTGCTGATAATTTAAAAGTATTACCAAGCGAAGAGGTTTTTGTCCTGTATGACACGTATGGTTTCCCTGATGACTTAACAAGAATTATTGCTGAAGAAAAAGGATTAACCATTGATGAAAAAGGATTCGAAGCTGAAATGGAGAAACAAAAGCTTCGTTCAAAAGCGGATTCTGCTCAGAAAGTGTATGACTGGGTTACTTTAGAAGAAAGAGATGAAAATTTTGTTGGTTATGACCAGATTGAATCTGAAACATATATAACAAGATACAGAAAGGTAGAAAATAAGGACGGAGAATTTTATCAGGTGGTATTAAGCAGCTCTCCATTCTATCCTGAAGGAGGTGGACAGGTTGGAGATAAAGGTGTTCTAGAGAACGCAACTGAAAGCTTCGAAGTACTGGAAACTAAAAAAGAAAATGGTCTGATCGTTTCTTTAATCAACGGTCTTCCAAAAGATGCAGGTGCTGTTTTCTACGCCAAAGTAAATGCAACAGATAGAAAGAACTCTCAGGGTAACCACTCTGTAACTCACCTTTTACATGAGGCATTAAGAGATGTTCTGGGAACTCATGTAGAGCAAAAAGGTTCTTACGTAGGTCCTGATTATCTGCGTTTCGACTTCTCTCACTTTAATAAGATGACTGAGGAAGAAATCGCTTTAATTGAAGAAAAAGTAAACCACAAAATCAAAGAAAGTATTGCATTACAGGAATTCAGGAGCATCCCGATTAAGGAAGCTTTGGAAAAAGGAGCAATGGCTTTGTTTGGCGAAAAATATGGTGACAGTGTGAGAATGATCCAATTCGGAAGTTCTAAGGAACTTTGCGGTGGGACTCACGTAAAAAATACCAGCGAAATCGGTCACTTCAAAATTACTTCTGAAGGTTCTGCAGCAGCAGGGATCAGAAGAATTGAAGCCATTTCAGGAGACAAATCAGAAGAATATTTCAAGAGTCTCGAAAAACAGATTATTGAGCTTTCTCAATTACTGAAGTCTAAAGATGTTGTAAGATCTATCGAAAAATTAATCGAGGAAAACACTTCATTAAAAGCTGAAGTAGAAGCTTTTAAAAAGGAAAAAGCAAAAAGAGAAATCGGTGATTGGAAAAATGCCTATGAGCAGAAAGGGAACAAGCAGTTATTAGTGAAAAAGACTTCTTTGGATGCCGGTTCTGTTAAAGATATCGTATTCCAGTTGAAAAAAGAGATTCCAACTTCGGTAACGATCATTCTTTCTGATGCGGATGGTAAACCAATGATCACGGTAGGAGTTTCTGATGATCTGGCAGCAGATTATCAGGCAGGAGCTATTGTAAAAGATCTTGCGAAAGAAATCCAAGGTGGTGGAGGTGGAAATCCTGGCTTCGCAACAGCTGGAGGTAAAAACCTTGATGGATTGGAAAATGCTTATCAGAAAGCTTTGAATATTTAATTCATTCTTATCAAAATAGTACCGCTTTGCGGTTTCTTAAGGATTTCATTATCCTGATTTATTTAAACAATAATCCCTTTCAAAAATTGAAAGGGATTATTTGTGTTTGATTTAGGCTCCTTATTTTTAGTTTACATTGATGTCATCATACAAGCTATCAACTACTTTTTCTAAAATCTCTCCTGTTTCGTTAAAGCTTGTGTTTGTCAATATGGATATCCCAATATTCTGTTTAGGATAAATCACAAACCAATTCTGCATTCCGTATATGCCACCATGATGTCTGTACATTAATCTATTATTATCTTCTATGATGTACCAATGATAGCCTTCCCAAAAATCAGATCCTTCTTTATATAATTTTTTATGAGATTCCCTTACAATAGGATTTGACTGGTCAAGTTGCAGTTTCATATATTTCACTAAGTCCGGAGTCGTAGAATGTAATCCTGAAATTCCTCCCCATAAAGTTCTATTGAAATTGGGCATTAACTCGTTTTTATCGTTATAGCCTTTTACCAATCTCGTCCTGTCATTTTCATTGAGTGTAAACTTGGTTTGGTTCATTTTATTGGGTTTCAAAACCAATTCAGCAACCAGTTCCTCAAAAGGTTTTTGATACACTTTCTCAAGAATATACGCTGTCACCTCAGGAGCTGTGTTTGAATAGAAATATACATCTCCAGGTTTTGTTTCAATTTTGATTAATTTTAATCCTTCAAAAAAGGCCTCTTTATTTTCGCTTTTTATAGGAAGATTAGGAAATCCACTTGTATGGGTGATGAGATGTTTGATTCTTATAGGTTCACCTTTAAACTCTAAATTAGGATAAGATCCGTTAAGATAGGTTCTAATATCATCCTCCATATTTATTTTTTTATCAAGGACAGCCTTAGCGGCTACATATCCTGTAAAAGTTTTAGTGACGGAAGCTAATTCATACAGCGTGGAATCGTTAGGTTTATTTCCTTTTCCAATGGTTAATTCACCAAAATGTTTAATTGTAGATTTACCATCTTTCAACACTGCAATAGAAACAGAATGAAATCTTTTATCTTCTAATAACTGAAGGGCATTTTTTGTAATTGCTTTTTCAACATTTTGTTTATTGACTTGCTGAATACTTTTACACCCAAGTAGGGTCAAAAATAAAATAATGGTTAAGTATTTCATGGTTATAGTTTATCGTTCTGACTAAGTGGTTAAATAGCACATAACATTTGGTTTTACACAATGTGTCACTCCAAATTAAAATTTCACTAAAAATAAATAATTATCTATTAAGAAAACAATTTTATTTCAAATCTAAGGTAAAGGATCTCGCTAAGGAAACCCAAGGTGATGACAGTGGAAATTTTGATTCTTCTACAACAGGTGATAAATTATTTATAACCGTTCTAATTATTGACCATTCCTTAACAAACTCTCACCTAATCTTAAACTAATTGTTTTCTCCCCGTAAAATCTAATTAACACTATGTACTTAGTTTTGTCATAATCGAAATTCAAAAAAATCAATTATGAAAATTAATAAAACTATTGGAGCCCTAGTCTTTGCAGCACTTGTTTTTCAAGGCTGTAATGATGATAATAACGGGGATCAAAACAACCCTGTCAATGACAAGGTCAAGATTGAAAATTTTTCTAAAGAGTCCGCTTTTGTTTATGGGATGACGGGTTTTGAAAACTTAAATATTACTACACTTATTTCCAGTTCTGATGTTCTTTCAGGTTCTCCTGATTTTGTTTTCGGAGGACAGCCTGACGGAATGGGAATCATGAAAGATCCTAACTCAGACGGTTACCTGATGATTACCAACCATGAGATCAAGCAGTCTGTATCAAGAGTATATCTGGATAAAACTTTCAGACCTGTAAAAGGAGAATATATTTTAAATGGATCCGGAGGAATGACAAGATTATGTTCTGCGACCCTAGCGACCCCTGAAATTCATGGCTTCAGTGCATTCCTTACTGCCGGAGAATCTGGTGAAGAAAGTATGGTTCATGCTCTGAATCCATTGGCACCAGCATCTCAGGCATCGGATAAAACCAGAGTAAAACCGGCTTTAGGAAAAGCTTCTATGGAAAATGCCGTTCCACTTCCTAAGGATGTTTCCAATGGAAAATCTTATATTCTGATTGGCGAAGACCAGTCTTATTCTTCTTCTCACCAGTCTGCAGGACAGCTGATCATGTATGTTGCCAATACTCAGGGAGATCTGGATAACGGTAAACTGTATGCTCTTAAAAGAACCAACAATAATTATACTGAAACGGATATGACGAAAGGAAACAACTACGACGTAGAGTTTGTTGAGATTCCTAACGCTAAAAACCTTACCGGAGCTCAGATTAACCAGAAAAACATTGATAATAATGCGATCCGTTTTTCAAGGGTTGAAGATGTGGACTACAGAAAAGGAGCAGGAAAAGGAAGAGAAATCTACTTTACCGCTACCGGAGAATCTTCTGATGGGGTAAGTCCAAAACCTGGATTAACGATGTGGGGAAGAGTTTACAAACTTGTGCTTAACTCCAGCAATATGCTGACAGGAAAATTAGAAGTAGTTGCAGAGGGAGATTCTAACCCAGGAAATAACCTTATCAATCCTGATAATTTATGTGTAACTGAAAACTATGTTTACATCCAGGAAGATGGAGATTCATATTACAAGGCTGCAAATCATGATTCTCATATCTGGCAATTGAATATTGCAACAAAGCAATATAAGCCATGGCTGAATATGAAACATAACAGAGGTAATGCTGCATGGAACACGGCATACAACCAATCCGGAGATCTTCAGAAATTCGGTTCCTGGGAATATGGAGCAATGGTTGATATTTCTGATATCATCGGGGTTCCTAATACATTTGCCGTTAATATCCACTCTCACACATGGCAGCTGGATAAATTTAAAAATCCTGACGGTTCTGCAATCAACACCAACAAAGAAGGTGGACAAATTGTAATTATCAGAAACGTAGAAAAATAGTTTTAATTACTCCTATTAATCCAAGTATCAACAGAAGATCTCTGTTGATACTTTTTCATACTTATGAAGAAACTTTCAAAATATCCGATACTTCTTCTTTTATATTCCGCAACAGCTCTTTTTGTCCTTTCATATTGTAAAAGAGAAAAGCAGCAGCCGGTATATGAAGATCTGGGTTCTGTAAAAAACAGAATCACCACCATCAATACTGATTTTGAAAAACAGATCAATGAACTCAAGACCCTGGTTTCCAAAGACTCTGATGAAAAACTTCTCCAGAAGAAGTTTGAGAGTATCAGAAAGACCTACAAAAAAATGGAATGGGCCATAGAATACTTTCTTCCCCACTCTGCCAGATTTATTAACGGGCCGGCGCTTCCTGAAATAGAAATGGATGAACACACAGAAATAGAACCTGAAGGACTGCAGGTTCTGGAAGAAATGCTGTATCCGTATCAGAAAGAAAATAAAGATGAGATAAACAGGATGCTCAGCAAACTCATCAATAAAAGCAATACCATAAAAACCAATTTCCAGGTTATCACCGTCAGCAAAGATCAGGTTTTTGATGCTCTGAGACAGGAAGCTTTCAGAATTTCCAGTCTGGGAATTTCAGGTTTTGACACCCCCATTTCCGGAGTATTTTTAAAGGAAATTCCTTCTTCCCTGGAAGGTATTAAAGAAACCTTGGAGCAGATATCAACTGACAGATCAAAAAACAAAGCTCTAAAAAGTATTATAACGGAAATCAATGCTGCCACTGAAGTCCTGAAAAAAAATACAGACAAAAATACATTCGATTACATAAGTTTTATACCGGATCATCTCAATAAAATCACCGATCTGATGCTTGATTTTAAAAATCAGGAAAAAATCCCTGATGTAGAAGTTACGACTGCCTTAAACAAAAATGCAGCTACTTTTTTCTCTAAAAATGCCTTCAACCCTAATGCTTTCACTCCAGGAAAAGAATATGCTTTTTCCGAAGAAAAAGCAACTCTCGGACATCAGCTTTTTAATGACCCTATTTTATCAAATAACAACAACCGCAGCTGTGCAACCTGTCACATTGCTGAAAAAGCATTTACTGATGGCCTTGCGAAATCTATGTCACTTGAAAATTCAGAACTTGCAAGGAATGCTCCTTCTCTCAACTATGCCGGATTTCAGCATGGTCAGTTTTGGGATATGAGGAAAGATGATCTGGAAGGGCAAAGCTCAGATGTTATCTCTAATAAAGAAGAAATGCACGGTGATTTAAATGTTATTCTTGCCAAAATTAACCAGGATAGAAATTATCAGGCTGCATTTAAAAAGATTTATCATTCACAAAAAACTGAGGTGTGGCAGCTTCAGAATGTATTGGCAAGTTATATACGTTCTTTAGCAAAATTCAATTCCAATTTTGATGAATACATGCGGGGAAATAAATCGGCCATGAGTGAAAACCAGAAACGAGGGTTTAATCTTTTTGTAGGAAAAGCTCAATGTGCAATATGCCATTTCATTCCTTTGTTCAATGGTACCGTTCCCCCTACTTTCAAAAAAACAGAACAGGAAGTGTTGGGAACAGCTACGAATGGAGAAAATAAAACATTTGACAATGACCTGGGAAGAGGAAAATTTCATGAAACGGTGGCTTCACTACAGCATTCTTTCAAAACTCCTACCCTCAGAAACATTAATAAAACAGCACCTTACATGCACAATGGAGGTTATAAAACTTTGAAAGAAGTCATGAACTTTTATAATAAAGGCGGTGGAAAAGGTTTTGGATTTAAAGTAGAAAACCAGACCCTTTCTGATGCTCCGCTGCAACTGACCGAACCTGAAATAAATAATATTATTGAATTTATGAGGGCTTTAGATGATCGGTAAACAATCCAACCTCCAAAAAACGATAAAAACTCCTGAGCAGATAGAATTCGGGAGTTTTTTTATTGGAAATTCTCGAAAAATACAGAAACACCATCTGAAGTCAGAATTTTAATCAGCTGTTTTAGGAAAACATCCATCCTTATATTAGATTAAATCAATGTTATACTGTGTTAAAAACTTTTCTACCACAATAAATATCATTATTTTTGACATAGTTTTTTTACATGAAAAGGGGTTTACAGTTATTATTTTTCCTGATATGCTTTCTGGGGTATTCACAGCTGAAAATTAAAGTTGTTGACGGCTCCACTCAAAAGCCAATCTCCAATGCCAAGGTTTTCTGTGGTACTACCATTCTTGGCTATACCAATACTCTGGGAGTCCTGGAGTTTAAAACAGCCTGCCAGAATATTGAGGTTGAAGCTGAATCTTTCCAAAAAGAAACCACAACTGTAGAAAGCAGTATGGAGGTTTCTCTAAATAAAAAATCTTCAAAGACCACCAATATTGAAATGGTAGTGATTGAAGATAAAAGTGATCCGAGAGCTTTGGAAATCCTGAAAAAGGTCAACAAACTATTCAACGAGAATTCTCCTAAAAGCTTAGGCTCCTATGCTTATAAATCGTACGAAAAGATCTCTCTGGACATTGATGAAGACAGTCTTTCTCAATTTAATCAGTATTTCAACGATTTAAATTTCTTCAAGAAAAAGAGGGAAAAAGACTCACTGAATAACATCAATGCAAGGAAAATATTTGCGAAAAGCAAACTCTTTCTCTGGGAAAGAGCACAGGAGTTTTTATACTCTAAAAAATATGGTGAAAAGATCAATATTCTTGATAACAGGATTTCAGGACTGAAACAGCCGGTCTATGAAATGATTGCCCTTCAGCAAAGCAACAGGGATATTGTCCCTGAACAGGTAAAACCTGAAAACAGGGGGCTTTACAGGTACTTCCTTTCTGATACCATAGAACTTGATGGAAGAAAAAACTTTGTGATCCGCTTCCGTGAGGTTAATTATAAAAATCCTGACAAAAAAAGAAAATATACGGGAGCCATCTACATAGATACTGAAACCTACGGGATCAAAAAAATTGAAAACTTCAGTAAAAACAAGAATGACGGAATTATTACCAGCACCTGGATTTTCTACAACAACAAATGGTTTCTTGCCCATGAAAAGACCAAACTTAAAATGGGTAAAATGGCCATGGACGATAAGGAACATGCAGATAAAAAGGACAAAAAAAGCTTTGGAACTTATGCTTTTCTTACCTCAAAATATTTTGATTTTCAATCTCCCATTGAAGAAAAAGCCAAGGACTTCAAAGGATATACTTTCGATGTAAAAAGCATTGACGGGCATTCTCTTGACCGATACAGAACCGAGCCTCTTACTGAAAGGGAGAATAATACCTATAAAACTGTCGACAGTTTAGGTAAAAAATATAAAATTGACAGCAAAGCGCAGATCATTTCCGGGCTGCTTAACGGGCAGATCAGAGTAGGTGTCGTAGATTTCGCCGTAGATGAAATTGCAAACTTTAACTCGTACGAAGGATTCAGATTGGGATTAAAAGCTAAGATCAATGAAAACTTCAACCCTTACTTCTCTCCGGATTATTATTTTGCATATGGTGTAAAAGACCGAAGATGGAAATACGGAATGGGAATAGATATTAAAACAACTTTGGAAAAGAATTCCTTTTTCAGATTTGACTTTTATGATGATGTAACCGCTTCTGGTGAGTTCTACAGAAGACTCTGGAACTTTAAGATGAGAATGATGAATTTTGGAAATAATCTTAATAATGATAAGTATTTCCACTTCAAAGGAGCATCATTATCTTATCTGAATGACGTAACGAATGGCCTCACCCTTGCCTTAGCCGTAAGAAGGAACATTGAAGAAGCTCAATTTGATTACCAGTTCAGGGATGGCGGAGCTTCCTTTAAGAATTTCAACACGTTGTTTACCTTAAAATATTCACCTAATTCAACCAATATTATGACCCCTCAGGGAAAATCCCTGATCGATCAGAAATATCCGGAGTTGTATTTTAACTATGAACAAAGCTACAAAATGGCAGGCGGAAGCTTCAATTATTCCCGTTTTGATGCGCTTTTTGTACATAATTTCAAGACCGCCATCGGAACAACAGGTTTCAGACTGTACGGAGGTGTGGTTTTGGGAGAAGCTCCCATCTGGAAGAATTTCACAATGAACGGACTGGCATCACCTGGGAAAGATTTTAATTTTAACCTTACTTCATTCCTTGGATTTGCTACATTGGAGGGGGGGAAATACTATAATGATAAATTTGTCGCGTATTATTTCACGCACAAACTGCCTTTGTATTTCAAGAGTTTCGGACATAATGTTTCCAGTTTTGATTTTGTACTTCGCGGAACGATTGGAGATATGAAACACCCGGAATACCATCAATTCAGGTTTAAAGAATTAGATCACCTGTATCAGGAAGTAGGATTGGAATGGAATAACTTCCTCTCCAGCTACTTCAACCTGGGATTATTCTACAGAGTAGGTTATTATGCTACTCCACAATTCAAACAGAATTTTGCCATTCAGTTTAAATTAAAATTCCTGGAATTTTAAGCAAAAATAAATTACACATATCATTAACATGCAAAGAATAGAAATAAAAGCGGAAGCCTTTTTTGAATTATTAAAATTAAAAGACACTTCCATGTGGGTTATTTTCTCACAGATGATTGACGGAAATGAAAAAGAAATTATATTTTTAGACAACGAGGACAAGATTCTTTTCAACTATATTTTACCTACTGATGCAGAGAAACTGGAAGAGGACAGAAAAGAATTCTCAAAACAGTTTGCTGACAAACTTGACAGTTTAAATTAAAAGCTGATGAATAAGAACTATCTTTTTTCATTACTGGGGCTTCTTGTCTTCAGTATCGGAAACGCCCAGAGCTACAAAAAACCGCTGGTATCAGCTATTAAAGAAACGGATCTCAGAAAGGATATGTATGAAATGGCCGCCGATCAGTTCTGGGGTCGTGAAGCAGGAACACTGGATGAGTTGAAAGTATCTATGTGGCTGGCTGACAAAGCTAAAGAAACCGGAATGAAACCTGCGGGAGACAACGGTACTTTTTTCCAGTTTTTTGAGATGTACAGACATCAGACGACTCCACAAAGCACCCTGAAAATCGGAGATACCTCGCTACAATTGTGGAAAGATTTCCTTGTTGCAGAACCTGTAAATGCTTCGTTAGATGCAGAAATTGTATACGCCGGGAATACAGAACCTGAAGATCTTTCTAAGCTAAACCTTAAAGGAAAAGTTCTTGCTATCAATGCTTCTGATAAAAACATTGATAAGGAGATGACTCTTTTTGTAAGAAGATATCCCGGATTTGTAAGAACAAAATATTACAATAAAGCGAATGAACTGGGAGCAAAAGCTATCATTTTCATTACGGATGATATTTCTGAAAAAAGCTGGGTGGAGGTTCTTCCTCAAATGACCAGAGGCAGCTATGGTGTAGAAGGATTAAGAGAGAAAATCACCAATAACATCCCTGTTCTCTGGATCAAGAGAGAGAATGCCAACTGGGTAAAAAACAATCCTAAAGTTTCTCTTAACCTGATGACTGAAACGTACAAATATCCTTCAGTAAATATCATTGGGAAAATTGAAGGGACAGACCCTGTCCTTAAAAACGAATATGTTCTGCTGAGTGGGCATCAGGATCACGACGGAATCAGACATCCTGTAAAAAACGACACGATCTATAATGGTGCTGATGACAATGCCAGTACCTGTGTTGCGATGCTGGCCATGGCAAGAGCTTATAAAAAGCAGCCGGGAAAAAGAAGTATTCTGTTTGTCTTCCATGGTGCTGAAGAAAGAGGTTTATTAGGTTCGAGATGGCATGCTGCCCATCCTGTAGTTCCGAAAGAGAAAATTGTAGCCGTACTGAACGGTGATATGATAGGAAGAAATGATAATAATGAGGCTGCTTTATTAGGAGGAAACGCCCCTCACAAAAACTCTGAAGAGCTTGTAAAAATGGCTGAAGATGCCAATAATGAAAGTACAAAGTTCAAGTATTTAAAAGATTGGGATTCTCCGAATCATGCTGAATATTTTTATTTCAGAAGTGATCATCTTCCGTATGCTAAAATTGGGATTCCGGCAGTGTTTTTCACCAGTGTACTGCACGACCAATACCACACTCCGCAGGATGAATCTGAAAACATCAACTACAAAAAGCTGTATAAAATGACAGAATGGATGTACAGAACATCCTGGAAAGTAGCTAATGAGACTGAACGCCCGAAAGTGATTTCGAATTTTACGCTTGAAAGATAAAATGACCAACTCCGGCTCCCTGAAGGGAGCCGGAGTTTTCTTGTTTTAATGCCACGAATACACGAATAAAATCATTAGTGCATTCATGGCTAATAAAAATATGGTGAGATTTTAGACTCATCTTTATAACAATTAAATCAGCAGATTCATCAAAGACGGATCGTTATTAAGATAGTTCACAAAAAAATCCTGCTTTTTCATCTTGTCCATGAGTGGAGTGAAATCTTCTTTTTGTTTTAATGCAATTCCTACCACAGCGATCCCCTTTTCTTTTGAATTTTTCTGAGTATATTCAAAAAAAGTAATATCATCATTAGGTCCGAGCACATCCATAACAAAGGCTTTCAAAGCTCCGGGACGCTGAGGAAACCTCACAAGAAAATAATGCTTTAAGTTGGAATACAGCAAAGCTTTTTCCTTAATTTCTTCCATTCTGGTGATATCATTATTGCTTCCACTGATAATACATACTACATTTTTACCCTGTATCTGATCTTTATATTTTTCTAATGCAGCCACAGAAAGGGCACCTGCCGGTTCCGCAACGATAGCATCTTTGTTATATAAGGAAAGGATCGTTTCACACACAAGCCCCTCTTCTACTGTCACCATATCATGCAATGTATTTTTGCACAGTTCAAAAGTGAGATTACCTACCTGCTGTACTGCGGCACCATCTACAAAACGGCTGATTTTTTCAAGGTGTACAGGTTTTCCGGCTTCAAGGGCTTTTTTCATGCTTGCTGCAGCTGAAGGTTCTACCCCGATAATTTTGGTTTGGGGAGACAGTTCCTTAAATACGGAACAAACACCTGCTGCCAAGCCACCACCACCAATGGGAACAAAAAGATAATCAATAGGGGCTTCTGCCTGATCCAGAATTTCCAGTGCCGTTGTAGCCTGTCCTTCGATAATCGCAGGATCATCAAAGGGATGAATGAATATTCCATCCTGTTCATTACAAAACCTCATCGCAGCTTCTTTTGCTTCATCAAAGGTATCTCCATACAGGATAATTTCAATATCATCATCACCAAACATCCTGACCTGCTCCAATTTTTGTCCGGGAGTGGGTAAAGGCATAAAAATAGTTCCTTTCACTTTCATCATATGACATGCAAAAGCAACCCCCTGAGCGTGATTTCCGGCACTGGCACAGACAATTCCTCTGGAAAGCTCTTCCTGGGACATCGTTGTCATTTTATTGTAAGCACCTCGAATTTTATAAGATCTTACCCGTTGAAGATCTTCTCTTTTAAAGTATATTTTTGCATTATAAGCCCCTGACAAATTATTATTAACAGCCAAAGGGGTTTTGATACACACATTTTTAAGTCTTTCTGCTGCTTTATAAACAGTATCCAACATGGATAAATCAGTTTCTCCCGTCCTCATTTTTCTTTATGTATTAATTATTCTCCGGTCTCAGGCTGCGTACAGTTTTTCCTGCCCTCCACATTTCACTTTCTCTCAGCTCTGTTAATTCAACCTCCAGTTTTTCTCTGTAATCAGGCTTGCTGTTACTGTCAATTGATCTTTGGGCTTCATTTCCCGCGGCAACATTATCATACAATTCCTCAAATAAAGGAGAAGTGGCATCTCTGAAACGCTTCCACCAATCCAAAGCACCTCTTTGTGCGGTTGTACTGCAATTGGCATACATCCAGTCCATTCCGTTTTCTGCTACTAACGGCATAAGGGATTGGGTAAGTTCTTCCACAGTTTCATTAAATGCTTCTGAAGGACTGTGACCGTTTTTCCTTAATACATCGTATTGTGCCGCAAATATTCCCTGTACTGCTCCCATCAATGTTCCTCTTTCTCCGGCAAGATCGCTGTATACTTCTTTTTTAAAATCTGTTTCAAATAAATATCCGCTTCCTATCGCAATTCCCAGAGCGGTTACTCTCTCTCTGGCTTTTCCTGTGGCGTCCTGATAAACGGCAAAACTACTGTTCAGACCTCTGTCCTGAAGGAACATTCTTCTTAATGAAGTTCCTGATCCCTTGGGAGCTACCAGAAAAACATCTACATCTGCCGGAGGAACAATTCCGGTACGTTCACTAAAGGTAATTCCAAAGCCATGTGAGAAGTACAATGCTTTTCCAGGTGTAAGATGTTGCTTTACTTTGGGCCAATATTCAATTTGTGCAGCATCACTCAGAAGGTAACAGATAATTGTTCCTTTCTCTAAAGCTTCTTCTATTTCAAATAATGTTTCACCCGGTACAAACCCGTCTGCCACTGCTTTATCCCAGGATTTCGAATTCTTTCTCTGCCCTACGATTACATTAACGCCATTATCTTTCTGATTAAGCGCCTGCCCTGGTCCCTGTACTCCGTAACCAATGACAGCCACTACTTCATCTTTTAATACTTCCTGAGCTTTTTTTAATGGAAATTCTTCTCTTGTTACTACATTTTCTTCTACTCCTCCGAAATTTAATTTTGCCATTTTCTATAATTTAATTTTGTTATTTATAATTTTAATTTTCTACTTAACTAGCATATTCTATTGCTGTGAAATATGGATTCCTGTGATAATGAACCTCTAATATATCTACCTGTTTTTCCATTTGTCTGGTGATCTTCTGAACAGATTCCTCTGTTTCCCTGATGGTGATCACAAACTTTCTTATATTCTCTGTTTCAACAGGGCCCATATTGAAATTCACCATGGAAATCCTTCTTCTTGAGAAAATAGCATTGATCCTACTGATCAGCCCCAAACAATCCTCTGTATAGGCTGTTATGGTATACTCTTTATGTTCTTTTTTCATATTTTTCTGTTTACTTTACTGTTGATTATTCAATACAATTTCTGAAACACTCTTTCCCTGTGGAATCATCGGAAATACATTATGTTTTTTTCCTGTCATAACCTCCAGCAGGAACGCCCCTTTATGAGTAAGCATTTCTCTAAGCGCTTCTTTAAGATCTTCTCTTCGTGTAATTTTTCTTCCGGAAATATGATATCCGCCTGCCACCTGTACAAACTCCGGACTCTGGATATCTACAGAAGAATAGCGCTCTTCATGGAACAGCTCCTGCCACTGCCTTACCATTCCCAGATAACTGTTATTCAGAATTAAAATTTTAACCTCCGGACGATACTGCATGATGGTTCCCAACTCCTGAATATTCATTTGGGCACCTCCATCTCCCATCACTGCGATCACCGGAAGCTCACGTTCTCCATAAGCAGCTCCTATTGCAGCAGGAAGGCAGAATCCCATCGTTCCCAATCCTCCGCTGGTCACATTAGTTCTTGGAAATTTAAATTCTGAATACCGGCAGGTTACCATCTGGTGTTGTCCCACATCTGTTACAATAACAGCCTTTCCCATCGTCATTTCATTAAGATACCGGATCACCTCTCCCATTGTAATTTCTTCTTCTGTAGGAAACAGTTCATCATTAATCAGATTAATACTTTCCGTCTCAAGACAATCTTTAAATTTCTGATGCCATTCCGGATGTTCTCTTTTTTGAATCACAGTTGTAAGAAGAGGCAAAGTTTCTTTACAGTTTCCAAGAACCGGAACATCCACTTTTACATTTTTATTGATCTCTGCTTTATCAATATCCAGATGAATGATCTTTGCCTGTTTCGCATACTGATCCAGCCTTCCAGTCACTCGATCATCAAAGCGCATTCCTATTGCAATCAGGACATCACATTGGTTGGTAAGGATATTAGGTCCGTAATTTCCATGCATTCCTACCATCCCTACAGCTTGAGGGTGATCTGTAGGAAGAACACCCATTCCTAAAACAGTCCATGCTACCGGAATTCCGGATTTTTCTGCAAATTTCAAAAATTCCTTTTCTGCCTTCCCCAGCGTAATCCCCTGTCCTGCAATAATGAACGGACGTTCTGCCTGGTTAATGAGTTCCCCTGCCTGTTCAATATTTTCCAACGATGGAATCGGGTCAGGTGTATAACTTCTTAAAGAATCGCAGGGAGTATATTCTTTGTATGATACTTTCTGTAACTGAGCATTTTTTGTCACATCAATGAGTACCGGCCCCGGGCGTCCTGATCTGGCGATATAAAATGCTTTAGCCAGAACTTCCGGAAGCTCATTGGCATCAGTCACCTGATAATTCCATTTGGTAACCGGGCTGGTGATATTCATAACATCTATTTCCTGAAAAGCATCTGTTCCTAAAAGATGTTCAAAAACCTGTCCCGTGATACATACAAGCGGAGTATTATCCAGTAAAGCATCTGCTAATCCTGTCACAAGGTTTGTGGCTCCCGGGCCGCTGGTTGCCATTACCACTCCTACTTTTCCGGATACTCTCGCTAATCCCTGTGCTGCATGTACTGCTGCCTGCTCGTGGCGGACAAGAATATGCTCCAGCTGATCTTTATAATCATAAAGCGCATCATAAATGGGAATAATAGCACCTCCGGGATACCCAAAAACAGTCTTTACTCCTTCCCCAAGAAATGCCTCAAGAATAATCCGGCTTCCGCTCAGTTCTGTTTCTGTTGATCGATTTAAATTCTTCATGATGTTTGATTTTAAATTTCATCCGTTACACAGCCTTCAGCTGCAGATGATACCGTTAATGCATATTTATAGAGCAATCCTTTTTTAACTTTCAGAGCAGGCTTTTGCCAGCCTTGTCTTCTTTTTTCAATTTCTTCCTCTGAAACTTTAAGCTGTATGGTGTTATGCACAGCATCTATTTCAATAAGGTCATTATCTTCTACGAAGGCAATCAGCCCACCTTCATGAGCTTCGGGAGTGATATGTCCCACAACAAAACCATGAGTTCCACCACTGAATCTACCATCTGTAATTAAAGCTACACTGCTTCCCAACCCTGCACCGATCAAAGCACTGGTAGGTTTCAGCATCTCAGGCATTCCGGGAGCTCCTTTTGGCCCTTCATTACGGATTACAATAACATCACCCTTTTGTACGGTTCCATTTTCTATTCCTTTGATGAGGTTTTTCTCCCCGTCAAATACACGGGCTTTCCCTACAAAGCGCTCTCCTTCTTTCCCTGTTATTTTGGCAACACTTCCTTTTTCTGCAAGATTTCCATACAGAATTCTCAAATGTCCGGTAGGTTTTATGGGGTTTGATAATGGTCTTATAATTTTCTGAGTATTAAAATCCAGTGTTGGGACATGTTCTAAGTTTTCGGCTAATGTTTTCCCGGTAACAGTCAGGCAATCTCCATGTAACAAACCTTCTTCCAACAAATATTTCATTACGGCAGGTATTCCGCCATGCTCATGTAAATCCTGCATCAGATATTTCCCACTTGGTTTAAGATCTGCCAGCATAGGCGTGCAGTCACTCATCGTTTGAAAATCATCCTGAGTAAGAGGTACTCCTACACTTTTGGCCATTGCTATAAAATGAAGAACGGCATTGGTACTGCCTCCTAAAACAACGATTACACGAAGTGCATTTTCAAAAGCCTTTCTCGTCATAATGTCTGAAGGTTTAATATCTTTTTCCAAAAGCGTCTTCAGATATTTTCCTGCCTGCATACATTCTCCCTGTTTTTCATTACTTAAAGCCGGATTAGAAGATGAATACGGAAGACTCATCCCCAACGCTTCTATTGCAGAAGCCATCGTATTCGCAGTATACATTCCTCCACATGCGCCTGCACCCGGACAGGAATTTCTGACTACCCCATCAAAATCTTCTTCTGAAATTTCACCTGCTATCTTTTTCCCTAAAGCCTCAAAAGCTGAAACAATATTCAATGTTTCTCCTTTATAGCATCCAGGAGCTATGGTTCCACCATATACCATCAGTGAGGGTCTATTTAACCTTCCCATCGCTATGATTGTTCCCGGCATGTTTTTGTCACAGCCCGGTAACGCAATAAGCCCGTCGTAATATTGTGCTCCGCAAATCGCTTCAATACTGTCTGCAATGACATCTCTGCTTACAAGTGAATAACGCATTCCATCTGTACCATTACTCATCCCGTCACTTACTCCAATTGTATTAAAAATTAATCCCGCTAATCCATGGTCCCAGGTTCCTTTTTTCACTACCCTGGCCAGATCGTTGAGGTGCATATTGCAGGTGTTTCCGTCATATCCCATACTGGCAATTCCGATTTGTGCCTTATGCATATCCTCTTCTGTAAACCCTATCCCATATAGCATTGCTTTTGCAGCGGGCTGTTCGCTATTCTGCGTGAATGTTTTTGAATATTTATTTAACATATTATCCTGCATTTTCTACTCTTATTATCTCTTAAAATGACATTTATTTACTTAATTCTGATTCAAAACTACAGCTTGTAATATTTTCTTCATTTCTGATTTTCATGAAAACTACAATATCCAACTGTTTACAAAAAAGACCCAACTATCTAAAAATCATTTGTTTATATTTTTAAAATTTACAATGACAGAACTCTTACTAATTTCAAATAAGCCTGCTGTACTTTTTCACTTGCTGTATCTTCCCATCTCCTGGTAAAAGGAACATCATCCATTGAATCCAGGGCTACAATTTCAGCGGCAGTACCGCAGAAAAAAGCAGCATCAGCACCTCTCATTTCTTCAGGTTTAAAAAGGGTTTCTTTAACGGGAATATCCAATTCATCACATATTTCAAAAACTGTCTGACGCGTAATTCCCGGAAGAATGCTGCCTTTTGCCGGAGTAAATAATGTTCCTTCTTTTTCATAAAAGACATTGGCTCCCGAGCTTTCTGCTACATTCCCGTTCTCATCCAATACCAAAGCTTCATCATAACCTTTGTCTTTCGCATCCTGACAGGCCAGAATAGAATTCACGTAATGTCCGCCGACTTTGGCTTCTACTTTAAAAGCTTTTGGATTGGGACGTTGAAACTCTGATGTCATGATCTTCATTTTATCTGCCAGATAACCGTTATTCCACTCCCAGGCTAATAAGGACAGATAGGATTCTTTACCTTTTGAAAGGGACATATTGGGAGAACAGGTCACCAAAGGACGGATATAAGCGTCTGAGAAACCGTTTTTTTCCAGCAGTTCATAAGTAAGATCTGTAAGCTGATCTACTGAATAATTGAAGGGAATATGCATCAGTTCTGCAGATCTTTTCAATCTTTCATAATGCTCTTTTGCTTTAAAAATCTTTGTTCCGTGGGCTGTACTGTAAGATTTGATTCCTTCAAAAACAGAATATCCATAGTGAAGAGATTGCCCGTAAAGATTGGTTCCTGCGTCTTTGGCTTTCATGAAGTTTCCATCAAAATAGATGACCGTGTCGTCGTTGTAATACATATTATAGTGGGGTTAAAAATTTAAGAAATGGGAATAAAAAAAGCCCTCTCACAGTGTGAGAGGGCTCAATATATGTACAGTCATACATCTTCCGTCTCACACACGTAAGGGAATAATAATGACGATAATAATTACTGCGAATAACTGATACATACCTGTACTTTAAAAATTAAAATAAAAAAAGCCGCTTCAAAATGAAACGGCTTATATATAATTTAAATAAAAATCTATTTTAAAATGCCGTTTCCTTACTGTTGTAAATGACAACAGCTGCAATAGAAATGACAATAATATTTTTCTGATTCGTAAAATTCATACTGCAAATGTATAAACTTTTTAAAAACCCACAAGTTTTTTTATCACTTTTTATTTTTTCTGTAAAAAATGATTGATTGTTTCCTTTGCTTCAGCCACATCATGAACTCTTATAATTTTGGCTCCCTGCTCCAGAACTTTCATGTGTAATTTCTGTGTTTCCTCATTGATATCAAGTGGAGATTTCCCAAGTGGTTTATAGATAAATGATTTCCTTGAAATACCGATCAGTAAAGGAAATTTCCCAAACCCAAGATATTCAACCTCGCTGATCATTTTCATCTGATCTTCTACTGTTTTTCCAAAGCCGAAACCGGGGTCTAAAATGATATCTTTTACTCCTTTTTGTAGCAATTCATCCGTCTTTTCAGAAAAATACCTGTTAACCTCCAATGTTATATCTTCAAACTTAACCTTATCATGCATGGTTTTATAAGATGGATTGATGTGCATCAAAATGTACGGAAGCTTGGTTTCTGCTGCTGTATCAAACATTTTTTCATCATACTGCCCACCAGAAATATCATTAATCATGTCTATTCCTTCATTGAAGCCGAACCTTACCGTTTCTGCGTAAAATGTATCCAAAGAAATCAATGCTTCCGGAAATTCTTTTTTGATATTAGAAATCACATTTCCAATCCTGTTAATTTCCTGTTCACTGTTCAGAAATTCAGCGTTGGGGCGGGTGGATTGCGGGCCAATATCAAGAATTTCCGCTCCGTCATTTAACAGTTTCTCTGCATGTTTTAATGCCAGTTTTTCATCATTAAACTTTCCTCCATCTGAGAATGAATCCGGAGTCAAATTCAGGATTCCCATGATCTTTGGAGTGTCTAATTGTACTAGCCTGCCATTACAGTTGACAGAGTAAGTTTGAGGGTTTGAGGGTTCGAGCGTTTTAGAGTTTGAAAACATAAGAAGTCTATAAATGATTTTATGTACTGCAAAATTAGTGATTTGCACTTGAAACAGGAGGATAATAGCCAGAAATCAGATCATCTCAAGTACTTATTTTTCACTCGATACTTTCACACTCTCTTACATTCCTACCCTCAAACCCTATAACTCTCAAACATGATTCCCCTCAGACCCGTTTCATAAACAAAACCGAATTCGTATATTTGGAAGATTAAGAAATTTTATGTCAAAAACATCAGTACAGTTCGAGAAAATTATCAGTCAGTGTCGTGATCTTTTCAGTAAAAAGTTACAGGATTACGGACCGGCGTGGAGGGTTTTAAGACCGAGTTCCATTACGGATCAGATTTATATTAAAGTCAACAGAATCCGTACGCTGCAAATGACTGATGTAAAAATGGTGGATGAAAGTGAGGAAGATGAATTTATCGCGATTGTCAATTACTCTATCATTGGGCTTATTCAGCTTGAAAAAGGACTTTCCAATGATTTTAATGAAAATAAGGAAGAAATTTTAAGTCTGTATGACAAATATTCCCGGGAAGCTCAGGCTTTAATGGAAAGAAAAAACCATGATTACGGGGAAGCATGGAGAGATATGAGAATCTCTTCTATTACAGATTTGATTTATCAGAAAGTATTAAGAACTAAACAGATTGAAGACAATCAGGGAAAAACCATCGTATCTGAGGGCCTTGATGCCAACTATTTCGATATGCTGAATTATGCTGTTTTCTGTCTGATTAAATTCTCTGAACAAAAAAACCAATTCGAACCCAAAACTATTTAACATGATCAAAGGTTTATTACGCTTTATTATCGCTGTCATTTTTATCCTTTCCGGCTTTGTAAAAGCTGTGGATCTGGTAGGATTCTCTTTCAAAATGGAGGAATATTTTTCACCTGCAGTCTTCAATATGCCGTTTTTTGAAAAATTTGCCCTGCTGTTTTCAATTATCGTTGTTGTACTGGAGCTCTTCCTCGGATTTATGCTGCTGCTGAAAATGAAGCTTAAATTTACCTTATCAGCTCTAATTGCACTTTGTGTGTTCTTTGGCTTCCTTACCTTTTATTCCGCTTATTTCAATGTGGTTACAGATTGTGGATGCTTCGGAGATGCTATTAAATTTACCCCTTGGCAGAGTTTCTTTAAAGATGTTGCTCTTCTTATGGGACTGATCATTCTGTTTGTCCTGTACAAAAAAGATTTCCGTAAAACGGATGAATATGGCAGTAGCAGAAAAGAATCTACAGGAAAGTTCAAATATTATATTTTCGCGGCATTTTCTCTGGTAATGATCTACATTATGGCTCAGGGAATTATGCATGAACCTATGATCGATTTCCGTGATTATAAAATCGGGACAGATATCAAAGGAGAAAAAGAAAAGATCAATAAAAATCCATCCGAATACAAAACTTTTTATTCTCTTAAAAATCAGAAAACAAATGAAGTTTTAAAGGTGAATCAGGATGAGTACATCAAGGAAACAAAATACTGGGCAGAAGGTTCTCCATGGAAAATTGAAGAAGGAAAAAATGAATCTGTACTTGTAAAAGAAGGTTATAAATCTGAGATTGTAAAATTCAAGATTGAAGATCCTACAGGAATGGAACTTACTGACGAGATCATTAAAGCTCCAAAAGCTATTCTTGTATTTTCTTACCATCCGAAAGAGGTTTCTGCAGATCTTCTTCAAAAGGTAGAAGCTAAAGTAAATGCTCAGAAAGGGACACTTATCTATGGTGTTTCAACGGATCAGAATACTTTTAAAACGATTAAAAATGCCATGATGGACGGCACTGCTATTAAAACCATTGCAAGGAGCAACCCGTTTGTACTGGTTCTTCAAAATGGAAAAATTATTGATAAACAGCCTGCAAAGGACTATGTAAAATAAATGGGAATAGTCAGTTTTGCTTCACAAGTGAATGGTCAATTTCAAAAGATAAAGACTAAAACTTATAAAGACCAGACTATACCTTTAAACACTAAACTTAATTTTAAAACTTATGCAAAAATCAAATAAATCTATCGCCGGTTACCACTTATTAATGATCCTTTCTTCTGTAGACGGAGAGTTTGCTCCTGAAGAAGGAATGTTGGTACAGCAATATCTGGCTGATGAATTCCCATTCAGAATGAACCTTGATAATGAGCTTGAAACATTGGCTCTTTTACAGCCTGAAGAATGGAAAGATCACTTTGAATTTCATGGAAGATGTTTCCTGGATGATTCTACAGAAGATGAACGTGTAAAATTTGCTCAGTTTGCCAAGTCTCTGATTAAAGCAGACAACAAGGTCACTGAAGAAGAACACACCTTCTATATTTTGCTGAAAAACTTATGGGGATTATAATTCCTTCCTAAATCAAAAAATACCATGAAAAAAATTTATCTAGGACTATTAGTAATGAGTGCATCTACATTTCAATCTCAGAAATTTCCGGACCTGAAAGCTCCTGTTGCAGAAAAACAGGAACACATCAGAGAAATCCATGGTGATAAGGTCAATGATCCTTATTACTGGATGATCGATTATTTTAAAAAAGGAAAAGATTCTACCAAAGTTGTTGATTATTTAAAAGTTGAAAACACCTATTGGGAAGGCATGATGAAAGATACAGAACCTTTCAGAGAAAAGCTTTTCCAGGAGATGAAAGCCAGAATTAAAGAAAAAGATGAATCTGTTCCGGTTTTCAAAAACGGATATTATTATTACACCCGTACAGAAGCAGGAAAACAGTATTTTAAGTATTGTAGAAAAAAAGGAAGTCTTACGGCTCCAGAAGAAATTCTTTTGGATGTTGACAAACAGGCTGAAGGACATTCCTATTATTCGGCCTCAGGCTTCACGATCAGTCCAGATAATACAAAACTTATTTATGGTGTGGATGATGTATCCCGAAGACAGTATAAATTATTTTTAAAAGATCTGTCAACAGGAAAAACCATTGATCTGGGTATTAAAAATACAACAGGATCAGCGACATGGGCGAATGATAACAAAACGATATTTTATACTTCAAAGAACCCGGAAACTCTTTTAACAGAAAAGATTTTCAGACATACTCTGGGAACTGATTCTTCAAAGGATGCCCTGGTATATGAGGAAAAGGATAAAACCAACTATATTGGTGTAGGAAAATCTAAGAATGAGAAATTTATTATGATCTATTCTCAGGCTACCACCTCTTCTGAAACCAGATATCTTGATGCCAATGAACCCAACGGAACATTTAAGGTTTTTCAGCCTAGAATAAAAGATGTCCTGTATGATGTTACTCCACTGGAAGATAAATTTTTAATTACCACCAATAAGGATGCTCTTAACTTTAAAGTTGTAGAAACACCTTTAAATAAAACAGGTATTGAGAACTGGAAAGATTTTATACCTCACAGAAAAGAGGTTCTGATGGAAGGAATTACTGAGTTTAAGAATTATCTTGTGTTCAGTGAAAGGCAGAATGGGCTCACTCAATTGGTAATCTATGACAGAAAAACAGGTAAAAATGATTTTCTAAAATTTGATGAAGCAGCTTACACTGTTTATCCATCAGGAAATCCTGAGTATAATACAGATAATTTCCGTTTCGGGTATACATCCATGATTACACCAAGTTCTCAGTATGAACAGGATTTAAAAACAGGCAAAAGAAATCTTTTGAAACAGCAGGAAGTTCTGGGTGGCTATAACAAAGATCTTTATACAACAGAAAGGCTTTTTGCTACCGCAAAAGATGGAACCCGGATTCCAATATCTATTGTCTACAAAAAAGGATTAAAAAAAGAAGGGAACAATCCACTTCTTCTTTATGCTTACGGTTCATACGGAAGTTCTATGGATGCTACATTCAGCAGCACAAGATTAAGTCTTCTGGACAGAGGTTTTGCCTATGCTATTGCTCACATCCGCGGCGGCCAGGAAATGGGAAGGCAATGGTATGAAGACGGGAAAATGATGAAAAAGAAAAACACATTTACCGATTTCATTGATGCAGGAGAATATCTTGTGAAAGAAAAATATACCTCGCCTAAACATTTATATGCTCAGGGTGGAAGTGCCGGAGGATTGTTAATGGGAGCTATCGCTAATATGAACCCTAGCCTTTGGAATGGTGTGATTTCGCAGGTTCCTTTCGTAGATGTTATCAATACCATGCTTGATACCAGTATTCCTTTAACGACCAACGAGTATGACGAATGGGGTAATCCCAACAATAAAGAGGCTTACCTCTATATGAAATCTTACTCCCCTTATGAAAATATCGAAAAGAAAAACTATCCAAATCTATTGGTAACAACGGGTCTTCATGATTCCCAGGTACAGTATTTTGAACCTGCAAAATGGGTAGCTAAACTGAGAGATATGAAAACGGATAAAAACGTATTATTATTAAAAACAGACATGGATTACGGTCACGGAGGGGCTTCCGGAAGATTTGATTATCTGAAGGATCTAGCTTTAGTGTATGCTTTTATGTTTAAATTGGAAGGGATTAGTAAATAAGGCTCTCGCAGATTTTGCAGATAACGCAGATTAATACTTTATGACAGAAAATGAAATTTCATATATTGTACGAAAGTCTGTTTTCAAAGTTTATAATCAGCTAGGTCCTGGTTTGCTTGAATCTGTGTATCAAAAAATTCTCATCTACGAATTAGAAGAAAATGGATTGAGCGTTAAGTCTGAAGTTTTACTTCCTGTTTATTATGACAATAAAAAATTTGATATCAATTTTAAAATTGACATTTTAGTGGAAGATAAAGTTATTTTAGAATTAAAATCTGTAAAAGAGCTGGATAATGTTTATTATAAACAATTATATACTTATTTGAGATTGTCTGACAAGAAACTGGGGCTATTAATTAACTTTAATACAACCAATATTTTAGATAATATAAAAAGAGTGGTCAATAATCTGTAAAGATCTATTAAAACTACATTTATCTGCGAAATCAAACTAATCTGCGAGAGAAAAAATAATACATGCAGATTTTGCAGATAACGCAGATGCAAAGTAAAAATTTAATTAAAAAGTAAAATAAATCAATATAAATCTTATGAGAAGAAAAATAGTTGCAGGCAACTGGAAAATGAACAAAAATGTAATTGATGCACAACAATTAATGATTCAATTGCTAAGCTATAAAAACAATAATGCTACGAACTGTGAGGTTTGGATCGCTCCTCCATCTTTATACTTAATGATGGCTAAAGATATCTTTGAAAAGGATGAAATTGGAGTATTCTCTCAGGACATGAGCGAGCACGAAAGTGGTGCCTATACAGGAGAAATTTCTGCTGATATGTTAGAATCTATCGATGCTACAGGTTCATTAATTGGACATTCTGAAAGAAGACAATATCACGGAGAAACAGATTCTCACTGCAACAGAAAAGTAAAATTAGCTTTGGATAAAGGTCTTACCCCAATCTATTGTAACGGGGAAACACTTGAGCAAAGAAAAGCGGGTCAACATCTTGAAGTGGTTAAAAATCAAACTGAAGTAGCTCTTTTTACCCTTTCAGCAGAAGAGATCAAAAAGGTAGTTATCGCTTACGAACCGGTTTGGGCGATCGGAACAGGGGAAACAGCAAGCCCGGAGCAGGCTCAGGAAATCCACGCACACATCAGAAATACGATTGCTGCTAAATACGGACAGGAAGTAGCAGATGAGGTTTCTATCCTTTATGGAGGTTCTGTGAAGCCGGATAACGCTAAAGAAATCTTCTCTCAGCCAGATATTGATGGTGGTCTGATTGGAGGTGCTGCTTTGAAATTAGAAGATTTCTCTAAGATCATTGAGGCTTTCAACTAGTATTGAGAAGACCAATATACACATACAAAGCCCCTGAAAAGTACTTTTCAGGGGCTTTTATTATAGGTTTTGGCTAAAGCCAGCTCGGCGGAACCATTTAAATGATATACGATAAAAAACGGCGGAATAAATCCCGCCGCTTTCCGTTAAAAAAATCTAATTATTGAATATCGACTATATACATAGTTCCTTTGTCTACCTTCCCTGTTTTAGGAAGTATTTTTGCTTTAGGATTTCCGTTTCCATCATCTACTACCCCAAAGTCATCATCATTGAAAACAGCCAGTTTATTGTTTCCTAAATAAACAATTCCCTCAAATTTATCGTGCTCATATCCTAGTTTAGCAACCAGGTCTACCGCTAGTTTTTTAGAAACAGGTTTAATTCCTGCGTTGGCAAGTTCATCCCAGGTACACTGTTCCAGCGCTTTTCCGTTTACTTTCATTCCGTCTACAGCTGCAAGGTCAGTTCCGGTAACATCCGTTGCATCACTTAAGTTGATTCTGTATACCTTTTTAATTCCGCCCTGTGTTCCGAAATTACCATCTCTTTCAATCACAAGAAATTCATTATTTCCTAATGCTGTAATGTCACAAACAGAATCCGAGGCACCGCCATCCTGTCTATACAGATATTGTTTCGTTTTTCCGGTACTGATATCGAAAGTTACGATTCTCGTTAAGGTTGTGTTCGTTGCCAAAGCTTTTGAAGGCACCAACATCATGGACTGTATTGTCCCCACCAATGTTTTCCCGTCCGGAGTTATACAAAGACCTTCCATGCCTCTGTTGGCTCTTCTTTTAGCTAAAACGGCAGGTAATTTTCTACTTCCTGTATTTACCCCAATCGGGCTTATTCTTTCCAGCTCTACTCCATCAGCACTATAATGAACAATGTGCGGTCCGTATTCATCAGAAACCCAGAATGTACCATCTGATGCAGCTACAATACTTTCACTGTCTAAGCCATATTTATCCGTTCCCAGAACATTTCCTGATGCATCATAAGCTACTTCACCTGTACTTCCCATTCCTACTGGGTTTGGAAGTCCTGTAATAGGCTGTCCGGATGGATTTTTAAGTTTAATATATTTGATTACTTCTACATTCCCTTCAGCATTAATTTTAAAATGCATAATGGTTGGAGTAAAATTGGGAGTTAAAAATTTTTTACCATTCTGATAATCTGTATTCGGACCACGGTCTGTAATCACATAAAACTCTCCTTTTCTTGTAGGGTGAGCAGCAGCTCCGGAGCCAAATCCACCATTGATCACAGCTACTCCGTTTATTGTTGCCAAAGTAGAAAATGGAAATTCCTGCGGAAGTTTAGAATAATTAATATCCTGGTTATTTACATTATTGTCATCATCTTTACATGACCATAATACAGTCATCATCAAAGCAGATAATAGTAATTTTTTCATATTAACTTTTATGGCGCGAAAGTATAACTTGATTATAAACTGATCTTGAATGCAATGATAATTGTATTTTAACAATAGAACCTAAAGATGAATTCAGTATAAACAACAAAAATTCATATTTAACTTAAAAATCCGAACACATAAACCCAATCCATTACCAATCAACAAATTCAAATTCAGAAAATACAATTAACCTTTAATAAAAGGTTAAAACAGGTATGTAATTCACAAAATAGGCATCAAAAATTTATATGATATATTTGCGGTCTTTAAGGTTGAACACTGTTCATAATAGGGAATTAAGTGAGAATATTATTCAAATCTTGAGCTGTACCCGCAACTGTAAGCTGTTTTACCTGTAGCTGTATGATACCACTGGACCAAAATCCGGGAAGGTTAGCTATAGGATGCGAGCCAGGAGACCTGCCTTGAATAAACTTTTAATTTTAGAATCAGACTATACCAGTCTCTTCCTATTAATAAGTTTCGGGAATAAAACTTTAATTTAATTATATTATGAGAAAAATCTATTTTTTTTTCTTACTGCTTTGTACGCAGTTTTTCTTCGCTCAATTCACAGAAAATGACATTAAGTTTTGGGTGGGAACCGGTTCTAAAAAGGCCTATTTCATTGCTGATTTTAATGACAACAACACGCCTAATTCTTATGTTTGGGGTTATCGTTTTGATGATGATAATTTAATGGCGGAAGATATGGTTAATGCTATTGTAGAAGCAGAGCCTAAAATAGAGGCTGACATTCCTTCAGGGTTCCTGTACAGCTTCACATACAATCATCATACTCCAAGTACAGATGATTACTGGATTACCTGGTCGGGACCTAATGCAGGGAATATGTCCAATCAAAATAATGGTGTAGGATATACTGCTTTAACAGACGGACTATGGTTTGGAATAACCTATGGAATGGATGAAATTGATACCCCACCATCAACTCCAGTACCCGCTTACAGTTCCCAATGGTATACTTCATCACAAATTACCCATTGGATTGGAACAGGAACCAATAAAAGTCTTGTTGTGGTAGATTTTGGAACTAATAATTCTAATGATCAAGCCAATTCATTTGTTTTTGGAATTCAATATAATGGCAGTATAACAGCGGAACAGGCTTTGCAGCTTATCCAGTCACAAGCTTCCTATTTCAATTTCACTTCCAGCAATAACCAAATTTCCAATCTATCACTCAATACCTTCACAGGAAATAACTCCGGAACAGAAAACTGGAAATTATACACCGGAGAAGACCTTTCTAGCTGGCAGAAAAAAACTGATCTCAGCCAGATACAATTGAATAACAATACATGGTTAGGATTAAGTTTCGGACAAAGAAGACCTTTCACCCCGACTGAAGCACATAACGCTACATTATCGGTGGCTTCAGTAAACAAGAAAGCATTATTCAATATTTATCCAAATCCGGCAAGTGATTTTATTCAGATTGAAACTCCTGATAATATCAAAGAAGTCAATATTTATTCTTCTTTAGGACAGAAAGTGATGACTTCCCAGGCATCTAAGATTAATATTACATCTTTAAATACCGGTGTATACTGGGTTGAGGTTAAGACTAAGAGTGGTTCTACTGTACATAAGATAGTGAAGAAGTAAAGAGGGAGATGGGTAAATCACCCCGTCAAAAATTCTTTGAATTTTCGACACCCCTCCATCGGAGGGGAATATCGCGTCTTCAATTTTGATATTTCTTCGTCATAGTAATCCGCTATGAAACGTACAATAAAAATTCGCGTATTCGTCGCAAACAAAAAAACGCATCCAAGTTGGATGCGTTTTTCATTATGATTATACAATCAATTATTTTTTCTCTGTAGATCTTTGAAGAACCTCATCTACCATACCGTAGCTTTTAGCTTCTTCAGAAGTCATCCAGTAATCCCTGTCGGAAGATTTCTCTACCCATTCGTAAGTCTGTCCTGAATGATGAGCAATAATGTCATAAAGCTCCTGCTTCAATTTCAACATCTCTCTTAAGTTGATCTCCATATCGGAAGCTACTCCCTGAGCACCTCCTGAAGGCTGGTGAATCATTACTCTTGAATGTTTAAGCGCAGAACGCTTTCCTTTTTCTCCTGCAACCAATAATACTGCTCCCATAGAAGCAGCCATTCCTGTACAGATTGTCGCTACATCCGGCTTAATAATCTGCATGGTGTCATAAATACCTAAACCGGCATATACACTTCCACCAGGAGAGTTGATATAGATCTGAATATCTTTAGACGGATCTGCACTTTCCAGGAATAAAAGCTGAGCAGTAACGATATTCGCTACCTGATCGTCAATTCCAGTTCCCAGGAAGATAATTCTATCCATCATCAGACGGGAAAAAACGTCCATCTGAGCAACGTTTAATCTTCTTTCTTCCATGATGTACGGAGTTAAATTCGTTGGGCCATACATTCCCATATACTGATCGGTAGCCAGACCGTTGTTTCCTAAATGTTTTACAGAGAAATCTCTGAATTCTTTTTTAATGTCCATATTGATATTATGTATTATTTTAAAATATTTCCGAAGTTTAAATTACAATATTTATTCCTAAAATTTTATAGGACTTTTTGTCATAGAATCTGTAATTATTCTGTCTTTAAACTATCTTTTCCTATCCACATATATCCCTTTAATCGGGGAATATTCAATGATATTGCTAAGTCTGATGGAAGCTTGTTTTAACAAAGTAATTTTTTTTATCAGCTCATAATATTTTACTTCATCCGTACTGCTGTGTTGATCCAGTTCTTTCGCGGTTTCAGTAATCAGATAATCAATATATCTGTATTTATGCAGTAAAACATCACCCTGGATCTGATCTGCAACCTTATCTCCGTAATTCGGCGGATAAATATTTCTGGACGCCCAATTTTCAAGTTCATCCAAAGGAATCAGTGCATCTACAACCTTTGTGGTAATTTCTTCATCCATAAAAGATACAAAAAAGTTTCCACTTCTCAATTCATCTTTCTGAATTCCTTCTTTGACCTGGTTGATAATGATCTCATTTCCTTTAACTAAAAATGTATACTGTTCCTCTTCAAAGTGATGAATAATTTCTTCAATAACTGTTATCTGATATTCTTCATTATTTTCATTTTTCCTTTTAAGAACAATATCTCCAAATGCTAACATATGCTCAACAAGTTTGTTCTCCATAAACAATACTTCAAACAAAAAAGGGTCTTCTTTTTCTTTATCCGGAGGAACAATCTCCAGCTTTGGAGCCGCTTTTTCCTTCTGTTGCTGTTGCTGAACATGATGGGTCTGATTCTGCGTAATCTGCTTCTGAACATCCAGTTCATTGAAAAGACTCTGTTCAGAAAGTCCAAATTTATTGGAAACCTCCTTCAGATATACTTCCCTTTTCAGTGCGTTCTGTACAAAGGAAACTGATTTTACGATATCACGAATTGCTTCCGCCTTTTTGATAGGATCATTTCCAACATCCCGCAATAGAATTTCCGCCTTAAAATCGATGAAATCCATCGCTTCATTTTCAATGTATTTTTCTACATATTCCTGCGGATGTTTTCTGGCAAAGGAATCCGGGTCATCACCATCAGGGAACAGCAAAACACGGATGTTCATCCCTTCTGTCAGCAACATATCAATGCTTCTGAAACTGGCTTTAATCCCTGCATTATCTCCATCAAAAAGAATCGTTACGTTTTCCGTAAGTCTCTTAATCAACTTAATCTGCTCAGTGGTAAGGGAAGTTCCGGAACTTGCTACAACGTTTTCAATTCCGGACATATGAAGTGAAATCACATCCATATATCCTTCCACCAAAAGACAGCCATTCTTTCTTGAAATGGCCTGCTTACTTTGGTTTAACCCGTAAAGAACATTGGATTTATGATAGATCTCTGTTTCCGGTGAATTGAGATACTTTGCTGTTTTTACATTATTCTTAAGGATTCTCGCTCCAAAACCCAAAACCCTTCCTGAGAAACTATGGATCGGGAAAATTACCCTTTCACGGAATCTGTCAACACCTGCCGGAGTATTTTCAGGAAAAATAGAAAGCCCTGATTTTTCAAGAATCTCTTTAGTATAGCCTTTCTCTAAAGCATAAGCGGTAAATGCATTCTTTTGTTCTGGAGAATATCCAAGTTGGAACTTATTAATAATATCATCTTTAAGTTCTCTTTCTTTAAAGTAGGATAATCCTATACTTCTTCCCTCTTTGTTATCCCAAAGGATTTCCTGAAAATAAGTATTAGCTACTTCATGAATTTTAAACAACAGATCTTTTTCTGTCTGTGCATGTTTTGCTTCTTCAGAAATTTCACGCAGATCTTCTTCAATTTCAATTCCGTATTTTTTAGCGGCATGACGGAGAGCTTCAGGATAAGTGAAGTTTTCAATTTCCATTAAAAAGGAAATCGCAGTTCCTCCTTTTCCAGTAGAGAAATCTTTCCAGATCTGCTTACTTGGCGAAACAACAAAACTGGGAGACTTTTCTTCATGAAAAGGACTGAGGCCTTTAAAGTTAGACCCCGCTCTTTTCAACTGAACGTACTCTCCTACTATCTCTTCTACCCGTATCGTTGAGAAAATTTTGTCTATTGTCTGCTTCGAAATCATAATGCAAAAATACACATAAAAAAAAACCTTACAATTATATAACTTTATATAACTAGTTATATATATCGACTGTTTTATCATTATTTTTGCAAACAAATCAGCCTATGCAATTCACTATACATACAATCGAAGACTGGCAGGAAGTTGTTGACACCATTCTTCCTGAATTAAAACATAATATTCTTTTACTTAAAGGAAATCTGGGAGCAGGAAAAACCACTTTTTCTCAGTTTTTGCTTAAAAAACTGGGAAGTGAGGATGAAGTAAACTCTCCTACCTATTCTATCGTAAATGAATACAATACCTCAAAAGGAAAAATATTTCATTTCGATCTTTACCGCTTAAAAAACATTGAAGAAGTATATGATATTGGGATTGAAGAATATCTCGATAACTCTTTTTTATGTATTATTGAATGGCCGGAAGTGTATGAAGACGAGCTCTACGGGCTCAACTATCACACAATGAGTATTGTGAACACGGGTGAAAACAGAGAAGTTTCATTCGAGTAAATATTATGTATCTTTGCTTATTAATTCAGTATTAAAATAACAATCTGTAAGACATAATTTAATTTAAGGATGAGCACAAATATTTTTACTCCTTTCACAGAAGAAGAATTGATGCCGAAAGAGGAAAAATTGGAGGTTATAAAGAAGGGAAAACAGTTCAGTATTGGAATTCCTAAGGAAACCTGTCTCAACGAAAGGAGAACCTGCATTACTCCGGACGCTGTACAGGTATTGGTAGAACATGGCCATGAAATTATCATAGAAGCAGGAGCCGGAGAAGGTTCTTTTTTTACAGATTTGCAATATTCGGAATCTGGGGCAAAGATTACTAATGATCCTAAAGAAGCATTCGGGCAGGATCTGATCCTGAAAATCAATCCTCCCACTTTGGATGAAATTGATTTTATGAAGCCTAATACTTACATGGTTTCAGCACTTCAGATCAACCTTAGAGACAAGGAGTATTTCCTTAAACTTGCAGAGAAAAAAATAAATGCCATTGCTTTTGAATTTATCGTTGATGAATACAAACAGCTGGCGTTGGTAAGATTAATCGGTGAAATTGCAGGAACCGTTTCTATTTTATATGCTTCAGAATTATTAGCCCTATCCAATGGTTTAATGCTTGGGGGAATTACAGGAGTAAGACCTGCTGAAGTAGTTATTCTGGGCGCCGGAATTGTAGGTGAATTTGCTACAAAGGCAGCCATCGGCTTAGGAGCAAGTGTAAAAGTCTTCGACAACTCTTTATCAAAATTAAGAAGGCTTCACACCATGGTAGACAGCCGTGTTCCGACTTCCGTTATCGATCCTAAAGAGCTCAGCAAAAGCTTAAGACGTGCTGATGTAGTGATCGGAGCCCTTCCAAGATTAAATATGACGCCCATTGTGACTGAAGATATGGTCATGAAAATGAAAAAAGGCAGTGTCATCATCGATATTACCATAGACAACGGTAAGGTTATTGAAACGTCAGAGCTTACTACCATGGAAGATCCTTATGTGATCAAACATGGGGTAATCCATTGCGGACTTCCGAACCTTACATCAAGAATGCCGAGAACCACTACCAAGGCTATCTCCAATTTCTTCCTTTCCTATATTTTAAATTATGACGAAGAGGGCGGCTTTGAAAACATGCTGATCCGAAAAAATGAAATGAAGCAGAGCTTATATATGTACAAAGGAAGACATACTAAAAAGATCATCTGTGACCGTTTCGGACTTACGTACCACGATATCAATCTTTTAATTTTCTAAATGAAAAAACTTAAATTTTATGCAATAGGCTTCCTTCCGGGGCTAGTTATCGTATTTTTTATATTAAACAAAAAAGGCGCAAGCTGCAGCGGTTATTTACCGAACAGCCGCGTAATTGCCGAAACACTTTCTAAAGAATTTCAATATTCAGAAGAATTTCATAATGAAATGATTTTAAATAATATTGATGAAAAGTTTTTAAAAGACAGCATCATTACTAACGGAAAAGTAGATTTTGATCGCAGCCATGCACAAAAGAAACCTTGCCCGGATTATCTTATCACCTATCCTGAAAAAAATCCGAGGTTCGAAATTCATTTCGATAAATGTGAAGATCACGCAGGTTTTATTAGTTTAAAAAAACTTAAATAGTTTTCAAAAACAAGCTATGGAAGGCAATTACTACATGATTCATGATTATCTGATATTCATCGGAGTTTTTGCCATTTTTCTTTTTCTGGCAGCCAGTATCTATCTCTTCAGCCAAAATCAAAAGCTGAAACAGCGAAATACCAAGCTTTCAGAATCCAATAAAATTATTGAGCAAAGGCTGAATGAGGTTCGTTTGGAGCATATCGGAACAAAACTGAATCCACATCTGTTTAAAAACATTCTGAATTCTGTTCAGTCTCACGCTTACCAGACCTATATGTCTCTGGATAAGCTGGCTAATGTACTGGATTATATTTTATACGAAAGCAACAATAAATATGTAAGTCCAAAAGAAGAGTTAAACTTCGCTTTAAACCTTATTGAGATCAATAAAATTAAAGTGAATCCTCTCTTCGACTTTAGAATAAAATTCAAGATCAATAAATCGGATTCTCTATATGAGGAGAAGGTTTTTGCCCCTCTTATCTCCGTTGATCTTATCGAAAATGCCTTTAAACATACAGATTTTCTGGCTCAGGATTCTTTTATTTCTATTTTCATGGAACTTGAAAACCGGACATTCACCATGAAAGTGAGCAATAAAGCTTCCTTAAAGAATAATCTGGAAAAGGAAAAAAGTGGTTTTGGAAGCCAGTCTTTGGATCAGCGATTAAAAATGATCTATAATACCCACTATCAGGTTGAAAAAAGTTCAAAAAACGGTATCTTCACTGCAGAATTAAAAATCAATTTAGGAGAATTCTATGATAAAATGCGTTATTCTGGATGATGAATTATTAGCCATCAGCTATTTAAAACTTTTATGTGAACAGATTGATGACGTAGAAGTTGTAAAGGCTTTCAATGATCCTAAAATCTTCCTGAACGAGATTAATTCCCTTGACTGCAACCTTTGTATTCTGGATATTGAGATGCCTGGAATGACAGGACTTCAGGTGGCAGAAATCATCTCCGGTTCCAAAAAAATCATCTTCACCACAGCCTATAAAGAATACGCAGCTGAAGCTTTTGATCTCAACGTAGTAGATTATGTAAGAAAGCCGATCAAAAAAGAACGATTGGTGCAGGCTTTTGAAAAAGCAAAAGAACAAATCAGCACGATTCAGAAGAAAACCTTTATCGAATGGAACAGCAATATTGGTAAAACCGTTATTTTAACGGAACAAATCGCTTACATTAAAACATCTGAAATAGACAGCCGCGATAAGGATATTATGCTCAATGACGGAACTACCATCGTTTTAAAGAATCTTAATTTTAAAAGCCTTCTGGAAATGTTGCCCACTAAGGATTTTGCACAGGTTAATAAAAAAGAGATCATTGCATTATCTTTCATTAAAGTATTAGGAACCAACGAAATTATTACCACTATTTCTACCGAAGATGATCATTTTCTTAAGCTTCAGATTGGTGATGCTTACAAAAATTCACTAATGGAGTTGTTTACAAAATAATCCCAATAATTTTCCCTGTTTCCTATAATCAGTAATATCTGCTACCCAATTATTTATATATGTTCTTCTGTCTTGAAACAAAAGAACAAAAATTCAAGACCTGGAACCTTCCGCTAAAAATTAAATCTGTTCTCTAAAAACTCTGAACCCGTACGCTAGCAATCTATTTTATTATCAATAAGTAATCCTAGACAGTTTTCTTAACGTTCACAGACTTCATTTTCTTAACGCTCAAGTTTCCTAAGCCAAATTCAGGAAGACATTTCAATATCAGGATTTTTATTACATTTTTTACTGTATTCATTACATTTAAAAAACAAACTATTTTAATCTCAGTTTATTCTTATCAACTTTGCATCAAAATAATAGGAATCATGAATTTGGGGAAATATAAAAATATTATATTTTACATCAGTACAATTGCATTTTTTTCATGCTTAATGTATTGGTTTTTTGTAGAGGGTAAAACTCTGGAAGTTGGGGAGAATATTACTCCCAGCAAAGCTACAGGTTCTACGATGTGGGAAAATTTTGTTGATTCATTTCTGATAAACCTTCATCATCCGCTAGCTCTTCTTCTTGCACAGATCGTCACCATTATTTTAGTTGCCAAACTTTTCGGATGGATCTGCATAAAGCTGAAACAGCCCTCTGTAATTGGTGAAATGATTGCTGGTATTGTTTTGGGACCATCACTTTTCGGATTATATTTCCCTGAGCTTTCGGCATTTATTTTCCCTAAAGAATCGTTGCCTAACTTACAGTTTTTAAGCCAGATCGGACTTATCCTGTTTATGTATATTGTTGGAATGGAACTGGATCTGAGTGTTTTGCGAAAAAAAGCACATGATGCCGTTGTTATAAGCCATGCCAGTATTATCATTCCATTTGCATTAGGAGTAGGGCTTTCTTATTTCATTTATAAAGAATTTGCACCGGAAGGAATTCAGTTCAGTTCATTCGCCTTATTTATAGCCATTGCCATGAGTATTACAGCATTTCCTGTGTTGGCAAGGATTGTTCAGGAACGAAATCTTCACAAAACGAAAATAGGCACCGTCGTGATTACCTGTGCTGCAGCTGATGATATTACAGCCTGGTGTATTTTAGCTGCTGTGATTGCGATTGTAAAGGCTGGATCTTTTTCAGGATCGGTATTTGTTATTCTGATGGCTATCCTGTATGTTTATATCATGATCAAAGCTGTAAGACCTTTCTTAAACAGAATCGCTGAGTCTCAAAAGGGAAAAGGCTTTATCAATAAAGGATTGGTTGCTATATTCTTTCTTGTATTGATTATTTCATCATATGCAACCGAAGTTATTGGGATTCATGCGCTTTTCGGGGCGTTTATGGCAGGAGCTATTATGCCTGAGAATGTAAAATTCCGAAACCTTTTCATAGAGAAAGTAGAAGATGTTGCATTAGTTCTGTTACTTCCTCTTTTCTTTGTATTTACAGGATTGAGAACCCAAATTGGGCTCCTCAACGATCCTCACCTTTGGAAAATCGGGGGCCTTATCATACTTACCGCGGTCACCGGAAAATTTGTAGGAAGTGCACTCACCGCAAAATTCCTGAACATAAGCTGGAAAGACAGTCTCACGATAGGAGCACTTATGAATACGAGAGGGCTTACAGAGCTTATTGTACTTAATATCGGATACGATCTTGGAGTATTAGGCCCGGAATTATTTGCATTGCTTGTAATTATGGCTTTATTTACCACTTTTATGACAGGTCCATGTCTGGATCTTATCAATTACCTTTTCAAAGGAAAAGAGTCCATGATTGAAGAAGAGCCTGAAGATGATGATACCAAATACAGGGTTCTTCTATCTTTTGAAACGGCAAAATCAGGAAGTAAACTTCTTAGACTGGCCGATAATTTCACTCATAAAATGAATGGAAACAAAAGTGTAACCGCTATGAATATTGCTCCTGTTGATGAACTCCATGCTTTTGATATCGAAAATTTTGAGAAAGAACAGTTTAAAAATGTAATAGAAACTTCCCAGGAACTTAAACTGGAGGTCACTACCCTCTTTAAAGCTTCTACAGATGTAGAAAGTGATCTGACGAATATTACCAATAAAGGAAATTATGACCTTCTTCTGATTATGCTTGGAAAATCTATGTATGAAGGCAGTTTATTAGGCCGATTATTAGGGTTTACTACAAAAATCATCAATCCTGAAAAATTATTAAACACGGTAAAAGGCAAAGGAAATATCTTTAACAACTCTCCTTTTGATGACCTTACGCTGCAGGTTTTGGACAAAGCCACCATTCCGGTGGGGGTTCTTGTAGAAAAAGACTTTACTACTGCTGACAGGGTATTTGTTCCGATTTTCAACCTGAGCGATTTTTACCTTCTGGAATACGCAAAAAGGCTGATTAACAATAATAATTCTCAAATCATTATTCTGGATGCTGCAGGACAGATCCGTAACAATATTGAGGTAAAAGAACTGATCCGAAGCATTGAACAGGTAGCTCCTAATCATATCACCTTATATAACGAGAAAAAAATTGAAAAAGAGTTCCTGAATTCCCAGGATCTGATGCTCATCAGCAGCAAAAGCTGGAAAAACCTGATCGATACGAAGAGTCTTTGGCTCTCCGATATTCCTTCAACATTAATCATATCAAATCCGTAACACCGATATTTTCTATTTCTATAAGAAGCTGTAAATATTATTCGTTGTCTGTAAAGAAAAACGGGTATATTTATAGCTTCATTTTTTTTGAATATGCTGGTTAACAATGAAAACGGAACGTTGGAACTGAAAAATTTCGGTACCCATCTGTACAAGGGAATGCTGCTGGATCAGCTGAAACAAACTGATTTTTATAAGGAGAAATATCACAATAGGTGGGATGTGAAAACCGGATATTTTTGGTATTATTTTAAAGAGGTGGAAATAGAAGGCCATGAACTTTCTCTCAACCTCTGCTTTTGGGGAGATCGGCTGCACAGCATTCACATGAATACATGGAAAAGCACTGATGCGAAAGACTGGAATGAATGGACCGAGGAAAGGGAGATGCAGGTATTTTACCGAAATAATAAATTTTTGACTTTAATTTTGGGAATGCCTCCAACCCGGAAAAAGAAAACACCCTACCCAAGCTGTACTTTCACTTTTTCATGGGGAAAGGTATGGTCGGTTTATGATCCTCGAAGTGCCAGCAGTTTTATGGGAATCAGTTATGACAAGAAGACATCATGAATAACTAAAAAACAACATTAGCCACTGGTAAACAACTGATTAAAATTAATCAGAATAAAAAAATATATAAAAACCCACACTTTTTATTGCATTTATTATATAAGTTTAAAAATTTTATTATATATTTAAAAAAACTTAATAACCTTAATGATTACTATATCCAAAAAGACTTTTGAGGGTAAACATTGGGACTATTTTATTCTGATATGCAGAGTTTTGCTTGCATGGCAATTCTTGTCTTTTGGATATGCTAAATTTTTCGATGACGGACAATTTGGTATTTCTCCTGAGGAATTAAATAAGCCCATCAAAGATCTCAGCCTTTTCAAGGTGATGTGGTATCTTTTTGACCACAATCCGTTTAAAACAATTATTGGAATTTGTCAGGTACTATGTGGAGCGCTTCTTCTTTATAAGAAAACCGTTATCATAGGAGCTCTTTTTTTCCTGCCCATTGCCTTTAATATTTTAATCATGGATATTACTTTTATGGATTCATCTATGGTTAATGGTTTTGCATCAAGACTTAGCTATTATATTATTCTTGATTTTCTCATCCTTTTATATTACAGAGACAGAATGCTTATTGTTTTTAAAGCAATTACAAGCAATATGACTAACAAATTCAGTCATCCTTTCGGAATGTATCTGATCTCTCCGGTATTAGCTGTTCTTTTAAGCTTAATACCTGTCATTCCTGTCGTTCTGTTTTATCTTGTAGCCGAACCGGATGAGATGATACACTCTCTCGGCCATGCCTGGCAAGGGCTCACTAAAGCAACTCAACATTTTTTAAAATAAAATTACTATGAAAAATTCAAACAAAAAATTGACAATCTCAAAAAAGAATGTACAAAACTTAAGCAAAAACAACCTTTTTGAAATAAAAGGAGGTAAAGCCATCGACATGGATGGGAATGTAGGATTGTTTACTGCTGGATGTTCAGACGGTTGTATGTCTAAATTTATGCATACTCACCTGCTAAACTGTTCAAAAGCAAACTGTACTGCAGATTGTGGTAACTGCTAATTAAACAATTGATCTCTTTTGTCATCTCCAATTTAAAAATATTATGTCCTCAAAGCAATATACTCCATTTCATTACACAATATTGAGAACTCCCGTTCTTTCACCTGATGATTTAAACAGCTTTTATGCAACATCAGATGTCATTGAAAATATTTCCTGTAATGAGACAGTAATGGATGCTATTAAGCTGTCGTCATTAAATTTTTATCATGAGATGACAAAAGAGTTTTCAAAAAAAAATGCTGAGCAAAAAGAAAAACTTGAAATTTCATTATATAAATATCTTTCACGATATACTACAAGACCCACCCCTTTTGGTCTGTTTTCCGGTATAGGTTCCCTTAAAAATTCATCAGAATCTTCTGCAACAAAAATAACATGGAAGCATTCCTATCCGGTATTGAGATTTGACTCGGAATACCTTTACAAAACAGTAAATTCACTGGAAAAACATGATACCTATCTCACCAATAATACATGGTATGAAATTTTTGATGAGTACAAATTTCTTCAGTGTTACACAGGAATTATCGGAAGAGATTATCGCTTAATAACGATAGAAAAAGATGAATCTATAGGTTCTATTGCAAGATTTTGTAAACATGAAAGAACTCCTGAAGAAATCATCAGTTTTATTCAAACTGAAAATGACGTTACACAGGAAGAAGCAGAAGAGTTTTTCCATGAACTTACGGACGAACAGATACTCAATCCGTCTCAGTCTTATTCCGGAAGTGAAACACAACATATCATCAATTTCCTCGATAAAAATATTGAGAATTCAGAATTTCATGAACTAAAAAAGTATATCGACCGATGTAATACAGAAAAAAAAGTTGCTGAAATTCTTTCAATTCCTGAACATAAAAAAGTTCCTTTACATATTGACCTTTTTTTTGAGACCTCAGATACCATGCCTAAAAGGTTTTTGGAGGACATTCAAAAAAGTGATTCTATTTTTGAAAGATTCAGTACTCTGGAAAATCAGACTCCTTACAGAATCGTCAGTTTTAAGAAGAGTTTTATTAAAAAATATGACCAGCAGGAAGTAAGTTTATTACACGCTTTGGACATTGAATTTGGTGTAGGATACGGAAAATTTGCTAACTCCGAAAATGTAGATGCCGGCAATCTGATTCTGGCATGGCCAAAAGAAAATATGCAGGAGGAAAATATCACCCTCAATCAAAAAGAGGTTCAATATTCTTACCCTATTCTGAACTGTCTTAAAAATAAAAAAACAAGCATTGACCTTAATGAGCTGGGACAAAATCACGAAACTTTTCTCCCGGAAAAGGTCAGTGAATTCTTCCCTTTCAAATCTTATAAAGCATCTATATTTCTAGATCAAAATACAGGTAACCCTGTTTATTTTATTGACTATATTTCATTTCATTCACCAAGAAAAATTCTGGGGCGTTTTTCCAACCAGAAAGACATTGCCCACACAATAGATGAAATTTATGAGCAGGAAAAAAAATATTATGATGAAGATACCATCATTACTGAAATTGTACATCTTCCGTCTGAAAAAATCGGAAATGTAATAGAAAGAAAAATCAATACAGAATATTATATCGGATATATTGACGAAATCAGCGGCAAAAAGAAAATAGAACTAAACGATCTGTATGTTTCTGTTGTGAACAATCAGGTGGTTCTGCGGTCAAAATCCCTAGGTAAAAAAGTACTTCCTGTATTTTCCAATGCCTATAATATTATGCATCCTACGAACAGTCCTGTTTTTGAATTCCTTCTCGATTTTCAGGCTCAGTATAACAGCAGTCTATTAATTAATGAGGATTCATTATTAAATCTTTTTAAATTTTTCCCCAGATTACAAAAAGGAAATTTCATTGTCAAGAAAGCAACCTGGCAGATCGAATATCATGATTTCTTTGAAAATAAAAAGACAAGTATTTCAGAGGCTCTTACCCATTTTGATAAAAACCTTGATACGCTTAATATACAGGGCAACTTTTTCATTTCAGAAGGAGACAATGAATTATATATCCTTTTAAATCAGGAAATATCAAGAAAAACTTTCTTAACACAGCTCAAGAAGAAGCAAAAATTAAAAATAACGGAATCTCTTTCGGATCAATTTACTCCTGTAACCTTTAATACAGAAGGAAAAATGATCAATAACGAATTTTTATTGTTTTTTAAAAACGAAAAATTTGAACAGAAATATGAAATCAAACGTGCGCAGGTAGAACATTCTGCGGTTTCAAGATCTTTGTTTCCCGAGGTTGATGACTGTATTTATTTAAAAATTTACACCGGGAAAGTATTTTCCGATCTTTTGATCTGTGAAATGGTAGGAATTCTTGGTTTTCTGCAATCCAATAAACTCATAGAACACTTTTTCTATATAAAGTACTATGATCCCGATTTCCACCTGAGATTCAGGGTTTTTGCTCCCTTAAGTAACCATATGGAAATCAAATCTCACCTCAATGCTTTGCTTAAAAAGTATCTGGGTGAAAAAATACACAAAATTTCATATGATACTTATGAAAGAGAAATTGAGCGATATGATGGTGATAAAACTCCGGTTTTTGAAAAAATATTCTTTTATGACTCATTGATTTCTACTTCCATTATCGAAAAAAATATTGAAGAGGCCAATACAGATATTTTATGGATGTATCCTATACAGCATATCTTTTTTTACTTCAGTCTGTTCAATCTCAGTACGGAAAATCAGCTACAATTTGTAAGCGGAGTAAAAAACAGTCTTGCACGCGAATTTAATATGTCGCCATTAAAAACTTCATTTATCAATGCGAAATATAAAGCTTTTTCTGATGAAATAGAACGGATCATCAATGAGACAGATGGAATACTTTCTCCTGTTCATATAAAATTCCGTAATGCTATTCAGAAAGACCTTCCGGCAATAACGGATGAGAATACACTCGGAAATCTTGCCAATATCATCCATATGCATATCATCCGTGTTGTACGAAGCGACAACAGACTGCATGAGTATTTAATCTACTGCCTCATTGAAAAAATATTAAAAAAACAATTTTTCAGCTTAAAAAACAATGTCAATACTTCATCACATATATAAAAACATATTAAACTACGAACACCAGCATATAGGGCTTATGAACGGAGCCTGTTCAGAGTTGATATTTCTTCATCATTATTTTAGCGCTTATCCTGAGTTATACGATCAGGCTGCCGAACAAAAAATAGCTGGATATCGAGATCTTATTTTCAATGATATTGAAAATGAAAGAATTGATCTTTCCTATGCTTCAGGATTGGCAGGAGTACTCTCCTGTTCATACTATCTGGAAAACTCTCAATGGTGTGCTCTGGATTTTCTGGATTTTGAAGATATCGGTAATGTAATGCTGGAACAGGCTATAGAAGAATTTGAAAACGACAACTTTGATTTTTTTTATGGAGGAAATGGTCTCCTGATGCCCTTTCTAAATAATCGATTGGATATCCGAGAACTTGATAAAGATCTTTTGCATATCCTTAAGGAAACCATCGTTCGTAAAAAGACAGATCTATTCTGGCAAAGTCCTAAAAATAAGGAAGACAACATTTCAAATTTTGGTATTTCCCATGGCTTTCTGCCCAACCTTTTTCTTTTGGCCTGCATAGCAGATTCTGACAAGGATATTTCTTTTATCAAAAAAACGGCATCAGAGTTCTTAGCCTATGCATCAGAGGAAAATACTGAATCTGTGTTTCCTTCTGTCATTGAAGGCAGTAAAGAAAATTCAAAGTACGCATCACGCCTTGCCTGGTGCTATGGAGACCTTGGCATAGCCTGTATTCTTTATAAAATAGGTAAATTGATTAAGGATAAAAGTCTACAGGATAAAGCACTGGAAATACTTTTAAAAACTACCCTGAGAAAGCATGACGATTCCAGTAAGGTGACCGATGCTTCGGTTTGCCACGGGAGTGCCGGCATTTCTTCGATATACCATTCATTTTATGACCAAACCGGAAATATTCTGTTTAAAGAAGCCGGTGATTACTGGCAAGAAATTACAAAATCTTATTATTCTCCCAAAGATCAACAATGCTGTTTTCTATATAAATCAGCGGATGAATATGTCTATAATATAGGGCTTTTAGAAGGTCTTTCCGGCATAGGATTATCTCTTTTGCCTAATAAAGAATGGTCTTCTTTATTTTTAATCCGATAAAAAAATAATAAATCTTCCTTAATTAATAATTAGTTCATTAAAAACTCATAAAAATTTATATTTTTACAGCAATATAAACAATATCTTAACGATTAAATAAAAAATACAATGTGCCGATATACCATGATGGTTTATAAAGGTCATTATGCCTGTTTCAACTGTCAGAAAACCTTCAAACGTCGTGTTTTAAAAGATGTAGACAGAGATGCTCAGATCTCCGTGGAAGCCAAGTGCCCCGAATGTGGGAACCTTATGGCCAATATGGGACTGGACTTTGAATCACCGGCGAAAAATGACCATAAACAGTGGGCACATATTCGTAATCTATATACGGTAGGAATTACTTTCCATTCCTGTGGATGTTCAGGGCCGGGATATATTCCCCAAGATCGCAAAGCCATTATCACTTATTTTGAAAAAATACGTGCAGAATATATGCGTTCACTGGTCTATTGGAGATACCGCATAGAACCGGAAACCAAAAGGGAACGTGAAATTGAGTATCAGCAAAACCATTCTAAATTATGGACTGTAAGCCGCAATGCTTTTAAGAAAACAGTTACTAATCAGGAAGGAATCAATTACTGGATCAATAAAATTAAAGAGGTAGAAGAACGTCTTAATCTCATTAAAGAAACCAAATAACTTATTTTTTCAAATACAAAAAGATGGAAGTTGGAAGCTACCTTTAGTTGTTGTATTACTTAAAGTCATAATCTATCAATTCATTTCTATAATATAAATATCATCTATGTACCTGTGTGGAGAAATAAAATATTACTTTGCTTTCTCCAGCTTCAGAAGTCTTTTAAAATCATCTTTTATGCTTTTATCCTCTTCTCTCATATAATCTCCACTGAAAGGAGCTCCACAGTCCTGGCTGTTTACAATATGCATCAGAGATCCGCCTTCAAAATAATTCCGGGTTTCAACAATCTCTGATTTCTCAAAATCAAAAGCCTCGGTATCATTATTTTCCTTCATGGCTTTTGCATCGTAGAAAAGCGGACGATTGTACTTATAGTCCTTTTCAAACACAAAAGACAGCTTACCGTTCAGTAAATAATACTCAATCAAAACCTGCCCCATTTCCCCATAATGCCTAGCCATAATTTTTTCCAAACGGTTATTTTTATAATAATAGGTAGCTTCCCCACCTTCTGCAGACTCGCCTTCAATATTTTTCTTTTTGATGTTGGTCCATTGAGTGATTGAATTGATTCGCTTAAAATTGGACTGAATGGGCTTTAACCGGTCTTTAAGGTATTCATTGGCTTCAATATCTTCTTCATGAAGGCTTTCCTTAATTCTTATGGTATCTTCTTTCTTTAAAGAAGAATCCAGCGATGTATGAAGAAAACCTTCCGCATATCCCAAATGGAAAGTTAGCAGAAGCATCAGAAAGCTTTGCAAATATTTATTTTTCATAGCATTATATTTTGAATTGGATGATGACAAGCAGTATGACCGCCGGACATTTCTACAAAATTAATAAATCTGCTCATTGTTTTCTATCAAAAGGACAATATTCTCTTGTCGTAGTTTTACTACAATTTTTAAAATTTAACCTTAAAAATGAATTTCAAATTTAGTTTTTTAATAGTTTTATGGTATAATTCACTTACGATGGAAATTGGTTTTTTAGAATATAAGGTTCGTAACGGAGATTCCCTGAGCTCCATTGCTTCCCGGTTGGGTATTACCGGAGAAGATCTCAAGTCATTTCACAATTCCCATTGTCAAAGAATGGATAGAATCTGGTTTGAGAACCTTAATGAGGTGAAAAGTGTTTTCGTCCCTGTACAATTGCGAACAGGAAAAGAAAAAGAGCAAAAAAGAAAAAATACACTTCCCTCTTCACAGGCGTCAGATTCATTTTTTGCCAAAACTTATAAGGTCTCTGAGACGTTTGAAAACCCATTTGAACCTTCTTTAACTATAGATTATAGTATAGATCTTGATGTTCATAAAGACAAAAATAAGAACCTTCATATCGTTTCTTACCGTCAGGGGAATTTTAAAACCAATAGCAAAACTCCTGAGGATAAGATGAGTGAGCTTTCCATTGCCTGTATGAAAAGTATTATGCCTATTGCTTTTACCCTAAGTGAATCAGGCAAAATTACAGGATTTTCAGATCATAAAAAGATTGCCAATACCTACTCAGCCCAACGGAAAGATCTTGACTTTTTCGCCGGAGAGATCTCTGAGCGTTATATGAATACATTTGAAAAGAATATTTCGGATGAGAAGTTTTTTCTTCAACAGTTTCAAAGTACGCTGCTCTTTCAGACTTTATTCCCGAAAATGGATTGGTTTCACAAGAAAACAGATTGGACAGAAGCTTTTTATTTTTTGCAAAATTCCTTTCCTGTGGAATGCATTATGGACAGTGAGCAGGAGAATGAAGATCAGGAGCATATTACAACCCTTCTGACAGGCAACAGTGCAGAATTCTACAGTTTACAGGAATTAAAAACGGGAACAAAATATAATGAACCTGCTGATGATCCCGTTTCAGGAGAATTTATCATTCAATACACCACCCATAGGAAAAATAAAACCCTTCTTCAGGCCTCGGCTACTGTAAGCCTATGGCGTGGAGAAGAATCAATTCAAAAACACACCATTACGATAACACAAGGATAATATGAAAAATTATATCATAAAGCAGGGCGACACCTTCAGCTCTCTGGCTCAGCAATTTAAGCTGAAAAATGAAGGTATCTTAAAGACCTATCACAACCTCCATTGTTCAGAAGAGGATATTATGCAGAAACCTGTTCCCGGAAAGAAAATACTCATTCCGGAAGATCCACAGCTTATGGCTGAGGAATCCGGTTCTCAATATCCTTCTAATCCATCTTCTGAGGAAGAAGCTACAGATGAAGCAACCAACGAGGGAGCTTCTTCGGAGCAGTCATCCGGTGAAGCCCAATCAACTGACAAATCAGATAAAAACCAAGAGAAAAAAGAAGAAAAGAAAGATAAAGTTGGAGATAGTGGTTCCAATCCCCACGAAGGAAAATATTTTATCATACAGAAAGGAACCGTACAATGTAATCAGGGTTTCAAGTTTCCAAAATTTAAAGTAACGAGTCACCAGAAGCATTATTGGAATGATAAAGAAGGACAGGCAGATTATCTTGCTGTAACAGAAGATGATCTGCAATTCGATCCTCCTGCACAACCTTTTGGGCAATGTAAGCTTAAACCCACTTCGGGAGGATATCTTCCCTGCGCTTATGCCGCTGCCGGAAAATGGCAAAAACCCTATGAAAAAGTAAAGGTTATGGGAAAGAGCTGCCTGACAGAAATATCTGAACTGATGTGCGCCACAGGTGGTAAAATAACGATCTTAAAACACGGCCAGCAAAGTGAAGCAGGCAAAAACCAGGTCAATAAAGCAGATACAAAGGAGCAGCAGGTTTATAATCCTGTTGTCAATTTTGACCAATTCAAAGCAGAAACAGATGAACAGGAGGCAGAAGCCTGGTAACTAAAAAACTAAAGATCATGGCAAAAAAAGGCGTTTTAAGAATCACCGGAAATACTTCTCCTAAAACAGGAGAAAAAGCATTGTATAAAGTCACGGAATGGTATACCAGTACTCCGGCTAATGAACGAAAAGACTCCCTCGTTACCTGGGAATTGTTCAGAAAAAGAGCAGATGGTAAGTTTACCACCACTGACATTAAGAAAAAAATTGGCGAATTTACTTTTGGCAAAGATGCCTGGCAATATACCTACAGAGTTGAAGCCTATCTTCATAGCCCTGAAGGTAAAGAACCTATGTCTATTATCGTACAGCCTCAAAAGAATGAACAGCAGCCTTCGGCAGAAAAAAATATTCTTGATGTAAAGCTTACTTTTCAGGATGGCACTCCGGTTAATAAAAAATTAAGTTATCAGGATCGCCTCTGGGCAATAGCTAAATGCAAAGGTATGGAGGGCGAACATGTTATTTTCACGCTCTGGGAAGATGATGAAAAAGGTGATGGCCACAATAAAAAGAATCAATCTATCGTAAAATCGCCTCCTGTCTTGGTAGACAGCCAGGGAAATGCCCGTTGGAATTTTACATTGCTCAATACCTATATTGCTCTTGCCAACAAAAGGGAAGACGATAAAAAGCAGCATGAATATTATATTACCGCAGAGTATAATGGGAAATTAAAAGCCTCAGATAATGCCAATGCCAATAACCCTGAGTATAAAGCTCCTCCTGCTCCCCCTAAAAAACCAGCAGGAAGTACTGGTGGAACATCACAACCCAAACCCGCTCCACCCAAGCCTCAACCCAATTCTCCCAAAGGATCTACAAGACCTAATTCGCCTAATAACCAGCCGGATAAAAAAGGAGTTATCACTCAGGTAAAACTGACCGATAAAAATGGGAAAGAGTTTACTAAAAATCCTAAATTTGGAGAAACCATAATTGTTCATATAGAGTCTAAAAACCTTAAAAACAAAAAATACACCCTTAAAATATGGGAGCATGACACGATTGGAAACAATGATCTTTTATATAGCCATGAACACACGTTCTTAGGTGACAAAATAAATCTTTCCATGCCCTTAACTGCCGCCATGCAAAAAACCGGAGAGGTAGGTAATGATTCTAAAAACCCTGATAGTGGAGAATACTGGAAAGGAGGACAACAGGAAATCTTCGCAGAAGTTATTTATATAGACATCTCTGCTAAATCAAAAATTATTGATGTGGATATTATGGAAGCTCCAAAGCCGCAGAATAATGGGAATACGGCGACTGGGGTGAAGAATGAGCCGAAGCCTGATACAAATACTGGAGGATGTCCTAATTGTGACAAAGCAGTAACCGCTGATGATTTAAAAACTATCTTTCCAAATGCTTCTGAAGCTAATAGAAAACTTGTGGCCGATACATATACTAAATATATGAAAGACTTGGGTATGAATACTTGCTGGAATAAAGCGCATTTTTTTGCACAGGCAAGAGTAGAAGCAGGGGACGCTCTTAATTTAAAAGAAGGAGAAGGTTTTAATTATTATTGGGAATCAATTATTGGAACATTTAAAGCTTTTCAAACTAAAGAAGGGAGAGAAAAAGCAAAACTTTGGGGACGTACAATAAGGGATAGAAAAGATCCAAAAGCCATTGATGTTCCAATAGAGACGCAGATAAAAATTGCAAATTATGCATATTCCCCTCCTGCTGCAAAAGCTAAGGAACTAGAAAATACAGAACCAAATGACGGTTGGACTTACAGAGGTAGAGGCTTAATACAAGTGACAGGAAAAGGGTTTTATAAGTACTGTAATCCTTATACTTTAAAATATAATAATGTTGATGTTTTGAAAAACCCGGATGCTATTGGAGAAAGAATAGATTTATGTGTATCGAGTGGAATGATTTTTTTTAAATGGAAAAAAATAAATGAACTCGCTAACAAAACAAGAGATGTAAAAGGAAAAATTTGTCCATTAGTGGGAAATGATGTAATTAGAAATGGAGTATCAAAAAATCATCAGCCTAAGCAAGATGCTTTTGACGCAATAACGTCAAAAGTTTTTAAAATTGATCAATGTACAATAAATAATGCTAAAAAAACTACACCACAGACTAATGGTAAATGGAGGATGCCAATTGATAATCCAATGTTATGTTTGTATTCTCAAGGAGGAGGATACAAGCCTTGGCATGGTTCATTTGGAGAAAAAATAAGGGATGGATCTGCAAATCATACAGGGTGTGACTTATTAGCAGTTCCAGAAACTAAAGTTTATGCTTGTTTTAAAGGAAAAATAAGTAAAATATATACTTCAGGATCTATGGCAGGTAATGTTGTGGTAATTGAGGTATTAGATAAAGAAACATTTAAATCTTTACAAAACAAATCATATCAACCCACATATAAAAATAAAGGAGAAATATTAGAACGAGGATTTAATCATAATGGAACAATTTATTTAACATTTTGGCATTTAAGTAAAAATGATTTTTTCAAAGAAGGAGATCCTGTTGAATATAATGATGTAATTGGCTTGACAGGAATATCTGGTTGGAGTGGTAAAAACTTTACCACAAGAAATCCTCACTTGCACTTTGAAGTATCTAATGTTGGATCAGCTCCTGGCCTTAATGGAAAATGTAACCCTGCGATGTACTTTCACTTCAAAACAGAAAATGAATTATCTAAAAGCGAAATTGACTTTCAAAATAAATTAAAAGAAAAAGAATGGAAATAATAAGAAAATGGTTTTTGCCTCTGCTATTAATAGCATTATTTAATTGCAACGGACAAGATAAAAAGAAAAAATTAGAAAAAATTGATATGAAAACAGAAGAGAAAACACTCTCAAATTTCATATTGCAAAAAATAACTTCAGAGGATAAAGATACATTTACCTATCAATTTCCGGAACTCATTTGTAAACTAATCCCATCAGAAAAACAAACTTTAAACTTGTCTGTAAATAATAGTCTTTATGAGACCGATATTACGATTGAAAGTGCTCAAGTAAATATCTGGAATTTTAAAAATAGTGAGAATCACTTTATTCTAATAGAAGGAGATGATTATTATGGTTCAACATTTTATGTATATTTATATAATAGTGATAAAAAGGACTTATCATATTTTGGAAACTTTGTTTATGAAAATGAGAATGCTGAAAAAAATAAACAACAAAAAGCTATTATTTTGTCTCTAAATGAAGAAGTGGTAAATATTGAAGTCACACTCAATCAGTTACAAAAGAATTTTCAATTAAAGAAAATTGAACAAATAAAACTTTCTAGAATTGAAAAAGATACTAAATATTCTATTATTACTGAAAAGAAAGCTGATATTAACCAAGACGGAAAACTCGACCAAATAACAGTTTATAACACTCAATGGAATAAAGAAATAAACCCCAGTGATTCTAAACTTTTCAAAATAGTTGTTAAATTAAGTAATAATGAAAATAAATTTATAACGTTAACCAATGATAATATAATTGAACCTTATTATCCCGACAACGTTGCATCTGGATTTTCTGATATTAAAATTAAAGACAATTACTTTACTGTAGAGCAGGCTAATGGAGGTGGGGGTATCATTGATAGAAGTTTTATAACATTTAAATATGATAAGCTTAAAAAAGGGATTTATTTACATAGATACTCTGTTTTAACTACTGAAATGTCTTCTGGAGATGAAAAAGAGTCTAAAACAGAAAAAACCACAAAAGATTTCGGACTTATTTCGTTTGAGAATTTCAATATTAAAACAATTAATTCTAAGTAATACCTTTTAGAATCATTAAAATTGTAATCAAGTCATCATATTTTGTTTTTTTACAAGCAGAAATGTAAAATATAAAAAACTAAAAACATAAATGAAAAACTTTTTAATCCTAATACTCTTTATTTCAATTTCATGTTCAAGGGATAAGAAAAAAGATTTATCTAAGACCTTACCCGAAGTTGGCGTATCTCAGGTTCAAAGTAAAATTCCAGATTTTTTGTCAATAGACGAATCATATGTTGGTAAAGAAATCCTTCATTCAGCTAGGGAAAAACTTATACAAACATATAAAAAATCATTAGAAAGAGATTTTGAAAGGCCTTATATGTGGGATGCACTTCTACCAGATAATGAAAATCTTATAAAAATTTATACTTATAAAAAATATATTATCAACAATCAAAATTTTAATTCATACTGTGTTAAAATAAAATATGAGGATGCTAGTTATGAAGCTATTTTACTTACAACAGATAATTTAGACACAAATAATAGTGATAATTCTTCAATTATTGTCTATGAAAATCTAATCTCTGAAGAACTTTACAAAAGATATTCAAAAATTGATAATGCTAATATTCTAAATATAGTTTTACAGAAAAATAAAAAGGAATATAACCATTTTCAATACTTAATATCTGAAAATAAGTTTTTAGATTACTTTACAAACGAAGAAAAGCAACTAAACAAAAATTGGGGAGAGCATGAAGATAACACTTATGAATACCAAATAAAAGGGAATATAAAAAATCATTTAAAAAATGGACATTGGGAAGAAAAAAGATATTCTTTTGAATATAATAAATCTATATGGATGGACGGTGAATATAATAACGGTATTAGAAATAAAGAGTGGAATATTTCTCCAGAAGGGCCAGTTGAAAAAATAAATGTTTATAACAATGGAATTATAGTTAAAACATTTACTCCATAAATATATTTTTAAAAAACTAAATATTCTTCATCTTATTTTAATAAAATGTAACGTAAAGTTGGAAAGTTTCCCAGTGTCGTTAAGAGTTAAAGACAGAATGAAGTAAAAACCAAAACACAAATGAAAAGCTTTTTAATCCTAGTACTCTTTATTTCAATTTCATGCTCAGATAAACAAAAAAAGGAAACAAATGAAATTATAACAACACCCCAATGCCTTCAACCTCAGCTTCAGGCAGGTTTCTCAGCAGAAAAAAGTGAAACAGATTATCCTAACTACACATACGGTCAAACAGATCTTGATTGTGCGGTACCAATATTAGAATCAGAATTAATTAAAAAGGGTTACAAATCTCCGTCTAATGAGGAGTTTTCACAAAAAGTACTTGATATTTTCAAAAGAAAGATAGACTATAGCATTGATAGTAAATACATTTACTTAGATGGCAAAAATTCCTGTAACAAATCAATTGCTTATAATAGAAACACTGACGATGAAATGGAACCAACGTCTTATTATTTAATTAAAAATAATAGATTTATTACTGAACTATTTGCAATTCCAGAAATTATCGATTATTCAACTGCATTTCCAGAAACTAAAAGCTTTGAGGATAAAGTTAACAATATTCAAAATGATGTACATATTACAAAATGGAATGAAGACAAAAATTTATCCCAAAAACGTTTCGAAAATATAAATAAACTAGTAGCCCGGAATAAGTATTTATTCAATAACAGTAAAGCCGATCTTGCATGGCTTTTGGCTAATGACAAAGAATTTCTAAAAAAACTGGTAATTACTTTTGGTTATGATAAAGAACAAAAAATTAATAAGCAAGTCATAGATGACTTATATAAATCATATACACAATCAGGGCAGATTTGGTATGGAGCAAAATTAGGAGAAGTATTTTTCACCAAGGATTGTCAAGGAAAATTACAAACTCAAGAAGGTTTGTTAAATTATGTTTCTCAAAACACAAACGAGAATGATGATCGATTTATATACGCTTTAAGTAAATACATAGTTTACTTATTTAAAGAAGATAAAGATGGGATATTTTCAGAAGCACCTTCAAAAAAATTCACACTTGAAGAAAAAGCAAAAATAGTAGCTTACGTAGCAAATATAGAAAGTCCTGCATTTTACAAATACAAACCTTTAAATAGCAATTCTGCATGGCGAAATGCGGGCACTTCGTTGTACAATATTACCGCTGCTCATCCAGAAATATTAAAAATAATAGAAAAAAATAACTACTATGGTTTAACCGCTTTGAAGGAAGTTATAAATAGTACCCAATTTGAAGAAGAAGCACCTATTACAAACCAATCTGGAGAATAACAAGATATTCATTCAATAATATCAAAATGAGGGTAAGGGCTTATTTTCAAACATTTAAATAGAACAATTTATGTAAAGGATAAACTATTCCATATTTTCAAAAAGCATAATAATAAAGATTAAATTGACACCAACAACACATGATGAAAACCCTTTCCTTACTTTTCGCCTTCATTTTACTTTCTTGCAATGGACAAGAAGGTAAAATGAAGAGTAGAAAAGAAAGCAGTTTAATTATTAAAGATAAAAACTTTACATTCTCTATACAAGATAACAACTACACTGTAAACTTCGCAACAAAGTCCATTGTTCCAAAATCAGATGATGTTTATTTTGAAAACAATTCTCTCATAGTAAAAAAGACTAGTGAAGATGATAATCCCCATAATCTTCTTATTTATAGATATTATTTTACTTCAGCTTCCAATACTATACAATTAAACAAAATAGACTTTTCAAAAGAAACCTATGTGGAACAGGATGATATTTGTAAACTGTCATATACTTATTTACCTACAAATGGTTCTGCGCTTTCTCCTAACGATATCAATACATTTACTGAAAAGGATTTGGCAATGTACACTAGGAAGTTGGACTTAAAACAGGCATTGGATATTGTTTCAAAAATTAATAAAGACTATCAATGTACCTCATCGTTAAATGATAATGAAATCACACTACTTTTAAAGCAATACCCTTTAAATGAAAAAACAGTAAATGACTACAATAATATAGCCTACTATCAGGAACAAAATAAAAACTATAATAACTCTATTTTCATTCTTGATAAAATACTCTCACAATATCCTAACAGAGTTGTAGCTTGGTTAAACTATGCTGATTCGAAATGGGGACTTAACAATAAACAAGTGTCAAAAGAAGCTTATATAAAGTATTTTAATCTTATGAATAGTCAATCCAAAGATATGTCCAGAGTTCCACAAAGAGTTAAAGACAGAATGAAATAAAAGCCAAAACACAAATGAAAAACTTTTTAATCCTAATACTCTTTATTTCAATTTCATGTTCAAGGGATAAGAAAAAAAATGAACACAACGAAATACAAAATATGAGTACTAATTCATCCATAGTCAACCGTGGTAAAGAGGTTGATGATAAACATCCTCAATTATCAAAATTAGATCAGCTTATTCAATCAAAAAGTGTTACTGACAGCCTTATTTTGAATAAAGAATGTGACTTAAACATGGATACTATTAAAGATAAAATACTTGTTTTTACTCCCCGAAAGACAGATGCAGAAAATAGTTTTTCAACAATCTATGTTCTAATTTATAAGAAAAATGGGGAATTTACTAAGTATAGCAATAGCAAAATTATAAACTCATACAATCCTAATTCTTACGCCGAAGGATTCCGTGATATAGCCATTAAAAATAATTATTTTACCGTAGAAGAGAATATTTCATCACAACCTATACAAAATAAGTATACCACATTCATTTTTGATAAAAAAAACAACTCTATTTATTTACATAAATTGGGATTTTCAACAATATATCCTGATTCAAATCAAGACAAGGATGTGGTATATTCAACTAAAGATTTTGGCATCAATACCTTCGAGAATTATAATTCAGAAACAATAAAATACTAATATTTCGAATAAATATGAAAAAAATATATAGTTCATCTGCTTTACTACTGATGATATTAGTGAGTGTTTGTTGTAAAAAAACAGTGGATAATTTATCAAAAAATGCTGGGCACAATAAAAATTATTTTTCTGGAGACTCCATTCTTGCAAGTCCAAATTACTTCAATTCTCTGAAGAACAAAAAAGGAGACATGGTCTTACAACAACAAAATGAAGAATATCTAAAAAAATATACGTTATCAGAAAATAATGAATCCTATTTTCCTTTAAAAGATAATGTTTCCATTAAACTTGTAAAAGAAAAACAAATTGATAGAAGTATCATAAAAGTAAACCTCTTTACTTACGTCAACAATAAAAAAACAGATTCAATACAATTTTACAGAAATATTTCAGGAGAAGGTTTTGGAAACTACAACTGTCTGTCTTATTTTAATGCAAAGACAAATAAAATCTGGCAAATAAAGTATTTTCCCTTAAATCCTTTAAGAGGAAATTCAGCAGGCATCGTTTCTTACACAGAAAGCAGCATAAGTCCTGATGGTACAATCAAATCTGATTCTCTACATTATCTGGATGAGTCTTTAGATGTTGAAATGGAGAAATATAATCTTTATTATTAAGTGTAATAAGAAGCATATATCAAGTATACTTTCATCGAGAGTCAATCAAAAGATATGTCCAGAGTACCACAAAGAGTTAAAGACAGAATGAAGTAAAAACATAAAACACAAATGAAAAACTTATTAATTCTACTAAGCTTTATCATCACTTCATGCTCGGGAAAACAAAAAGAAGAGCTTCTACTTTTTCCTGGTTCGTGGCATTTGAGATCGGAAGACAAAAGTCAAGAATTTACCATTAAAATTCAAAGAATCACTAAAGATTCTTTATTTGCACAATATTGTGCAGTATATAACAATGGACAAAAACTTGACTGTGATTTTGAACAAAATATCAATATAAAAGCAATTTTCAATAAAGATAAAAATGCTTATGTTGGTGAATTTCACAGTTTTTTCAATTCTGGAAAAGGAACATGTCTTATAAAAATAATAGATAAAAATCTAAATTGGGAAATTATAAAAACACCTCATGGAGAATATTATGCTCCTACTAAATGTATTTTAAAGAAAGAAAATAAAATTGAATCCAAAGGCAATCCTGAAGCTAAAAAACCTGAGCAAGTAAACAACAGTATTCCAATATCTACTGTATTACCATTGGATTATAAAAATTTAAGTGACAAAATTAAATTAGAAACTCCCTCTGATAGCAATATCAAAAACTTATTTAAACAAAAGTATCAACTTAATGTAGACGCAATGGCACAAATTCCTTCAAAAGGAAATTTTGATTTGTATATTATCAATAATATGAGTGGAGACAGTGACTTACTGTATCTTATTACATTAAAAGAAGGAAAATTAATCGATGGGCTCGAAGTAGGTAATAGCAATGGTGATAGTGATGAAACAACTGTATTTTCCATTAATGAAAAATATGAAATATCCATTTATTCTGAAAATAATAACAAAAGGAAATTAATTGCATTATATGCTTTAAATGATATGGGAAATTTCAATAAACAGAAAGCTCATTAACCTAAGAAACAATGAAAAGAATTTCTATACTTTTTATTATCGTTTTACTTTCTTGCAATAAACAAGAAAGTAAAGGTCATTTACAGAATAACAAAGAAATGAACTCTTTAAAAAACGCTCCATACAATATTACAGATGAAGGAGATGGAACAAAATCAAACTATGATGATCTATCTCCTGAATTTATAAAGACAGCAAAAAAAATATTAGCACAAAGAAAATTTCAATTTCCGGATGAAAATACTTTCAATCACAAGGTTGCAGAAGTATTTTCCATTAATTTAAAAGAATATTCAAATCCTATTATTGCCTTACGCCTTTCAATGTTTCCTGAAGTGGCCATTAGGGAAAATCAATTTATCTTCATTCAGGATGCCAATGCCAATGAACCTGAATTTATAAATCCCGATTTATTATATCACTTTAATTCCTATGTATTTTATAATACACCTGTATCTTATGTCTGGTTACAGTCTAATAGCTCCAATCTTCTATATGATTTAGTCGTTCATTACGGGTATAATAAAGATAAAAAACTTGTAGAATCAATATTTAAAAAATTTGATTTTAATAGCCTTTCTGAGATGGAAGAATTAATCTTTAGAGACTCCGGTACTCATAAAAAATTAAAAAAACAAATATTTGATGATATAGAAACCATCACCTATAAAGGTAAAGTTGAAGATTTTTCTTATGCAAAAGAGGGAAATGGATATCTTAGAATAGGTGAAATTATCAATACAATTTCAGCTTCACCTAAAGAATATGATGAACCAGAACAGACAATTTCTTATTTATTTGAGCGAGAACTAAGAGTGGGAATTCAAGGTGATATTGAAAGTTATCTGAATAAAAATCCACAATATCAATCAAATCTGGAAAAAAACAATTTCTATGATTTACCTACTTTAAAAAAATATGTAAAATACACCTATCAAAAGGAAAGTAGTGCCATCTTTACAGTACAGGATGCTGACGGTTATACCAATTTAAGAAAGGATAAAAATTCTTCTTCTCAAATCTTACAAAAAATAAATACGGGTGAACAGATCGATGTATTAGATCAAAGTGGAGACTGGTGGTTAGTGGTATCAAAAGAAGGAAAAAAGGGATATGTTCACAAAAGTAGAATAAAATCTGAATAAATATGCTAATCAAATGATGAAAACCCTGTCCTTACTTTTCGCCTTCATTTTACTTTCTTGTAATGGACAAGAAAGTAAAATGAAGCGTAAAAAAGAAAACTCTATAAATTATAATTCTTTAAAAACTCAAGATGCTTTAATAGCCCGTAAAGCTGTTAATAATATTACAGAAAGGCCAAATACACCTCATGAAATATATAAAAATGAGTTTTTTTCAATTAATTCTGATTTGGATGGTATAATTGAAGTAACACTTAATAGGATAAATAAAAAATTTGTCAATACAAAAGTTTTAGAAGGTAACCCAAACTGTCCAGACACAAGTCTTGACAATATTGTATTGAAAAATAATTACTTTACCATAGAAAAGTATAATTGTACAGATAAATACTACCTGAAAGAATACATCACATTTAAATTTGACAAAGACCTTCTTCTACACAAATATAGTATAGAATTTACGGACAGGCATGATCCTGATAAAAGTATACCTAATAAAAATTATACTTCTAAAGATTTTGGAGATGTTAAGTTTGAAAATATAGATCGTGAATTTTTAATAAACTTATTAAACAAATAGCGTTAAGATTAACGAATTCAATCTAGAAAAAGAATCAAAAATTGAAACGTATATTCTTTTTGAAAAATTGAGATTTTTGACAACCATACAAAGAGTTAAAGACAATAAAGTAAAACCATAAAACACAAATGAAAAATTTCTTACTCTCCCTGATCTTTATTTTAATCTCATGTTCAGGCAATCAGAAAGAATCTACACTTCCTTCCCCTGAAAGTAAGGAAACTAAAATAATTGAAAGTTATTTCAAGAATAATAAATTCGAGAATACTGAGGAACAATTCAATAAAATTAATGCGGATCTACTTGGTATTCAACCTAAAAAACTTCAAGATGGATACAATGATTTTCTAGCATTCAATGAAGCCACCAATTATCAAATATCAAAAGAAGGAAAATATATTAAAATAGATAATGATATTTTACCAGATTTAGATAATGTTAAAGTAGATATAAATAGTAACAAAAAGCTTCCTTATTTTGAGGAATTATTATCACTGAATAAAATTATTTATCAAAATGATTTGACATCGATTTTAAATATTGCCTCTAAAAACCCAAATTTAACAACTGATTTAGTCATTCTATTTAATTATGAAAAAAATGAAGCTCTTTTCAATGCAGCAGTTAAAAACATCCAAAATTGGGATGATATTGAACAAAACTCTAGATTAGCATTTGTGTTCTACAACTCCTCAACGAGCTCATTTAAAATTAGAGAAAAGTTGTTAGTAAGCTTAAAACCCAAAGATTCTTTTTTATATGCATTAACAAATTATCTTGCTGATAATAAAGAGAATATTACAAAAACTAACGGAATTCCTCATGCTACATTAGAAAAAGCTATTGCCTATCTTTTACAACTTGGTTTTATCGATAAAGAGGATATCGATATTCAGTCAGATAAATCATATTTATTACTAAATAACATTTATATTTCTCACCCAGAGTTAAAGCAATCTTTTCAAAAAAATAAATATTATGGCTATGCCTCTCTTGAAAAGTATTCTAAAGATTATGGACTACTATATGGAGGCAATCAGGAAAAGATATATTTAACAATAATAGATCCTGATGGCTTTACTAACCTAAGAAAAGACAAAAGCATTACCTCTCAGGTGCTGCAGAAGATTAAATCAGGAGAACAGATTGAAGTGACTGACCAGAATGGCGACTGGTGGTTCGTTACATCACAGGACGGAAAAAAAGGATATGTCCATAAAAGCAGGATACAATCCAAATAGAAGATTTATATATTTAAGACCTTATGAAAAAAATACTTCCTACCCTTACTTTAATAAGTCTGTGTATATTTTCCTGTCAGGATAAAAAGACAACAGAGCCTTTCAAGCCTGATTCCAATAAAGAAAAATCCGTGACTTCTCCTGCAGAAAAGAAAGATGAAAAAGAAGATAAAGGTTTTATTGTCTTAAAAAACACTTACCAGCAAAAGGATTGGATCAAACTTTATAATAAAGATCATTCAGAATGGAAATCGTTTCAAATGAACGATACTTTCAATGATGATGATCTTACCCCTTACATGATGAAGCCTGAATACACCCTTTTGGTTTTCAAATTCTTAGGCAATGAAAATGGATTTTATAAAGTATTGGTGAATGAAAATACCATAAAATATATAAAAGAATCAGATCCACTGTTTTTATATCAGACCACTCAGGAGCATATTTTATCTGTCTTCTCTGTGGGGTTCAATGAAAAAGAAAACCCTTTAAGAACAATGCCTGATAGTAAAGCCCCATCACAACCACTGGATGATGACAGCTTTTATTATCCTATTAAAATTACCGGAAATTGGTTAATGGTAAAAGATGATCATGAACAAAGCTTATGGATAAGATGGTGTGACGAAAAAGGACACTTGATACTGGAACTTTATTATGATGCCTAAATGGTAAAAATCCCCATAAACAGTGAAAATTTTAAGTACAAAAAAGAGTTATCTTCAACCCATGAAAAAGATGATTCCATTTTGTTTTTTATTGCTGCTAGCGGGATGTAAAAACGATTCAAAACAGACTGTAAATGAAACTGAGCCTATAAAGAAAGACAGCCCTGTTGTACAAGCTCCTGTAGTGGAAAAACCTGTTGAAGAAAGCAAAATACTCCCTACTTTAAAAGAATGTACAGAAAAAACAGCTGACTACGAAACTGAGCTGGAGTGCATTTTCCCTAACAGTACAATGGAAGTTGTATATCAAAAAACCATCAAAGAGAAAGAAGTGGAAAAAGCAGAACATCTTCTTACGACATTACCCAAACAAAGTAGTGAAAAGGAAATTCATCAGGATGGTCTGGAAACTATTAGCTACAAAGTATCCTCCAATAAAGTTGAAATCGAATTCTTATTTGCCGGCGGAGTGACCACTCTTGAATTGGAACAGAAAGGTGAAAACGTAAAAAGAACCATTATTCACAGTGCTGATTAAGACATCTTTAGCATTATGAAAAAAATATTTTTAATACTTTCACTCCTCAGCATAATTTCCTGTAAAAGCCTGCCGGAAGGATCTTCAAAAGATTCCGAAACGCCCGTTCATACCCAGTGGAAAGGAGACTATTCTATCTCTCATGATTTTGGAAAACTGGATGAAAACTCAGAAATGACATTGGATTATGGTCTCACCATTACCAAAGACAGCTGTACTTTTTGGGGGCTTGGCTACAAAACCTTTTTTACAGATGTCTGCAGTATCACCGGAAATGAAAAACAGATCATAGTAAAATACATCAAACAGATTGAAGGCAGTCCAATGAGTAACCATCCTCCCACCGATACTCTGGTTGTTGTATTCAGGAAAGATAGAAAATATTATCTTCAAAGCAATATAGTTCCCAATAAGGACTGGCAGTACAATACTCCGATCCGGCTCAAAAAGAAATCATAAAAAAGTTCTCAACTTTAAAAAATATTTTATAATTTCGCTTTGTGAATTTTAACAACGGAACATATTATTATAGAATTTTTAACTCAGATCTGGGATAGGGATTCTTATGAACATAACTTAAAACCTCGTCCTTGACGAGGTTTTTTTATTTAAAAAAAAATTAAAAAGATGAAAATAAGTATTATTGGAGTAGGATTAATCGGAGGTTCAATGGCCTTGAAATTAAGAGAAAAAAACGTTGCCAGCTTCATCTACGGAATAGATAACAGCAAGCAGCACATCACCGAAGCATTAGATTTGAAAATAATTGACGCAGAAGCAGATCTGGAAAAGGGAATTAAAGATTCAGATCTTATCATCCTTGCCATTCCGGTGGATGCGGCCAGAAAATTACTACCGGCCGTTCTTGATCTTGTATCAGATCATCAGACAGTTATGGATGCAGGTTCTACCAAGGCTGGAATCGTAGGTGCAGTAAAAAACCATCCGAAACGTTCGAGATTCGTTGCCTTTCACCCGATGTGGGGTACAGAAAACAATGGACCTAAATCTGCTATTGCAGAGAGTTTCTCAGGTAAAGCCGGTGTGATCTGCAATAAAGAAGAATCTGCAGATGATGCTCTGAATATCGTTGAAGGGATTGTAAATGCCCTTGAAATGCACACCATCTATATGAATGCTGAAGATCACGACATTCATACTGCTTATATTTCCCATATCTCCCACATCACTTCATACGCTCTGGCCAATACCGTTCTGGAAAAAGAACGCGAAGAAGAAACCATCTTCCAGCTTGCCAGTTCCGGTTTTTCAAGTACCGTGCGTCTGGCCAAATCCCATCCGGAAATGTGGGTTCCGATCTTTAAACAAAACAAAGAAAATGTTCTGGACGTTCTCAATGAACACATTACTCAGCTCAGAAAATTCAAATCTGCTTTAGAAAAAGAAAACTATGAATACCTTGAAGAACTGATTACAAATGCCAACAGAATCAGAGGAATTCTAAGATAAACCACTGATAATCAATACGTAAAAAAACATTTAAATAACCACAAAATAACTTTTTTTGTGGTTATTTTTTTGTTCCTATTTAAAATTAATTTTAATAAAGTTAAAAAATATTTTAACTTTATTAAAAAATACATTACTTTCGTAAAAAATAAATTCAATGAAGTTACCGATAGTCTGTCCAAGTTGTGACAATACTCTTAATGTAAGTCAAATGAAATGCCCTACCTGTAAAACTGAGGTAAGTGGTGACTATGAACTTCCGGTTCTTCTTAAACTGAATCGTGAGGAACAGGATTTTGTCCTTAATTTTTTCCTGTCCAGCGGGAGCATTAAAGAAATGGCCAAACAGGCCGGCCTATCCTATCCCACCATGAGAAATAAAATGGATGACCTGATCACAAAGGTTGAACAACTGAAAAATAATCTGTAAACGCATACTAACCTGTAAACTCATTCATGATGAACTGGAAAACTATTTTCAATCCGTTTGAAAGATTTGATGAAAAACTTCTTCTTCTTGCCGGAACCCTTGCTGTCATTCTGTCTATTGTTGCAGGATATTGGACAGATACTGCCTTTACCAGTATATACAGAATCAGTTCTATAGAAAATGCTTCACTTGGAACGATAACGGTTTGTACTCTGTTAAGCTTTTCTGCTGCAATTGTCATTCTTTTTATTTTAGGCAAAATCCTGAACGGAAAAACAAGGATCATTGATATCGTCAATACTGTTCTGATCTCCCAACTCTTTCTGATCCTGTTACAATTCGCAGGAAAAATATCATCCCTTAAACTCGCAGGAAAAAGTGTTGCCAACTACGAAGCTAGTCCCTCAGGAACATTTCCTTTTGTGGATTTCCTGATTATGATTTCTATGACCATTATATCCATTACCACTCTTATTTATAGCGTTACCCTTTTTTATAATGGATTTAAAACAGCGACCAACATTAAAAAATGGCAGCATATTGTACTTTTTTGTGCCGTAACAATGATCAGTTCTCTGATCTGCCAGATTATCATCAATAAAATTATTTAAATACTATGAAAATCAAATTATTATTTGTGCTGGCATGTCTGGCACAGTTTTGTCACGCCCAGATTGAAGGAACCTGGAATGGTGAAGTGGACATCCAAACCATGAAACTGCCCGTCATTTTTAAAATATCAAAGAAATCACAAGGCTATACCACCACTCTTATAAGTCCCAAGCAGAGCGCTAAAGAAATTCCTACAGATAAAACAGATTTCAGTAATAACGAACTCAGTCTTGAAATAGGAAGTATAAATGCCGGCTATAAAGGAATCTACAAAACAGATCATTTTGAAGGAAACCTGATCCAGAATGGTAAAACAATGACTTTAAACCTTTACAGGGATATTAAACCGGAAAGTTCCGAGGTTTCCTACCTTAATGGAAAAGTAATCAACACACAGAAGATTGATGAATTCTTAGATTATATGGTGAAGAATAATCAGGAAATCGGAAGTATAGCCATCTTCAGAGATGGAAAACCTGTTTATAAGAGAAACTTTGGTCAGAATCTTCTTCCTGGAAATACAGCTTATGACCAAAATACCGGATACCAGATAGGATCTATCAGTAAACTTATGACAGCGGTAATGCTTCTTCAGCTTATAGAACAAGGAAAACTGAACCTTACCGATCCACTTTCAAAATTCTATCCTGAAATTCCCAACGCTGAAAAGATCACCATCCAAACGATGCTGAATCATACCAGTGGATTAGGAGATTATGTAGGAGAATCTATTGAAAACAATTGGCTATTTGGAAAAGCAGTAGGAGATAAAGCCATTATTGAAGCCATCAAAAAAAATGAGGTAAGTGCTAAACCCGGAGAAAAGTTTAAATACTCCAACTCCGCTTATTTCCTCCTGAGCAGAATATTGGAAAAGATCTATAAGAAGCCTTATAACGAGATTTTAAAGGAAAACATTCTGAACAAAGCACCAATGCCCCATACTTTTTCTGTACTTGACAATCCAAAAAATATTTTTAAATCCTATGAATTAAAAAATGGCAGCTGGAAAGAAGTAAAGGATTTTGATTTTCACAACTGCATCGGATTAGGAGACATCACCTCCACTCCGGAAGACCTGAATATCTTTATCAATGCCCTATTCAATGGTACATTTATCAAAAAAGAAACCCTTGACATGATGATTTCCAATAAAAAAGAGAAAGTATTTGGATCAGGAATTATGAAAATACCATTTTACAACATCATATCCTATGGACACGGAGGTACTACAGCAGGAAGCCACTCTATCGTATCCTTTGAACCTACAGATCAGTTATCCTATGCTGTAACCATCAACGGTAAGAATTTCCCTCAAAACAGCTTCTATATCGGCATCATGAATCTGGTATATGGCAGAGATTATCAATATCCAGTATTTGATAACACTAAAACGCCTGCTGCTGACCTTGAAAAATATGTAGGAGATTATACCTCAAAAGATATTGCTTTGGGTTTAAAGATATTGATTAAAGATGACACATTATATGCCCAGGGCACCAATCAGCCGGAATTTCCACTCACTGCTCTAGAAAAAGATCAGTTTACCTTTGAAAAAGCTGGTCTAAAACTCTCTTTCACCCCTGAAAATAAACAGCTCCACCTCACACAAGGTGGGAAAACTTATCTATTCAATAAAAAAAGTCCCGGCAAATAGCTTCATACTAATATTGCAGTTGAAGACATAATCATTCCCTTCCTTGGGGGTGTCAAAAATTCTTTGAATTTCTGATGGGTGGTTCTACTACGCAACAAAATAACATTCACAAAAAAAATCCTTAGATGTTTCTAAGGATTTTATATTTAAATAATGGAGTTTATATAACCCTCCGGAATAATATTCTAAACTAGCATTCCGGAACATTCACTGCAATTGCCAATCCTCCTTCAGAAGTTTCCTTAAAGCGGTCGCTCATAGAAAGAGCTGTTTCCCACATCGTCTGGATCACCTCATCCAAAGTTACTTTTGCTTTGGCAGGATCACTTTCCAATGCGATATTAGCTGCTGTAATTGCTTTCATTGCCCCCATTGTATTTCTTTCAATACATGGAATCTGTACCAGTCCTCTGATAGGGTCACAGGTTAATCCAAGGTGATGTTCCATCGCAATTTCTGCGGCCATCAATACCTGTCCTACACTTCCGCCTAAGATTTCTGTAAGTCCGGCTGCTGCCATTGCTGATGAAACTCCGATTTCTGCCTGACATCCTCCCATCGCTGCAGAGATGGTTGCATTTTTCTTAAATAAAGTCCCTATTTCTCCTGCTACCAATAAGAAACGGACAATATCATCATCGCTGACAGAATCTGTAAACGCTTGAGAGTACATCAAAACAGCAGGAATAACGCCACTTGCCCCATTTGTAGGTGCTGTAATAATTCTTCCGAAGCTGGCATTCTCTTCATTTACTGCCAGTGCAAAACAGGCAATCCATTTATTGATATTGGTGAAGTTTTCTTCGGCATCTACAACCTGCTGAAACCATTCATCCTTATTTTTATAGATTTTATCACCCAATAATTTTCTGTTGATTCCTGCTGCTCTTCTCGAAACATTCAATCCACCGGGAAGAATTCCTTCCTTATTTACGCCCTTGTAAATACACTCTTTGATCTGCTGCCAGATGTAAAGCGCCTCTTCTCTTGTCTCTTCCTGAGTTCTCCAGCTTTCTTCATTAATGAAAATCAGATCGGAAATCTTTTTAAGTCCCAGTTTCTCACAATATCTTGCAATGTCTGAAGCCTTATGACAAGGATATATTGTACGTACACACTGCTTTTCTATTGAGTTTTTTTCCTGACTGGCAATAAAGCCACCTCCTACAGAATAAAAATCCTGAACAAGTTCGGTTCCGTCTTCAAAAACAGCTCTGAAAATCATTCCATTCGGGTGAAAATCAAGTGATTTCTTCATATTTAAAATCAAGTGATGGCCATAAATAAACGGAATAACCTTCTCACCACCAAGATTAATGGTTTGGCTACTTTTTATATAGTCTATTTTTTCGTCAATTTTTGTAGTATTGATCGTCTTGTAATCTTCACCATTCAGACCAAGCATTCCGGCAATATCCGTTCCGTGGCCTATCCCCGTTTTGGCAAGTGAGCCGAAGAATTCAAGAAAAACTTCTTTAACGTCTTCTATTGATCTTTCTCTTTTTATAATCCTGATAAATGCAGATGCTGCATTCCACGGTCCCATTGTATGTGAACTGGAAGGACCTATCCCTACTTTAATAATCTCAAAAACCGATATTGATTCCATAAATGATTCTTCATTTTCCTCAAAAGCAAAGATACATGATAAATCTTATAATATGCATAGTAAAACTTCACAATTAGCAGCCTTATATCATGTATTTTTTACCTGTTTCAAATCTATTCTCCAATTTTCTTTAAATGAGCTTGAAAGGAAATCGTAAGTAAGAATATTACACTTAATTAAAGTGCTCCTGATGCTGGGAAAGATCAAGTCCCATAGTCTCAGATTCCTCCGAAACCCTTAAGGTAATAATCGCATTGGTTACTTTATACAGCAGTAAAGATCCTAAAAAAGTAAATGCAGACACCAGAAACAAGGCAGTCAGATGATGAAGGAATACTTCAACTCCACCATGAAGAAGGCTGGCTTTTTCACCATGAGCAAAAATAGCTGTTAAAATCATTCCCATAATACCGCCTACTCCATGACAGGCAAAAACATCCAGGGTATCATCTATCTTCTTTAAAACTTTCCAGTTGACCATCAGGTTAGAAACAATTGCTGAAATAAATCCTATGAAAAGACTTTCCTGAATACTGACAAATCCACAACCGGGTGTAATCGCTACAAGACCTACCACAGCACCAATACAGGCACCCAAAGCAGAAACACTTCTCCCGTTAATCCTGTCAAAAAATATCCAGGTCATCATAGCGGAAGCAGAAGCAATAGTAGTCGTTCCAAAAGCTGTTGCTGCAGATGCGGAAGCACTCAGGGCAGATCCTGCATTAAAACCAAACCATCCAAACCATAACATCCCTGTCCCCAGGAGTACATAGGGAATATTGGAAGGTTCATGATGTGGATTCTTCCGTTTTCCCAATACCAAAGCTCCGGCAAGTGCTGCAAAGCCTGCACTCATGTGTACAACAGTGCCACCTGCAAAATCTTTCACTCCAAAATATTTGTTGAGAAGCCCATCAGGATGCCATACCATATGACAAAGCGGAGTATAAATACAGATGCTGAAAAGCACAATAAATAAAAGATAAGAAATGAAACGGACCCTCTCTGCAAAAGATCCGGTAATGATCGCAGGAGTAATAACGGCAAATTTCATCTGAAACAATGCAAAAAGAATAAAAGGTATAGTGGGAGCCATCATACTATGGGGAAGACCCCCTACTCCATTAAAAAAAGGATAGCTTAATGGATTTCCAATTATTCCATAATGCTTACCCGCAATGGTAACTCCCAAAGATTCACCAAAGGATAATGAAAAGCCAACGACCACCCAAACGATAGAGACTACTCCTAAAGCAATAAAACTCTGCAGCATTGTAGAAATTATATTTTTCCGACCTACCATTCCTCCATAAAAAAATGATAATCCGGGTGTCATTAGCAGTACAAGCCCTGCCGCTGCCAAAATCCAGGCTACGTCAGCTCCTACAATTTTATCTTTAGTTAAAAATACTCCTTTATCAGAAATATCTGTACCCGGAGTCCAGAATAACCCTCCAATAGCAACCAATGCAATAAGAGAGAATGAAACGATCCACTTTAACCCTATTTTCATAAAATTTATATTTAACCCTATCAAAATTACATATAAATACTATGAAAAAGTTATTTATTTGACAAACACCCCTAAAAAAAACTATTCACTTAATAACATTACCGTTTTTTCACTGAATATTTCATTTAAGATTTTAGAAACTTCCTTAGCTTTGGTGGCCGGAAACAAATGGGTTCCTCCTTTAATCACATAATCCGGTTTTGAATTCTTGATGGGAAATACAATATCCTTATCTCCCAAAATCTGGATGACCTCTGGGTTTTCTTCAAATTTCCATTCGGATACTTTTTCTACAGACCATTTCAGGTAATAAGGGTCCCTTACTCTGAAATACTGAAGAAGTCTCGGATTTTTAGGATCAAAAAGCTTTCTGAGTACAGCATATACGTTGGCTGCTTTCACATTGAATAGTCCTACAGGCAGGATACGGGGAATCTTGGTTACCTCTCCTGTTTTTATGAATCTGGATTTTTCTTTATCAGATTTAATACTTCCCAGAATCACTACTTTTTCAGCAGGCTTCAGCCGATTGATCTCCTGGACCATAATTCCGCCAAAAGAATATCCCAACAGGCAGAAAGGTTCAGAAGGATCTACTTTTTCGGCCATCCGCTCAACATAAGCATGAAAAGGTTCATTTTCTTCCGGGATGAGCCAGTCTATAAAAATCAGTTCACAATGCTTGGGAAACTCTAATCTTTCAAGTACCTTAAAGTCTGCCCCAAGACCGCTTACAATATAAATTTTCATACTACTAATTTATGAAAAATGCGGAAAAGCTACGATTCAGATTAAAAAAAACTTGAACAGCAGAGCTTTAATCGTCTTAAAAGCTCCTTTTGAAAATAAAATCTATATAAAAACCAATGTTTACCATATCGGGATCCATTCTGAATAACAAAATAATTTTACCTATACCTTTTACAGACATCCCTACACAAAAAAACAGCTCCTAAGAGCTGCTCTTTTTATCAACATTACATTTAATTTTATTTCTTCTTTGCAGGAACTCTGTTGTCATTATCCAGCTTTTCAGTAGACACCTTAAACTGAATATCCATTTCGTTCTTAATGAAGTAATCTTTCAGTGAAGACTGGTAGAATACCTTGAAATCTCTTCTGTTCAGAGAGAACTTCGCAGATTCAATAGAAGTTGTAAACTGAGTAACATACACATTTGCGGGGAAAGAAATTGTTTTTCTCACTCCTTTAAGTGTAAGATCTCCGTATACGGTAGAATTATACTCACTGTTTGCTAAAGGAATAACTTTAGTCAAATGGAATTTCGCAACCGGAAATTTCTTCACTTCAAAGAAGTTGGTACTTTTCAGGTCATTGGTAAGTTTGATCTGATCTTCATCAGAAACATCACCAGCCATCATACTTCTCATATCTATGATGAATTCACCATCTACCAGTACAGTATGGTCAAAGTTGAATTTTCCACTTTTTAATTTTATCGTTCCTGAATGGGAGGAAGCCTCAGTTTTCACAACCTTATATCCCCACCATCTGATCTCTGATGAAGTCACTTTCGAAACCTTATCAAATTTCCTTTGGGCAGAAACAAATGATATGCTTGCGCACACCATAGCAAACAATAGTAATCTTTTCATTCTTTTTTATTTACAATTCAACAAAAATAAAAAAAAGTGTAGAACTTCTACACTTTTAATAATCTTTTTTTGATTAATTTATTGAGCAGTTACCTTTACTACCATATCAATATCATCTTTCACAAAAACGTCCTGCATTGTAGATTTGTAAGCAACATCAAATTTCTGTCTGTCGAAAGAGAACTTATTTGAAACCAGGCTTACTACTCCTTTGCTGTAAGAAATTTTAGCAGGGAAAGTAATTGGGCTTGTTTTTCCTTTCAGAGTAAGAGTTCCTGTTACTAAAGAATTGTAGATTTTATCACTGTTTTTCTTTACTCCTGTAATTTTAAAAGTAGCAGTAGGGAATTTTTCAACTTCAAAGAAGTCACCATTCTTAAGGTGTCCGTTTAATTTCTGTTGGTATTCTCCCGTAAGGTCAGTCGCGTTGATAGAAGTCATATCCAACACGAAGTTCCCTCCTACAAGTTGATTTCCTTTCATTACCATATCTCCTGATTTCACTTTCACAGTTCCGTCGTGAGAACTAGCTTCAGATTTAGCTACTTTATATCCCCACCAGTGAACATCAGATGCTACTACTTTTTTAGACTGTCCGAAAGCTAAACCACCAGCTAATACTGCTAATAAAAATATTTTTTTCATTGTTTAGAATTATTTTAATTAAGTTTAGCACAAAGGTAGCCATCTTATTCAATAGATTTCGTTGATGTATATCAAGAAAGTTAATTATTTTTATGAATAATATCATCCCATAAAAAAACTCCGAATTTCTTCGGAGCTTTCTTTTATTCTTGATAGTAGGCTGTATATAATGCCATCCCTTTTAATGCAGTATGATTTTGCTTGACCAGATAGATCGGAATGTTTCTAAGCATTCCTTCCATTTTATCACTGATCTTGAATTTTTCGTAAAACTTGGCTTTATCGATATATTCTCTTACCATCTGAGGAATATCTCCGGCAATCAGCAATCCGCCGGTAGCTTTTACCTTTAAGGTTAAGTTATTGGCTTCTCTTGCCAAAAACTCAAGGAAAGTATCCAGAGCAATTTTACATATCAGTACGTTATCTTCTACTGCTGCTTTATAAAGCTCTTCAACAAAATTACCATTGGCAAGACGATCTCCTAACCATTCAGGTTCCGGATGTCTTTTTACATCTCTCAGAAAACGATAGATATTGAATAATCCTGATTTGGATAATACATTTTCCCAGCTTACAATCCCATAGATATTATTAAGGAACTGGTAAAACTCAACCTCTACATTGGTTCTTGGTGAGAATTCAGAATGTCCTCCTTCTGTTGCAAAAGGTCTTAAATTTTTCCCGTCAAAGAAATATCCAGCTTCACCCAATCCGTTTCCCGGAGCAAGGATCGCCACATTTCCTTTTTCAAGATGACCGCTGGTATAAATGGCTTCAAGATCATCATCTTCAAGAAGAGCCATTCCGTAAGCAGAAGCTTCCAGGTCGTTCAGCATATCTACCTTTTCAAAACCGAAATCTCTTTTATATTCTTCAACATCTAAGTTCCAGCCTAATCTTACGGGGTTGCTTTTTCCGTCAATGACAGGTCCCGGTACAGCCATTCCCAAGCGTTTTACGTTAGCTAACTCATTATCCTGGATAAACTTTTTTAAGATGTCATTAAAAGAAGCATATTCCTTAGTAGAATATGTATTTTGTGCTTTAATCTCAAGACCTCCGTTACCGGAAACAAAATAGCCTAAGATGGTCATATCTTCACGGAGACTTGCTCCGATGATAGAAACATTATCATTATTACTGTTCTCTACTCCTGGTAAATAAAGTGGAAATTTTGGATTCAGAATCATAACCTCAAATTTTACCAAATATAATAATTGTTTTCGTAAATCCTGCACAGAACAAAAAAACCTTTCCACTTTCGTGAAAAGGTTTTGGTTAATAATTGTTTATATATTAAATCTAACTACTTTCCTAATGGAATATTATAACCGAATCCTACTCCGATATTCCCCACATTATAATCCTGACCAGCTAAATCTCCTTTAGTTCCTACAAAAACCTTTTGGTACTGTACGAAGAAGTTCCAGTCTCTGTTGTGGTATCCGATTTCAGGTTTGATATAGAAACCTCCGCTTGCTCTTTCTACATTCGTGTTAGAAGCTACTGTTTTGTCTCCAACTAAGAATCCATATCCTAAATCAGTTCCGAAATAGAAACCGGTTTGTTTTGGATAAATTCTTACTAAAGCAGCTACAGGAACTACTCCTACATCATTATTTTTATACCCGTTGTTATCTTTACCAAAATAGTGAGTATATCCTGATGCAATACCTAATCCAAATCCTGGAGTAATAAGGTTCTGATAAGCTACATCTACACCAACTGCTGCGGAAAGGTTATCTGCGGGAACTGCTAAACCAACATTTGCGCCTACTTTGATCATATTATTCATTTGTGAACTCTGTGCGCTTGCTATACCTGCTGTTAAAATTCCGGCAAGTAAAATTGCTTGTTTAAACATTTTCATAACTCTAATTTTTAAATTTTACTAAACAAGAGGATGTAAAAATCGTGCCAAGCAAAGCTTTCTGCTGTTTTTTAACACGCATTAAAACCGTAACAAAATGAATATCAATCATTTATTTTATGTTAAATTTTAAATGATTGTTTAACAATTTTTATAAAAAACAGGACCTGAAATGTGAAATATATTTAAAAAGTTAAAAAATAGAAACAGGATAAGTCAACTTATTGATATAAAAGGAATTCAAACATTGGAAAACGCTAAGGCGCAAATTTTTTATTAGTATTACGTATATTTTAAGGCACAAGAAGACCAAAGATCTTCAGCAAGGATGCTATTTATTTTTTGCCACGGCACCAATAACATTATTCTATGCACTATGGGGCTATATCTTTTTAAACATCATAAATTTCACGAATAAATAAAATAATTGCATTAGTTGAGATGAAAAAGCAGCGAGAGAATCTAACCATAAACAATTTTATCGAAGATAAAATCCTCGCGCCTTCCAATATACAGCGTACAAAATCTTAGTACCTGAGCGTTTTCCAACAGTCCTATTGTGCACACATTATAATATTAACAAACCTTAACCCGTTATTATTTTAACCTTTTTTCTTCAGAAACATCAAAAAAATAAATGCTCTCATCATGGCTGACACCTTATTAAAAAATAAACATCTTCTCTGGCGTGCAGGCTTTGGTCCCGGAATTAATCAAATCGATGATTTGAAAAATAAAAACATCAAGACGCTGATTAATGAATTATTTAAAGAAGAAAGCTTTACAGAGATTATTTATGATACGCCTGATATCGAACCTGCTGCAGATTATATGAACAGTACAGCTCCTGCTGAAAAGAAGAAGGAAATGCAACGGATTTATAGAACACAGAACGAAGAACTGAATCTTAACTTTCTGGATAAAATGGTGAACAGTAAGGAACAAATGCGAGAAAAGATGGCTTTTTTCTGGCATGGACATTTTGCTTCAAGAGTCCTTAATCCAAAGTTCAATAAGCAACTTTTAAATACAATCCGGAAGAATGCATTGGGAAGCTTCAAAGATTTACTTTTTGAAGTCAGTCAAGCTCCGGCTATGCTTAACTTCCTGAATAACCAGCAAAATAAGAAAGACCACCCCAATGAGAATTTTGCCCGTGAGGTCATGGAGCTTTTCACTATGGGCAGAGGAAATTATACGGAAAAAGATGTGAGAGAAGGAGCCAGAGCATTTACAGGATGGAGTTACGATAAAGAAGGAAATTTTAAAGAAAGGAAAAATCAGCATGATGAAGAAACCAAAACTTTTCTGGGGAAAACAGGTAATTTTAACGGATCAGATGCTCTAAATATTATTCTGGAGCAAAAAGCAACCGCAAAATTTATCACAGCCAAAGTCTATAAGTTTTTCGTTAATGAAAATATAGATCAGAATATTGTAAATACACTCAGTACCAGCTTCTACAATTCCGGCTACGATATTAAGAAACTGATGACGGAGATCTTTTCAAGCTCATGGTTTTACGAACAGAAAAATATCGGAAACAGGATAAAATCGCCCATAGAACTGATGGCGGGAATGATGCGGATCCTTCCGATGAATATTCAGAATCCTGAAAACCTCATCGTGTATCAAAAGCTATTAGGACAAATGTTGCTTTATCCACCGAATGTTGCAGGGTGGCCCAATGGAAGATCCTGGATTGACAGCTCTACTCTGATGCTGAGACTTCAGGTACCGCAGATATGGTCCGGCCTTCGCCCGCTGGAATACAGTCCACGACAAGATGACGATATTGATATGGGAATGAAATCTAAGGAAACAGCTTTGAATAAAAGCTTTAAAAATCCCAATATAACAATAGACTGGAACCGGGTAGATCAGATTTTTGACCATAAAAACTGTGAGGATTATCTGATTCAGAAACCACAAAGCCTAGATATGAATACAGTCAATAACTTCTCTGATAAAAGCACGAAAATGACCATTATCAACCTTATGTCAACCCCTGAATATCAATTAATGTAAAGGGGGCACTTATATCTATCACCAAAATCCAACATTATGTTAATCAAAAGAAGAGAATTCCTCAAAATAAGTTCACTGGCCACAGCATCGCTTCTACTTCCTAACTTTCTAAAAGCTATGACGTTGGAAGAGGCACTGAATCCCAATCAGAATATTCTCGTAGTTCTTCAGTTTACTGGTGGAAATGATGGATTGAACACGGTTATTCCTACAAAAAATGACATCTATTTCAGAGAAAGGAAAACGCTTGCTGTTCAGGATTCTTTATCCCTTACAGATGAAGCCGGAATCAATCCTTCCCTCTCCTATTTTAAAGATCTTTTTGATAATGGAGAGCTTTCTGTGATGAACAATGTGGGTTATCCCAATCCGGATAAATCTCATTTCCGCAGCATGGATATCTGGCAATCGGCAAGCAGAAGTGATGAATTTCTGGAAACAGGCTGGTTAGGCCGCTTTCTGGATGAAGAATGTTACCGTTGTGAGCATCCCACACAGGCACTTGAAGTTGATGATATGCTAAGCCTGGCTTTGAAAGGAGAAAATAATAAAGCATTTGCTTTTAAAGATCCTAAAAGGTTATATCAAACCAGTCAGGAGAAATATTTCAAATCTCTTTATGATCACCATCATGATGACGAAACGGTGTCTTACCTTTATCAGACTTTAGGCTCTACGATTAACAATGCCGGCTATATTTTTGATAAGAGCAAAGCAAAAAAAACGGAACAGACTTATCCTAATTCGCAACTGGGAAAGGACTTTAAGACAGTGGCCTCTTTAATCAAATCAGATATCAATACCCAGGTTTACTATCTTTCCATTGGAAGCTTTGATACCCATGTGAATCAAAATGACAGACAGAAAAAACTGTTCAGTGATATTAATGAAGCTGTGAAGTCCTTTGTGGCTGATATGAAAAGCAATGGCTTATTCAATAATATTCTTTTGATGACCTTTTCTGAGTTCGGGCGCCGAGTGGCCCAAAATGCAAGCAATGGGACAGATCACGGAACGGCTAACCAGATGTTCTTTATCAGTGGAAACCTTAAAAAGAAAGGCCTTCTGAACAGTCTTCCAGATTTACAGAATCTGAATGAAGGTGACCTGATCTATACAGAAGACTTTAGAAAAGTATATGCTACGATCCTTAAAAACTGGTTGAAGGCCGATTCTTCCAAAGTGTTGGGATGGAAAAACGGAGTTTATGACTTTATATAAATCGACTGAGCTCTATTTAGGCATAAAAGTTTTATAACACTTAAGTTATTTTTAAGTGATAAATTTTATGTATGAAAAGTACACTAAAGTTTTGAAATCTCCGATTTCCAGGAATATTATAATGAATACATCAGTTGAAGGAGTGAACATTCCCCTCCACCGGAGAGGTGGCAAAAATTCTTTGAATTTTTGACGGGGTGGTCATCATCTCCCCTTCTCCTATCACCACAAAAAAAAGAGACCATCCATAATGACAGTCTCTTTTCGATAATTTTAAATTTTAACTACTTTTACTTTTAAGCAGTAATCTGCTTCGGTTCTTTCTCTTTCTGATCTTCTTTCTTATCAAGTTTCTCAGATATTTTTTTAACGATATACTCTATCGCTATGGGTGCTATAATGGCAATAAGTGCTTTAAATATTCTTGATTTCATATGGTGATTTTGTACTTGATTACTACAATTTCCAAGCCAAGATAAAAATCAGAGGTCAATTTCAATTAAAATTTTCCTGAGTCTCAGTTACTATCCTGATCTTTTTACCTGATAATTCAGAAATACTAGTTTTCTTCCGGAATGATCAGATCCTGATAATTTTTACTTCCGGCTTTAAATTTTTCTTCCATTCTCAATCTTAGCTTTTTTGGTCGATGAACAATCAACGAATCTCCAAAGCCCAGCAACAGTCTTTCTAATTCAAAATTGATCTGCACACAAATTTTAAAAAGAGTACCTTCCTCAACCTCATTAATGATCTCCTGACTTTTATGTAATGGTTTTGTTTTGATATAAGGAGCATTGGCCGTATCAACAAAGAAAATGACGTTTTTAGGAGACATAGATTCTGAAACGGTAACTCCTACAATATTCTTAAAGTATTCATCTCCGTCCAGATCCTTATCAATGTAAGGAAGGGCTTCATCTGTTTCAATACTTTCCATTCTGTCCAGAGCCAGATTATACATTTTCTGTTTGTAAAGACAAATGAGGAACCATCGGTTGTTAAATTCTTTCAACAGTTGCGGATGAACAGTGAAAATATTGGATTCTCTTGCAGTAAAGCTCTTGTATAAGATTTTCAGTACCTTTTTATTGAGAATACCTTCATACAGAATATCAATATGCTCCAACCCCTTCAACTGTTCATTTTTATCCAAATGAATGATTGACTTCTGGTTAGTAGAATGAATAGAATCCTCCAGTTTCTGAATGACACCGTTCATTTCTTTGAACATAGAGAAATCTTTGAACTGCTTCAGGATCTGAACTGCATTATTCATCGCTTTCAGATCACTTTCATTTACAGAAATATTATGGATACTGTAGTCCGGATCGCTGTAACGGTAATATTTTCTTTCATATACTTCAATAGGAGCTTCATACCCGAATTTCTCACTCCGCATATTCTGAAGATCCAGCTGAATAGTCCTTCTGCTTACATAAGATTCTTTTCCCTCAAATTCAAATAATGCTTCGGAACATTCATCAATAAGATCTTCCAAAGTATATTTACGGTATTTGTTTTTGAGGCACTTGTCTAATGTTTTATAGCGGATCAGTGCGTTTTTATTGGATGACATGATTATTCTTTTTTATCTGAAAACCTATTTCTCTCTCAGCGGATTTCCTTCAAAGATCAATCCTTCCCATCCGAATTCCATAAAGTTTCTGATGTTCTGGTGATCTGTTCCATCAGGGTTTTTAAGTACATCTTCCCTATAAAAATCTCCGAAAAGCGGAAGTGTCTCCTCTTTTGTCAATCCGTGATAAGATGCAAAACCGAATATTTTACATGACCCGTTATTCTGGTCTTCTTCATTTCTTGTATTTCCGTTTTTGAATGCGGTAGGGGTAAAATGGTAATTTGCATCTATATAAGCAATCACATCGCTGAATTGAACGGTTTCAGGAAAATGTTTTAATTGTTCTAATAATATCATAGTTGTAAGTTTAATTTTTTTACATAATGCTAATAAGCGAATTTGCATACCAGCGAATTTGTCTCTTTTATAATTTTTGTAAAAATAATCAAAAATTCATTATCTACGCAAAACTATTGCGCAATAAAGAAGTTACTTTGCATTATCAAAATAACAAAACAATGGAATTTAATGGAAATCACTTAATCGAATTGGGATATAGATCCGCTAAATGGTTTAAAGATGCCATTACCTATATCAACGAAAATCATCTGGATGAAATTCAGATTAAAGAATATCTGGAACAGTTCAAACAACCTGAACATATTCCGCTTCATGAAACTGCTCCTGAGTTTATCATCAACATCAGAGCGGAACATGAAAATGAGAGTGATAATGTAGAAAAAGTAATCAAAACGATGAAAGTTCTGATGAAAACACCTACGCTCACTGCCGGAGCTTTAATGCCGGATGCCTGTCCTACAGGTCCCGAAGGTCATATTCCTGTGGGAGGTGTAGTGGTTGCAAAAAATGCCATCCACCCGGGATTTCATAGCGCAGATATCTGTTGTTCTGTGATGCTGACAGATTTTGGAAAGGTTAACCCTAAAGATATTCTGGATGCTGCCCATTCTGTAACACATTTCGGATATGGAGGAAGACCAAGAGGCGAACAGATGCCGATGTCCCAGGAACTGATGGATGCGTTCAGAGAAAATGAATTCTTAAATGATGAAAAATTAATCAGCATTGCCCGTTCTCATATGGGAACTCAGGGAGACGGAAATCATTTCTTATTCGTTGGAATTTCCAAAAATACAGGAAATACAATGATGGTAACCCATCACGGATCCAGAGCTCCGGGTGCTGCATTATATGATAAAGGAATGAAAGTTGCCAACCGTTTCAGACAGGATATTTCTCCTGAAACATTAAAAGAAAATGCATGGATTCCTTATGATACTGAAGAAGGAAAATCTTATTGGGAAGCGCTGCAATTGATAAGAACATGGACGAAGGAAAACCATACCAATATTCACGATGCTGTTTTAAATAAACTGAAAATAGAGAAAGAAAACAGATATTGGAATGAACATAATTTTGTTTTCAAGGATGGTGACCTCTTCTATCACGCAAAGGGAGCGACTCCATTGGATGATAAGTTCATGCCTGATATCACGGGACCAAGATTGATTCCATTGAATATGGCAGAACCGGTATTGATTGTTCAGGGAAAGACCAATGAAAGAAACCTTGGTTTTGCTCCACATGGAGCGGGAAGAAATTTCAGCAGAAGTCAGCATAAAAGATCTTTAGCCCATAAAACGACTGAGGAGATCTTCAATGAAGAAACAACAGGATTAGATATCAGATTCTATTCCAATGAAATTGATATTTCCGAACTACCCACTGCTTATAAAAGTGCAGCGAATGTAAGAGCACAGATTGAAGAATATGGGCTTTGTGAAGTACTGGATGAAGTGATGCCTTACGGATGTATTATGGCGGGTGATATTCAGAAAAATGCACCGTGGAAGAAAAAATATAGAAAGGCATAATTCTTTATTTAATATCACTCAATATAAACCTGATAGGTTTCCAAAAAAACTAATAACCAACCTTATAGGTGTCAAAGCCTGTAGGGTTCATGAAAACTTATCATAATGGCAGGGGCAGTAGCTCAGATGGTTAGAGCAACAAAAAATTACTTTTCGCTACGGGCAAATAAAGTTCTTATAAACTACCAGGTTTGTGGGTCACAGGTTCGAGTCCTGTCTGCTCCTCAATACAGTGAAAATGCTTATATTCATATATCTGTCATTTCATACGTAAAAAAAATGTAAGGCAAAGAAAGTTCCTATATTTTAGAATTACTTTCCGCCTTTTTACAAATTATAAAGCAAAGGGAGTTCCTATATTTTTCGGATAAATTACTCCCCGCTTTTTATAAACTATAGGTAAAAGGAGTTCCTATACACTTCACTTTTAATGAACTTACTCCTCACTTATTTTTTAAACTTAAAACAATGAAAACATTACAATTATTCAATGCTGTATTGGCTAAAAAATCAGATAAAATGCCATTTATTTCCAATGAAGGTTTTATTATTGAAACTGATGCACTTTGGGCTAAAAAAGAGATCATCTCTTATTATGCAAAGGAAAAATTAAATGGAAATGACCTGAATAAATCCTTTCATAAATCCTGGGAGAAAATAAAAAACACATCCAGAATTGAATTATTTTTTGAACAGATTCAACATTATATTTCAACCTATGGAAGTAATTTCCAGAGTGAAATCTATATTCCTAAGGAAATCCTGAATGTTCCTGATGTGAAGATGATTTTTAAAGTAATCAAAGCCTATACTGTAGAAGAAATGCAGGAAAAATGTCTTTCTCTGCTGAGATCCGGGATTGCTTTAAAAGAAGAAACAATCAATGATCTTTTATATATCCTTACAGAAGAGCTTGATTACGATTTTACAGGAAAAGAAAATATCAGAAATAAAGAAGCGATTATAAAAATAGCCGATTTATATGAGATCTATCCAGAAAACCCTGTTGAATTTTTCCGTTATGTGATTTATAAAACCACTCAAACAACGCTTTTAATTAAAAACGATGAATTGATTGGCTTAATTAAACAAAGCAAATTTAATCCAACCTATCTGTTTGAAAGCTTTGGAATGGAAAAAATGGCTGAAATTTTCAATAGATTTAAACCGTTATTTCTTGCTTATAAAAACAGAGCTCCGAAAGCGATTAACAAAATTTCGAAGCTGTCTAAAGTACACCATAAGCCATTAATTTCGAATCCGTTAAATGATGCAACTCATATATTACTGGAAACCAGCGATTGGCATTGGTTAGAAAATGCAACACCGTTTGCCCTATTCAAAGCATTATCAGCATGCCATTCCAGAATGTATGGTCAGGACACTTTTGTCTATAGAGTCAGAAATGGAAAATCGTGGGTTAAAAAAGGTAAGGAAACTTATGTGAATCTGTTAAACTATGATTTTATTTTAGATTTTCTGAAGCTGAAATACGAAAGTTTTTCCGGAAAGAAATTCTATTTCCCGGAGAATGTAGAATTTGCGCTGCCGACTTCTGAAAAAATGTTTGTTGGAAATATTCCTACCGGAACCCGTTTTTATGGAGATAGACTGGCTGTTGGTATTTATTGGGAAGATAGATGGGGAGCCCGGGACCTTGACCTTTCAGGATTGAATATTGAAGGAAAAATAGGTTGGAATGCAGCTTATAATTATGGTGAAGGACAATTGATGTATTCCGGAGATATGACTTCTGCTCCCAACGGTGCTGTAGAATATCTTTACGCCAATAAAGGATTAAGTACCTCTACTCTTGTTATGAATAATGTGTTCAGCGGAGATGCAAATTGTGGATATAAAATCGTTATCGGAAAAGGAGATCAAATTTCCTACGACTATATGATGAATCCGAATAACCTCTTTGCTGAAGCAAGATGTAACTCGGTTCAGAAACAAACGATTCTGGGAATCCTGTTACCAAAAGTGGGAAAACAATGTTTTGTACTGTTGAATTTCGGAGCTGGACATTCTCACGTTTCCGGAAATAATGAGGTATCCATGATGGCTACCAGTGCATTATATCAGCAGTGGTCTGAAGCCATGTCATTCAATGAGCTTATAAAAGAGCTTGGAGCAGAGACTACCACAAAAAAATCCGAAGCTGATTTTGATTTTTCAATGGAAACTTTGGAAAAGGATAGTTTTATCAGAATTTTTAAATAAAATATGCTGTTCAATAGATTTGAACGGCATTTTTCTTTTAACTAGTGATTTTATTTAATCTCTCGCTGATTTTGCAGATAAAGCAGATTATTTTTAAAACCACTGTTTGTCATACATTCACCTTTACAACAGAAAAATGTCCTTCATTCACCTGAATAATCACTTTTTTTCCATAATCAATCCGGATGCTGAACATATTCTCTAGTGGAAACTGCAATACATACTGAAGAATCAAACGAATTACACCGGCATGGGCAATAATCAAAACTTTTCCAACTTCTTTTTTAGTAACCAATTCGTTCCAAAAACTGAGTACACGAAACTGCATTTCAAGAAGGTTTTCACCACCTGAAGCTTTTACATTAATAAAATCTTCATACCAAGGATTGATCTCTTCTTCCGGAATATCAGACCATTTTTTCAGCTCCCAGTCTCCAAAATTCATTTCCCGAAGTCTTTCATCGGTTGAATAATTAAACTTAAAATGTTCTGCCATAAGACGGCATCGCTTTGCCGGGCTTGAAATCACTAACTCAAAATCATTATCCAGATGCAAACTTTCAAAATCTTCTGAATAATCTTTACGTAAGGGCATTTCGGCAAATCCATAACACAGATTTTCCGGATTATCTACAACAGTATGACGAATCAGATGAATTTCCATACAATCATCGTTCCTAAGTAAAATAAAACTTCAGTTACCTGCTGCACAGCTCCCAGACAATCTCCGGTATACCCTCCGATATGTTTTTTAAAATACCATCCCATACAGATCTTTCCTAAATAAGCCAGTGCAAAAGCCAGTATCAGGCGCCAGTCTGGTATTAGGGCAAAGGAAAGTAAGACTCCCATAAAACTTACCAAAAGAGCCATACCATCCAAGGGTTTATTCGCCAGAGGCTTTGATTTGCTTACATCAATATCTGTCACATACTGATGGGTATAAATCATCGTTCCTGAAATAAAACGGCTTGAAGTATGTGCCAGAATAACAATTCCCAGGGTCTTTATCAAATCAACTGTTCCCAAAGCCTGAATACTGAAGAATTTCAAAGCAAACAATAAAATAATCCCAATCGTTCCATAGGCTCCTACTCTACTGTCTTTCATAATGGTAAGAATTTTTTCTTTTCCATATCCGCCTCCGAAACTGTCACACATATCCGTAAAACCATCCTCATGGAAAGCTCCGGTTAGAAGGACACTGCCAATCATCATCAGAACAATTCCTATTTCAAGATTAAAAAGCTGAGAAAAAAGGTATAAAATCCCTGCATTAATCAACCCTACCAACAATCCGATCCAGGCGAAATATTTCTGGGATTTATTCATGATCTCACCGGAATACGGAATAGTGAACGGAATGGGAATTCTGGTGAAGAACATCAGTGCCGTTGCAAAATAGATCAGTTCATTCTTTAAAGTCTTCATTTATTCTTTATTTGAAACGTGAGCATCTTCAAAACTGGACATTTCATTCAGGAAATTGACTGCACTTTGAATAAGCGGATACGCCAATGCACAGCCTGTACCTTCACCCAAACGTAAATTAAGGTTCAATAAAGCTTTTTGTCCCAATAATTCAAGAAGCTGAAGGTGGGCATTCTCATCACTTACATGACAGAATATACAGTTTTTCAGAATTTCAGGATTCTTTTTCCATGCCATAGCGACTGCAACGGTAGCAATAAATCCGTCTACCATAATTAACATATTCTGACGGAAGGCCTCTTCCATTGCACCCATCATCTGGGCAATTTCCAACCCGCCAAAAGTCCTGGCAATTTCATCAGGAGTTCTGATGTCCGAATATTTCTCTATGGCTGCTGATAAAATATTGATTTTGTTCTGAAGCTGATCATCATTCAATCCTGTTCCACGACCAATACAGCTAGCAATGGGAATATCAAATAGTTTACTCATCATCAGAGAAGAAGCGGAAGTATTCCCAATTCCCATTTCACCAAATCCAATAATGTTGCATCCTGTTTCAGCAATCTCTGCCACTACCGAGTTTCCATTCTGCAAAGCCTTTTGATATTCTTCAGAAGTCATCGCTGGTTCCTCCAAAATATTACGGCTGGATTTTCTGATTTTTTTATCGATTAGCTCCAACCCTTTCGGAAAATCAAAGTTGACTCCGGCATCTACAATCTTAATTTCAATATTATGCTGTCTGCAGAATACATTAATAGCCGCTCCACCACCCAGAAAATTCATTACCATCTGATAGGTTACCTCCTGCGGATAGGCACTTACTCCTGCTGTTGCAATCCCATGATCAGCGGCAAAGACCACCAGATGCGGATTTGATAATTGGGGGGAAGTAGTATTTTGAACCATCCCAATTCTGTGGGCAAGATGCTCCAGATGTCCTAATGCGCCTAAAGGTTTTGTCTTGAAATCAATTTTATGCTGTAGTTCGGTCGTCAACATGGGTATAAAGTAGTTATGTTAAATAGAGAAAGTGCAATATTAGTGAAATAAGGGGTATTCTGGGTAATGGATGGAGGATGTATTAAGGAGAAAAGAGATAATAGACGAAGAGATGAGAGACAAGAACCGCGAAAAGGAAGCTGAGAACTATATTTTAGATTTGAGACTGTTGAAAAACCTTGACAACCTTTAGGCTTGGAGTGTTTGAGAGTCGGAGTGTTTGAGCGTAAGATTCTTTTATATTGTAATAAAAATATTATAACCCCTCCATTCTCAAACTCAAAACAACTACGTAAGAACATTGCGCACAATCATCATTACTTTGCATTATAAAATTGAAAACAATGACACCAAAAATACTAGAAAAAATAAAAGAAGTGGAGGCAGCACGAGGCGTAGAAGTCCTTCTTGCCGTTGAATCCGGAAGCAGAGCTTGGGGTTTTGCCTCTCCTGACAGTGATTATGACATACGTTTTATATACCACCATGAAAAAGACTGGTATCTTTCGCCTTGGGATAAGGATGAAACGATAGAATTTATGACCGAAGATGACCTGGATGGTTCCGGATGGGATCTCAGAAAGACTTTTCACCTTTTGCTTAAATCGAATGCCGCTTTACTGAGTTGGTTCTACTCGCCTATCGTTTATACAGAAAACGCAAAGTTTGTGGAGCTTTTCAAACCATTGGCTGATGCTTGCTTTTCTCCGATAGCCGTTTCCTATCATTATTTAAGCATGAGCAAAAAATATCTGGAAGCCTGCAGAGCTGATGAAATAAAATTAAAAAGCTATTTTTATTGTCTTCGTACTGCATTAACCGGAAAATGGATCATAGAAAAAGGAACAGTTCCACCTGTGTTGTTCAGTGAATTACTTGTCTTAATAGATGACAATACCAGAACAAAAATAGAAAATCTTGTAGCCCTAAAAGCTACCAAAGGAGAAGCTTACTATCACCCGAATGATTGGGAATTGTTTGATTTTTTAGAGAAAACGATAGCTGAGAATGAGGAGAAGTCAAAGGGTTTGAGAGGTGGAAATGCTGATAAGAAGGAGATGGAGAGGGTTTTTAGGGAGATATTGAAACTTTAAATAAACAGAAAAATACTATTAACATTTTTAAAATAACATCAAATGAAAAATATAATCGCTCTCTCTCCTATGTATACGGAAGACAGCAATAATCTTAAAAAAGCATCTCTCAATTCACCATATGAACTGAGCCGTTTCAACGCAAAATGGAACGTCCCTGAAGAGTTTCGTTCAGATGTAATTGCTGTTTATGGTGAAGATATCTACTCCGAAATTGTTGCTGAACAATGTAATCTGACCTTAACAAAACCAAAGGATAACTGGCTTGCTGATATTTCAGAAGAATTTACAAAACGTAAAATTACCTACGGACAATTAAGAGACTTTCTGCAAGAAGAAGATATTTTCATTAAATGTTCTGACTTTAAAAGTTTTAAAGCAGGAGTTTATCATAAGTTGACAGACATCAAAGGTTTTGATACTGTAGATTTGAACTCGAACGTTTTCACTTCAGAAGTAGTAGAATGGGATCTTGAAGTAAGATGCTTTGTCCTTAATAAGGAAATAAAAACATATTCTTCTTATTGGAGAAACAATAGCTTTGATACCAATTCATTATCTGAAACAGAACAAAAAGATATGTTTGGGTTTTTCAATAATTTCATGAAACAATATTCTGACACATTGCCCAAAGCAATTGTTCTGGATTTTGGAATCATCAAAGGAAAAGGCTGGGCATTAATTGAAGCTAATCCGGCATGGTGCTCAGGATTATATGCCTGTGATGCAGAAAAAGCACTGGAAGTTGTTGTCAAAAGCTGTATTAAAAACTAATTTAAAAAATATTATTTGAATAATTAAAATGACCATCCAAGACCTAAAAAATAAAAACCTCCTCCTCTTCGAAGCCATCTCCGGAAGCCGTGCTTTCGGGTTGGCAACGGAAACTTCGGATACAGATATCCGTGGCGTGTATTATCTGCCGAAGGAAGATTTCTTCGGACTGAACTATATTCCACAGATTTCCAATGAGACGAATGATATTACCTATTATGAAATTGGAAGGTTTGTGGAGCTATTGCAAAAGAATAATCCCAATATTCTGGAGGTTTTAGCAAGTCCTGAGGATTGTATTCAGTATAAACATCCGCTGATGGATCTACTGAAGACTGAAGACTATCTTTCTAAGTTATGCAAAGACACTTTTGCCGGATATGCTATTTCCCAGATTAAAAAGGCGAAAGGTCTTAATAAAAAGATCCTGAATCCTATAGACAAAGAAAGAAAATCTGTTCTTGACTTCTGTTTTATTCTGGATGGACAAGGTTCTGTTCCTTTGAAAAAATGGTTCTTGGAAAACGGAAAAGTTCAGGAAAAATGTGGCCTAACAAGCATTGACCATACCAAAGGGATGTTTGCATTATTTTATGATGAATCCCAGATATTGGGTTATAAAGGAATTATTCAGCATGAAGAAGCGAATCAGGTTTCGGTATCTTCTGTTCCAAAGGATGAAAAGCCTTATGCTTACCTGTTCTGTAACCTCGATGCCTACTCTACTTACTGTAAAGACTACAGGGAATATTGGAAATGGGTTGAGGAACGCAATGAGAACCGATACAACGTCAACCAAAATCATGGACAGAACTACGACAGCAAGAATATGATGCACACCATCCGTTTGCTGCAATCCTGTGAACAGATATTTACAACCCAATCCCTTCAGATTCGGGTAGAAAACCGGGATGAATTGCTGGATATCAAAGCCGGAAACTGGCCGTATGAAGTGGTGATGCAGAAAGCTGAAACCCTTATTGAATCTATTGAACTTCATCATTCCGTTTCTCATCTTCCTGAAAGTCCTGACCTGGAAAAAACCACTAAAATTCTGGTTGACATAAGAGAAAAACTATACGGAGGAATCATCAGTAATGAGTAATACTAGTGGGAAACTACAACTGTGGCCTCCCACTCTAATACTCTAATACTCTCAAAACTACCTCTTCTTCGAAGCCTTCGCTATTTTGTTAAAATCAAGACAAATTCTCATCCAATATTCAAAATCTTCGGGTTTCTGAAAACCAATAGGCTCTACATAACAGTATTCTTTGAGCTGCTTTCCTCTCATCATCATAGGAAGAAACCCCATTTTCTCTGCTACTTCTTCTTCCTTTTCAGGATTATAACGGCACATCAGGTTATCATGACTGATGTTGATACACATTTTATCATTCACCAGAAATGCCAGTCCGCCAAACATTTTCTTTTCCTCTACTTTAATATCTTTCACTTGAGCTAGCCACTCTCTCACCCTGTCAGCCAATTCAGTATTATAAGCCATGATGATGATGTTTTAATAGTAAAGATAGCGATTATTATGATGGTTTTCTGATTCCTAATTAATGATAAAAATAAAATTTTATTTAAATTAATTATTGTTTTACGATAATTAATTATACATTTGCAATACTAATTAATGATCGTGTCATGAACCAGACCAAAGTTATTTCCCGAATTTTATTTTATATCTGCTCGGTAGTATCGGCCGGATATTTAATCATCGTCTTGTATTCCATGCTCTGCCTGGCTACAGATTTTTCTGTAACACCTTATGGAAACGGGCAATATCTCCATATCAATTATCCATTCACTGAGCAGCCGTTTTTGAATATAGAAGATAATTATCCCTATATCATTTTTTCATTTCTGTTGGTTTTATTTTCCTATGGAATCTTTTTCTGGCTTTCAGCAAAAGTTTTCAGAGTATTCTTCCAGCCGAAGCTTTTTACCCAAGAGCATGTATTGCATCTTAAGAGATTTTACCTGTATAATATTTTCATTCCGCTTCCACTGGTAAGTATCGCGAGTTTCTTCGTGGAAGTAGAAAGTATTATTTGGGGACTGGTGTTTATTCACTTTATGCTTGGAATTTTCTGTCTGTTTCTTGCCAATATCTTTAAGCAAGGACTACATTTGCAAAACGAACAAGATCTATTTATTTAAAATGCCAATTATAGTCAACTTAGATGTCATGTTAGCCAAACGAAAAATGCAGAGTAAAGAATTGGCAGAAAAACTGGGAATCACTCCCGTTAACCTTTCCATCCTGAAAACCGGAAAAGCCAAAGGAGTACGCTTCGATACCCTGGAAGCCATCTGCAAAATCCTGGAATGCCAGCCCGGAGATATCCTGGAGTATAAAGAGTAGAATTCAAAGTTCAAGGTTTAAAGTGCATCGTTTAAGGTTCTCATCCTTTCAATAGTTTGGTATTTGAAAGCTGAAAGTCTTTTCCTTTGTTCTTTATTTTTGAATCTCTAAGTCTCTCATCTCTTCGTCTATTATCTATCCGTCTCTTTAATTCAACATAACTGTAGTCCTCAAAAGGATTGCCTGTTCTTCTATTACCCAAACTCAATATTATGAATACCTTATCAATCAACAACCTAAACCTCACCTACAAAAATGGTTTTCAAGCGATTAACAACATCTCTTTAGAAATAAGCAACGGAATGTTCGGACTGTTGGGACCCAATGGAGCCGGAAAATCATCACTCATGAAAACTATTGTAGGATTACAGAAACCGACCTCGGGAAGTATTATTTTTAATGACATTGATAGTATTAAAAACCCTGAGTACATCAAACAAAATTTAGGATTCCTGCCCCAGGATTTTGGAGTATATCCTAAAATTTCCGCGTATGACCTTTTAGACCATATTGCTGTTCTGAAAGGAATTACAGGTAAAGCCCAACGTAAAAACCAGATTGTAAAGCTGCTTGAAAAAGTGAATCTTCAGGATTTTCAAAACAAAGAAGTTCATACTTTTTCCGGTGGAATGAAGCAGCGTTTTGGAGTTGCCCAGGCATTATTGGGAAATCCTAAAATTATTATTGTAGATGAACCCACAGCCGGTTTAGATCCCGAAGAACGAAACCGTTTCAATATTCTCCTGAATGATATAAGCCGCGATGTTATCGTTATTCTTTCCACGCATCTGGTGGAAGATGTGAGAAATCTGTGTTCAGAAATTGCAGTAATGAACCACGGGCAGATTCTCAGAAAAGGAGAACCCAAACAATTGATGGCTGAATTAGAGAATAAAATCTGGTCAAAATCCCTGGAAAAAAACGAGTCGGAAAACAACTATTCGCACTATGAAGTCATCAGCAGGCAATTGATAGAAAGAAAGTTCCATCTTACTGTATTTTCTGAAGACTCACCTCTCGATTTTAGCCCTGTAAGTCCTTTACTGGAGCATTTTTACTTCTATACTTTAACGCAAAAACCTTAATCATGAATGCCATATTTTCTTTTGAAGCCAAACGCAGTACAAAGCATTGGCTTAGTTATCTTGTTGCCTTAATCCTTGTATTTCTGGGTATTTTCTGTGGAAACCAATTCAACCTTTCCGTTGGAGAAGGAATCTATTTAAATTCACCTTATACCATTGGATTCATGACCGGAATGCTAAGCCTTTCCATCATATTTTTTGCAACAGTTTATGCTTTACAATTATTATTTAAAGACTATGATTCAAAATTTGACACAGTACTCTTTTCATTTCCTATTACCAAAAAAGCTTATCTCAAAGGGAAATTCTATCTCTATTTTCTGCAGACCTTTTTTAGCTTTTCCTTTTTGATGCTGGGATTTGTTATAGGCCAGAGCCTTCGGACCGGAAGTGAAATGCAAAACGGATTCAGTATAGGGTCCTATTTCTATCCTTTAGTTATTTTTGGATTCCTCAATAGTCTTTTGGTCTGCAGTTTTCTTTTTTTACTTTCATTAGTCATCCGGAAAAAGCTGTTGGTAGTAGCGGGTGGTTTGCTACTTTATATTTTCTACATGATTATTCTACTGTTTTCCAACTCCCCTTTTATGGCGGGAAGCATGCCACAATCATTGGAAACCCAGCAATTATCAGCTATTGTTGATCCGTTTGGGTTATCCTCTTATTTTTTTGAAGCAAGACTATTAACCGTTTCCCAAAAAAACACACAGACTATCCCTTTTACTGGCTATTTACTGCTTAACAGGGTTTTCTGCCTGCTTCTGTCTGCAATACTTTTATTCCTTAGTTTAAAACAATTTTCATTTTCAACTACATCCGGACAGAAAGTAAAAAAAGGAGCTCACCAGGCCGGTTATCAGTCGAAATTAATATCCACAGATTACTCCAGGGTACAACCTCATTTTGGAAGATTGTCTTTTCTGCAATCCATACTATCCTTTGCCAAAATTGATTTAATTTACCTGTTCAAAAGTATTACGATTCCTGCAGTTTCTATGCTCCTTATATTTTCTGTAGGAATGGAAATGTACGCCGAAATTGAAAAAGGAATCCGTCTGCCACAGAAATATGCCAGCTCAGGGCTTATGGCCACAACCATATCAGAGAATTTTCACTTACTCGGATTACTGATTACAGCCTATTTTCTTAATGATTTGTATTGGAGATCAAAATCATCGGGTTTTTTCCTGATCGAAAACAGCACTTTTTTCTCAAAGAATAAATTAACAGGACATTTTATCTCCATAAGTATTTTGTTGTGTTTTTTTACAGGAATTTTAATTGGAGAAGGAATTATTTTTCAGGCTGCTTATCAGTATTTCCATATCGATTGGAATGCTTATCTGGCAGTTTTTCTTTTCAATACTTTTCCATTGATTTTATTTGCTGGTTTTATCCTATTTATTAATGACATCATCCCTAATAAATTTATAGCTCTCGGTTTATCTGTACTTGCCGTTTTTATCCTTGCAGGGCCTGTTTCCGGTAAGATTATCCCTTATCCGCTTTTTAGAATATTTTCTGATTTCAAAGGCAGCTACAGTGATTTTAATGGGTATGGACTCTATGAAAAAGCCTTTGCCCAAAGACTATTGTTTGGAATCGGACTCATTGCTTCATTATGGGCATTGAATACTATAATTAAATTTAAAAAACTCCCTGTTGCCCAATCTGTTTTCACTATTATTCTGCTCATCTCAGGGATGATATCCGGAAGATATTTCATGGAAGGGTATATTCCCAAAGATGATGAAAAAGAGGTCTTGAATTCCGTTCAGTATGAAAAGAGTTTTCGAAAGTATGAAAACCTACCACAACCTGATATTACTGACATTACCACTGATATTCAACTAAATCCGTCAAACAATTCGTATGTGATTTCCGGAAAATATATCCTTAAGAATCAAAAAGAGAAAACCATTCATAGCATTCTTATCAATTTCCACCCTGATCTGAAATTGAAAACCGCTGTTTTTAAAACTGGAAATGAAATGATACAACTTAATGAAAACACTTATGAGATTTTATTAAAAGCAGGTTTACATCCTAATGATACTGCCACTTTGGATTTCGAGATCTCTTATCAATGGTATGCTGTAAATGGACACCAATCTTTTAACTCGATTATAGAAAATGGATCATTTATGAGAATCAGCAGGTATTACCCAACCATTGGCTATCAAAAGGATGATGAAGTTCAGGATCAAAATCTACGGAATCAATATGGACTTGGAAAACTGGCAGAATTGAAAAAGCCTGAGGCTGCCGAAGTAGTAAAAAAGGATTTCATCAATCTTGATATGACAATTTCTACGGAAAAGGCTCAAACAGCTATAGGAACCGGGGATCTCATTAAAAAATGGACACAATCAGGCCGGAATTATTTCCGGTATAAAGCAAAAAATATCCCTTTCCGTTTTGCTGTTTCTTCTGCAAAATATCAGACAAAAAGTATCCATTACAAAGGAATTGAAGTCAATGTATTTTACCATCAAAAACATTTTGAAAATGTAGATCATTTGCTGAAAAACGCCCAACTTACCCTGGATTACTGCCAGCAGAATTTTGGAAAATACCCTTTCAAAACAATCAATTTTGCTGAGATTTCTTCTTTTACCAAGGGCTTTGCTGCTACGGCTTATCCTTCTTCGATTTTCATGCCTGAAGACATGGTTTTTCATGCTAATATTCATGCGGATAAAAAGCAGGACGTGATTAATGAGCTTGCCGGACATGAACTTTCCCATTTGTGGTGGGGAAACAGCCAGATTAATCCCGATAACAGAGAAGGTGCTGTAATGCTTACGGAAACCCTTGCCATGTATACTGAAATGATGCTCTATAAAAAGATGCACGGAAAAGCAGAAATGATGGAAAGAATACAGGTACATCAACAAATCTATGATAATGAAAAAGGGCTCTCTGAAGAACTTCCCCTCTACAGGGCTACCGGAGATGTTCCTCATATTTCCTATTCCAAGGGAGCAGTAGCTATGGTTAAATTAAGTGACCTGATGAGTGAAGACAAGCTGAATATGGCATTGAAAAATTTCCTGAACGATAATCAATATCCGAAGAAGCCGGCTTCAACTGATCTTCTTCGTGAATTTTACAAGGTTTCGCCTGGTTTGAAAAAACAAATTGATCAATTATTTAAAAATCCCTAAATAGTTATAATGAGTGTAAAAAACTTCCACGACAGTAAAAAAATGTAAATGCTATTCTATTTTTTTAATTTTTAATAAAAATATTTTCAAAAAGTTGTAACAAAGAAAAACTGTGATCAACTAATTAATTGATATATCAATAATTGATAAGTCATTTTAATTAGAAAGTATGGAAAAATTAAATTCAATTATATTCTACAACATAGACAAAGCCATCAGAGCCTATAGAAACTATGCACAACGCCAACTGAAAGCAAGCGGTTTTACGATCACTATCGATCAGTGGCTTATCATCAAAGCAATTCTGGAAAACCCGGGAATTACCCAGAATGAAATTGGTGATCTGGTTTTCAAGGACAATGCATCTGTGACGAGAATTATTGATTTAATGGTAAAATCTGAATATATCACAAGACATGTTCATCCTGATGACCGCAGAAAAACGAACCTGCAAGTAACAGATTCCGGAAAAAAAGTCATCAAAGAGGTTCAGAATATCGTCGAAAATAACCGAGAGGTTGCTTTGGAAGGGGTTTCGAAGGAGGAACTTGAAATGATGTATTCAGCTTTACTTAAGATTTCAGAAAACTGTCTCAACCCTAAAAATTAAAACACTGTGACCAGAATATTTACACTCATCTTTCTCTGGATGCTGCTGCTGTTCACCAGCTTATTGTCAGCCCAGACTATGCAGAATTTTTCCCTTTCGGGAAGTATTAAAACGGACAAGGCGGAACAAATGGAGATCAACCTTTTGGATGCTGAAAATAAATTAGTAAAAACGGAAATTGCAGATTCCAACGGGAAGTTTGATTTCAATGATGTTAAAAGCGGAACCTATCATTTAAAAATCAGCAGAAACGGATCTGAGGTTTATCAATCAGACCATATTTCATTGACTGATAATACTACTCTTCCTTCAATTGATCTTAGTATAAAATCTATTGAAGGGGTAACGATCACCAAAGCCAAACCTATGATTGAAAGGCAGGATGGTAAAATGATTTTAAACGTAGAAAACAGTATTGCAAGCACAGGGAACTCTGCTTTTGAGGTATTAGAAAAAGCTCCGGGAATCAATATTGATAACAATGACAACATCAGTCTTCGTGGGAAAGGAAATCTCCTTATTCAGATTGATGGGAAAAATACACCAATGACCGGAAACGACCTAGCTAACTATCTTAGGGGAATTCCTTCCTCAACGATTGATAAAATAGAATTTATCACCAATCCTTCCTCAAAATATGATGCTGCCGGATCTTCTATTATCAACATCAAGCTTAAAAAAGAACAGAGAAAAGGCACAAACGGAAGTATTTCCACATCTTTAGGAATGGGTAAATATGTGAAGAACAATAATAGCATCAGCATCAATCACAGAAACAAAAAGATCAATATATTCGCCAACTACAGTTTTGCGTACAGAGAAGCTTATAACGGACTGGTTCTGGACCGTAATTTCTATGAAAACAATAACTTTCAGAAAGCCTATATACAGGACAACTATCTGAAATTTAAGTTTAATAATCACATCGCCAAAGCGGGAATGGATTACTATGTGAATGATAAAAATGTATTGGGATTTTCAATAGGACTGGTTTCCAATAAATTCAATCTTAACGGTGACAATTTCAATACAACACTGGGCAGTAATCATGCTCCTGAGAGTACTTTTAATACCCAAAATACATCTAATGATAGCTGGACCAACGCTTCTTTTAACCTCAACCATAAATACACTATTGATTCTTTAGGTTCAGAAATTTCTACCGATTTTGACTACATCAACTATTCCAATTCCTCTTTACAGAATTTTGAAACGAGAACCCATCAGATCATCAGCGGAACGGATCAACTTGATATCATGAAGGGAGATATGAACGGAAAATTAAATATTTATTCCTTAAAATCTGACCTTACCAAAAATTTCAAAAATGACTGGAAGCTTGAAAGTGGAATTAAAACGAGTTTCGTAAAAACAGATAATGACATGAAGTTTTTTGATGTCAATAACGGAAACCTGGTTCCTGATCTTGGTAAGACCAATCATTTTATTTATGAAGAAAACATCAATGCCATCTATGGGAATGTATCTAAAAAATGGGATAAAATTAAAGCTACGGCAGGTTTAAGACTGGAAAACACCAATGTAAAAGGAACCCAACTGGCCACCAATCAAGTGAATAAACGAAACTACACCCAGTTATTTCCAAGTGCTGTATTATCATATGATCTGACAGAAAAAAGCAACCTGGAAGTAAACCTTAGCCGAAGAATTACAAGACCTAGCTATAATCAGTTGAATCCATTTAAACTTTATCTTGATCCTACAACAATGAGATCCGGAAATCAGGACCTGAATCCGCAGACTACAATGAATTATGAACTGACCTATAGCCTCAGCAATAAATATTTTGCGACATTAAGCTATAGCAGAACCTCAGATAACATTACAGACATCCTGAAACCCATCGTTGAAAATGGCCAGAATGTAACGGTACAAACCTTTGAAAACCTTAACTCGGTTTCGTATTACGGATTATACCTGATTGCTCCTGTAAAAGTTACCCAATGGTGGGGTATGAATAACAGCGCCAATTTCTATTATGGTACCTATACCGGAAATGTTTCCGGAACACAGATTAATAATAAAGGAAACTTTACTTTCAATATCAATAGCATCAATTCATTTAAATTAGGAAACGGATTTACAGCAGAATTAACCGGAAATTACAAGGCTAAAGAAGTGTATGCTTATCTGAACGTAAGCCCCAATTGGTACTTGAATATTGGTGCACAGAAGAAGTTTAAAAACAACAGTACCTTGAAATTCTCTTTCACAGATGTATTCTTTACAAGTAATATAAAAGGGCAAACCATTTATAATGATTATCTCGAAAATTTTGCAGTGAAAAGAGATACACGCGTGGTGACACTTTCCTATACTTACAATTTCGGGTCTTCTAAGAATGGGCAGCCGAGAAAAACCGGCGGTGCTGAGGATCTTAAACAGAGAATTGGAAGCTAAATTTTGTAGAGCTGTTGAATAGCCACGAATGCACGAATAATTTTATTTACAAATAAATTCTATGTGCCTATGTAGTTAAAATTAAAGTATTTTTTAAACCACATAATAACATATAATAAAGTCATTCGTGCGTTCGTGGCAAAAAAATAAAGCAGCGTGATGTTTTAAGCTCTTTGTAGCTTTGCATTTTCCAACAAGTAAACCATCTAAAAACAAAGAAATCCCTCAATTTTGAGGGATTTCTTTTATATCTAAGAATGATTCTTATGCTTCAGTAGAAGGTTCCTGATTTTCTACAGGTCTTTCACCTTGTGGTCTATCTTGTCCTTCTGGTCTTCTCTGTCCTTCCGGTCTTCTTTGTCCATCTGGTCTTCCTTGCCCTTCAGGTCTTCTTTGTCCTTCCGGTCTACCCTGTCCTTCTGGTCTACCTTGTCCTTCTGGTCTTGGAGGTCTTGGTAAAAGAACTTTACGGGAAAGTTTCATTTTCTTGCGGTCATCATAACCCATAAATTTAACTTCTACTTCATCACCTTCAGCATAAGGAACTTTGTCTAAACGAGCCCATTCAATTTCAGAAATATGAAGAAGTCCTTCTGTTCCTTTAGCAATTGCAACGAATGCACCAAAGTCCATTACTTTCACTACTTTTCCGTTGTAAACTTCTCCTACAACCGGTACGAAAGTAATTTCATTGATTCTTGCAACCGCAGCATTGATTTTCTCTCTGTCTGTTCCTGCAATCTCGATACGTCCGATCTCACCAATTTCTTCAATAGCAATAACCGTATCTGTATCTTTTTGCATCTGCTGAATAATTTTTCCTCCAGGCCCGATTACAGCACCAATGAAGTCTTTAGCGATCTCCATTACCACCATTTTCGGAGCGTGAGGTTTCACATCTGCTCTTGGCTCAGAAATAGTTTCAGTGATTTTATTTAAGATGTGTAATCTTCCGTCTTTAGCCTGCATCAAAGCTTTTTCCATGATATCCATAGAAAGACCCTGAATTTTGATATCCATCTGACAAGCAGTGATACCGTCTGCAGTACCTGTTACTTTAAAGTCCATATCTCCAAGATGATCCTCATCTCCTAAGATATCAGAAAGTACAGTGAATTTACCAGATTTTGCATCTGTGATCAATCCCATTGCAATACCTGAAACAGGTTTTGTAATCTGAACCCCAGCATCCATTAATGCTAATGTTCCTGCACAAACTGTTGCCATTGAAGACGAACCGTTTGATTCAAGAATATCAGAAACAATTCTGATGGTATATGGATTTTCTTCAGGAATAACTGCCTGTAATGCTCTTTGAGCAAGGTTTCCGTGTCCTACTTCTCTTCTTGAAGTACCTCTTAAAGGTCTTGCTTCACCTGTAGAGAATGGAGGGAAGTTATAATGTAGGAAGAATTTCTCGTCGTGCTGAGAAATAACGCTGTCTACCATGTTTGCATCTTTTACAGAACCTAACGTTACTGCTGTTAAAGACTGAGTTTCACCTCTTGTAAACACTGCAGAACCGTGAGCTCCCGGAAGATAGTCAATTTCTGACCAGATTGGACGGATCGTTTGAGGATCACGACCATCAAGACGGATATTGTCTTCAAGGATCATCTGACGCATTGCTTCTTTTTCTACATCATGATAATATACTTTTACGAAAGGAGTTACTCTTTCCAATTCTTCTTCATTATCAGCATATTGAGCTAAAAATTCTTCACGAACCGCTTTGAATTTCTCACCTCTCTCCTCTTTACCAGATGGAGTTCTTGCTACTTCATATACTTTATCGTAAGTTTCTTTCCAAACTTTTTCACGAATTTCTTCGTCATGGTTTTCGTGAGAATATTCTCTTTTAGGGAAAGCTTTACCTACTTTTTCTGCTAGTCTCTCCTGAGCTTCGATTTGCTTTTTAATTTCAGCATGACCAAAATTAATAGCTTCTAACATTTCCTGCTCAGAAATTTCTTTCATTTCTCCTTCTACCATTACGATGGAGTCTTTAGTAGCTCCAACCATAATATCCAATTCAGAATTTTTTAATTCTTCATAACTTGGGTTGATAGAAAGTTGTCCGTCAAATCTTACCACTCTTACTTCAGACATAGGTCCGTTGAAAGGAATATCAGTAATGGCAATAGCTGCAGAAGCTGCTAAACCAGCTAAATCATCAGGAATTGTTTTTCCGTCATAAGAAATTAGAGAAATCATCACCTGAACTTCAGCGTGGAAATCTTCAGGAAAAAGCGGACGTAGTACTCTGTCTACTAAACGCATTGTTAAAATTTCCTGATCTGAAGGTCTTGCTTCTCTACGGAAGAAGTTTCCAGGAATTCTTCCACCTGCATAGAATTTTTCTCTATAATCTACTGTTAATGGTAAAAAATCTACACCAGGATTTGCTTCTTTATTGGCTACAACAGTTGCTAAAAGCATTGTTCCACCCATCTTTACTACCACAGATCCATCAGCCTGCTTAGCCAATTTCCCTGTTTCAATAGTGATTTCTCTGCCATCAGCAAGAGTAATCAGCTCTGTAAACGCTTGAGGTATACTCATAAATTTGTCTTCTTAATACTCCGTATTGAGTATGAATTAATATTTAAACTCTTTAAATTTCGTGTGCAAAGGTACTATATAATAATGATATATTAAATTTTTCAATTGCATAAATAGGCCCTTAAAATACAAAATTTTGGCTATCAGTGGATGAAAGATTTAAAAAATTCACATCAGTAATCTTAACTCATTCATTATTTGTGAAAATAAAAAAATGTTTTTTTGAGATAATGTATTGAAAAATCCTGCTGTTTTTGTATTATTGTCTCAAAAAATGGAAATAAAATTATACTTCTATTAAAAAGTATACCTATCATTATAAAAACCATTAAAACAATTGCAAAACCATAGGCTGATCCCTATATTTGCCCTACTTCACCAAATACAATGCTGTAGGTAAAAATTAAGGAGACTCTCCTTTCCTAATAAATAAATGTTTATGATCAATAAAGAAGTACAAACTCAAAGCAGGAATTATACGGTACCATTGATTACCATCACTCTGCTGTTTTTTATGTGGGGATTTATCACCTGCATGAATGATATCCTGATCCCTTATCTGAAACAACTTTTTAAACTCACCTTTTTCGAATCCATGCTGGTACAGTTCTGTTTCTTTGGGGCTTACTTTATCGGATCTCTGATTTATTTCCTGATTTCCATTTCCAAGGGTGACCCCATCAATAAAGTGGGCTACAAAAAAGGAATTTTGTTTGGTATCGGTTTAGCGGCATTAGGCTGCATCCTGTTTTATCCGGCAGCAACTTTCTCCTATTACCCTTTATTCCTGGGAGCTTTATTTATTTTAGGATTAGGATTTACCGTGTTGCAAATTACAGCCAATGCTTATGTTTCTTTGCTTGGTTCAGAAGATTCTGCATCCAGCCGTTTAAATATGACCCAGGCATTCAACGCTTTCGGAACCACGATTGCACCTGTGTTGGGAGGACATTTAATTTTCGAACTGTTTTCTGAGCCGGACGGAACGTTCAGTGCAGTTGCCACCAGAATACCCTATTTAATTTTCGCAGCCATTCTTTTATTGGTAGGGTTATTAATTTCAAGAGTAAAACTTCCTTCCTTTCAGACGGAAACCGAAGAAACCGTACAGGGTTGGGGTGCTTTAAAATTCAACCACTTAAAATTCGGAGTTTTTGCGATGTTTTGTTATGTAGGAGGTGAAGTAGCGGTAGGAAGTTTCATCATCAGTTTCCTTGAAGAAACAATGAAGTTCAATGAAGCAATCAGTAAAAATTATCTTTCTTTATATTGGGGCGGAGCAATGATCGGGCGTTTCTTAGGAGCGATTTCGTTAAACCACTCCATTAGCCAGGCTAAAAAGGCCATTTTCATGTTAGGTGCAGCAGCTTTAGTTTTCCTTGTGATCTTCAGTATTGTAAACCTTAATTTTGAGCAAATAAGCTTCTTCTTAGTATTTATATTATTGAATTTTGCAGCATTTTTTGTGGGTAAAGCAGCTCCGGCAAGAACACTTTCCATCTTTGCTGCCATCAATGTCATTCTATTAATTTCTACGATGGTTAACCACGGTGAAATAGCCATGTACAGTGTTTTAGGAATCGGAATTTTCAATTCAATCATGTTCTCCAACATTTATACGCTGGCCATTTCAGGATTAGGAAAATATACAAGCCAAGGTTCGTCCTTAGTCGTTATGGCTATTTTGGGAGGTGCTATTGTTCCTATTTTCCAGGGACTTTTAGCAGATCAGTTTGGAGTGCAGCACTCATTTATTATTCCTGTATTCTGCTATCTGGTGATTTTAATTTTCGGGGCATATTGCACAAAATATCTTAGTCATGTAAAAACTAATGAAGCCAAATCAGGACACTAAATAGTACACTACGACATAAAAAACAGGCTGTTTCATCATGAGGCAGCCTGTTTTTTACCACATAATCTATGTGCCTTAAAGACTACCTAATACTCTAAAATCTTAATATCTCAGCATTTTCTAATATTATTTTTCAGCCACAAATGCACGAATGCTTTGGTTCACAAATCACCATATGTAACTTTATTCCTGAGATTTCGACATATTTACAAAACACTTAAAATCTTACTCTGATGAAAATCCAATTAAAACTTGAATATGCTGCCTTTTTAGCCCTTGGAATCTTTGCTTTTTCTCAAACAGGGTACTCATGGTGGTGGTTTGCCGGATTATTTCTGGCTCCTGATATTTCCATGCTCGGATACACTATTAATAATAAAGTAGGAGCATTTTGTTACAATCTTTTCCATCATTTGGGTGTGGCAATCATTGTATATATTACTGGGATTACCTTATCCCTCCCTTATTTACAGATGATTGGTACTATATTATTTGCCCATTCTGCATTTGACAGGATATTAGGATATGGATTAAAGTATCCTGATAGTTTTCAGAATACACATTTGGGGAAGATTGGAAAAAACAAAGACTAATTGATTATCCCCACCAAAACTGCTTCAGATAGTAATACTCATTCTGATGTTCTATGACAAAACAATTATTATAGAAGGTTTTATAGGAAAAAATACGGGTAATATCGTAAATAAAAAGACTATCAATCAAGGCAAAAAGTGTATTCGAAAATGCTTTGGAGTTGGAGGTATTTTCCTCAGTATCATGTAAATATTTTTCTATAAAATTTTTCAAAAGTTCTTTATATTCTGATACATTCAGTTCTTCAAGGCTATCATTAATATTAAGCTCAATTTCCGAGACTGCTTTTCCTTTGTAGAATTCAAAACTTTCAAAATAATTTCCACCCATAAATTTCCTTTCCATATAAGGTTTTATAGCCATCAGAAAACCTTCAATAAGCCCTATTTTATAATTTTCGTTCAAAGCTTTATCTCTATAAGAATCTGGAATTTGATAATTATATTTTTCGAAGTACCTGAACACCTTACTTGCAGACCAAATATGGCTTATATTTATAAGATGTCCATTATTTACAGGTAATAATTGTATAAAAAACTCATTAATATAAAATTCGTTTCCAAAACCAAGATCATTTCTCTGTATCATATCAGACATATCATCATCGGTAATTTCTATATGATCACCTGATGTTTTCATTACATGCAGTTCATCATTAAAATAGGTATAAACATATTCACCCTGACGATCTTTTTCTTTAGCAACAACTTTATATTCGTTCTGAAGCGCGTTTACACTTCTAGCTACTTCTTTGTCTTTGAAACGTATTTTCATAATTGTATTAGTTTTATGTTACTCTTATTTTCAGATTATTTATTTTTTGATAATCCAAAATAACAAAGATAATGCGCAGTCTTTTTGCGTAGAAAATAGGATATAAAAAAAAGTAATGAGGGGTTACATTTCAACTTTATATCAGATGGTATACAACAAAAAAAGCAACCTCTTTCGAAGTTGCTTTATTTTGAAAATCTTTATAGATTATTTTCTTAGTCCTAATGCAGCAATAATTGCTCTATATCTTGCGATATCTTTTTTCTTAAGGTAATCTAATAAACTTTTTCTCTTACCTACCAATTTCACTAGAGATCTCTCTGTGTTGAAATCGTGACGGTTAGCCTTTAGGTGTTGAGATAAGTGATTAATTCTGAAAGTGAAAAGAGCGATTTGTCCTTCTGCGCTTCCTGTGTCTTGTGCAGATTTCCCGTGTTGTGCGAAAATTTCCTGCTTTTTGTCTGTTGTTAAGTACATTCCAATATTGTTTAATGATTATTATGTAACGGGTGCAAAATTACGACTATTTTTTGAATCTGCAAACATTATTGATTTCATGTATCAAATTTGATAGAAAAAAATGTTAAAAATTTCTTAATAAATTTTACACAATTCAACGAAAAGGCAGTAATTTTGCATTCGAATTACAAATGAGAAAAATTATATTCTTTACAGCCGTTACAACTTTTTTATTCATTGGCTTTACTTCAGTAAAAGCACAGAAAAATGCCGATGATAAAATAAAAAAAGTTCTATACTTCAATCCCGAGGTAGAGCCTGATATTGATGAAATAAAGGAACCTACCAACAATGCATTCTTTGATGTTGTTTCCGACAATTTCAGTAGCAGAAAAAATAAAATGCTCCGTGCAGAAGTACAGGTTCCCTTCGACAGCATAGACAAACAGACCATTGTGGACTACTGCTCCAATAACGACGCTGATTTTGCAATTGTTTCCAAAGTACGTTACTTCAAAGTAGGTTTTGGAAAGTATGTTTTCTCCAACCAGGTGGTGGTCAGCATGAAACTTTTCGGAGCTGATGGAAATTTAGTGACGGAAACGGATCATGACACCTACCGTAAAAATATGCGTCTTCTGGGTTCTACCGTAAATTCCGTTAAAATAGGTACGGAAGGAGCCATTAAAGGCATTATTAAAAAGCTTAGAAAGCTGAAGCCTACTGAAGCGGAACTGTAAAGTTTAAGGCTTAAAATTTTAAATTTAAAGTTCAGTTTACCTTACTTCTATTGGATAAATTATCAATAAGCAATTGGTCTTCACATATGAATCTTCAATGACGGATGATTCTAATTTTCTCTTTTTTTTCAATTCTCATATAAATTCGTTGTTACTTATTGTTTTTGTGCTGTTGGTAAACGCTAAGGCACAAGATGATTTACAAGCAATCTATTTTTAGAGCACAAGGATTTTATCTTCGATAAAATTGTCACTGATGGAATATTTCAACATTGATTCAAAATTCACTTCCCAAAATTCAAAAACCACAAAACATTACACACTTAATTGGTTTTCAGATAAATATTTTCACTAATTAATGAATAATTGAAAAATATTTACTATTTTAGATTAACATTAAAACCAAAAATCTATGAAAAATTTAAAAAAACTCAACAGAGAAGCGGCAAAGCAAATTAATGGAGGAGCTATTGCAAGATGTAGCAATACAAGACCATGTACAATAGGATGGTGTTGTGATGGCGCTTGCAGTCCCTACATGTGCCCTATAATAGATTAGAAAATAAAAATACATTCAGCATCTGTTTTTGCAGATGCTTTTTTTATAACACAAACACAAAAAAACAAATACAACTTACTGATTTACAACTAAATATTTTCACTAAATAATGAATAATTAGAAATTATTTACTATTTTAGATTTACATTTTAATCTAAAATCTATGAAAAATTTAAAGAAAATCAGCAGAGAAGCTGCTAAGCAAATCAATGGAGGATTTGCTCCAAAGTGTGGAGAAAACATTCCATGCAGCATCGGATGGTGTTGTCAGGGAGTTTGTAAACCTCAAAGATGTATGATTAATTAATATACAGTAAGTATCATTTTAAATCTATATACTATGAAAAAACTAAAGAAAATCAGCAGAGCAAAAGCAAGTCAAATTAATGGTGGTTCAACTGAAAGATGTAGTGAATTCAATCCATGTGCTGCAGGATGGTGTTGCAATGGTATTTGTTCTCCATTTATCTGTATGGAATAAAATAAATCATTATAAACTATTCAAAAACAAATCACATGAAAAATTTAAAGAAAATCAACAGACAAGCGCAAAAACAAATTCAAGGCAGCGGAATTATCAAAAGATGTACAGAACATTTTCAATGTCCTGGTGGAGCTTGCTGCCAAAATGTATGTGTTCTCAATCCTTGTATGATGGAATAAAGATCAACTACTATAACATCTGTTTTACAGATGCTTTTTAAATTATACAAAACAATAAAAACCAAACACTTATATTCAAATAAACATTTTCACCATTCAATGAATAATTAGAAAACATTTATTATTTTAGTATAACATTTAAATCTAAAAAACTATGAAAAATCTAAAGAAAATCAGCAGAGAAACGGCAAAGCAAATTAAGGGAGCAGGTCTTACAAAATGTACAGAACATTCACAATGTATTTTCGGAATGTGCTGCAAAGGTGTTTGTATGGAATACATCTGTTTTGAAGATTAATTTTGAAATTTTAATGAAAAATCAATCCTCATGAAAAATTCAAATCTTAAAAAGCTTAGCAGAAAGGAGCAAACAGAAATAAAAGGAAGCCTGCAAATGAAAAAATGCAGAAGTAGCTATCCTAAATGTGATTATGGAGAATGCTGTATCGGAGGCTTCTGCCATCCTTCTCCTATTATAGAATGCGAACCTATTATTCTTGATTAAAAGGATATTTTTTAAATTTAATTTTTAACATCCGCCTCGGTGGGTGTTTTTTAATGCTGTTTTCCAGTCTGAGACTTTAATAAATCCTTAAATTTCCCAGTTTATTGCTCAGTCTTAAAAATTTGAATTATTTTTGCATATCTTAAAAATTTCACGTTTTGAATTCTAGAGACGAACTTATCTTCAATCCTGCCGATATTGCCGAAACTCTCAGCGAACTTCCAGCTGACGAGCGACTGCTCGCATTTCTGAAGGTTCCTAAAGAGTACAAAGCAGAGGTTTTTTCTCATCTTGATCCTGATTTTCAGGAAGATACGATCAGGAGTATAGGGAGTGACGAGGTTTCAGAAATTCTGAATGCTATGACTCCCGATGACAGGACTGCTCTTTTTGAGGATTTTCCCGATGAGCTTATCAAGTATTCTATCAATCATCTTAATCCACAGGAAAGGAGGATTGCCCTGAAGCTATTAGGCTATAATTCTGATTCTATTGCCCGTCTGATGACCCCTTATTACATTCAGATCCGTAAGGAGTGGAGTGTAAAACGATGTCTTCAACAGATCAAAAAGGTAGGAAAAAGAGTGGAAACCATGAATTACCTGTATGTAGTGGATGAAAGAAACCGCCTGATTGATGACCTTGCTATCGGTACTTTGTTACTGGAAGAGGAAGATACTTTGGTGTCTGACATTACAGATAATCACTTTGTAGCGATTACCACAACCACCTCGAAAGAAGATGCGGTAACGTATTTTGAAAAATATGACCGTGGCGCTCTTCCTATTATTACGGAAGCGGGAGTTTTGGTTGGAATTGTAACCATTGATGACATTTTGGACCAGATTGAGCAACAGAATACGGAAGATATTCAGAAGTTCGGGGGATTGGAAGCACTAGACCTTCCCTACACTCAAACTTCATGGACCGAAATGATTAAAAAAAGGGCAACCTGGCTGATCATTTTATTTGTTTCTGAAATGCTGACGGCTTCGGCAATGGGATATTTCGATAAAGAAATTGAAAAAGCTGTTGTTCTTGCCTTATTTGTCCCGTTGATTATTTCCAGTGGTGGGAATTCAGGATCGCAGGCTGCAACATTGATTATCCGTGCGATGGCACTTCAGGAGATCAATCTTAAAGACTGGTGGTACGTTATGAGGAAGGAAATCATCTCCGGATTATGTTTGGGGGCTATTTTGGGACTTATTGGTTTTATCAGGATTATGCTTTGGCAGAAAATTGGCCTTTTTGATTATGGCCAATATTGGGTATATGTAGGACTCAGTGTATCTATTTCTTTAATTGCCATTGTGCTATGGGGAACTTTATCAGGTTCTATGATTCCATTTGTCTTAAAGAAATTAAAACTTGACCCTGCTACATCCTCTGCTCCATTTGTAGCAACCTTAGTAGATGTTACCGGATTAATCATCTATTTTACAGTAGCTGGATTTTTCTTAACCGGAAGACTTCTCTAGTTTCTTTACTTTGTCAGATTAACCTCAGTTATTACCCTACAACTTATATATTTTCATATCTTTAAAATATGAAAGTGATCTCTTTAGTACCATCCATCACAGAGGCGTTATTTGATTTAGGCCTTACTGAAAATGAAATTATCGGGCGAACAAAATTCTGTATCCATCCCGAAGAAAAGATAAAAAATGTTCCAGTAATTGGGGGAACAAAAAATATTAATATTGATAAAATCAAGGCTCTCCAACCGGATTTAATTCTCGCGAACAAAGAGGAAAATGTCAAGGAACAGGTAGAAGCATTAATGAATGACTTCAAGGTTATGGTCACCAACATAGAAACTATCGAAGACAATTATTACCTGCTTAAAAACCTTGGAAAGCTTTTAGGAAAAGAGGAAAGAGCTCAACTTTTTAATCTTAAAATTTACGAGATCTTCAATCAGTCTAAACTCGACACTCCTGTAAAAACAGCTTATCTCATCTGGAATAACCCGTATATGACCGTTGGTTCGGATACATTTATTCATAAAATACTAACGGAAATAGGTTTTGAAAATATTTTTAAAGATAAGACCCGCTACCCGGAAATTACGGCTGAAGACCTGGAGAAAGCAGAGGTGATCATGTTATCTTCTGAACCGTTTCCATTTAAAGAGAAACATATTGAAGAACTCCGTGTCTTTTATCCTGATAAAAAAATAATGATTGTAGATGGTGAAGCCTTTTCGTGGTACGGAACTCATATTGCGAAATGTGAACATTACTTTAAAGAACTGATTTCTGAAATTCATTCGATGCAACTTTGATTGCTTAACCACAAAAGTTTTTAACACTTTAGTTATTTTTAAGAGGCTACTAACCGGCTGAGAAGTGCACTTAAGTTTTGAAAATCTACGGTTTACTTTATATTACAGCCTAAACATAAAGCTCTTACTATTGTGATAGAAAATATCTTTCATGAAAATTGCATCTTGTCTTATTCTGTAATTTTTGGTACATTGTTCTTCATTAATATTTAAAATATATGTCTGGTACTGTTATATTATCCGAAGGAGCAGAATTTGATCACGTTATACAGGAAGTTTCGAGATATATCCACCTTTATGTAATGCCATTTGGAAAGGATGAGCGAACTATCGCACGTATTGATAAACGTGAAAATATGTATGGTGGAAATGGAACAGTATACTTGATACAAATGTTTGATCAGAATGAATTGGCTAATAACCGCCTGGCTGCTTATATGGTTTTGCTGAATAATGGCGATGAATCAGGATTTCACACTCACAACGCCAGAAACGAAGAAGAATTGTATGTTGTAGTACATGGAACAGGAGAATATCGGGAAAGAACCGGAACAGAAGGGGCAGTGCGTAAAAAAGTACTTCAAAAAGGAGATATTACAACCATCAATTCCATAGGCTATCATTCTATTGAAAATACAGGGGACGAACCTTTAATTATGTTTGTTATTACTACGAATAATCCATAAGACATAAAAAAACTCCAGCTATAAAAGCCGGAGTTTATATTTTATTGAAGCTTCAATTATAAAACCTTTGAAACCTCATTACAAAGCCACTCCAATAATTCACGGTCTTCAGCTGTAAAAGGGTCAACCGTATGAGAGTCAATATCAATCTGACCGATATTTTTCCCGTCTTTAAAGATTGGAACTACAATTTCAGCTTTAGTATCTATTGAACAGCTTAAATAATTGCTCTCTTCATGTACATCCGGTACTACGAACGTTTCATTGGATACTGCAACCTGGCCACAGATTCCTTTCCCGTAAGGGATAATAGTATGGTCTGTGGGTGCTCCTACATAGGGCCCTAAGATCAATTCATCTTTATCTCCATTTTTAAAATAGAATCCTGTCCAGTTGAAATAAGAGATTTCCTGATCTAAAAGATGACAAACTTTTTCAAGCTTCTCTTCTGTATTATGTTTTGGACTTTCAAGAATAGAGGAAAGCCTTTTTTTTAATTCTGACATTATATTAATTTTTAAGAGAATTGTTTTAAAGGAAGTTCTTCTTTATATCCGAACATTCCACGCTCTTTAATCATTTCCGCTACACCTTCCGGAACCTGTGTTTCCCAACCTTTAACACAACATGCTATTTTTCTTAAAATCTCTCTTGAGTAAATTTCCAAAAACTCAGGATTATAGTTTGTGATATCTACAATACGGTTGTTACGCATGAAATATTTATATAATTCCTTAAGGTTTTCTTCTACTTTAAGATTGGTAGAATCCAATAACTGGTGTGTTTCAGGATCTTTGTAAGGATACAGGTATACTCTCATTCCGTTTCGGAAAAATTTACCGAATGCCTCAAGTATTCCTCCAGAAAGATTTTTATAGTATTTCTCGTCAAATACCATCAATAAGTTATTTACCCCCATTGCTACTCCTATATCTCCGCTTGTGTAAGATGCGAAATAATCAATCAGTCTATAGTATTCTGAGAAGTTTGAAATAATAACGGTATATCCTAATTTGCCCAGAATATCTACTCTATCCAGGAAATCCCTTTCATCGATATCTCCATCAGCCCTAAGATTGGAAATGGTAATTTCAATCAGGACCTCAGTTTCTTCATGAGTACAGATTGCATCTTTGAAAAACATATCCATTCCGTTTCGAAGCATATCAATATTCACTTTCGTTACAGGTCTGAAACTTCCTCTTACCGCAAAGATATTTTTCTTGTACAGTACATCTGCAGGAAGCATATTGTTCCCCTGAGAATTGAAGATCACCGCATCTGTCATACCGTTCTTCACCAGCTGAAGAGACATTAGTCTGTTATCAACATAGGAAAAAGCAGGTCCGCTGAAATCGATCATATCAATTTCAAGGTTGTCTTTTGCTACATCGTCGTATAAAGATTCTACTAAAGTTCTTGGATTGTCAAAGTAATTAAATGCTCCAAAAATAAGATTTACACCAAGATTTCCCAGGGTTTCCTGCTGAAGAGTAGCATCATTCTCATTGAATTTCACATGAATTACAATCTCATTGTAATCTTCATTTTCTTTAGTCTGAAAACGGATTCCCACCCAGCCGTGGCCTTTTACTGTTTTGTCGAAGTTGATGGTGGTTACTGTATTGGCATAGGAAAAGAACTTTCTATCCGGGTTATTATCCCTTGAGATCCTTTCTTCGATCAATGCTACTTCATAGCGAAGCATTTTACGAAGCCTGTTCTGGGTAACATACCTGTTTTTTACTTCTTTTCCGTAGATGGCATCACTAAAATCTTTGTCATAAGCAGACATTGCTTTAGCAATCGTACCGGAAGCTCCCCCTGCTCTAAAAAAGTGACGAACAGTCTCCTGCCCTGCTCCAATTTCTGCGAAAGTACCATAAATAGTAGGATCTAGATTAATTGTTAATGCTTTTTGTTTAGGAGTTAGTTTCTGATACATTAGGACATTAAATTTTTTGTAAATTTACCAAAATTAAACCAACCTCAAAACAAAATGAAGTTGAAATTTTTAGGAACCGGTACTTCCCAGGGTGTGCCCGTTATTGGCTGCACCTGTGAGGTGTGTATTTCCGAAAATCCCAAAGATAAGCGTCTCCGTTCATCTGTGATGGTTACTACAGATGAAAATAGAAAAATACTCATCGACTGTGGTCCGGATTTCAGACAGCAAATGCTTACCAACCATGAACATACTGTAGATCTTGCACTGATCACTCATGAACATAATGATCATGTGATTGGTCTTGACGATATGCGTCCGCTTATTTTTAAAAGTGGAAAGGATGTCCCACTTTACTGTTATTCAAGGGTAGCACATGAGATAAAAAACCGTTTCCCTTATGCCTTTGCTGATGTAAGATATCCGGGAGCTCCTGCTTTTGAACTTCATGAGATTGAAAATAAACCGTTCCAGGTATTGGACACGGAAATTACCCCTATTGAAGTCATTCATTTTAAAATAAGTGTTTTTGGATATAAATTTAAAAACCTGGCCTATATTACAGATGCCGGCTTTATTTCCGACACGGAAAAGGAAAAACTGAAGAATCTGGATGTCCTGATTTTAAACTGCATCAGAAAATTTGACCCGCATCCGGCCCATTTTATCCTTCCCGATGTGATCAACCTGTTTGAAGAACTAAAACCTAAAAAATTATTTTTAACCCACATCAGTCATCATTTAGGCGTGCATGATATTGAAGATAAACAACTTCCATCCGGAATGCACCTTGCCTACGATGGTTTAGAGATATTTTTTTAAAAAAAATCTTCGAAAAGCTTTTGAACATTGAAAAAAGTTCCTATATTTGCACACCAATTTGAAACAAACAACATGTTTGGAGTAAACATCAAGCCCAGGTGGCGGAATTGGTAGACGCGCTGGTCTCAAACACCAGTTCTTAGGAGTACCGGTTCGATCCCGGTCCTGGGTACAAGACCGGAGAAAGGTGATAATTCACTTTTTTTCCGGTTTTTTTTCACACCTAACTCATTGTTTATCTGGTATATATAAGAGAGCAAAACATTGGGTCGGATGGTTCGATAATGATTTTCTGAAAATTGCAATTTTTCAGGAAATATCGAACCAATTATTTTACGTTTTACCTCGATATCCCCATCAGTATAGACTTTCGCAAGGTCTACTAGGTTCGATAATGCTTGGTCTAGTAGTTTTTGAAAATCTATTTTCTTATTATCCTTTCCTTTAGTTAATTTAGCTTCGAGCTTTTCAATTTGCCTTTTACAATCGGTCTTAATTTCAAGATAATCTTCATCATCAATTACTTCCTCCATCAGTTTATTTCTTGCCTGTTTCAATTTACTGTTTAAACGATCTATTTCTAATAGAATTGCTTTCCTTTCTCTTTGGGGATTATTGATTAATTTTTCAAAATTTTGCTTCAACACTTTTTTCAAATAATTTTTTATAGATATGCGCATTTCCAATGACTGCAATATCTCTAAAAATTTAGAATTAATAATCTCAGATTTGTAACGGTATGAACACGGGGACTGGCAATGATAATAATAATATTTATTTCCAGAACGTCCCGTAGAGGCACTGCCTGTAATCAAATGACCACATTCCGGACACACAAGGAAACCTCTTAATGGCAAATTATCGTCAGACAGTACTTTTACATTAGGTCTGGCTGGATTCACATTTCCATCCATTATACATTGAACTTTTTCGAATAGTTCTTCACTGATCAAAGGTTCATGAATACTTTTAACAAAATGAGCCTCCTCTTCATTGAATTGCTCCACGTAAATTTTCCCACAATATGCGGTATTCCGTAAACTTGCAAGAAAGGCACTTATCTTAACTGACTTTCCTTCTTTTCTGTTCATCATATCCATGATTTGGCTCGCTGAATAAACGCCTTTGGACATTTCATTAAATGCCCATTTCATATTGGAAGCTTCCGGTTCCTTCGGGATTACATACTTTTTCCCGTTCTCCGTTATTCTGTTAGCGTAGCCATAAGGTGCCCTTCCCATTAATCTGCCTTCTTTTTTAGCACGGCGCATTCCATAATAAGTATTCAGAGCGCGCCTGTCGTTTTCAACTTCCGGTGCAGCAAGATATATAGCCAGCATCATTTTATTTTCAGGAATTGAAAGATCTAATGGTTGCTCAATGGCCTGCGGTTCAACGTTAATTTTCCTAAGTATGTTAATCATTTGATACGCATCGCCAGCGTTCCTGCTGAAGCGATCCCATTTTGTAAAAAGCAACAGATTCGTTTTCGAGCTTTTTTTCTTTAGTGTATTCAGTAATTTAATCCACTCTGGCCTGATAAAAGTCTTGGCTGAATAATCTTCATAAATGATTTGACCTACTTTAATGTTATTGTTTTCACAATAACGTTTTAATCGTTCCTCCTGATCTCTTTGCGAGTATCCCTTATCTGCCTGCTCATCAGTTGACACACGGATATATAAATCGGCTTTTTTCATATATAAATCTTAGAAAATATTATTGTTCTAAAAAACTTTTAATGGTAATTTTTAAGAGCATCGTCAGAAAGCTTAAAATATCTTTCGCCTCCTCAATGCTTAATTCAATTCCCTCCTCTTCTTTAAAAATCTTGATAATCTCCTCTATGGTAATGTTACTAATTTCAACTTTCTTCTCCATACCAATACATTTTTAATAAAAGTATTGGACAACTGTTCTGAAATTAAACCCAGACACTTATGCGATGTATTTGGCTTTTAAATATAAATGTCTAACGCTTGAAACATGTAAAATCAAACGAAACACTTAACGTCAACCATCAGGCGGAAAAAATTTTTATTTATAAAAGATGTGATTACGTTTAAATTTATTTTTTAGGTGCAACAAGAGAAAATTGATGCAAAGAAATTCATCATTCTTAGATTCAACTAAAATACAAATAAAATCAACATTGTTAATTTAAACATTCATTTCATATACAAAAACAGGTTATTGACTGTTATTACACGAAACATTTCCCAAAATAAACCGGTAAAAAGGCAGCTAAGGTATTGTTGCCAGCCGTCATGCTAATCCAACCAAAAGACTACGGCATAAACGGTTTCCTCCCTAAAGGTACCCTCCAATTATTCCGTTTCCTTTTGTTTTTTTTCATTGTCAACAATTCATATCTGCTTTCTTTTTTCCGGTTTTTCTTTTGAAAAATATTCAGCGAAGCCTGAAAGGCTTTTAAGAAATAGGACGGAGAAGGGATTGAAAAGGCTTTTGATCTAAAAAAGACACATAACAGTTCAAAGATGTTTTAAATAAATGCTGTTTTAACTTAAGTACGGGAAACAAAAGGCTCTGCCGTACTCAGAGCAATAACTATGAAATATAATATCGTAAATGAGATCAAATTGATCTATACAAGGAAAGGAAATACTGAAAAAAAGGTACTGAACTCTCAGGATGCTACAGATATTTTCCGGGAACATTTTGATGCAGATCAGATCGACTACAGGGAGTCATTTTACTCGATGTATATGAATCAGGCTAACAAGGTCTTAGGAATACAAAAAATATCAGAATCTGGAATTACCTCTTCTCTTGTTGACATCAGAATTATCATGCAGGGGGCCTTATTATGTAATGCCGTATCAATTATTATAGCCCATAACCATCCTTCCGGCAACCTGACGCCTTCTCGTGAAGACATAAACATTACACAAAAAATAAAGGAGGCTGGACAATTATTAAATATTAACCTGCTTGATCATTGTATAATAACTTCAATAGACTCCTACTCTTTCTCCGATGAAGGTATTTTATAAGAAACTTAAATTTCTAAAAATAAGAATCCAGAGCCGATTACCGGTCTGGATTCTTGTGGCGTCGCGGAAAGATGATTGCCCTTTAGGGGCCAACCATCTTTCCGCAAATACTAAACAATGCTTCTCAAATTAGATAGTTTTATTTGGAGTGGAAATATATATATTTGCAAGCTAAAGAAATTGTATTTATCCGTCTAACTTTTTGTTGTTGAATTGAAATTCAATTTTATTTTCATTTCCAAAACTGTCCGAAAGCCATACCGTAAATGATTGTGAAACTTCAGAGGCTGAAGTATAATACAATCTGAACTCTTTCTCATACAGAGGATAAATATCATTGGGAAAATAGGGTTGAGTGTTATAATACTGCAGCTTTCCTGTTCCCTCAAACTGAAAATATCGAAGATAATATTTGGTGTCAACAAAATTACCTTCAGGAAAAATTTTGATACGAATCTCCACATACTCGTCTTTAGCTATGTCCTTGGGAACCGGCATAACCGACACCTTAAAAGGATAGTTCTGCTGAATTTCCAAATCATCTTTCTCACATGATTGTATAAATAGTCCGATTACAAATAGTAGCAAGAAACACTTGAATTGTATTTTAACTGTATTAATTATATTTTTCATTTTAAACTATTTTAGAAATTATATCTTATTCCAACCCCCAGCAGAGAGTGAAAATTAACCATTTGACTATTTTTCAAAAAGCGAAGTTGCCCGTTGGCCAGGAAAACTAAATGCTCAGTCAGATAGCTTTCAATAGACAGCTTACCGTTCGTCCCATAAATAAAATTACCTGTAGAGTTAAGCTTTGATCCATCATACAACAATTCATCACCTCTATTAATCTGCTCATAACCAACAAGACCTCCAATTCCCAGATTAAAATTGACATTTCGCATGAAGTCTCCCCAAATATAAAAACTGTACCCAATGCTCAGCAGGAAACTATCTATCGGGATATCGCCGCTTGTGTATTTATAATATTTTCTACCATATTCTGCCAGTCCAAAAAAGTAATTACCATTCTTCGAGTAAGAAACAAGCCCCGTACTTAACATATAATTTTGCTTTGCTGGGGATTTTGGAAATACTGAATAGGTAAATTCAATACCAATTTGCTTAGGAATCATCTGTTGAGCAAATATTTTGCTACTCATTATCATCGTGAAGATGACTGCTAAAAATATTTTGTGCATCTTACTCCGTTTTAATGGTTAAACTATGTATCAATCTTGCATGAACCAGATCTTCATTTTCAAGCTGTACTTTCAGATGCCTTCCCCCATTCTTTTCCAGAATTTCAATTTCCAAAACCTGATCTTTTAAGAGCGTAAACTGATCAAGCATATAAATCCCTTTACTTTCTGAATGATTAGCTACGGTCGTTTCCGGGAAATAAGTGCGAACCTTCTCTAAAATCTTATCCTGAACGACCGTTCGCTTTAAGTACTTTTTATCGACGATTTTAAAATTGACCAGCTCAATAGCATACCCCACATTACTTTGATTCTTAACCTGCAATGTGAAATAAAATTTGCTGTCATTAACGTGCAGTGCCCTGACTGAAAGCTCAATTCCATAGCTTTTCGAAACAATATGTTTAATAGTCCTGTTGCTTTTCCTGTAAAGATTTTCCATAATGAGCCAGGTGAGAGAAGTTGAGCTTCCTTTAAGATCTTCAAATAATACATCAGTAGCATATTGCCTTTCAATACCCCTTTGAAGTCGTACTAAATCATAGCTTAATATATCGGGATAAGAACTGTAAGATGCATCAAAACTGTAAAATTTTCCATCTTCGGTAATGACCGAAAAATTAGTTTCCTCTTCAAAATCTCTGACGGCTGACTTAACCCGAAGGACGTTTCCTATAGGCTCTGCCTTATTGGCAACCAAGAGATCACTTCCCAGGTCAACATATCGTATTGATGTGGGAAATATCAGATGACTGGTCTTATTATAGGTAACCTGTATCCTGAAAGGCTCTAATTTTCCCTCTTCCAAGGAATAATAGGTAGCCACAGAATCCTGTCCAAATGCCTTGCTTATTAATAGAAGTAATAGCATAATGAGTATATAATGACTCTTTTGTGTATTCATTTTTTGATTTTTTGATTAGTTATTTGTGGGTAAGAGTAAGACTTGATGGCCAGCTTTTACAGTTACTTTCAATTGTCTGACTCTCTTCTGAAAATAACCAGACAGTCCCTGTACTACTCCCCTGCTGAGATCAGCTGCAATCTGCTGCCCTGCAGATTGGGTCATCATAATATTGGTGCCTGAAGACTGGCTCATATTAGCTACAATATCGCTTACCGCATTCTGCTCCGCTGAATAAGGAACATACAATCCCATCTGACCGTCAGTGTCATAAACATTGATTTCTACAGGATAGATATTACCTTGAGATTGAATGGAAGATATTTTTAACTGAAGCCTCCCCCCCTGAAATTTGCATACTGCAATCAGTAAACTTCCAGTTGGAATTTCAGCTCGTCCGACTTTCATCGCTTCTGAAAGCCTTATAGATAATGTACTTTCGTTTGCCAAAGTCTTAGTTTCATAGACCACACCTCTTACTGCGTTTTTTGTCTGAACTGAGTTTTCTGAATCATTTTGACTGTCATAAAATCTATTCTGATTCAAACCTGCGATAAAAGCACTATCCGACTGGTCTCTGTATAATGAGGAAACAACATTGGAACGTACTGGTATTGCTGAAGTCAGTTTAACCTTCTTTTCCGTTGACTTTTCGATCTCTTCTTTTCCTGCTGGTTTTTCCTGCTTTGGCATCGTTGGAAGATACTTAGCAGCCATTTGATACGATTTTTCCATGAGCTCTAACTGGTTGTTGATTCCCAGACCCGCAGGAACAGCATGATTTTGCATTGACTCATTCTTTAGCCTTGAAATTTCTTTCCTCAGATTATTGACCTCCTGATCATCCCGATTATAGAAAGAGCTTAAGGTCTGCTGTGTATTTCGATAACTGTTCAGAGCATTCTGATCGGATTGCTGAAATACACTTTTAGTGGATGTTGAAGAAGGTGGGTTGCTATTATAGTTTACACCTTTCTGGTCATTCCAGTAATCTGATAAAGTTGTTATTGAATTTCTCTTTTCTTCATTCTTTTGCTCTAACAACTGCTGCTCATAAGCCTTTTGCTTATCAGACTGTAATTGACCGTCTTTTGCCTGTGGAATAGCTGCATTAAAGCCAGCCTCTTCAATAATGGTATGATCGGTTTTGGGCTTAAAGATGAGATAAAAGCAAGATGCACATACAGCAGCCATCAAAAAGTAGATGAAAGGTTTCTTTAATCTTTCCCATTGAGCCTTGGGATGATCATTCACTCCGTTAGAATTTTGGGAGAGATCATTTTCTGTCACTCTAATTTTCTCTGAATCTTTCATATTCTATTTTTTAGTGGATGAGTTTACTATTTCATTATGCGTCGATCCTTTTTCGATAGGTTTCTTAGAAATGCCGTCAATATGATTGATAGAAATGGTATTACTTCTTTGACCTGTAGAAATACAGATATTGACAATGACGATGACGGTTATCAAAACATAACCACTAAAGAAAACCTTGGTCAGGAATTTTTGTTGCTCTACCGGAAGAGATTTCCAGTGTGTATCAATCTTTACAACATAATTTTCGAGTGTATCTCTTAGTTTTTTCATATCGGTCTTATTAGCGTTCAACAGTTTCGACATCTCTATTTTCAAGCACGTTGAATTTTTCAATGATAAATCCCTGAGGATTGCTGTCAGACCGTACAGAATTAACCAGTGAACAATTAGTGACTAAATTTCTGATGGTAAGATTGCTGGACCTGATTATAAATTGTCGTGCATAAGTTTTTACGTCATAAGGGTAACTATCAAAGTTGGCAACGACACTGTCCACCTCAACTCTCTGCTGGATATTACCTGAAATAATTCTGTTATAGTAGCCTTTTTCCTGAAGGTCTTTATAGTAGTTAAATGCAGATTGATCAGCCAAATTGAAAGCCCTTTTTACATTACTTTCAATAGCATTCTTATCAGGTGCTATCGTGAAGAACAATTCATGAAATCGTCTCACATGCTCTCTTGCTTCTACAGGTCTGTTTATCAACATATCCTGAGATAGCGCTACCATTAATGATTTGCCATTGTCCAGCACATAGATCTTCTGACGCTGCTGCTCGGCAAACTGATAGGATTTGAATACGACTACTCCTACCACTCCAAAACACAACATTGCAAAAACAAACGTAAACAAGCGGATCTGCCTGAAGCTAGTCTCAATATTTCTTAAAGTTTTAAATTCCATAGAACTGTATTTTTATTTTAATAATCTTCCTGAAATATTACCCGTAGCCGAACCTACTGCTGCTCCTGCAACATTGCCCGACTTCGTAGCAGTCTGGTTCACATTGCGCATGAAATTACCTGCACCTCCTGCCTGAATCACCCAGCCAGTCACCGTTGGCACCGTAAAATAACCTATGATGCCAATCACCATATAGATGATATACACCGTATTGGAGGTATCAGGAATGAAGGTCGGATCTGCGAGCATTTCAATATCCCGTTCTAAAATCAGAGTTTGTATCTTGGCAAGAATAGCACTGAATATATCGGCAACTGGAAGCCATAGATAAACGCTAACGTATCTAGTCAACCATTGAGTTAAAGTCGTCTGAAATCCATCCCAGACGGAAATTGCAAATGCAATCGGTCCCAAGATTGAAAGTACAATCAGAAAGAAGGTTCTGATGGTATCAATAACTAAAGCTGCCGACTGAAACAATATTTCAAGAAACTCGCGGAAACCATCCCTTATATCTTTCTTGATCGCAAACATTTCTCTTTCAATATACATTCCGGACATCGTAACCAAATCTGAAGGTGACCATCCGAGTTCCTCCAGCTTTTTGTCAAATTCTTCGTTTGAAATCAAATATGCCATCTCCGGATTTCTGAGCATCGCTTCCCGTTCTAAAAGATCCTTCTTCTGCTGCAGCTCATTCATATCCAATACCTGATTCTCCAGCATTGAGTGGCTTCCCTGAACAATGGGACTCATTACCCCATTAAGGCTTCCTAGTACCACTGTCGAAAAAAACATAATACAGATGCCAATGGCAAAGGGTCTCAGCATGGGAAACAAATCGATAGGTTCTGCACGGCTCAATGACTGCCAGACTTTTAGTGCTACATAAAATAATGCTCCCAATCCCGCAACACCTTTCGCTACTGCCGCCATATCAGCGCACATCGGCATCATTTCCTCATAAACGGAACGCAATACTTCGTGTAAGTTGCTAGGTTCCATCTTACCAGTATTTTTGATTGGAGGTTCCGTAAAGATTTAATACCCTTTGGGTATTGTTCTGTTTTTTCGCTCTCAGGTAGCTGACCGAAATATTTTTATTGGTGTAGTATCGTACCAGATTATGATACGCTTTGACCTCTTTATAGACTCTGTCAACAACATCCATCCTTTCTTTATCATTCAGAGAAAGACCATTAGAAGTGATGATCTCTTTGAGTTCTTTCAATAGCTCCGTACTCTCGGTAAGAAGCGCAGAATAACCATTGGCAATAGAAGCTAATTCCTGAGCATTGAAATTGGGATCATTGAGCATCTTTCCGAAATTATTCACATACATCTCAGAAACATCACCTACCAAAAGAACAGTCTGCTGAACCTTTCTGGCATCTTTGACCAGATTATTGATGGCTTTCAGCTGGTCATAATACTCTTTACCCTGTTCATACACTTTCTTAACTTCATTGAAGTTCTTAACAACGTTAGATACCGTTGATGAAGTCTGCACGATTTCATTGGCTGAGTTCAAAATTCCCGAAGCCAGGTTTGCGGGATCTGTTACGACAAATTGTGCTTTTGTATAGGTTACGGCAGCAAAAAATGCTACCATTAAGGTTTTAATGATTAAATTTTTCATTGTTGTAAGATTTTAAATGATTTAATTGTCTTTTGTGTTCGATTTGATTCTCTTGAGAGAAATCCGCTTGATGGCCTGTTCTACATTGCCATCAAGTTCTGATGCAAGGTTCATCACCTCCATTTTTTCTGTTTCTTCAGTAGTATAAGCCAGATATTCTTCGGTAGAAACTTCAGTCGCATAGACTGCTGAGTGCGTTCCACCTAATCCAATCCAAACTTCCTTGTAAAGTCTTCGTGGATCATTATTCATATTGATAGAAAGTACCTGAGCTTTTTCTTTATCCGTTAATCCCAGCATTGCCTGAATGTCATCGAATTTGTTCATATACTTCCGCTGATCGAGAAGGATCTTACAGTCTGAATTATTAATGATACTTTCTTTCACGATGGGTGACTGGATAATATCATCGACTTCCTGAGTCACCACAATGGCTTCTCCGAAAAATTTTCTTACAGTCTTGAAAAGGTATTTAATATACTCTGCCATACCTTCTTTGGCAATGGCTTTCCAGGCTTCTTCGATGAGGATCAGTTTTCTGATTCCTTTGAGCCTTCGCATCTTATTGATGAAGACTTCCATTATGATAATGGTCACAATAGGGAACAGAATTTTATGATCCTTAATGGCATCGATTTCAAAGACAATGAAACGCTTTGATAACAAGTCCAGCTGCTTCTCTGAATTCAGCAGATAGTCATACTCCCCTCCTCTGTAATAAGGTTCAAGCACATTGAGAAAGTTGGCAATATCAAAGTCTTTTTCCCTGACTTTCTTTTGCTCCAATACTTTCTGATAGTCATCTTTGACGTACTCATAGAATCCATTGAAAGAAGGATGCAGGTCATTAGATTTTATCACTTCAATGTATCCACTTACAGCATTGGACAGAGCCACTTCCTCTGAACGAGTCGTTGGTTCATCATCTCTTTTCCATAGTGTCAGAATCAAGGTTTTGATACTCTCCCTTTTTTCGATGTCAAAGATTCCATCATCGGTATAGAATGGATTGAAAGCAATAGGATTGTCTTCTGTATAGGTGAAATATACTCCATCCTCTCCTTTGGTTTTACCTTTAATGAGTTCACATAATCCCTGATAGGAATTTCCGGTATCAACCAATAGCACATGAGCGCCCTGCTCATAATATTGCCGTACCATATGATTGGTGAAGAAAGATTTCCCACTTCCTGAAGGACCAAGAATAAATTTATTTCGGTTTGTTATAATTCCCTGCTTCATCGGCAAATCCGAAATATCCAAATGAATGGGTTTTCCAGTCAGGCGGTCAGCCATTTTGATCCCAAAAGGTGATGGTGAATCCTGATAGTTGGTTTCCTCTGTGAAAAAACACAAAGCAGGTTCAATAAATGTGTAAAAGCTCTCTTCACTAGGAAAATCGCCTGCATTACCGGGAATTCCTGACCAATACAAAGTTGCCGTATCAGTAGTATTGTGACGAGGTTTACATTCCATCAAGGCTAGAGCACTTCCCGTATCATTCTTTAACTGCTTGAGTTCAGCAGAATTATCAGACCATGACATCACATTAAAATGAGCACGAACAGATTGCAGACCATATGAATGTGCTTCATTTAAATACTTTTCAATCCATTCCTTATTGATCTGATTGGCTCTACTATATCTGGCTAAAGAGTGCATATTCCTTGCAGATTTTTCAAACTGGCGAAGGTTCTCATCACTGTTGTCGATGAACAGATATTGGTTATAAATGTGATTACTACTGAGCAGAAGTCCCACCGGAGAAGCAAATGATAAAAGACAGTCGCTGCGATCGGTGCTTAATTTCTCATAACGACTGTGAGATGATACAGTACCTGGTAAATCCTCAGTATCCGATAAGGTATGCATAGTGATCCGGTTATTACCGATTCGCATTTCTTCAGATCCCAGCTTAATATCCTGCAATGATGGATGGGTTTCACGGGACAGAGTCAGATACTGTTCCAGTAGTCCTGACCTCTCGGAAGTTCCTGCTATCTCATCTTCTGTCATCCTTTCCAAATGGATATAACCACTATCATTCATAATCCGCTCCAGCTGATCGACCGCTTCAAGAAAACGACCAATGACTTCTTTGTCCTTGATCTCTTTTGGAATCAGTTTTCCTTTACAGAGTGATGAAAAGTTGCTCTGCATCCGCATTCTCTCCTTACTGGTTTTCGTTATAAAGAGGTAGCAGTAATGATTTAAAAAGGGTCTCTCATTGAAATGTCTTTCAAATGATTTGGAAAGAAAACTCTGGTCGTCTTTTGACAAATCAGGATTGTAGTTTTCTTTGATAAACCAGTCCTGTTTGTGAACAATGGTGAAATCTGGGAGTGTTTTAATCGCTTTGAACCAAACGGAATGCATGGCTTCATACTCAGCGGAAGCAACGGTAAACAGTTCGGGGAGTCTGACCTTAAAGCAGATGGTCACATCAGCGTCTTTTGAAATGATACAATCATTTTCAATCGCAAGCAGTGGAAATTTGCTTTCCAAGGTTGCTGCTTTGGAAGAATTTCTCATACGTCTGTTCTTTTACGGTTAGATTTCAAATACCGATAAATACTCTTTCGACTGATGATGTATTTCGGATGCTTCTTGTGTGCGCTTAATTTCATCAGACCGTGTTCCCCGTATTTTCCATTCAGTGTAAAGGTTTGCCATATAAGAAATCCACTGCTGACTCCTCCGAGAATTAAACACAGATAGGTATTGACACCTGCCATATACATAACCATGACACAGATCAATATTCCTAAGAGCCCTCCACTGAAGATAAAGAGGTATTGCGCTTTAAGTCCCTTGAACTCTACCGTCCGTCCTATTCCTTTATTGATATAATAGATATTCATAACCGTCATTTAAAGGAAGAATGAGCGAAGAATTGTCGCTGCAACTATGAGGAAGATACATGCTCCAAACCAGCTTGCAGCGGTTTTACTGGTGTCAGGATCACCGCTGCTGAACTTGTTGTAAACCTTGACTCCTCCAATGAGTCCTACTACTGCACCTATGGCGTAAATTAATTGGGTAGCCGGCTCAAAATAAGAGGTGACCATCTGTGTAGCTTCGTTAATTCCGGCTGAACCATTGCCTTGACCAAATACCGAATTAATTGTTACCAATGTTAAAACAGCATACAGCAATTTTTTTCTTTGTTTTTTCATAATGAATAGATTTTTTGATTATGAAACCCGCACTTTACGGGCTTGAAGACAAAGATGTCCGAGTCTAGATACTCAGTAACAGGAATGGCATTGGATGGAATCTTTTGGCTGTTAAAGAACCGTGCGCCAGTCAGAATTCCTGTATAATTAATTGTAAATTTGTAAGGAATTTCAAAAAAGAGAAATCATGGATAAAAGGTTCACAGATATTATTGAGCTCATCAAACAGTCTCGTAACAATGCGATAAGAAAAGTCAATGAGGAACTCATCGATCTATACTGGAATATTGGTGAGTATATAAGCAAAAAGGTTGAGCTGAGTGAATGGGGACAGTCTGTGGTTAAAGAACTTTCTCAGTTTATCCAGACTCATGAACCTGAACTAAAAGGTTTTTCGGATAAGAATCTTTGGAGAATGAAGCAATTTTATGAGACTTACAAGGAATTTCCAAAAATCTCAACACTGTTGAGAGAAATCAGCTGGTCTCATAATCTGTCCATATTCTCCAGATGTAAATCAATCGAGGAAAGGGAATTTTATATCAAGTTGACCAAACAGGAAAATTATAGCTTCCGGGAGTTAGAGAGACAGATATCCAGCAGCCTTTTTGAAAGAACGATGATTGGAAATTCAAAACTCTCAACAGTGTTGAGAGAAACCAACGCTGATATAGTCAATACATTTAAAGACAGCTATGTATTTGACTTTTTAAATCTGCCTGAAACATTCAATGAAAATGATCTCCAAAAAGGTTTAATTGAGCAGATGAAAAATTTTATCCTGGAGTTAGGACGGGATTTTCTTTTTATCAGCGAAGAGTACAAAGTACAGGTCGGCAATTCTGATTTTTATATCGATCTTTTATTCTTCCACAGGGGGCTGCAATGCCTTGTCGCTTTCGAACTGAAAGCAGATAAATTCAAACCCGAACATCTGGGTCAGCTTAACTTTTATCTAGAAGCTCTGGACAGGGATGTTAAACGTCAGAACGAAAATCCAAGCATCGGCGTACTGCTTTGTAAAGACAAGGACAGCGAAGTAGTAGAATATGCGCTCAGTAGAAGTCTTTCTCCGACAATGGTTTCTGAATACAAAACGCAGCTTCCCGACAAAAAGGTTCTGCAGAAAAAACTGCACGAATTGTTTGATAACAGATCTTAGTTGAAATTTATTAATAACAAAAGGGGAATTTGCCTAAACAAACTCCCCAATATCGAAACCTTCAACACCATCTTTGTAACTGGAAGATATGCCTTCAACATCATTCGAAATGCTCTGACTTAACAAATTTGAAATACGCTTCGAAGCCTCCCCCAACGAATTCTCCAAAAGATCAAAAAGCTCGGTCCCATGAATTTTTTGAATTATAGCAACTGCTTGCTGTTCTAAATCAGGTTCCAGCATATTCCGCTGTAACAGCTGACCCGCAGTACTCAATTCCTGAAAGGTAACCCCTGTAGCAAACCCGCTTTCGATATTAGAGTCCTGATACTTCCAATCTTCTTCCTCCTGCCCCCAATTATCCTTGATTAGGATATCATCAAGATTTTTATTCTCGGCTACATCTTCAGCTTTCCCGTTTCTGGTTTCTGATTCAAAATTATCTTCTACTAATGAAGTAAATTCAAGGTGGCTTTCAGTGGCTTCAACTGGCAAACCTTTTCTTTTTGTTTGCTTAATATCTCCCATTATAGATGGAGAAATTTTCTTAGTATTACACCCATCTTTCTCACGGACTTTGACTGGGAATCTTCTGTTGAGAAGAATTAGAATGATAACGATTAATAAACCTATAATGATTATTTTTTCCATAAAATGATATTAAAAGATGGGACGGTATTTGTTATTGAAATCATCAGTGATTTCCTTTTCAAACATTTCAAAATGATACGCCAGTATATTATCCAGATAAGCATACAGAGGAATCTGGTCATCGGCGATGATTTGAATAATGCGTGAGAGGCGCTCGTGATATTCAGGACGGATATAGATACTTTTATCACCACGCTTTGTCATTGTATGATGAGTAAGAAACTGTTCCATATAGCTTATATCTGAGGATTTCTTAGTATTCAATTTATTTTTTTTTACAGCTTTCTCCTTTTGGAGATCTGCATTTTGTACAGGAACTTCTTTCTGGGGACTTCCTGCCATAATGGACATCAGATATTGTTCATCGATACCGTTCTCTTCATTGTTATTGTCCTGTTCCATAATTTATAGTTTTACAATTCTTAAAAATTCTTCTACAAATTGATCCAACCTGCATTGAGCTAACAATTTAGGATCTGCAGGCAGTAAAGTCGATCGGAAAACAGTCTTTGTAATAGCCTCCCCTTCCTTTCTAAATCTTTTACTGTCTGTAATGCTTGTTTCCATAAGTGGCAGCCCTAAATCTAAAATCACTTTACTGTAGTTTTTGTAGAGCAACGTCCGTTCTCTTCCATCCACCTGATTCCAGAAAAGATGGACTGCCCGGATTCCCGTTTGAGTTTCTTTCATCAATACATTGGTTAGAACATCAGTGAAACTTAACGTACTTTCAAGCACAACACGATCCGCAGTAATGGGTGAAAAAATATAATGGACTTTCGTCAAAGTTTTTAAAATACCAGCCGTATTCACAGTTCCCGGTAGATCTAAAAATATAACATCAGGAATTGTTTCAGATCCAACAACATAAGCATCCATATCCTCTAAAACTTGGTCGGCTTTACTCTGGAAAATGGGATACGCTTTTTTATTAATACTCGTAAATTGTTTGTGAGCGATCTTTTTTAAAATCTCATTCTGCATCACCATTTTTAAATCCCGCTCTCTCATCTGAAGTAAACTGTACTGAGGAAAGTCACAGTCAAAAACGGCAACATGATACCTCATCCGATAATGAAGAATACTTGCTAGAAGTGATGTAAAAGTGCTTTTTCCTACCCCTCCTTTTTGGGTGGAAAATGCAATAATTGTAGGTTGGTTCTTTGTTTTCATTTTGCTTGATTTTGGTTATACATAATTGGGAAGAAAGACTGATTGACAGCCCCTGGCAATACATATATCAGGTTCACTGTACTGCTTTCAGTGCTACTGGACGGAATTCCCGAAAGCTGTATTGACTTCAATCAGTTCTGGCTGAATGCCATTCATCCTGCAATCCTGAAAAATTGCTTTCCTGAAGACTATCTTTCACAGAGACTATCTTGACGGCTGGAATTCCGGAAGGCTGGCATGCTGGATTTCCACTATTCAGGATTTCTATCAGATCTGCAGTCAGGAAATCCCGCCCTCAATCTGATACAAATGAATACGATTTCTTCTTCGAAATATTCTTAATGGTCGTTTTTGGCTTTAAGTGACTGTCTTTGACTTTCTTTCTAATATTGTCCCTACAAATGATTGTGGTTTACTTTGTTTCAGAAGACTAAGGAGGTCTTGGGAAATTGAACTTTATGAATGCGATCAGTATTACATCTGCTTTATTACTGGAATTTCCTTTCACCCGAAAGGAGCAAGTTATGTTTTGAGTGCCTCATAACTATTTTCGTGCCTCAAAACAACTTGCCCTGGCTGGGGCTTTAAAAATCACTCCGAAGTCATGATTTTGTTAATATTAAATTGGATGCTATGGACGTAAATAATAAAAATAAAGGTGGACGTAAGCCTAAACTTCGCCCCAGTAAAAATAGATATGTATTCCGTCTTACGGATGAAGAAAACATTAATTTTCTAAAATTGTATGAGGCATCAGGAATGAACAGCAAAGCGAAATTTATTACAACAATTTTGTTTCAGAAAGAATTAAAAATTGTAAAAGTGGATATTTCAACAATAGATTATCATACTCAACTCACTAAATTCTTTTATCAGTTTCAATCGATTGGAAACAATTATAATCAGATTGTAAAAATTTTATACCGAAACTTTACTGAGAAAAAAGCTTCTTTCTATCTCTTTAAACTGGAAAATCATACCAGAGAACTAGCTTTAATTTGTAAGCAGATTATAGAACTTACCAAAGAATTTGAACAAAACCATATTCAAAAAAATTATGAAAAATGATCGCTAAAATTGGAAAAGGTGAAAACCTATGGGGTGCGCTTACCTACAATCAACAGAAAGTAGACAACGAAAAAGGAACTGTTTTATTTACTAACAAGATTCCTGATTTGTGGGATCGACCTTATTCGGTTAAATTTTTTCATCAGTATTTTGAACCCTACTTGATAGCCAATAACAAAACTGAAAAACCGGTAAGACATATCTCACTTAATCCTGATCCTGGAGATAAGGTTAATGACAAAGATTATCGGGAAATGGCCCAGCAATATATGCAGGAAATGGGTTATGGCAACCAACCCTACGTTGTCTTTAAACATACGGATATTGACAGGACTCACATTCATATCGTCACCACGTGTGTCCAGATCGATGGGAAGAAAATATCAGATCGCTATGATCACCCCCGATCAATGGAAGTCTGCAGGAAATTGGAAAAACGATACAACATAAAGGTTGCTGGTGAGAATAGAAGTTTAAATCAAAGCCCTATTTTTAAACCTGTAGATTATACTAAGGGGAATATCAAAACACAATTATCATCAGTAATAAGACACATGCCTCAAACATACAGCTTTCAAAGTATAGGTGCATATAACGCTTTACTCTCTCAATTCAATATCTCCGTTGAAGAAATTAGCGGAGAGCTTCATGGTAAAATGAGAAAAGGAATGGTCTATTTTGCTACAGATAAAAATGGAAAAAAAATAAGTTCCCCTTTTAAATCATCCCTTTTTGGCAAACGGGCAGGGTTGGAAAATATTCAGGTCCTCATTGAGAAGTCAAAAATGAAAAATAATCCTTCAAAACTCATTCTTAAAAGAACTATAGAAACTGCAATTAGCACAAGCAAATCGGAAGCTTCTTTTAAGACTCAACTTTTGGAACAGGGAATCGCTACAGTCATACGAAAGAATGATGAGGGAAGGATCTACGGAATCACATTTATAGATCATAACTCCAAATCTGTTTGGAATGGTTCACAGTTGAGTAAAGAGCTTTCAGCCAACTCATTCAATAAACTATGGAATGAGGTAGAAATAAAGCGTGAAACAAAATACGATCATAATGATCACTTTAATTTATCTCAGGAAATATGCAAACAACAATTTCTTACGGATAGCATCAGCGGAGTTTTTGACGGATTTTTTAGCGGTTTATTATCTTCAGATACTAATGAGGATCAGGAGGAACAAATTTTCGAATCACAAATGAAAAAGAGACAAAGAAAAAGAAGAAAAAAATAATATTCTTTTGATAAACTACCTTTATAATTATACTCTCAGAGCCATAGTCAGCCAATAGATGCATGCAACGGCGCATTTATAGTTGAGAATACGTAATCCTGTATTTATGCGTCTAAAATGTTATATGCAGGGTGAAGACGATTTAAGAGGGCTTGCTAAAATCATGGCATTTATGCGAGCGGTCAGTATTATTATGGTATTAATGCATCTGTATTGGTTTTGTTACGGATTTTTTACACAGCAACAATGGACACTGGAACTTATCAATAAGATTCTTTATAATTTTAATAAGACCGCAGGCCTTTTTTCTCAACCTATTTATTCTAAGCTGTTCGCAATAGTTTTACTAGCTTTGAGTTGCCTTGGAACAAAGGGAGTCAAAAATGAAAAGATCACTTGGAAAAAAATTAGTATTGTTTTTTCTATTGGTTTTGTCTTATTCTTTTTAAACGCAATCCTCTTACAATCTGCCCGCAGTTTCACTTCTGTACTTTATATTCTATCTACTGGTTCCGGCTACATCTTCTTGATGCAGGCAGGAGTCTGGATAGGCCGTTTACTCAAAACAAACTTAATGACCGATGTTTTTAACAATGAGAATGAAAGCTTTCAGCAGGAAACCCAATTACTCTATAATGAATATTCTGTTAACCTTCCTACACAGTTCTATTATCAGGGAAACTGGCATCAGGGATGGATTAATGTGGTGAATCCTTTTCGTGCCACCATTGTCTTAGGAACTCCAGGTTCAGGAAAATCCTATGCTGTTGTCAACAACTATATAAGACAGCATATCGAAAAAGGATTTTCCATGTATATCTATGATTTTAAATTCGATGATTTATCAACCATTGCGTACAACCATCTTCTCAATCATTCTGATGCTTATACCGTAAAGCCGAAATTCTATATCATCAACTTTGACGACCCTAGAAAAAGCCATCGATGTAATCCTTTAAACCCCGATTTTATGACGGATATATCGGATGCTTACGAAGCTGCCTACACCATCATGTTAAATCTCAATAGAAGCTGGATACAAAAACAGGGTGACTTCTTTGTTGAAAGTCCCATTATATTGTTAGCTGCAATCATATGGTTTCTTAAGATATATAAGAACGGTAAATACTGTACTTTTCCACATGCTATTGAACTGCTTAACAAAAAATATGAAGAGGTCTTTACGATATTAACCTCTTATTCTGAATTAGAGAACTACCTATCTCCTTTTATGGATGCATGGCAAGGGGGTGCCCAGGATCAATTGCAGGGGCAAATCGCTTCTGCAAAGATTCCTTTGTCAAGAATGATCTCACCACAATTATACTGGGTAATGACCGGAGACGATTTTTCTTTGGATATCAATAATCCCAATGAGCCTAAAATTCTGTGTGTTGGAAATAATCCTGATCGTCAGAATATTTATTCTGCTGCTCTTGGGCTATACAATTCGAGAATTGTGAAGCTGATTAATAAAAAAGGACAGTTGAAGAGTTCGGTGATTATTGATGAGTTGCCTACTATTTATTTCAGAGGACTGGATAATTTAATTGCTACTGCCAGAAGTAATAAAGTTTCCGTATGTCTTGGATTCCAGGATTTTTCTCAGTTGACAAGAGACTATGGAGATAAGGAAAGTAAAGTCATTCAGAATACGGTCGGCAATATTTTCAGCGGTCAGGTGGTTGGGGAAACAGCAAAAACCTTATCTGAACGTTTTGGAAAAATACTGCAAAAAAGACAGAGTATATCCATCAATAGGAACGATACTTCGACCTCTATTTCTACCCAATTGGACAGTTTGATACCTGCTTCGAAGATCTCTACCCTGACCCAGGGATTTTTTGTCGGTGCTGTATCTGATAACTTTGATGAAAGGATTCAGCAGAAGATTTTTCATTCCGAGATTGTCGTAGACAATGTTAAGCTTTCTCAAGAAATGAAAAGTTTTCAGCAGATACCACCGATCCGATCCTTTATTGATGAAGACGGGAATGATTCTATGACCAGGCAGATTCAGGATAATTACAGAGAAATTAAGTCAGATATTCTCAATATCATCACAGATGAAATGGATCGAATAAAAAATGATCCTGATTTGCAGCATTTATTGAAATCGGATTAAAGAATGAAACCTCAAATACCATACGATTTGAGGTTTTCATTTGTATGTATGTTACTCAGCATCAATGTTCATAAAATATTGATTCAAATTGTCACTCACCAATTGAAGGAATTTGGTTGGTCCCTGTTTCCGGTTACGGATTTCAAAGATGGTTTTATGAAAGTTACCTAAATCGCAATCCAATGACTTTTCTGTAAATTTTATGACTTCGCTTAACTCTATATTACCGCCGTTAAAACAACGCATCTGGTAAAGTGCATAGATAAGCTCTATAAGACCGACCTTTGACCCCGACCAGCTCAAAGGAGAAAATACTTTTGTGGTAAAGGTATCATTTGAATTTTCGATTTGCTTCTTTAAATACTGATCGAACTGCTGATTGGAAATAAATCTGGCGATCATATGATCGTGGGATGTTGTAAAACTTGGATCATAATTATAAAATCCGGATGATAGCTTCATTTTTAGGTCGTAGGAATTACGAACAAATATTTTATGATCAAGATAGGTTGCTTCCCGTTTATAGTAACTGTAAAATTCAGAATGCTCCAAATAAAAGTCTTTCAACTTTTCCTGTTCTGCTTCATAATATTTTTTTAAAGTCTTATTTCCGGCAGCCGGCTTATGAGATTCAATATCCAGTACTGCAGAATAATAAATAAATTTTGAGATAAACTGCGGTTTCAGTTTTTTAAAAAAGAATACTTCTTCAGCAATATGATCAAAATGATGGTTGGAAACCAAAAGTTTTAATTTCCTTATCGACTCATCAATAATAAGTAATGCCTTTTCTGAAATTTTGATCAGATCATTTCCGTCAGCATTGACTTCGTTAATCTTTAGGTCCAGATCCTCCAATAACTTCGAAGCTCTTTTAAAAATAGTTTTTGTTACCATGTCCTTTTTTCAGGAATTTACAAAAATTACCTAAAGCATTACGTAATCAACTAATACCCAGCTCCTTTTTCCGATTCTTTATATAATCTGTTGGTCGGATGCCATTGATATCGAAAAACAAATTTGAAAAGTTCTGGCGTGCCGCTATACCGCATTCATCAGCCAGAGCCTCGATAGTATAATTTAAATATTTACTGTTGGTATTAAGTAGGTTAGTGATATAATTAATTCTCAGTTCAGCCATGTATTTATTAAAATTCATCCCTTTTTGTTCATTGATATAAACCGAAAGATAGTGGGAATTGGTTCCCAGCTTTAAAGCAATACTTTTCTGCGTAATCCCTTTCTTTTTGAAATGTTGCTCCTGCTCAAACTTCTGAAGTTTTTCTTTAATTTCTAAAGCCATTTCCGGGGTAAGAGAAGTCTTTCTTACAGGCAGCTCTATCATTTCTTCTCTTAAAATATCATTCATATTATATTTTCCTTCAGCAATTCTCTTTTGAAGAAGCTGATATTGTTTTTTTATCTTTTGATCTCTTCGATACCTGACAACAAAAAACCCAAGAACTACACTTCCTGAAGCAATAAGTATCTGGGCAAATAGTATTTTTTTAGTACTTGATCTCTCGATTTCTTCTTTTGCATCCATCAGTGTACGTCGGTCAAAATCTTTATGAAGTTTCAAAGATAAATAGGGAAAATCTTTACTGATTAAACTGTCAGCTTTTAAAAGCTGATTGGTATAGTACAGTTGCTTTTCTAGGTCTTTATCTTTATAATGATCGATAAGATAGTGATAACTCTTATAAACCTCTGGAAGTATAAAATCATGTTTATTGAAAATAGAATCTATTTTGTTATAACATCCTACAGCCTTATTTACATTATCCTGTGCTTCATAGGTTTTACCCAGATAATAATATACTACAGAAGCCCAGGCGAAATCATTTCTCTTTAGAATATTGGGTAAAGATCTTTGCAAGTGATCCTGAGCACCAACATAATCTTTATGATGAAATCTGGAAATTCCGATGCATTTTAGGAAATAGCTTTTTTCAAGCACAAAATCATTATTATTGGCAGTTAGCCGATAACCTAAATTGCTTAAACTATCACTCTTGGCAAAATGATGCAGATATCTGTTGAGGACAGTCAATTGATGTAAGCAGTTGAGATACGCCTTCTCAAAGTTAAACTGTTCATTTTCATGATGGTTTTCATTCAACTTTGACCTGTAAAATGAAGTACATTCAAGAAAATGCTTCATGGCGTCATCATAATAGCCCAAATGACTTTTTACAATTCCTAAATGATAAAGGACTTTATACCTATGGTACTCATCTTTTGAGCCTTTTGAATGCGTATAGGCTTTAATGTATTCATTTAAAGCCAGCTTAAATTTTTTTTGATAAAAATAATAGATGATTCCCTTGCTTAAATATTCTTTACTGATGTCATCTTGGCTTCCATGCTGCAAACTGACAGTGAGTGCACTGTCAGCATACTTCATCTTGTTTTTATAGTCAAACTGTCTTGCATCTCTATACCCTTGAATCAGCTTTGAAAAATTATTTTCGTTTTTTGCTTTCTCAATGTACAGTTTTACATAAGGCATTGCATGAATGTCATCTATTGCCATTTTTTCATAAGGCTTTCTAATTTCACTGAAAGTTTTTTCCTCTTTCTTTTGTGAAAATAAAAATTGTGAAAAAACAGGAAATAAGATGAGAAAGCAATAAAACTTTTTCATAGACTGATATTTAGAACCTCACCATCTCAAAAATAAACATTTATGTTTTAAATAAATCAAATTTCAATGAATTAAATAACAGAAAGACTAAAATCCTGTAAAATATGCAAATACAGCCACTTAAACTCTGATATCCGCATGTAGTAATTTTAAAATTGAGACGTAACAATTTTAAAATAGAGCCATATAACAGTTTTTTTTAGCTCATAAGCCGGATAATTTTGACATCAGAATTCTAATATAATCCGGCCGGGATAACCCAATTAAAATTATCAAAATGAAAAAGTTTATCCCATTTTTTAGCATAATCATCGTAGCAGTTTGTCTACAAAACTGCACCCATCGAGATGAAGATATGATTTCAAATAGTGAATATATTGAAAAATCAGAGCCCACAATAAATGGCTTAGTAATGAAACAGGATTCTGCTAAATCCTTAGAAGTCATTGAAGATCCTGGAACAAAAGATCCTCCTGTCAGAGACGGTGATAATTGGCGGCTTACTCAGGATTAAAAACAAAAAAATATGATTCCCCATACCTCCATATCAGTTGTTACAGGCTTACCATGTCCAAAGAGTGGCATCTGGGAAAGTATGGGGAATTTCAAAACAACTGTAACCCTCTTTAAGGGTGAACCGATGCCTGAATATTGCGGATGGAAAATCAAATGGAGACTGGTTCAGGTCTGTTAAACCCAATAATGACATGCCATGAAAAACGTACAAACTATCTTTATCAAAACTGTTTCCTGCTTTTTTATTCTGTTGTTTGTGTATGCAAGTGTGAGCAAATTGCTTGATTTTGAAAACTTTCAAGTACAGATTGCTCAGTCACCTTTACTAAGTGCTTATGCAGGGGGTATTTCTTATGCTGTTATTATTGTAGAATTAATTATTGTACTGTTATTGATTTTTCCAAGCAGTAGATTAATCGGATTATACTTATCAACTGCCTTAATGTCAGCATTTACGATCTATATATTTCTCATTCTAAATTACAGTGACTTTGTTCCTTGTTCATGTGGAGGAATCTTGGAAAAAATGGGATGGACTGAACATCTGATTTTTAATATTCTTTGTGTAGTTATAGGAGGTCTATCTGTTCTTATCATCGGAAGAGCAAATCATAAGACTCACCGTAAAACTGCATTGATCTTAGGAATTTCCAATATTTTGAGTTGTATTCTTGTCATTGTTTTGTTTTTTAAGTCAGAATACATTATAAAACAGGAAAACAATTTTACAAGAAGGTTTCTGATGCATCCTATTTTAAAAGTAAAAAGTATGGATCTGGAGAACCATTCATTTTATTTTGCTGGTGCTAAAAATGAAGAGCTTTACTTAGCTAACCGAGGCCTCCCTCAAAATTTATTAGCAGTTGATTCACTTTTAAAAAAAGCTGTAAATACAAAGATTGATCTGGAACTCAGCAAATATCCATTTAAAAAAATAGAGATTAAAGTTAAAGATCACCATTATTATATCTATGATGGAAATGTACCCATCATATTAAAAGGCAAATTAGGTGATGCAAAAAACAAAGTAATCAGTTTTAACGATGCATTCTTTAGCCAGCTTGAAATTATTGACAGTAATAAAATTGCCATTCGCACCCTCTCATCTCAAACCAGGAATTTAACGCTGGGAACTATTTTAATCAATCACAATGGCAAAAATCAGGTGACACTGCATCCTGATTTACTTGAAAAGCAGTTGGATGGTTTTTTTGATTCCGACGGCTATCTTTCATCTGATCCTATAAGACCGACTGTCAGCTATATCTACAGTTATAGAAACCAATTTCTTGTCATGAACCATTCAATGCATCTTATTCACAGATGGAGAACTATTGATACGACTAAAATCGCACAGATTAAAGTAACATCGCTATCCAATGGAAAATCTAAAATGTCTAAACCTGCACTAAAAGTTAACGGGCAGGCGATCGTATACAGAGGTCTGTTATTTAACCCTGCTCGATTAAGAGGAAGACATGAATCTTTAAACAGATGGAAGGAAAGCAAAGTTATTGACATCTATAATACCGAATCTCAGGAATATATTGGCAGCATGTACATCGACAATATTAAAAATAACAGCATGTCAGATTTTAGAGTCACCGATGAGCATTTGTACGCAATTATTGGAAATCAGCTGGTACAATATAAACTTACCCAGCCCCTGAAAAAACATTTTAAAAACGGGGAAGCCGAAAACCGTGTTTCAGAGTAGGCAGCAAATCAAATATTTTTTTATTATGAAAAAAATTCTTTTTCCTGTCATCCTGGTAGCACTGGGAACAGGGTCAGCTTTTGCCACCATGGTGGCAAAGAAGAGTACACGAGCTTTAGAACCGGCTTACAGAATTGTTAGCTTAGGTGGTGGTCAGTTCAAATGTGAGGATGCTGATCAGGAATGCAGCAATATCGTTTCCGGTGATGTCTGTGAATGGGCATTGGATACCAGCGTTGAACTGCATAGAATCGGTTCAGGCACGATGTGTGGAACGCCACTTTATAAAATTCCTTAGTGCATTGTATAAAGTATTAATTAAATGAGGGACGCTATTCTGCGTCCCTTTTCATTTCTTTATCGATCCATCCTATATCTTTCCGGCTTTTCAGGTGATAGTCCCACCATTCCAAGATTTTAGTATTAAGATCCCTGATGTCTTCGGAACTTTTCTTGAAGGTGTGTTCCTGATCTGCATACATCAGTGCCACCACCTTTTTTCTGTTTCTTAATAATCCCATATAAAAGCTCATGGTTTGCGTTGGCGGAATATTCGTGTCTTTCTTACCTGCCCAAAGCAATACATGTGCGTTGACTTTCTCAATAAAATTGATCGGATTATTTTTATAATACAGGTCCTTATCCTCTGAAAAAGAAACTCCCATTGAAAACTGCCCGGTTTCAAATCTTGAATAGTCCGCTATTTTAAACAGTTCATTAAATGAAAAGTAAGTATTCATAATATCACTAAGACCTGCCCCCGAGACATAGGCTGCGAACCTTTCTGAATGGGTAGCGATAAAGTTGGTCTCATAACCACCGAATGAGTGTCCTGTCAAACCCATACGCCTGAAGTCAATATTTACATTTCCTTGAATCGCATCCAGTCCGGAATGAACACAATCAAGCGCCGAAATTCCCGGCCCCCTGTTATCAGAAATAATATCTGGCTGGAAAACCATATAACCGTTCTCAAGAAGCAGTCGGATATTGAATCCACTGGGTCCCCAGGCGGGATACAGGTATTTGTTGAATTCATCATGCTGAATACTGTATACCTGTACCACCAAAGGATATTTTTTTGTCTTGTCGAATTTAGTGGGATAATACAGAACTCCTTTCAGGTCCTTACCTTCACTGTTGGTGTATGAAATAACATTCTGCTGCAAGTCTATCGCTTTTTTATCATGAAGGTTGGTTGTATAAAGTACCTTCTTTTGACCTGATGATTTGCTTTTGCTGTACAACCGTGGAGACATGTTGTAGTTTTCTTCGATCGAATACATTAAATCATGCCTGCCCTTATATGAGAACATTTTGATCCTGTTGCTGGTGTAAGGCAGCATTTGCTTAAGTTTACCTTTATAAAAAGAATAATATCCGGAATCATTATGATTTTCTCTCCTGATATGCAGCATTAACGGCTGTGACATTTCAATAGTTCGTTGTGTTATCTTAAAAGATTCCATCTGATGAATCATTTTTCCACTGTATTCATAAAAGCTGATTTTGCTGTTCTCTTGTTTGAATACTGTTTTTAACATACCTGTTTTCAGATGATAATTGATCAGTCGGTCTCCTGCCGTAAAGAGCAAACTGCTATCCGGCATAAAGAGAGGATAGCTTAATGTTCCATTATAATCGATCATTTTTGTCTGCTTTAACAGATGATCGTAGACCATCCATTGATTCTTATACATCAGAAATCCGATGGTGTAACGGCTGTCCTTTCCTATGACCATTTCTGAAGCATTCTCAAAAACAAGTTCAGATTTGTTTTCTAAAAGGTCATATCGATATACATTCAGGCTTCTAAATCCGCGGTAATCATTGTCCTCTCTGGCATTATACGTCCAAAAATAACGTGGATGGTCTGTCGCTACATAAACCTGCATTGATTTGGGAGGGATAGAATGAACTTGATTATTTTTAACATTCCATACCATATACTGATGCTCAATCAGCCCTTGGTCCTTATTGCGCAGATATTTATCTCCTCCATACCATATTTCAAGTTTTCCAATTTTCTCCGGGAGGTTCCTCACGGAAATATCAATCAAAAAAGTTTCAGAATGACCTGCTTCGGTTACTTTTATGTTTTGGTCTTCTGCGAGGCTGATCCGGTTGTTATAAAACAGCTCCCCGTCTGCTACTCTCAACAATCTGATCCTGATCTTTCCATTGGAATCTGTTTTTTCCTTTTCTTTTAAGACAATAAATCTGTCTGCTCCCAAAAGATCCATCGCAACAATGTTAGTTGCAGTGGAATAAAGCAATTTCATCGTGCTTCCATACCATTTCAATATTTTGTGAAATCCTCCACTTTCAGCAAGAATATAAACCTGTCCCTGCTGCGTAATAGTATAGTTCAATGTTCCTGGCTCATGGTGAAGCACTTTTCCTTTGGCATTATAGATTTTCAGGTTTTTATCAGTACCCAATATGACATATTGCTTCTGGGTTTCATTGACATTGCATCGCTGTACACTATCATAAATTTCTCTTTTTTTGGACTTCAGCTCAATTAATTCAGCCCTGCCTACTCCTGAAGCAAAGACCGTATAATTGTTCAGAAAACTGATGTTACTCTTTTTTAAAATGGTATCGGATGGAATGACTGCTGATTGGCGGTCAAACACAAGAACTGAATCAGAATTATTCGCATACATTTTAGTCACCAAAACGAATCTCTGATCTTCAGATACCTTCATCTGACCTATCATCGTTGAGAAACGCGACATCCACTGGTCCAATTCCTTAATCGATCTCTGTGCATTAAAGCAATGTGGAGAAAACAGCAGAATAATTAAACAATACACTCTCATTAGTAACCTAAATTTTGAGGATTCAGATGGGGATTGAGCAGCAGTTCCTGTTGCGGAAGAGGCCATACTTTATGTTGATCTTTCCAGTTGGGTTTAGTCTGCTGCAATTCATTAAGCCTTCCTGCTCTTTTCAAATCAAGAAATCGATGTCCCATTTCCGTAAAAAACTCTTTTCTGTTTTCATTAAGGATTTCCTCAAGAAGCTGCTGTTGTGTAACAGAACTGCCTAGCAATGGCTGTCCTGCCCTTTGTTTGATCGGATTAATAAATGGCAGGGCCTCTGACATTTTATTTTGCTGTGCCAGAGCTTCTGCCAACAGCAAATAGGCCTCTTCCAGTCTGAAGACAATGGAATTTTCTGTAGAGTTAGAAGACCTTGCTTTGTATTTTTCCGCTCTGTACCAGGTGTTGCCCCCAACTGTAACAGATCCCATCCAATATTGCTTTCTAAGATCTCCATTCTGAAACGAGCTGACCAGAGATGCGGAAAGTGCCATGGAAGTAGGAGCAACATTGACAAAATAGTAAATAGTTGCTTCCCTCACCGCATCCCCATTGTTTTTAGGCTTGAGCTGCCAGATAATATGGCTGCCGTTTTTAAGAAAGACCTTGGTGATATCATTTTGAAACTGATACAGCGGACTCTGAACTACTTTTTTCAAGGTGGCTTCTACCTCACTCCATTTCAGCTGTTGCATCTGAACTTTGCCCAGAAGAAGCTGGGCTGCTTTTTTATTAATATAGATGCGTTCATTATTTTGGTATGTATCAGAAAGCAGTTCAATAGCTTCCTTCACATCAGATTCAATTCTCATCAGCACTTCTGCAGAAGGTGTTTTTGAAATACTCTGATTGATCATATAATTGGTGGTCACAGGAAAAGGAATATCTCCATAAACCTGCTGAACGTAAAAAAGGAGCAAAGAGCGGATAACCAGGGTCTCCCCTTTTATCCTTGCTTTATCAGCTGCCGGAATATGATCTGCTCCTTCCAGCCCTTCGAGTATGGAATTGCTGACATATATTTTCTGATACGCAGCATTCCAGAACGAACTGACAAACTGGTTGGAATCAATCTGTGTATTATTGGATAATTCGGGCAGTCCATTAGTGGCATTGACTGCATAGTAGGTCAGGTCATCAGTATAAAGCCCCAAAAGCCTTCCGCTTTGATCTCCCGTAACAGGTGATGATTCCCACAATCCGGCATACAGTCCAGATAATACGGCGTTGGCAGTCTGAGTATCACTGAAAACGGTTTCTGACAACATTTGATTGTCAGGCAAATCCACTTCCAGCATTTTTTCACACGATATAGCGGTACTCATCAGATAGATGAGCACTGCCATTATTATACTATTAAATATTGATTTCATTGTTTTTGTATTGGGTTAAATAATATGACGGTCTTTGGTTGCCGTTAAGCATTCATCACAGCGTAAGCTGAATGCCCAATGAATACGTCTTCAAAGGAGGCAGGAATCCAAAAGAGGTCATCTCGGGATCAATTCCAAAAAACTTCGTCCACGTCCAGAGGTTCTGCCCCTGAAAATAAAGTTTTACTTCCCTGAAAAGACCTGAGTCCAAAGAGAGATTATAGGTAAGCTGTACATTCTTAAGCCTTATAAATGAAGCGTCAGAAACACTGGCATCACTATTTTGAAAAAGGCTGTGCGAAGAATTTGACGTAGAGCGGTACGGCATATAAAGGCCATTGGGATTTGAAGGCGACCATACATTCAATGCCTCCACCGGGAGATTCGCCATAATACCTGGTGAAGACATTGCTGAGTTATAGTTTCGGCTCTGCTGCTTTACAAATTGCAACAAAAATGAAAAGTTCCAGTTTCGGTAGCGTAATTCATTGCTTAGTCCTCCGTAAAACTGCTGTCCAAGATTTCTGATCACCTGTCTGTCATCCGGTGATGCGATCTTTCCGTCGCCATTGAAATCGGTAAAATCATACACCAAGGTAGTGGGATTTACCCCCTGAAGCTGGTAGAGTTTAACAATGTTCACAGGCTGTCCGATCACATAAGTATTAGCATAGGATGAACCTTCAAGTCCAGGAAAGGAAATCAGCTTGTTTCGTGGAATAGTGATATTGAAAGAACTTTTCCATGAAAAATTTCCCTTATTGATAATTTCTCCGCTGGCCTCAAATTCAAATCCTGTATTCTGAATAACAGCATCCAGATTGGCAAGTACACTGCTGAATCCCGTTACTGAGGAAAGCTGATAGCCTACCAGTTGATTTCCTGAGCGGTTTCGGTAATAGGCAGCACTTAGGTTAAGCCTGTTGTTGAACAATCCAAGTTCAAGAGCAGCTTCTGTTTTGATGGTTCTTTCCCAGCTGAAATCAGGATTGTAGAGTTTTGTTGGAGCCAGTCCGGTACTGCCGTTATAGATGAGATTAGCCGTGGCAAAGGTATCAAGGTATTGGTAATCCCCGATATTATCACTTCCCGATGAACCATAACTTCCTCTCAGCTTTCCAAAACTGAGCCATGAGATGTTCTTCATAAAATCTTCTTCCGAAAACAACCATGCCGCCCCAACAGCACCGAACATGGCGTATTTATTATTGGGACCAAATCGACTGCTTCCGTCTCTTCTTCCAGTGATGTTGAGAATATACTTTTTATCGTACTGATAGTTGATTCTGCCGAAAAAAGCACCGTACCGGTATTCAGTACTGATCTGGTCAAGGACGACTTTATTGATTGCAGCACCTATATTATAGATAAAGGCATTACTCTCAAAACCAGATCCCTGGATTTCACCTCGGTCTGAAACATCTCTCTGATAAGTACCTCCCACCAGGATATCAAATTTATGTTTACCTTCTCTGTACATCCAGCTTATCTGGGGTTCTATCACCATAGACAGTCTGTTCTGGTTGGATTTTGAAGACATCGAATTGAGAGGTGTTGCCCCAGCAGAAGGGCTATACGCCGTACTTGGACGAAGTGACCATTCTTCAAAAGTCTGATAGGTTAAACCTCCATTGAGTTTGAGCTTAAAGTTGTCAAAAGCTTCATACTCCATACTGATATTGTTAAGGAATTGCAGATTGTTATTGGAATAGGAGTTCTCAAAAGCCGCTGCGGGATTCGTAAACGTATTGTTTTCCCAGTTAAGGTTACCTTCCGCATCATAAAGAGCGGGTGCATTGGGAGCCAGAATATACGACTGTCTTGTCGCATCAGAGGTAATCAGGTTGTTGTCTGTTGCTGTAAAAATATTGGATGAGTTGAAACTGAATTTTCTGTCAGTAGACCTGTGGCTGATATTTCCTGAAACGGTATTAGTCCTGTACCTGAAATCCCTGCCAAACACCGTGGTTTGTTCATTATGACCAAGACTGAGCAGGAAATTAGTATTTTCATTTCCCCCACTGACTGAAAGCTGGGTATTTGACAAAGCCGCATAATGACCAATCAGTTCCTTTCTCCAATCCGTATAACGGTTGGGATCCCATGTTCCGTTGATATCGTAGGCGTTAGCAGGATAGACAGAGATATTGCTATTGGCAAATGCCTGCTTTCTCATGTCAAGATACTGAGCAGTATTCATCATTTTAAGGTTTGAAATGGCATGGCTCAGACCATAGGAAGAGTTCAGGGTCAGTTTTAAATTTCCTTTTTTTCCTTTTTTGGTGGTCACCAGCACTACTCCATTAGCACCTCTTGAACCATAGATGGCAGTAGCATCAGCATCTTTGAGGATCTCGAAACTTTCAATATCGTTAGGATTGATGCTGTTTAACGGATTAATGTCTGCATTGGGAAGGATACTTCCGGCATAGGAGGAACTCATTCCTGTACCTACCGGAACACCATCAATAATATAGAGCGGCTGATTGCCATCAATTACGGAATTGCTTCGTGTCCTAAGACTATTTCTGCCTCTGATCTGAATATCAAATCCACCTCCGGGAGTTCCTGAATTCTGGGTGATACTGACTCCTGCCATTCTTCCCTGTGCTGCTGACAGGACATTGGAGACAGGCTGATTTTCTATATCTTTTGCTGAAACTTTGGCGATACTACCGGTTCTTTCTTTGTCTTTAACCTTGTAGTAGCCAGCGTTGAGAATAACTTCTTCGATTCCCTTTACTTTTTGTTCTAAGCTGATATTAACGACGGTCTGATTAGTGAGCGTGAATTTTTCTTCTGCATAATCAGGGTGTCTGAACAATAGGATAGTATTTTCTGCTGAAACCTGTAATCTATAGGTTCCGTTGTTGCCGGTCATGGTTACCTGATCACCGCCCTCTTGAGAGATTACAACTCCTGAGAGTCGTTTACCTGATGATGTAACAGTACCGGAAATAGTGCGTACTTGAGCTTTTATGTTGATGCTTACAGCGGTAAACATGAGCCCAAAGAAAATGCCTCCTATATTGTAATAGGAATTTTTCATAGATTTGTAAAAGTTTTTAATTTTCTAAAGATTAATTACTGAACTACGCTCTTTCCCGTTGGTCTCCAAACTGTATGGGAAGGGGCTTTTTTCTTTCTTCTGATTTTAAGTTGAGTAGTTTTTGATTCATTTTTTAGATAAAGACTTTCCTGATGCCCTTTGGTATGAAAAAGGACTGGTGAGGTTCTGCAATCAGTGACCGCAAGGCACCGGAAAGAATTTAATAGGAATGAAATCTGTGTTCCCGTGTAAGCTTTTTAAAGCCGCAATAGGTTGTACCCTCCTATTGTATCGTGTAGTCTGATACTATTTTTGAAAGCGGGCTTAGATTTTCAGCGATTACGGGCAACATTGGAAAAATAAAGCGTGGAACTTACTACATCATCGCTTGTACTAGAGGCATCGCCAAACACCTTGCAACAAACTCCGTAAGTAAGCCCACGCCTAGGTCGTGAGCTACTTTACTTATGGTCTCGTTGCGTTTGTTTGAAAATTGGCGATTTTCTAGTACGAGATTCTAAGCAATAGCTTCTATAATTAAATTTGAAGTATCGCAAAATTACTTTATTATGTAATTTATTCCAAATATAATAAAAAAATACAACGTGGGAAATAATACCCACTAATTATTTTACCTTTATATGGAAATTGCTATCAATTTGATATTGATATGGCAACAAACTCTGAAAAAATTGCATTTCTAAAAGGTTTTGGAAAAAGGGTTCAGGAATTACGAGAAGGAAAACAACTTAGCCTTAGACAATTGGCTCAAAATTGCGAAATAGACTATAGTGATATTGGTAAAATTGAAAAAGGTCTAAGAAATATTCAAATGTCTACAATACTAGAGCTATCTAAAGGATTAGACATAACTCCTCAAGAATTATTTAATTTTAAAATAAATGAAAATCCTAACTAATAGTTAGGATTTTTGTTATTTACCAATTTCTTTATAATAACGATCAGAACATTGTTTTAGAACTTCTTCTGTTTCTTTATACTCTTTTTTAGTTTGATAAAGATAAATTGATAAAACAACAATCGCAATAGTTGTAATAAAGCCGTAGATTTTTAGTGCTTTCATATTTGTGCTTTTTGTAAATATAATAATTTTAAGATAAAACACTTAATTTTAACAACATAACAAACAAAATCACTTTGATAAATGAATAAGCTTTTAATAATTGGAATAGCCGCTTTGCTCGCAGGATTCATTTTACAATATTGAATGTACCGTCGAAAATTTTATCGAAGAAATAGTTCTGGTAATGAAGCATTTTCCAGTTTTGAAATATCTGTCTTTACAAGGTTTTCTGAACAAATTCTGAAATGGCTATCTTACATTTTTATTATTATCGGAGTTCTATATTTGTGGCGGAATTATAGACATTCTAAAATTAACGAAGTTACTGCAAGTTTTTTAGCTCTGAAAACGCCTTCGGAATCATTAAGATAGAGTTAAAATAACATAAAATTCAAAAGAATACTAATGGTATCTCATTTATTACATGGTTTTGCAAAGATCTTAATCTATTTGAGTTTTCATGGTTACTAGTTCTTTAAATCCTCGGAAAATTTCGATTTTTTTTGTTTAAACTACATGTATTTTTATCAGAAACTAGCTTATAGACAATTTCAATACAACTATTTTTAATAGATTTAATATATTTTTCACTTACCAAATAAATTAGTTTTTTAGTAATTTTAAAGAAATCATAAAAAAACTAATTTTCAAGAAAATGTCCCTAGAAACAATTGTAAATCAAATATATAAAAAATTCACGGACTATAAGAACCCTGATCAAGCTGTGACACAGATGTCTTCTTTAGGTTCTTTATCTGGCGATTTATATCAGGATTCTAAAAGATTCATCTACGAACTTTTACAAAATGCAGATGATTCAGCACTTCCCGGAATTAAGTCAAAAGTTATAATTAAACTTTTTAATAATGCACTCGTTGTTGCGCACAACGGAAAAACATTTGATGAACCAGATGTCATCGGAATATCTGATGTTGGTAATGGTACAAAAAGAAACGCAAAAGATAAGACTGGTTATAAAGGGATTGGTTTTAAGTCTGTTTTTGGGCAATCAAACAAAGTCTTTATTTACAGCGATAGTGAACTATTTCGTTTTGACGAAACATTTGAACCAGAATGGTCTAAGGAATGGGAAATTTCGAAGGATGAATGGGAAAAAGAAAATGATCGTCAGTTTAAATTTCCTTGGCCTATAATTCCAATATATACTAATCCATTAGAAATCAATCCTGAAATATGGACGTTTTTAGAGGAGAGTCACTATACTGTCGCTACAATCATTGAATTATATAGACCTAAAGAAATAGAAAAATCTATTTCAGAACTTGTTCAAAAAATCGAAATGTATTTATTTCTTAAAAATATAGAAGAAATAATTTTTGAAAATAACACAAGTACTGTAATTAATATTCATGAAGATTCTAATGCAGAAATCAACATTTCAGTTAACGGAGAATCAAAAATAATGTATTTAAAAAAAGCATATAATCTTGATGTTCCAGAATATTTGCGAACTATACTCCAAAATGATAAAGAAGTCCCGGATAAAATTAAACAAGTTAAAACTACCGAAATTACTTTGGCTGCAAAAAGGACAAAGAATGGATTTGAAGTTTGTAAACTAGGTGATCGAAACCTCTATGCTTATCTTCCTACAGAAGAAAAAACATATGATATTCCTGTTTTGGTGAATACATCATTTTACTTAACGGCAACAAGAGAAAATTTACACAAAGATAGTGTTTGGAACAAATGGATCATTGAACAGGTTCCTTTCCTTTTACTTACTTGGGTAGCAGAATTGGTGATTACAGAAATAGGTAATGAAGCTTATACAATTTTACCAGATAAAATTTCAGATAATGACGAATTGGGAAAGTGTTATAATAAAAGTTTGCTAGATGCAAAAAGAGATATTGCTTTTATAAAAAATTCTGACGGTGAGTTACTGAAAAAAGATGAAGCAATTCTAGATATGACTTCTTTATCAGAATATGATTTTGTTGGAAAAACTCCAATTATTAATTACAAGAAAAGAACGCAAAATGAGTTAAATTTTGCAGAAAATCCATTTCCAGATGACATTTCAAATCGTCAACTTAAATATTTCGGCGTAAGCAGTTTTGATTGGAAGGACTTTCCAAATATGTCAATTATGACAAGTGCATTTAAGCAAAAAATGTCATTAGAAAATAATAAACTTCTCATAGAGTATCTAAAATATCAAAGCTTATCAGAAGTCAATAAAAATGTGGATGATAACTTGTTAAAAGGTTGGGATTTTATTTTAGATCATCGAGAAGATATAAGAGCTCCTCGAGAGCTTTACTTCTCTGAAATTGGTGATAAGCCTGAAGTAGATAGTGTTGCTAACTATGTACATCCTCAATTGGAACAATGGCTCACAAATAATCGAGAGATAAAAATTTGGTTAGAAGGATTAAATATAAAAGTAAAGTCTGACGAGACTTTCCTGCTAAATACTATTCTTCCCAACGCAGAAAATTATGCTACCTTAGACAATAGCATAGAGACAATAAGAAAAGCAGCGGAGTTATTAGATAATGGAGATATTGGATTAGACATCCCCCAAAAACTTTCAAAACTAAAAATTATCACAACACAAGGAAACTTGGTTCCTGCTGAAAATTGCTATTTCCCTAATAGATATAATCCGAGGGTAAGTATTGAGCACTTAATTACAGACGATATTTTTATAAATGCCGATTATATTGAAAATAACAATCTTGCAAAGCTGAAAACGTTACTAATTAAAATGGGAGTTCGCGAAAATTTCATTCTAAATGAGTACGCAAGAACTGGAAAGTATCGATTACAGCAACTTGGATTTGATGAAGAATATTTCAAATTGCATAAAGATTTTTTCTGGGGTGGTTATTTCTCCTCACACAGTTATCAATCAATTTCTACATTTAACCTCTTAAATTCAACTAATAATTTTGAGTTTGCTAAATTATTTTGGAATGACGTAATAGCTAGTAACTGTTTTGAGCAACTTAAAAAACAAGTAACAGTATTCTGGGGGCACGACGGAAAACGAGGAGATACTACCGGTCAGCAAATGGAGAATTATATACCTTGGTACATAAAAAACAATGCTTGCATACCAGGCAGAGATCGTGGTTGCTATAATTCTTCTGAAATCTTTCTAAATTCAGAAGAAATTATAAAAATAGCAGGAAAGCACTTACCTGTATTTGACGGACCAGAACTTAATGGTGAGTGGAGAAGTTTTTTCAAATTTAAACCAAAATTGGAACTTCAAGATTATCTGAGTATTTTATCATCAATTTCATCTGATCCTGACCACAAAAAATCTGACCAGCAACCCGTACTCGAACTAATTCTTGACGATTTCCTTATTTATGGTACAGAAGAACAGGAAGCTTTAAAAAATTGGGGCTCTATGTATTCACTTTCTGATGAAAATGATTTTTATAGATCAACTAATGATCTGCATTTCTATGTTGATGGAAATCCAGGTGATTTAGGTGAAGGTTACAATTTTGCTTATTTTACTCAAGCCATACAGAAACATTCGGAGTTTGAAAATCTTTTACAATTACTAGGAGTCAATATAATTAGACAAAGCGATTTTATAATTGAAGCAGATAATAGGTTGCCAGCCGAATCCTTAACAAGTAAATTAGAATTCATATTTCCTTACTGGGCACAATGGCGGAGAAGTGATGTACAAGGTGGCTTTGATCAGGTTTTAGAAGAGCTAAAAGAAAGATATGAAAAATACATCTTTTTTCAAGCTGACAAATTAACTATAAAATATGGTGAAAAATGGAAATCAAACACTATCCACTACCTATCTGGTAATGAATTATTTGTAGTAACTGATTGGAAAAAATTAAGTATTTTAATGTCTTTGGCAAATCAACTTTCTCAAATGCTAGGTGCTCCAAAACTTCATGAGCAGTTACTGTTTTTACTTGTATCAGATTTAAAAGAAATAGAAGAGCACTTTGCTTTACACAAAATATCTTTACCACCATCGGAAAAAATAGTAGAATATAATTTTGAAATTCCTGCCGATGAAACGCAAAAGGTAAATGCTTCGCTAGAATCCCGTACTATTCCATCCGAATTTTATCATATATCAAAGCCTGAATATGAAAAACAAAATTATAGTAAAACAATTATCAGCAGAGCAGTAAAAAACATCATTGCATATTTGGAAATGCTTCCAGAATATAATTGCGACAATCGATTTGAAATTGCTGAAAGTGTAATCGGAGGAATAACAAAAAACGGTAATGAAATAACAGTTGTTGCAAGACCATCAGATGATAGTTATATGCTTTTATATTATACTTCGGAATTTGATGTCTTAGAATATGTTGATGCTGAACTGTGGTGTGAAGATGGTTTCAATGAGCCAAAACAAATTACTTTAGGTCAATTGCTGAAAAAGACAGGTATTAATAAGATCCCTGTAAAAAATATTGACGTATCAGGTGATGATCTTAATATATTTTTAACTACTCCAAAAAACGAAGCATTAGATTTTGATCCTGTACCTTATGTACCTCAAAAGATGGCGAGAATTATTTCTTCCTTTGCCAACACTAATGGCGGATCATTGGTATTTGGTATTAAGGAAATTAATCCTGAACACAATGAGATAGTAGGTCTGAGTAATGATTTCCGTATTGATGAAATTACAAGAAAAGCCATATCATTCTTAAATCCGATTCCTTCAGTTACATATGATTGGGTAGTAATTGAAGGTAAATCTGTTTATTTGATTAAGACAGAAAAATCAGAGATTCCCATTCTATTTGATGATAAAAAATATATACGAAAGGAAAATATATCATTTGCAGAAGTAGAAAAAGAAGAAGTAAAATCTCATATAACATTAAATGTTCCTCCATATTCTAGAACAGTTGCAATTATCATTGCGATAGAAAATTATTTTCCTAAAAATCAAATGAAACAAGTCAAATACGCATATAACGATGCCATGATTTTTAGAGACATGCTTGTAAATAGTTTAGATGTTAAAGAGGACGAAATTTCTATGTTTATAAATGAGGATGCAATTCAAAACTCTATAGAATACGAATTTAAAAAATTATTTAATTCTTTAACCGAAAATGACAGGCTTATATTTTATTATGCGGGGCATGGATTTCATAATGGAATGACAAACTTTTTATCAACTTACGATACACATGGAAATAATATTTTGGCAACATCAGTTCCATTAAATAAAATATTGATTGATCCATTGAGAAATTCACACTGTAAAAATGCTTTAATATTTATTGACGCCTGTGCTACAAATATTGTAGATACAAATGAAAGAAATCATTGGTCTAATATTAAGGAGGAAGAGTTGATGTTTTTATCAGAGGGTTTTCCTAATTACAGTATATTTCTGTCTTGTCAAGCCGGGCAAAGTTCTTATTCGAGTGATAAACTTAAAAATGGTATCTGGACACATCATGTTGTAGATGCTCTTTCTGGCAATGTGTCTGAGGTTATGTTAAATAAAAAATATGTTACAGATATTTTACTAAGGGATTATCTTTCAACTGTAGTTACTAGTTATACCATGGAAGAATATGGATACGATCAAAATCCAACGGCTATAATAGATTCTAGTTATCCAATTTTAATTAGAGAGATAAAATCTTAAGATTCTTTAGTAAAAAATATAATTTAAAAACTAACTATATATAATGAAATCGCAATTGAATCAAATTTGGGCATTAGGTGATACTGAAATTGATTTGTTTCGTAAGATGAGCAATATATTAAGTATAGAATATGGAACACTTTTTATAGAAGAAACGCATCAACATCGAATTTGTTTTGACTCAAATGTAATTAATGAACCAGCATATCGGGAACTGTCTGATTTATGGATTATTGCTTACAGTCCAATTGAAAAGAGAATAAGAATGACTTTTTTACAGGCTAAATATCATAGAAAGAATCTTTTACCATCAAGAATTTTTCATGGGGATTATTTTCAATATGAGCTACTGTCTACACGACCACTATTAACACATGGAAGTAGTTTTAATTTCCCCGCAAACATTCTTAAATTTGATTGCTGTGACAGTGTAGGTTCTTATGGTGTATTTTACATTGATTATGATAAGAAAATAGATATGGCATATTGCTGCGCAAGTCAATTAACAGCCGATAACGAACCAACTTCATATCGTCAATTTTTTGTTAATTTATCTTTCCCTCCAATTACAGTTAGCGAACAAATAATTAAATGCAGATGTAATATTTGTTCGGAACTAAATTATACTTTTGATATTGATATATTTACTGAAAATTTGTTAGAATTGAATATTGGAGCCGAAGTACTTCAAGAACATTTTGATATTATATCTTTCTTAAAATTCTTTCTGCAAAGAAACTTAATCAATGAAAACCTTAATCAATTATTGGATTTAATAAATGATGATTTCAATGGAGGTAGGATTGACGGAAATGATTTCTTTAAATCAGAAGGAGGAAATCCTCATATCTTATTAATAAATGTCGATGGAAAATATAAAAATGGGGAGTAGATTTGAAAATTTAGATGAATTAGTCAATAAAATCTTATTTTATAATTGACTATTCAATAAGTTTAATTTTTAAACCTTCTTTATTATAATCAGGATAAGTTGTATAATATTTATATTTCAACTTCAAAATTCCATCATCCCATTTTTCATTGTATTTGGTTCTGTAATTAAAAAATAACTGTGTTTCATCGCCTCCAAGTTTTATTAATCGGGCTATTGTTACATCATCCGGATGTTCATATCTGCTGCCATTAGTACTTATTGCAAATTTTTTGCAATCAAGCTTCTCTATTAGGGCAGGGCTTGTATTACTAGAGCTTCCATGATGTGATAATTTGAAAAGATCAATTGGAAATAAATCTTTCTCAATTCTATTTAGTGAATGTAGAATAACACTCGGAAATGAATCTCCGGAAAATAAAACCCTTTTCTCCGCAAATTCACCTAAAAAAGCTATACTGCTGCCATTGGCGGCAGTCTTATCTTCTTTGAAAGGTAATTTTATAAGCTCATCAATATCTGGTTTTTCTATTCCAAAAACTTCTATTTCTTCATCGTTCTCTTCTTCAATTTGTAATCCAAAGCCTGGTTGCAAACTGGCATCTTCAACTTCTTTTTTCCAAAATTGTTTAAGTTTGATCAGATTACTTCTTGTGGGTGAAAGCAATGTAATTTTAAATCCATCTTTTAGTATAATCTCCGGAAGATTTCCAACTTCGTTAATGACTACAGCCTCCTTATTAAAATGAATATTCCAATTTAGCTTGTGTTTTAAAATGGCAGCAGTTAACCTTTCACCTTGAACAGGTCCAAAAAATTCTACTGTACCGTTATCCGGCAAATGATTCCAACCATTAAACCATATTGACCCCAGCGTAAAACCCAATGTTTCTTCTTCAAGAATATTCAATATACCTTCAATATGATCTTGATCTATGTGAGTAACTACTAGAAGTTCAATATGTCTGGGTTCAGGAAGTTCATTAATTAATTCTTCAATTTCTTTCCTCGTTCCACCAGTACCTCCGTCAATAAGAATAATGTTCGGTTTATCTTCCTCACCATATTCAATCCATAGACTGTCACCATATCGGGCTGGTAAAAAATTAATGTTAAATATTATCATGGTTCTTAGATTTTAGTTAATTAGTCTCATTAATTTGTGATAGAAGGTTTTTACTCCCCGTCAGCATCGTGTATTCTTTACTGAGGTCTGCAGCAGTTGTCATAGCTTTCACCTTTTTAAGTGCTCTCTCAATATTTTCATTGCGGTATTGATACTCAAATGACAACATACTTAATCCCTCAAATAATAATCTGAGACCCTCAGTAAAGAAGGGAATTCCTCTATCGGTAGCTTCAATTAAATAATTAGCGATAAGGACCTTATCCTCACGTTTTTGTAAATGTATCATTTGCCAAGCGTAAATTATTGCTCCATCGGGCATCCACTCGAACCAATTCGCTAAATTTTTTGCCCAATCATGCATTTTATCTAATTCTCGGGTCTTAAGTAAAAAATAACCTCCTACTGCTGCTGCTATAGGATCTTCGACTTTCTCTAATAATAGTTTTTCAGCATCATCTCCATTAAAAAGATTTTTACCCTTACCTACATTTCCATTGCTCATTAATGATAGTAGTGCTTGTGCTACTTTATTTCGAAGTAAAATAGAAATACCAAGATTATTTGGGTTACTTGTACTGTCTATATACTTAACATTATAAGCACAATATTTACCCGCAGAACTTATAAAAATTGATTTTTTTAAATCTATATTGATTTGCACTACAACATTAACATTTCTGTTAAATGATAATAAACCCTTTTTTTCATCAAATGAATACAATAATGACTTGCTTTCTTCCACACTAATCCATCTTTTATGCATAATTCTCCAAACTTTAGAACTTAATAACTTAGTATTAATATCAGGTTTTTGAAAACTATTAACTGAAATATACTCAAAAACAAATCCTCTTTCGTTATCGTTATTTTTGTCATATTTCCTAACAGTATCTGTTGAGGCAATATTAAAAATCACCTCGGTATTTTGTTGCGGTAGTATTTCTACAATTTTTTCCAGTTCTTTACCTGAAAGTAAATTGATTTTTATGAGATAAACACCAGTTTTTATCTCATCTTTCCAATCATTAGTTCTAATCCAGAAAGACCTTTCTAATCTTAAATCAGAAAAAAAAATTTCCACTTGTTTTGGCACATCCCCAGCACGGTAAAATTCCACATTAGTAGGATCTATTTTTACAACAATACGAAGTGAACCTTTTTGTAAATTATTCATGATTGTTGGCATTTTAAGGTTTGTGAATCCGAAGGAGGCATTAAGCTTTTAAAAACAGGTATATTTATATATTGGCTACCTGGAAAATCAGCTTGTATTCTATAAATTCCTGGCTTGATGTCAACTTGCCAAGGATTTGTTTCAGGAGAACGCCTGTTACCAGAATCAGTATTAAGATTGTGATACGATAATTCAGCAAATCTTAAAGCGTTAAATGGTGCACAAGTAACAGTTAGAGAAAGTGAAGGAGGCTCAATAAAACGTATGATATCAGTAACGTCACTTGTAGTACTAATACATCTTTGCTTATATCCCTGATCAGACGCGATGTTCTTAATGAAAGAAGTCATCTTTGAAGCCAAAACACCAGTATTAACAACCCAGTCACCATCGTCACCCGTAGAAGCATCTCCGCATAATGCTTTAATCAGTGCTTGTGTGTAAAAAGAAACATCATTCTTTTTTCCATAAGCACTTTCATTAATTGCCGCTGCTTGTTGAGTAAGGCGATAAAGGCAATCTTTAGCGAGGAGATTTGGAGGATCAATAGGCAAGACTCTGAAATCAGTTGTTAGCATGTCTGATGTTATCTGTCTGCAAGCATCAACAAAAAACAGCTGTGTATTAGCTTTACAAGTGGAGAATCCTCTTCTTGTCAAATCAAATGCAAAGCATCCAGTCCATGGATTATGAGGTGTCTTTCCGAAATCTTCAGTTAATAGATATTGTTCATCTTTTTCAAATCCATGTCCGCAAAAATAAAAAATAGCCACATTATCTGGGTGTCTATCACAACGTTCTTTCCATTCCCAATAAGCATTTGTTATATTACTTATGTTGGCACTATCAATATTTTGACCAGCAAAAGTACTTTCATCATTTGCAAGTGGAGAAAGCAATACCTCAATACTTCCTAATGGTCTGATCCACGCGTTCTCAGCATGTAACTTTATTATAGAATTGTAAAATGCTTCAGCTGATTTAGGTGGGGAGCTTAATTGTCCTAACTGTTTTGCCGCATCAACTGTTTGCTCCTTTTCGCTATGTCCGCCGGAAATATGAGGATAGCCACCTACGCCAATTATAAACACATGTGTTTGTGGAATATTAACATCCTGATTGTTAAAGAGAAGAGACATAAAATTTGGTTATTATTTTTTTTAGTTTTTTTTAAAATTACAATTTTTTTCTTATTAAGAAAAAATTCTTTAATTGTAAAACACACTAAGGATATTCTTTGAACACTGAGGAAATAAATCTTTCAGTGGAATAGCTTACAATATGAAATTTTTTGGTTCATCATATTAAGAAAATTTTCTCATTAGAGAAATGGAGTGCAAATTCTGATAAAAAATTTTGTTATACTTCTTATTGTTGTTGTTGTGACTAGTTATTAATGAAATTATAATTCATTTCTGCAAAGTTAAGAACTAATAATCGTGATAGTAAAGAAAGAAAAATTGGAGATGTTTATAACTGAAATGTTTATAAAGTGACATTCTCTGAAGATGATCAGCTTAGAAATGTAACTAAAAAAGTACCACATAAATTTGTTACACACTTTCTCGTCGTCCAACACCAAGATTAATATTTGAAAACGTTACATACTTTACTTATTTTCAGAATAATTTTAATGATTATGGACTTCAAATACAGTTTTATAGACATCTTTCAAAACTATATAAGCATCAAACTTTTTACCGTTTTTGCTTTTCATATTTTTGATTAATGATGTTTTGTTTTGAGTTAATAACGAAGTAAGATCTTTAATACTGAGTTGTATTCCGCATATCGTTCTGAAGAGAATCCAACTGCATTGTTCATCAGGGCATTTTATGATTTTGTCTTTGATAATAAGAGTATGTTGTTGACATTTGGGACAGTTGAGTTGTGGGATGTTTTCTTGTGGAATATGGAGTGAAAAAAGTTCATTGGTGATTTCTGTTGTGTAGTCTTGGATATCATTAATAAATTGGGTTCTATTGAGCTCACCTTTTTCAATTCGATCTAATGCCATTTCCCATTCTGCGGTCATTTGGGCGTTGGCTATTTTTTTGTCTTTGACAAGGTTGTAAACTTGTAAGCCTTTATCAGTGGGATGTAGGGTTTTGCTTTTCCTGATAATATAATTTCTGCTGAGCAGGGTTTCAATAATAGAAGCTCGGGAGGCTGGGGTTCCGATACCGATAGTAGATAGTGCCTGCTTTTCTTCTTTGTTTTCAATCGAACTTCCTGCGTTTTCCATGGCTGATAAAAGATCGGCTTCTGTATAAAGTTTAGGTGGTTGTGTGGTTTTTTCTAATAACTCGGTTTTTGAAATCTTCAGTTCATCGCCGATTTTGAGTTCTGGAAGTTCTATAAGAGCTTCAGCATTATCCGGAATTTCATTATCAGATAGAATTCCTTTGATGGTACGCCAGCCTTTCTCCAGTATTTTTGATCCTCTGATCTGGAATTCATAATGATGTACTTTTATAATGATATGGCTGACTTGTTTTGTACAGGCATGGGATAGGGATTCCAATAAACGGTAAGCAATCATATCATAAATGGCTTTTTCAGTAGCTGTAAGTGCAGATGGAACTTTCGTAGTAATGAGTAAACCATGATGATCTGTTACTTTTACATCATTAACGATTCTCTTGTTGAAGTTTCCGAATTTTAAAGTAGATATGGCTGATTTAAATTGATCTTTTGTATTGAGGATTCTGACCAGTTCAGGAATTTCAGGCCATAAATCTTCAGGAATATATTTGCTGCCGGTTCTGGGATAGGTAATGAATTTCTTTTCATAAAGGCTTTGGGCAATTTTTAAAACCTCATCGGCAGAAAATCCCAATTTTCGGTTGGCTTCTTTCTGTAATTCAGTGAGATCAAAAAGCAAAGGAGACTGTTCCTTCACTGTTGTAATGGATACATCTTCTACAACAGCTCTTCCCTCCCGCTCTATGGATTTTTGGATTTGTTCTCCCTGCTTTTTTTCTTCCCATTGTAATAGTGAAAGGCAGGTAAAATCTATATATTCTTTTCTATGAATCAGCTGGATTTGAAAGTACTTTTGCTTGGTAAAGTTTTGATGCTGAAAAAACCGTTGACAGATTAAAGCAAGGGTCGGTGTTTGTACTCTGCCTAATGAATAAACATCTTGGTTTCCTGCGATGGTTAATGCCTGAGTAGCATTGATTCCTACCAACCAGTCCGCTTCGCTTCTGGCTTTAGCAGCTTCATACAAACCGTCAAAGGTATCGCCTGACTGAAGATTCTTAAAACCGTCTTGTATTGCTTTTTCGGTAAGGGAACTGATCCAGAGTCTTTCGAAAGGCTTTTGGCAATTAAGATATTGATAAATATAACGGAATATCAATTCTCCTTCCCTTCCTGCATCTGTTGCCACAATGATACTGTTACATTGATTGAAAAGTCGTTTTATAATATTGAGCTGTTTTGAAACTAAAGGATCAGGTTCATAACCTTTTGCTTTCTTTAGTTTTTTGGGAGTCAGAATAAAAGGATTTGGAAAGATAGGTAAAGAGGCTTTGTTAAAGCCTCTTATCCCATAATCTTCCGACATCCCTAACGCGATCAGATGTCCTAATGCCCAGGTGACACAATATCCGTTACCGGAAAGGTAACCTTCTTTTTTTTCATGAGCGCCTAACAACTGTGCAATTTCCCTTGCAACACTTGGTTTTTCTGCGATGATTACTTTCATATCATGGATTTAGATGTTTATTATAGTTTTTGTCCCTTTGATTTTCTAACCTTTTTTTGCTGATCTTCCTGCTCTTTATTGACAGGTTGTTGCTGTTTTGATTCTAAAGGCTCCTTGATATTTTTAGTAGCTTCATTGGTTTTACCCTGAGTGTTAACAGCAGTTTGAGTTTTATAGTCTTCTGTAGGTTTTGCCTGCTCTCTAAGTTTGTTGGGGTTATTAAAGGAGAAGTCTGTTTTGGAAGTTTCTTTATTGAAGGTAATATAGCCTTGATAAGCTTTGCCTTTAGCATCTTGGAGGCCATCGATATAAATGGTTTGTCCGGCTTTGAATTTTTCATATTGTGAATCATCCAGTTCTTTTCCTCTGAATACTCTGGGAGCTTCTTGATCCGCATATTGACTTTGCTGTTGGTTATAATGATGTTGTTGGCTTTGTTGCGGTGCCTGATTATTGTTGAATAGAAATTCTACATACCGTTTATCTGCATTGAATTGTACGGTGGCATCGAAAAGTTCACCTTTTTTAGAGATCATGCCTTCAAGATATAGAGGTCCACCCTCGAGTAAGATTTGTTTCTGATGTTCATCAAGCTTAATTCCTTTGATTTCATCAGGAATTTTCATGTACTCCGCTCGATAAGCAACAAGCTCATTGGTAAGCCTGTCACGACTAATCACTGATGGAATGATTTCATCGGTTTTAGGATTAACCAGATCTACTACCCTGCCCATATTTCCGGTTTCTTTTAGGTTCTTTTTGTCTTCATCACTGAACTGATGGCCTAGGAATTTATTATTGAGGTTAGGCTCTTTCCGGATACCATGCAAATGAACGGCAACCTGTCCTGTATCTCCTGTTTGAAGGGATAACCGGACATCCATTTTACTGATTGCTGTTCCGAGGTTTATTGTTATTGGAATCAAGGTATTGGTTTTAAAACCTCTGAGTAATGAATCCATAGCGTTCATCTTTTCAAGCTTCTCCTGATTAAGTCCAAACTTTTCCATCGTTTTCCAATCGATTTGCTCAGGCTGAAAACGATATTCCTGATTTTCGTTGTTGTTGTCCATTGTATTGTGATTTTTAAGATTGTTATTATTTTTAGGTAAAACTTCGTAGTCTTTCAGTTTTTCTTTTTCTTGAGGAGATGCCTGATCAACATACTTCTGAAGATCCTTGGCGGTATTGACAGCATCATATTCCGAAACCTTGAAAAAGTTGAAATGAAAGGGATTTTTGAGCTGTCGGTAAAAATTAGAAAAGAAGTTAGAAAAGATATCGCCGTGTTTATCAACTCTGATCAGTTGATCGTTATCCTTTTTTTCTAGTGGAGGAACCTTTTGAAGATTGCCTTCTTGATCAATCCCTTTGACCATTTCAACCTGATTGGTATGAATGTTCAAAACAATCAAAGTATCTATTGTTGGATTGATTTCACTGGCTTCCTGAGAGTTTATTATTTCATTTTCCATTTTATCTTATTTAATGGAATGAAGGTATTTACTACCTCAGTAATTCATGAAATTTGGAATTACAGTAGTGTATTTGGCTGTTGAAGTCTTGATCATAATGAAGAACTTAAGCTCTCTCTGATCAGTTGATGAACATCCGAAAGCTTATAATAAAGCTTTCCGCTGATGGTATAGTATGGCAGCTTTTTATCAGTCCGGTAGCGCTGTAATGATCGGGAACTTATTTTTAAAAGTTGCAAAACATCTTGGTTATCCAGAAGCTGTTCTCCGTCTATTTCTATAAATCTGGATTGATTCTTAAGCACCTGTTCTTTTAGAATATCAAATCTTTCCATAATTCTCTCCATCCAGGCTATAAATTCTGTTCTCTCAATATTCATAACTGTGATTTTTATGATTGCTGATGATGTAAAATTGGATAACAGAAATGAAATAAAATCACTACTTTTTCGTAGTAACGAAAAGATTTATTTTTTATAAATAAATCTTTTCACTAAAAAAATCGATATTTACAATAAAATATTAAAGACTATGGGCTTAACTGAACAGCTTTTTGGAAGTGGCGCTGAAAGATTCACAGAATGTGTAGAGACTAAGATAGCAGAACTCAATGAAAAACATAAGAATTTTCTTTCCCCTCAAAATATTAATCTAAACGAAGATTCATACATGATTACATTTGAGCCGGGTGGTAGAATTGGGTTCAGCAGAACCAAAGATATTTCCAATGAAATTGATGCCGAAATTGATCGAATTTTGCAAGAATGCGCTGAAGAACATTTACAGAAACTATAATTATGTAAATAATTTATTTTGCTGTTATTGCAAAATTTTTAATAAGCGAAAAGTTAAATTAATTCGTTCCTTCATTGGTGTATTTGATTTGGCAATTCTGTGTTCCCAGTTTTCCTGAAGATCTCCTTTCATGATAAGTAAGGAGCCATGAGGTAATGGAAGACTGTATTTACTCTGATGGTGATCTTTTTTTCTGAAATCAAAGTTTCTGGTTTGTCCAAGACTTATGGATGCGATAACAGGCCGTTTACCATAACGGCTTTCCTTGTCCCGATGCCATGCAACGGAATCATTATGATCACGATATAGGTTTAGCAACACACCATTGAACTGGCAGCAGAACTCTTTTTCTATTCTTTCTTTTAAAGCATATAGTTCGGGAGTCCATTCATTTCTTTTAGTGGTATTATTATCGGCTGAATCGTTATATTTTGAATCTCCATACCAAGCAGTCAACCGTGGAGTAAGCACCATCTTATCGTACATTTTCTGGGTACGCTGTTCCCAAGGAGCAGTATCCAATAATTTGTTTTTAAGCAGATCGGCTTCTTCCCTGCTCAGGAAATTTTCTTTGTATTCCAAAAGATCTTTTGGAAACTCATAGAATTCTTCGGCCTCAAATAAACTCAGCTGGGTCATGATAACTTTATATTAAAATATCTATCTTAGCAATATCCCGTTACTACGGGATTTTTTTCATCATTTGTGTTTTTACTTCCCTTCGGGGAAGTTTTTGATTATGTCATTTACTCAAAATAGATTCAATTCCTATCTTCCATTTTTTCTTTGATATGTTTGATATCAGTTTTAATTTCTGTGATAAAGTTTTGAATATGATGTTCTGCAAATTCATCAGGCTCATATTCTTTGGTATTAATACTACAGGCAAATTCCCAGATTTCTTTAATTTCAGTCAATGGAATTTTATAAGGCTCATAAAATTGATTGTCAGCCTTAACCCATATACCATCTGCTTCATGAAACTGAAATCTTTTGTAACTGATACCATCATTAGTGGTAATGAAAACATACGTTCTGTCCGTTTTCAAGTCCGAAAGATTTTCTACATATTCTCCCACGATATAGGTTCCGTTCTTATAGGGAGGCATTGAATCTCCGTCAGCTGGGAATGCCCTAAACTTACCCCCTTTTAAAAAAGGCAATGATATGGTCTCCAGACTTTCTATGTATTCCGGATCTCCATAGCCATTCAGGTAGCCCATTGAAGCTTTTTGGGGAATAATCTCAATTTGATTATTTCCATCTTGATCAACCTTTATAGGCAGAACGATTCGATTGTCAGGAAGCTCCATGAGTTCATCGATAGAAAATTTTCTAACATCTACAGTCAACAATAGGTCGATGCTGATATTATAGAATTTTGAAATTCTAAGCAATATTTCAATAGGAGGTTCTGTTCTACCATATTCATAGGCAACATATCTGGATCGGGTAAGAAATAATAGATCTGCCAGTTCTTGCTGAGTCATATTTTTCTTTCCTCTCAAAAACACGATGTTATCAGAGAATTTTGACATTGTTACAATTTTAGACAATAAAAATACAAAATTTGTTTCAAAACGTGACTAATTTTGTCACATGGAAAGAGCAATTGCACATATGGATTTGGATACGTTCTTTGTTTCCTGTGAGCGGCTTAAAAACTCTGTATTGGAGAAAAAGCCCGTTATCATAGGTGGTGGAGACCGTGGCGTGGTAGCATCTTGCTCATATGAAGCAAGAGAATTTGGGGTGCGGAGCGCAATGCCCATAAAAATGGCTTTAAGGCTCTGTCCTGAAGCTTTAGTCATAAAAGGTGACATGGAATATTATTCCAATATGTCGCATACCGTAACAGATATTATCAGGGAAAAAGTTCCGGTCTTGGAAAAAGCAAGCATTGATGAATTTTATCTTGATCTCTCCGGAATGGACAAGTTTTTCGGATGTTACCAATGGACAAATGATATTGCTGATGCAGTAACCCATAACACAGGTTTACCGATAAGCTTTGCACTGTCTACCAATAAAACAGTTTCAAAGATTGGAACCGGGGAAGCAAAACCGGGAAGACTGGAAGTCAAGGCACAGAATATACAACCCTTCTTAAACCCATTGTCGGTAAAGAAAATTCCGATGGTAGGACCTGAAACTTTTCAACTGTTTTCAAGGCTGGGTGTAAAGACTATACAAACCCTTTCGGAAATGCCTGTTGATATCCTGCAGCAGCTGGTTGGAAAAAACGGAACTGTTCTATGGAAAAAAGCCCATGGGATTGATGAAACTCCCGTTGTCCCCTATTCTGAGAGAAAATCTATATCCACTGAAAATACCTTTTCACAGGATACTATTGATATACAAAATATTCAAAGTATTCTCTCCGGAATGGTGGAAAAGCTTTGCTATCAGCTAAGGCAGGAGCAATGGCTGACCTCAACCGTTACGGTAAAGATCCGGTATGCCAATTTTGATACGGAAACCAAACAATGCAAAATCCCTTACACTTCGGCAGATCATACCTTATTACGATATGTCCTTGAGCTTTTCAAGAAAGTCTATACCCGAAGAATGAGAATCCGGCTTATTGGGGTAAGATTTACAGGGCTTGTTCATGGTTGTCACCAGATGGATCTTTTTGAAGATACTGAGGAATTGATATCACTGTATCAGACATTGGATAAGATTAAAAATAGATTTGGCTCCTCCAGTGTAGGAAGGGCTTCAGGAATATTAGACTAGTTTTTATTGATTATGTTTCTCAATTGTCATACTTATCACAGCTTGCGATACGGTACCTTATCTCTGGAAGATCTGGTTCAGCAGGCTGTTGACTATAAACTAAAAGTATTGGCCTTGACCGATATCAACACTATTACAGGAATTTATGATTTTTATAAATTATGTCAGGAAAAGAATATCAAACCGATTGTAGGGGTAGAAATAAGAGTTGAAAATGAATTATATTATATATGCATTGCCAAAAACCAGGAGAGTATTGCCGAAGTTAACAGACTTTTGACAGATTACAACTGTGAGGGAATAGAAATTCCAAAAACCAGTCCTGATTTGAAAAATACTTTTGTAATCTATCCCCTGCAGAATATTCCTGATAATCTCCTTGATCATGAATTTATAGGAATAAGAACAGATGAATTAAACATTCTGATAAAACCGGAATGGAAATGTTTGATTTCTAAAATGGTAATTCTGCAGCCTGTCACTTTCAAAACAGAAGAAGAATATCAACTTCACAAGCTCCTTAGAGCTATTGCAGGCAATACATTGATTACCAAATTATCAAAAAATGATTACTGCAAGAGCAATGAAACTTTTATCGGTAAGAGGACGCTTTTAGAAAAATATCAATACTATCCCCCAATTATTCAGAATACCCAATATATTGTTGAGGCAAGCAGTTTTGAATTTGATTTCAAAACTCCAAAAAACAAAAAACATTTCACTGACAGCAAGGAAAATGATTTCTTGCTTTTAAAACAGCTGGCTTATGAAGGTTTGCATAAACGATATGGCATCAATCATCTTCAGGCTAAAGAAAGAGTCGAGAAAGAACTGGCAGTAATTGACCAGCTTAATTTTTGCGCCTATTTTTTGATCACCTGGGATATCATTCAGTACAGCAATCGTATGGGATTCATGCACGTTGGTAGAGGAAGCGGAGCCAATTCCATTGTCAGCTATTGCATTGAAATTACCGATATATGCCCTCTGGAACTGGATCTGTATTTTGAAAGGTTCTTAAACCTCAACCGAAAAACACCTCCTGATTTCGATATTGACTGGAGCTGGAAAAACCGGGATACGATTCTGGAATATATTTTCTCAAAATATGGAAAAGATCACGTGGCTTTCTGTGGAACCAACGTAGAGTTTAAAAGCAGATCAAGGTTCAGAGAACTTGGAAAAGCATTTGGCCTGCCTAAAGATGAATTGGATGAGCTCTCCAAAAAACCTAAAATCCAGCATGACCAAAACTCAATTGTCCAGCTGATTTACAAATATGAAGAACTCTTAAGAAATTTCCCTAATCAAAGGAGTATGCACTCTTGTGGGATTTTGATTTCTGAAGAACCCATCACCCGATATTCTGCATTGGAAATGCCGCCAAAAGGGTTTCCAATCGTTCAGTTTGATATGCATACCGCTGAAGACATCGGTCTGGAAAAATTTGACATCCTATCTCAAAGAGGTCTGGGAACCATAAAAGATACGGTTAATCTCATTGAGGAAAAAAGAGGTATTACCATCGATATTCAGGATACCACTCTATCAAAGGATGAAGCCACGTGCAACGAATTCCTGAGTATTGGAAAAACAATTGGCTGTTTTTACATTGAATCACCAGCCATGCGGGGATTATTGAGAAGACTTAAATGTGATAATTATAAAGTATTGGTAGCCGCCTCTTCTATTATTCGTCCGGGTGTGGCCCAAAGCGGGATGATGCGGGAATATATTTTTAGACATAATCATCCAGGCCATTTTGAATATTTTCATGAGGTCTTTGAGAAAGAGCTCGGTGAAACCTATGGCATTATGGTATACCAGGAAGATGTGATAAAAATTGCCATGCATTTCGGGGGTGTATCTGCCGCCAATGGAGATGTACTTCGAAGAGCGATGAGTGGTAAGGGAAGATCATTGTCTGCACTACAGAAATTAAAAGATGATTTTTTTGAATCCTGTAAGAAAAAAGGACATCCCGAGCAATTATCCAAAGAAGTATACCGCCAGATAGAATCCTTTGCTGGGTATTCTTTTTGTAAAGCCCATTCAGCGTCCTATGCTGTAGAGAGCTATCAGAGTTTATACTTAAAAGTTCACTACCCTATTGAATTTATGGTCTCAGCCATCAATAATGGAGGCGGATTTTACAGAACAGAAGTATATATCCACGAAGCTAAAATGTCAGGAGCCGTCATTCACAATCCATGTGTGAATCTCAGTGAGTATAAAACAACCCTCTATGAAAAGGAGGTATACTTAGGCTTAATGCATATTGAAAGATTGGAAGGCCATATTAAGGAATTGATTCCTGAAGAGAGAAATAAAAACGGAAATTATAAGTCATTGGAAGACTTTGTAAAAAGAATTCCCATTGGCATAGAAACATTACAGATACTTATTTTTGTAGGAGCATTCAGGTTTACCGGTAAACAAAAACATGAACTATTGATAGAAGCCAGATTTCTGTTGTCAAAGAATCAATACAGAACCAAAACTATTTCATTATTTGATCAGCCTCAAAGAGATTATCAATTACCCTTGATTCAAAGGGATCTTTTTGAGGATGCTTTTGATGAAATCGAAATACTTGGATTTCCTGTTTCCTATTCCATATTTGATTTATTGAAAACAAAATACAGAGGGCATGTTCTGGTGAAAGATCTTCTGAAATACCATAAGAAACAAGTCAAAATGCTGGCCTATCTTATCTCAAGGAAACACGTCCCCATCAAAAAGAAAAATCATCCGGGGCAAAAAGATGACATGTACTTTGGAACCTGGATTGATGCAGAAGGACAGTATTTTGATACGGCTCATTTTCCAGACAGTCTTAAAAAATTTCCATTTAAGGAAGGAGGAATTTATCTCTTGCTGGGTACTGTTGAAGTGGATTACCACTTTCCAACTGTTACCATTATAAAGATGGCTAAAATGCCACTTATTCCAGATCCCCGATATTCAATGGATAAATATAAATCTCAGGAAATTCAAAGAAACCTTCGGGATGATGTGAGTATGACATCAAGGGAACCTTACCCTCAATTACATGAAATTAAACTGCCAAGATATCAAATTGAATAATAATGTAGCAAAATATTATTTTTAGTTTCAATCATTGAACTTAATATTGATTAAATTAGCTCACCAATTTAAATCAACAAGATTTACAGCTTTAGTCTGAAAATTTAGATATAAATAACTTTTGATTATGAATAGAAAATTAACTACAAACTCTCGTTTAGTAAACGAACTATTTGCTAATTACATCAGTACTTTTACTGCTTTTTGTGAGTTGATTAATAATTCTATTCAGGCAAAAGCTGAAAATATTTGGATCGATATCAATTACACAAATGAAAATGAAATACATCCTACGATTATCGACCAGATTACTATAAAAGATGATGGAATTGGAGTACATAAAAATGAGCTCGAAAAAAAACTATTGGACATTGGAACAACTAATAAACAAGGAGGTAAAGGTATTGGGAGATTTGCCAGTTTTTAGCTTGGCAAAAATGTTTTGATAGAAACAGTAGGTTTTTCCCACAACAGCAACGAGTACAGTAAAACTCAGATTCCACTGCATTTTGATATGTTCGGAAAAAACCTTAACGTGTCGGAGATTGACATTGATTCGACAGAAGAAGTATTATCCGGTAAAAAGCATAATACCTACTATAAGGTTACTATTTCTGAATTTTATTCTTCAGTAATTACAGATAAAGAACCTAAAAAGAAAATAATAGATAAATTTCTTAAAGAGAATATTGCAGATGCAATCTTTGAAAAATACCCGTTAAAAATCTTTAATAAAGAAATAACATTTCATATCAATGGAGAGAAGATTGTTCCATCGCAGTTTATCGTAGGCAATCCGGTGACCAAAATTCATCCCTATATTGATCTTAAAGGTATTGAACATAAAATCGTGTTTAACTTTATTAGGATAAAAAAAATAGAGAAAATAAAAGTTTTTTTAACAACTAATAATGCAGGTATTCAAACTATTGCTAATAGTTTTGAATTTGATGCCGCTTGGCTAAGCCCTAAAACAGGTGGATGGTATGTTTATATAGAATCAAATACATTACCTACCGATTTATACAGAAATGTAGATTTAGATGATATGGATGAAAATTGGAAAAATTACAGACCTTTTATTAAAGATCATGTTGCTTCATTTTACAAATCTATCAATGCTGAGTTTGACAATTTTTCAGAAAAATTAAAAAGTGATGAATATTATCCTTTTAAAGAAAAAAGCAGCAGTTCGCAATCTAAAATTATAGTCTTTGATAAGCTTGCCTATTTGGTAGAAGATAAATATCATCTGCTCAATGATAATAATAAGCTTAGAGAAATTATTTATCCACTTATTGATAGAACAATTTCAAACGGTGAATTGGATAATATACTTAAAAATATTCTACATCTTAATACAAAATCAATTTCAAAATTTTCAGAGCTTCTTCAACGAACAGATTTAGAAAACATTATTGAATTTTCTGACAAAGTTGCCCGTAAAATAGAGGATCTGGAATTTTTAGAAAAATTGGTCTATAGTAAAATTTCGAAGAATGTTAAAGAAAGAAAAGAGCTGCATAAGTTTTTGGAAAAAATGCTTTGGGTTTTTGGTGAAGAGTATAACGAAACTACAAAACTCTTATCAGATAAAAACTTAGAAAAAAATCTTTTGCAACTGAGAGATGACACAATGACTTATAAAAAGTCCACAAAAGATGATAATTATGAAAAAGTCGATAAATCAGTTTCATCGATAACGGATCTTTTTTTGTATAATGAAAGAGTAATTGATCACAAAAAAAGAGAAGTCTTAGTTGTTGAGCTAAAGGCTCCAAGGGTAAAGATCAGTCCAAAAGAGCTAGAACAGTTAATGAAATATGCAACTGAAATAGACAAGCTAAATTCGGTAAGCAAAAATGTAAGCTTTAAAATTTTACTGATTAGTTCTGGAATAAACTCAGATGCAGAATATAGACTAAATGGAAGTCGACAAAAAGAAGACAATCCATACTTTTACTTTAGAAACGAAAATAAAAACATAGAAATTTGGGTAATGAAATGGTCTGAGCTCATCGAAAATGTGCGAAGAAAGCTACAATACATGTCTCATATTTTACACACCAAGGATGTAGATGTTCACGAAAAAGCTTCAAGAGATTTTGAAGATATCGAATTTGGAAAATATAATTCAACATTGAAAAAAATTGCTATATAATCTTTTACTGTAATCTATTTCATTTAAATAATTATAAAAAATCTTATATTCCTTTAATTTTTTATAGAAGTCATATCTATAAACCAGTTCCGGCTGATTAAACTGATATGTAAATTAATTTAATAAAAAATTTACAGTCAAGATGAAAGAAAGAGATTAAATAATAGAATATTAAGAAAAACACTAATTCAAAAATGCTAACTTTTAGATAATTCCGAACAGGATTTCACATTAACTGCTAAAAATAAAGGAAGTCCTATACATACTACTCAATGTTTCCAAAAACTACAAAAACTTAGATTACAAAACATAAAAAATGACAACCATTTCATTTAAAGAAATTGCATTTAATGCGCTAAGTATATCATACTCGGAAAGTCAATTATTAAGACTATCATTTGATCGAAATGTTACAAAATTAACAGAGTATTTTATCACGGTTAATTTATGTAAACAGCTATCTGAATGGAATTCTAAAAATAATTATCAATACAAAATAGAAGCTGAAAAAGAAACATTTGAATTTTATAACAATTGTTTTGATTGTTATAGATTCAAAACAGACGAGCAGTATTTTCCTGATTTAATCTATGCTTCCAGTCACGAAAATTTTCTAAAAAATATTTCGGCCATCAGACAAGGTAGAATTGATATAGCAATTTCAAGAGAAATTGATAGTAGAAATGTTTCTACAAGCATTATTGAAGTCAAATCAATTAATCCTAACTTAGCAAAGATTAAGGAAGATTATAATAGAATACAGCAGTACCTGAATGCAGATATACCAGGTTTTGAAAATTCTTTACAAAATGGTTTTATTGTATTTGTGAAGCATATTAATAGTTTAAATAAGATACAGAATAAGAGTGATCTGGATAAACAAAAAGAATCTTACCTAAAAAGAATAAGAAAAACTCTATCTTCAATATCTTACAACAATATTGATTACACAATTCACACAGATTATATAGAGAATTCACCCTTCGAAAACTTAAGCCTAGATGAGAACGAGGATGATTTTAATGAAATTGCATATCGAACTTTTTCAGCATTTTCAGTCATCATAGAAATAAAAAGACTATTACTTTAATTTATATCAATTAGCTAAGACTTTATCTGACATAATTATACCGATAGATTTAAACAAAAAGAAAACCTCAGTATTCAAGAGTTTCCTTTTAAAACTTTGGTAATAATTATATTAAATAATCCAATTTCTTACCAATATAGTTTTTATTTAACCAGTCTAAAATTTCCTACATAATCTTCTTACCATTTGCCCAATAATTTTAATACGTCCGGGAAAATATTAATTTTCAATTTATTAGTTTTCAAACTGATTACAAATAAAAAAGAGTTATTTATTATTGTATAAAGGGTTCAATAATAAGTATTGGTTTAAGCCCCAATCAAAATAGGCGACCTCATCTTCAGTAAAGAGATTGTGTTCCTGCAGAATTTTTTTTCTTTCTTTCAAATAATTCAGGACTTTTTGCGCTCTATCAAAATTCTCAGCATCAACAATTAATTGCTCCAGGGCTTTTTTTTCTTTTTCTAATCGTTCTTTCTTTTCTTGTTCTGCCTGCCTCATCAATTCCTGTTTTTGCCAGTTTTCCTCAAGCTGTAAATGATATTCTTCTGAATATTTTGCAAAAAGTTCAAGATATGCTACAACCCGGATCAGTTTTTCTTCAATTGGAGAATAAGGTGTATCCTTCCATTCTTTCCTATTCCAAGTATTCTCGTACACCTGTATGCAAAGTACATCTGTAAATACAAAATCTCTGGACGCATATTTACTTTGGTCATTACTTACATACTTCCCCACATTACGAATACTTACATGAAGATCTCGACCTGATATTCTAACAATATTTTCGTTCCTGGCATTAAGATCAAAGCCATGGCCTCTATATTCTAAAAGTTTTACCAGAAAGTCAACAATCAGCAAAGCACGGGAAAGATGTTTTTTTTCCACGGATATCGGCAGGATAACATTCTTTTTGGATCTTTTTTCCCAGTAATTTTCTGCAGACTCAAACCACTCTTTAGTATTCACTGTGATCTGATGCGGTGAGCTTAATCTTTTTGAAATCTTATTAGGCGATTTTTTATCAATTTCAATTTCCTTAATTCGATCATCAATTTCTTGGCGGGATATTGTTTTCATTGTTATGGCAATCTGTTGTTATTTTAAAATAATGCTGTCACTGATGTTTTGAATAAACGAATAGTATCCTTATGTTAGATACTTGGTACAGAGCTATTTGCCCTATAAATGGCTGTAATTCGATGGTTAAATCCCTACAGTCCACTAGCTGAATGGATGTTATTCCTTTATAAAAGTAATTAATTACTTTGCATAAATCAAAGGTGATACAGTAAAAATTGAGTTCGAAAATGCTAAATTTACTTTTATACAATTCAGAACTATAGATCTAATAAAATTATCCAATGAGAAATGCTTACAGCGGTTATACCTATCAAAAACACATAACTCAGTTGTTATTGTCCATAATGGATGTAGAGAGGAAAATTACAAAAATTGAAATCGAAGCAAAAGTTGATAATAACTTCGATGATTTATTAGTTTCTATTAATAATGAAGAATATAGTTTTCAGATTAAGGATTTTGAGAACGTAAAATTAGATCAACTTGTTATTGACTATGAAAATTTAATTATTAAAGGTAAAGCTCACAAGCTTTCTAAGAGCAAAAACATTGTTTTTTTTAAGCATATCGATATTGTTCCTAATGCTAAAATTTTAGATTTTGATTGCTTGAAAAACGGCAATTTGTATATCATATCATTGAGTCGGACTGATGTAGATCTCTTTATTGATGATCTATATAGTGGGAACTTAAATAGGAAATATGAGATTGAAAATTATTTAAGCGAAACACTGGATAAAAGGATATGGCTGATTGAAAGGTCTGATCTTCCCAGCTTAAAAACTTATAACACGGATCTACAACAAGAATCGGTAAAAATTAATCATACGCTTGTTGAATTTGAAAAATTATTATTGATCGAAGGTAAACCCGGAGTTGGGAAAAGTCATTTTGTAAATTCACTTGTTGAAGAATATCCTCTAAATATATTATACCGATTCTGGGTAGGAAATCAGGAATCCGATTATCTGGAGAGATTAAAATTTCAAAACTTTGTACAAGATTTAAATGTAAAACTGTTTCACGATCTAAAATACAGGGAGATTCCTGATTTATTCAAAGAGATTAAAAGGAGAAAATTAACTTTCATCATCGATGGTTTAGATCATATTGAAAATTATAATAGCAGTGAGCTTTCTCGGTTTATAAGATTCATAGATGAACTAAAAGAGTACTGTAAAGTCATCATACTATCAAGACCATTGGTCGTTAAGCTAGATTGGCAAAAACATATTTTGGAAAACTGGAATAAAAAGCAAACTGAATTTGTTTTAGAGGAATTGTTTCATATTACAGATTACAATATTCAGAAAGAAGTTTTTTACATGACCCTGGGTTATCCCATTCTTGTAAAATATGTTTCAGAATTTTATAAACTAAATAAGAAGCTTCCGGAAACCGGTCAACTTCAAGATATTGACAGTTTTTATGAAGGCATTATAAAAAATGAAAAAGGGAAATATTCTCTTTCGATATTTTTATGTACAAATTCATATATAATGTATTCAGAATTAGATCACTTTTTGGGAGAAGCTAAATATTACGTCGAGGAGTTCATAGATGAACATCCTTATCTATTTGACATCAAGCTGAACAGAATCGCTTTATTTCATGACAGTTTCAACACCTATTTTCGTAACAAGTCAACCAGTTATAAAATTCTAAATGACAAGGCTACCGACTTGGTATATGATTCAATAATGAGCTTAAATAGAAGATTTCTTTCAAGGTTTTCTCTATTTAAACTTACTCATCAACAAACAAAAGAAATAGCAAGGAAATTTTGTAACATAACCATTTTTGAAGAAATAATAAAAGACAGCATAGATATTGAAGCCATTCGTACTTTTTATTTTGATTTAAGAGATTTGATGTCTAACTATAAGTTTGATGATTTTGAAATTTCACATTATTATGATCTCTCACTTATTATAAATCTAATTTACAGAGATCATATATCAACACCGGATGGCTTTCTCTACACTTATACACAATCACTATTATTTAACGGATATACGGAGGAGGACATCACCAGTTCAGGATACTTATTTGGAATGTTGTTTTATATAAGAAGCAATAATCCAGTTTTGCTTTATAATAAGGTATCAAATGATAATTACTCCACTGATCATTTTCATATGAGATTGGAAGGAGATATTGATAAAGAAGAATATTTTTTTATCAGGAATAAAAAAGCCATTACAAAAACAAAAATCATAAATGCTCTAAAAGATAGACGGTATTTTGGTGATTATTTAAAATGGATCATGGAAAATCTATTCCTCCATCAAAAAAGGTATAAGGGGCTTGAAGAATTAAGTGACTCACTCGATATTTATCTGGAAGGTTTTGAATCAATAGGTGCAATTAAATTAGCTGAGTTTTTAGATAAATATCCTGATTCTTATTATTATGCTGATTGGTATTTAAATGATGTAAAAAAGAATTTAATTGCTGCTGGTCATGAGGTGAGCAATATTGAAAAAAATGAATATAATTATCTGTCATTGGAAGAACTCATATTAAAAAATAAAGAGACAGGGAGTTTCAATTTAGGTAATAAAATTCATGAATATATTAGATTAGCCTTACATCGAAAGCAGAAAATAGATTTGGCAAGTATATCGTTGTTCTGGACTAAATATTATAACAGAAAAGATTATACATTATATGGATTACCTAAAGCATTAAAGGCACTTCATACAAATAATCTTTTGACATTGGATGAATGCATTTTTACGATTACAAAAATCCAAAATATTTCTGAGAAGGGGTACCGGTATTTACTAGGGGAATTTATAGAATTGTATCAACCCTCTGAAATAATGCCTTATATTGAAAAGCTTAATCTAAGTCATCTTTCATTACAATGGTATCTGCTTCCCAGTAAATACATTAATTCTTTTTCAGATAAACTGTATAACTTTGCTATCAATCAGTTAATAAAAGTTAATAGAAGCGGATCGATTGAAATTGATGAAATAAGAAATGGCTTGCTTTCTACTCGATTAAAAGATATTGAACTGGAATTTAGCATTATTAAAACAAAAATAAGAGTAGAAAAATCAGACAATATTATTAGAGAACTAAAAAATTCTAAAATATCGTTTCAGGTATATGTAGATAAAGAAAAAGATAGATACAAAGAAACAAGTGAGGAAAGACTTAACAAAGGCTACATTTACCCTAGTGATTTTGATTCAATTAAAGAAAGAAAAATTAGCTCCATAGATGCAGCTAAATTTGCAGATAGTGAGTCATCCAGTTTGGTTTTTACAGAGCTATTTGAAATGTACGAAAAAGAAGAGGTAACCTTTAATTTTAAAGAAATATTGTATAATGCTGTTATTGGAAAAACTTGGCGAGGAGAATATAGTTTTCTGCTTTATTATACCTCGGGAAATATATTGTATATGATTGAAAAATACAGAAATAAAGATGAATTTGAGGAAGCGGTAAAAAGTTTTAAAAAATTTATACAACTATCCTTAGTCGACATCAATTGGTCTCGGTGAAAGTCAATACACTGATAAAAATTTAAAGCTTCGGCATTAAATCAGGACGGAATAAAAACCTTGTAACAAGATAAAAGATAGGTATCGAAATAATAAGAAATATAATATCTAAAACCAAAGAAAAAATAAGAAGAAAATAAAATATATTCTTAAAAGCCTTTAACTTTAGAGATTATGTAAAAACAATAACAATGACTATTTCAGATAAAACTAGAAAATTTCTATGGGCAAAATCAGGGAACAGATGTGCTATCTGTAAAACTGAATTAATAACAGGTACAGATGCTTCAGAGGAATTCAATGTTGGTGAAGAATGTCACATAATAAGCTCAAAGAAAAATGGTCCTAGGCACTTACCAAATCTTCAGGACTATAACAACTATGAAAATTTATTGCTTTTATGTAGAAATCATCATAAAGAAATTGATGAACTGGTAGATACCTACTCTGAAGAAATTTTGAGGTATATGAAAGTCAATCATGAAAATTGGGTGAGAACAGCAATAGCAAATGCTATTCAGGATGATAAAGCAAAAAAACCTAAATTTTTGATGCGGATTACATCAGGCAAGGAATTATTGAATGTCATTAGCGAGGCACATGGATACAACACTGATTATGATGAATTAAGGGATAGAGACGAAGCAGAGTATATTGGAGGTATTATACAAACTTTTATTGATTTCGGAGATATATGTGGAATGGTTCAAGCTTATGACAAAGTCCAAATGAGCTATGATTTACAACAGCTTCTTGATGAATTAGAAGATAATGGTTATTATGTTTTTGGAGAAAGGGATCCGAATGCCATCCTTCCTCATATTTCCGGAACGGATAAATGGGTTGTAGCAACTTTAATTATAAGAAAAAAAGAAAATCCTGAGATTTATAAAGTAAATTTATGACTGAACTACCCATTCATAATCTAACTACCATTTGATAATAAAATTACTTGGGTCAGCACTTAAGATGTTTATATTCTTCAAAAAAAACATTTTAGCTCGTATCTACATATTAAATATTTATTTTTATTTTAGTTAAAAAACTATGTACCTATCAACCATAAGCATCAATAATTATAAAGGTGTCGAGTCATTAATTGTTAACTTCAACCCTAAATTAAATATTATCATTGGAGAAAATGGTTCTTGTAAAACAGTATTAATTGATGCCATTCGATTAATGTATAACTTGGGTAATTACAAAAAGGATATCTACGTTAATTCTGAAGATTTTTTTTATAACGCTATAACGAAAGTACAGAGTAAATCAATTATTTTGGAATACATTTTCAGAGGACTATCTCTTTCTGAAAAGGGAGCACTATACGAATATTTAGTAGTTGATCCGCATGATTCTGATTTAGATTATGCAAAAATAACTTTAATCTATGATCTTGTAGACGGCAAATATCCGAAATTCACCTACTTCACTGGTGCTACTACAGAACAAAAAGCAGATAGTGGAACGTTTGAAATTTTTCAACATTATTATCTTGGAGCTTTAAGGGACAGTACCAATGATCTATTAAACGTTAAATCAAATATGTTGGGATCTGTAATTAAAAGACTTGTTGAAAGATCTCAAACAGAGGAAAATTTTAGAAAAATTATCAAAAAAGCAAATGATGATCTGCTGGAACAGAAAGAAGTGAAGGATACTCGGACAAGTGTTAATAAACATTTAGATGATATTTTCAAAATTACAAAAGATAACCAGATAGGACTTAGAATCGAAAGCTCTTCAAAAATTGAAGGTATTGTTAATGTTATAAAACCATATCTTCCCCATGATAAACATTCATTAGAAAATGATGGCTTCAATTTATGGCAAAATAGTCTAGGTTTTAATAATCTTATTTATATCGCAGTGATATTGGGTGATATTAAAGAGCGTATCACAGATCATCCTAATCAACATTTCACCTTACTGATAGAGGAACCGGAAGCACATCTTCATCCTCAGCTTCAATTGAACCTTTACAATTTTTTAAAAGTTGCAAGCGCTCCAAATAATTGCCAATTATTCATAACATCACACTCTCCCACTTTAACTTCGAAAGCAAAACTTGATAATCTCATACTACTTCAAGATAATGCTATTAATATTGGTGGTTGTTTTGAGAATCGCGAAGATGAATTGGTTATCGAGCAAGTTGCTAAGAAAAAAATTTTGAGAAAAGATGATTTTATTGAACGAAAAAATCAGCTTGAACGGTATCTTGACATTACCAAAAGTCAGTTATTTTTTGCTCAATCTCTCATATTTGTTGAAGGAATATCTGAAAAGCTACTTGTAAAAGCATTTGCTGATTTCTTAGGATCAAGTCTTGAAGATTCTCGTTGTGAATTGGTAAGTGTTGATGGGATATCTTTCTATTCATTTATTCACTTATTTAATTCTACAGAAAAAAGTAAAAGACTTAATCATAAAGTGGCAATTGTCACTGACGATGACAGGTATGCGAAACAGGATAGATCATTTAAAAATCTTATCTCAAAAAACTACAGAGCATTGGACGGGTTTCATTCAGGACTGTACAATTCACAAATTAATAATAGAATTGGTAACCTGAACTCCACAATCACATCAAATAAAAATAATATAAAATTGTTTCCCGCTTTTAAAACCCTAGAGTTTGAAATTGCGCTCGCCAACATTGCAGATAGTAAAACTGAGTTTCAAGAAAATCTTCTATTACAATATTTAAAAATTAAAGACTTTAAAAAATTTAATGTAATCCTTGTCTATATTGATTCTCTTCAAAATGAAGCTTTTTCATTATCTGAAAAAGAAAAAATTGCCATATTATTGTGGAAAGCTCTTCCAGCAAAAAGCATATTTGCACAAGAATTTTCTGCTTTATTAGAAAGCAAAATTATTACTGGAGAGACTACCATCTTCAGAGTGCCTCAATATCTTTCACAATCATTAAAACATATTATTTAAAGTATGCAGTTTGAAATTACTAATGATAATAGTCCTTATTTAGATTCAAGAGGTAAGATAGTTCTCAATGCATGTCCCGGGAGTGGCAAGACTACATCAGTGGCTTACAAACTAAAGATATTAATGGATGAATGTAAAACTGAACATGGTGATTACGCAGGAATTGCATGCTTATCATTTACGAATGTGGCCAAAGATGAAATTTTCCAAGCATTTGCAAAAATTAATGGTAGCCACATCAGGTATCCACACTTGGTATCGACAATTGACAGTTTTATCAATCATTACATCACCTTACCATATTATTATTTGCTGGAGAAAAACATTAAAAGACCCCAGATTTTAGACAAAGTGTCTTTTTTGGATGATATGAATCTTGGTAATCATAAGAATAACCAACAAAAACCATTAAAATATTCCTATCCCCCATCACAGCTTAAAATAGAAATTGACAATACTTACACATGGAATGGACATAAACCGAATCCCAAAATTGTTTCTGAAACTATTTTTAAGAAATATGCTAAAGAATATAAAAGATGGCAATTTGATAACGGATATTTAAACAATGATGATTCAACTTTTTTAGCTGCATTCTTATTAGAAAAATATCCTAGTATCGCTAAAAGCCTAATTGAACGTTTTCCTTACTTTATTATCGATGAAGCACAAGATACTTCAGAAATTCAATACAAAATTTTTGATTTGCTAATTTCTGCAGGTCTAAAAAACATAGAATTCGTTGGTGATCCTTATCAAAGTCTTTATGAATTTAGAGAAGCAAGACCCGACTTATTTATAGCTCGCTTTAATAACAAATCAGTTTGGCAACAATTCAGACTTAATCACTGCAGAAGATCATCTCAACAAATAATTAATGTTTATAGCTTATTTCGAGAAACTGAAAGCGAGCCCATACGCTCCATTTGCAATCATACTACAGATCATAAAATTCATGTCATAAGATTTTCAGAAGATGATCCAATTAGTTTAATCACAAAATATGAAACCCTCATTGATAATAATTATTTAAATCAAATTCTAGTGCGGGGAGGTACTCATTTAGAAGTGTTTGGAGCCAAAGCCACATCAGAAGAACCTTGGAAAAATAACATAGCGATCACAATATTGAGAGCTCAAAACTACTTTTTACAAGGTAATAGTAAAATCAGTATTGATATTTTAAGAATGTGTTTAGCTCAAATTTTGCTTCCTACCGGTAATTACAGAGAACAAAGAGCAAAGGAAAAGGAAATTAAAAATGATTCAGATATAAATATCTTGTTATTTGATTTCATCAAAAAAATGCCTGATCAAAACGATACCTTAAAAAATTGGACTATGCTTATGACTGAGCATATAAAAAATACATTCGGAATTGAAACTGATCTTCAACTGAAGCAGAAGGGAAAGCAGTTTTACAATAAAAATCTTCTGGATTTTCTTTACCCTCAAGCCAAAATACCACATCCGATATCAACTATTCATAAAGCAAAAGGGATGACCTTTGATTCGGTTTTACTGGTACTAAGTAAAAACAGTTCTGGAGAACAGATTTCACTAACTGATTTTAAAAATATCGGAGTTCTTCCAACTGAAAAGCAAAGAATGCTTTATGTAGCTCTGTCCCGTCCTAAATATCTTGCTTGCATTGGCGTGCCTGATAGCTGGAACAAACAACAAATTAAGGAAATATTAGGTGATGATATAATTTTTGTTTAAGTTGATAATGATTTAATTACTACGCAAATAGGCTGCGTTATCATTTTATTATTTTGTATTAGAAATTATAGACAGAGATATGCATATAATTTTAGTTTAGGAAAAATTACACATTTTTATAACCAATCATATATGATAACTATGGACAATTTGCCCCAAATGGTAAATGGCGCGCTAAAAACTATTCATATCTTTAATAAAGATTGTAAACCTGTAGACGTTAAAAATGTCTCTTTACTTAATCTTGATACACTTTGTTGCGATTTCTATCCGATTGCAAAAGGCTCAAACGATATTAAATTGGAAATATCAAAAGTCATGGGATGTTTCAATGGGATTTTCAAAAATAGAACATATGAAAATGTTGACCTAAAGAACTATGTAGTCAGAGCATATGACAAAGATAACAATGAAATTTTATACGCTCTATGCACAAAATCTACTGCAGAACTAATTGGAACTGGAGAATTTGTCGAATGGTTCACAAGAACACTCTTCCAGGAAAACACAGAAGATTTTCGCCTAGTTCAGGCAAAGAAGATAATATCAGAAATTGAAAACGGATTAAGAGAAGCCGTAAAAATCAAACTTAAGGATAAATTTGGAGAAGATTGGTGGGAGCTTGGTCTTAATAATAAACTTGGAAAAGATGTTAAGGACTTATATTTTAATCAATTCGGTTTAGAATGTACTGATGGTGATGTTTTAATTGCTTATACATATACATTACAATTAAAAAAAATTATTTTAACATACTTTAATTTATTCAAAACTTATTTTAACAATCCTACTCAATTTGAAAGTTTAATGGATAATCTTAATAAAATAAGAAGAGAAGAAGCTCACAACAGACCTATTTCGCAGTTAGAGCTGAAAAATCTTGAAGATCTTCACGAAAGCCTATTATCTGTTCTTTTAAGCGATTTAAAATCCTTTCAATCTGTTTTTTTAACAGAAAATTGGAGAATAATGATAAAAAAAATTATGATTCAAGCCTATTACAAGTCTCCTTACAGCGAACATATGATCGTAAATGAGCAGGATCCTGCAGAAAAATTTTTAAAAATCAAAGAAAACATAATTAGCCTTATTTCTTATTTGGATAATACTATTGTAAAATTGAAATCAGTGATTGTTCCTATATATAAAAAGAGCATCCATCAAGAATTATTATTATGTTATCAAAAACGTAAGGAATTGCAACAATCTTTACTATTGGAAACATTATCTTTGAATCACGAGAAGATTGAGAATTTAATAATTGAAATCAATTCTCACGAACAAATAATGGATGAATTTTCAAAGAAATTTATTCTAAGCGAAAACTAAAAATATTTTTAGTTGTAAATTTAATGTTCAACACGAAAAGGATTCACAAAAGATTGTAATTATATGAAGATTTGCATTTGGTGCTCCAAAAATGAAAACTACGTAACTTTTAAAAAATTAGCTCACACGATCCCACAATCATTAGGAGGAAAACTTGTTTGTGAAAATGTATGTGATTCCTGTAATGAATTTTTTGGCAGAAAAGAGCATGGTCTTCCGGCTGTCGAAATTGCGCTAAAAGAGGTTTTGAACACATCAAAATATCTTCTTCTTACACAGCACAAAGAGATTAGACTGGGTCGTTTCAAATCAGAATATTTTAATTTTAATTACAAAAATAATCCAAGAACTTTCAAGTTTAAGATGGGTTACAAACTGAGACCAAATTTTCAGCGTGAGTTTGGACGCCGATTTAGAAGAGGAATATACAAGGTATTTTTAGAAGAACGTGAAAGACAAATCAGAGATGCACATGACGACAGGTTTAATTTTATGCGGGAATTTTCAAGGTATGACCTTAATGATTACCCTGTCTATGTTCAGGTTCCAAAATTTAAAGCAGTACTCTATAATACAGAAGATTTATTGATTCCACAGATAAGATTTACAGACTACAGTGATGAAGTTGATAAAGAATTTAGATTTTACAGTTATCCTTTAATGGGACATTCTTTCGTTATCCCTACTTCCAATCAGTTTATGGATGAAAGACTTAGCGCATACATAAAGTATCTCAGAAAAACTGAAGACCCTTTTGGTTCAGAACTTATATCAATAGATAATATTGAGCAACTGGATTTTAGGTTTAATTATATGAATGGGAAATAAGCAAATTATAATTTTAGACCTGTGAAAGATTATGAAAGAAAAAAGAGATAAGTTGATTGAAACCCTCAAATTATGGCTAGAAAAAAATGATATAATGGGAGAAACCCACTTCTACACCATCGAAGAATGGCTGGAACGAGAAGAAGAATATCATAATGAAAGTGAATTTGTGATTACGACAGAAGGAGGTTTATTCTATATTTTAAATTTTGGAGATCAAAAACAACACTTAGAATTTGAAGATATAGTGCTCTCTTTTGGTTTTTTTTACGAGCTCGGAAACGCTTGGAATATCGGTTTTTACTACGATGAGAATTTGGAAATCATCGATGGCAGTAAAGAATCTCTCAAAACATATTCTGATAAACTCCAAGATATAAGATGGCAAGATAAAAGAAATCTTGTCAAATCAAACGCTGGGTACCGTTGTCAAGATTGCGGTGCATCCACAAATTTAGAAGTTCATCACTGCTATTACCAATACGGGAGAGAACCGTGGGAATACCCTCTTGACTCTTTAAGGTGCCTTTGCAGAAACTGCCATCAAAAAAGAGGAAAGCTAGAAACCGTTCTAAGGGCAAAATTTGCCGATTTAAGGTTTGATGAATTAGAAATTTTCAAAAAGCTGATTTCAAAATCAATTTTAGTATATAAAAGAGTAGCATTTTTTGAATTTCTTAACTCTATTGGAAACATAGATGGAGATATGGATGAGAAATATGATAAGATGAAAACAATAAAAAGATTTGGTTAAAAGAAGGCAACAAGATATTTGAATGTACTAAATTATATCTTTGGATAAGCCCATCATCAATAGACAGATTATGTTTTCTATAATATTCTGCACAAAAATATGTTTGTATTGAGTAATGACAATGAAAGTAAACTAAAGCAAAACTATGTCAACTTCGATTTATTTCAAATGTTAAAAATTAAATTGCAAAAAACATTATAACTACAAAAAAATAGTAATATTCAATTCTTTTTTAATTTGGCTTAAACGAATCAAATCATCAATAAAAGTGTTTGAAGATACGCTTGTCTTGGTCCCTTGACAGGATTATTTAACTCTACAATTCTTTCTAAATCTTCCACTAAGTGTTTCGATATTTCTTCGGTTACGGAAATGGCGCCAACTGAAGACAGTTGGTGCCATTTTTATTGTATTTGATAATTTGAAAAATAAACTTTTATCTATAGATCAGTTTTTTTACTAGATATAAACGAATTAAATTGATTGCAAATCATATTTATAATGTTGATTTGGTAGATTAAATATTTGCACTAACCTAATCCAAATTTATCTACGTAAATTCCAAAAAATGAAAAGAAATCTAAATTTTGGAATTCCAACAAAACCCAAAATAAATTAAACACCTGAAAATCAGTCATTTTTAAATATAGCACATGTATTGATTAATGAATCAAATAATTAAAAATACTGATTACATATGAAAAATTTACTCTTTTTATTTATTCTTTTTTTAGGGGTAAATGATCTTTACGCAACTGGGGAACCTTCCACGTATTTTCAGATCTACGTTCCTCCTAATAATGACGCAGTGCAAAGAAATGTCTGCCTGATCGTGACCGCCATCTACGATGATACCGAATTTAATATTATTGATGATGGTGCGGACGGAGACACGGATGACTCCAAGACAGGGATCTTAAAAGCGGGACAGAGTTATGTCCTCTACATCAAGGACAACGGGATCAATGATGATGCCCGCTATGCGTCCGGTGGTGTTTTAAAATGGGATGGAGATTATTTCATCGTAAAATCCAACAAGCTGGTGTATGCCTCCCAGAGCACCAACAGCGACTGGCAGCATGACTGGATCCCAAGTGTGGATAAAAGTTCCATAGGGCAGAAATTTATTGTTTACGCTCCGATGATATCATCCTCTAACAGAGATATCAATGTATTTGCGTATCAGAATAATACGGTCATCGACTTCTATAAAATTAGTACACAGCCTAAAACCAATACGGGATTTACCGATGTCAATGCGGAAAATGCGGTGAAGGTCTTTTCCAAAACGTTAAATGCCGGTCAGGACCTGATCTATGGCTCTGCGGAAGGAAGGGATGTCATGGTATCCGGGGAAACCTATATGCTGATCGCCAACAAGCCCGTAACCATGCAATATGGTGCCTTATTCGGAAATGAAAGGGACGGAGGCGGCTATGTGCCTACCTCAAATGGAAGTTCTTCCGGAGAGCTGATGTATTTCACCGTTCCCTACCAGGCTGCAGGTGAGCAGGAGATCAGGATCGTCAGTTGGGACAACGCCAATGCGGTAAACCTGGATCGTTATGTGAACGGGAATTGGGTCTCCGTAAAAACGTTCTCCCTTAACCGATTGGCCGCCGGAGACTGGGTGGGAAGATCCAATGGGAACGTTTCCTACCCCACCGTATTCAGAATTACCTGCTCAGCAGGGAAAAAGGTGTCCGTTTTTGAAGGGAACTGGTTCGAGACCGGTTCACCCGGTACCTCCGATATGGCAACGATGGTCTCTTCCGAAAGCGGGACGACAGCAGGGAAAAACTTCCTAATCTATATTGCGCCTCCTGGAAATGAGATCAATGTCACCAACCCGTTGACCGGTTCAAAGTACAATGGCTCCTTTTCTCATCTGTATCTGTTTTCAAAGACAGGCGCTACCGTTACTGTCAAAGATGCTTTGACAAATGGAACAAAATTCAGCAAAACATTTACCATTGCACCTGAAAAATATGCCGACTGCTCTGTAAGTCTAACTGAATGGAAGGCATTTTATAACGGGACAGGAACACCTTCCGGATCGGAAAGACCATATTTGATCGTTGAAAGCAATAATGATATTGCCGTGATGAACAGCAATTTCAATGATAACTGGATGTGTTATACGGGAAGCTCCCTGGGACATTCTTTCACCCAGACAAGCACTGTAAGTGATGACACGCTGATCCCTACCGAACAGGCGACCGTGATCTCGCAGATCAAAACGAGTGGAGAAGTGACCACCCCCTCAGTTGAGGTTATCGTACAGGAAGGGCTGAAAGTGGTAGAATCCAAACTGCTCAATCCCAACCAATCCCAGACACAGGGGACTGTTACAGAACTCAATGACAAAACATCGGTAACATACAATAATTTGCCGACCCTCCAGCCCAATTCCACATATCAGGTTGAAACAAAAGTAGTGGCCACCGTGGGAGCCAATAACGGGGAATTGGTAGGGACCACGCTTAATGCGACCGTAGAAACCGTTATTACAGGAAAGGTGAATGGAGAGACGCAGCAATCTACCATGGCCAATTCAGTATCCGTACAGACCTCCAATACCTCAAAGCTGATATTTTCCCGCTTGGATAATCCGCTATTTGATTCTTTTACCACCAACTCCTGGACGATCAGCTGGATAGACATCAATAATGATGGATACGATGATCTTTATGTGACGGACATGGGACTCACAGCGCCTAATCTGATCTTTATGAACAATAAAACGGGAGGCTTTACCGCCGGACAGGCTTTACCTGAAGATGGCGTATCGATGAGCAGCACCTGGGCAGATGTGGACAATGATGGGGATGAAGATCTTCTGGTTCTCAATAATACCAGAAACCCGAATAAATTCTACAGAAATGATAACGGAACTTTGGTGGCAGACAATACCAAATCTTTCACCCAGGATGTTTCTTATTATCACGGTGGTGCCTTTGCGGATTATGATAATGATAATAAAGCAGATGTATTTATGTGCAATTATTTTCCTACAAAATACAATGAACTGCACCGAAATAACAGCACGGGAAGTTTTGTAAAAGAATCTACAGATGCTATTCCACTGGAAGCTAACTCTTCTCTTGGACCAACGTGGGCAGATTACGATCAGGACGGATTGATGGACCTGTTTGTACCTAACGGTATTGGTAACAAAAATTCTTTATTCCATAATGATGGGAACGGTACTTTTTCCAAGAAAAATAACATTATCAACCAGGAAGGAGGAAAATCCGTGGGAAGTTGCTGGGGAGATATTGATAATGATGGTGATTTGGATCTGTTTGTCACCAATTCCAATACAACGACCAATTTTCTCTATAAAAATTTAGGGAACGGAAATTTTCAGAAAGTAACCAATTCTATTGTCAATCAGGGAGGCAGCTCTCACGGATGCAGCTTTGCAGATATCGATAATGACGGCGACCTGGATCTATTTGTCACCAATGACAAGATCAGAAAGTTTCTATATTTTAACGATGGAAACGGAAATTTTACGGAAAACAGGGATGAGGCCATTACCTACAACTTCGGGCTTTCTTTTGGTCACGCCTGGAGCGATTATGATCACGACGGAGACCTGGACTTGGCCGTGGCGACACATTCCAATCAGAAAAATCATATTTTCGTCAACAACGGAAATACCAATAAATGGATAGAAATCAACCTGAAGGCCACAGAAAGCAACGGTTCTGCCATAGGATCAAAAATATTTGTTGAAACAGGCAGCAGAACGCAGATGAGAGAGGTGAACAGCCAAAGTGGTTTTGGTGGACAAAGCAGCTATACGCAGCATTTTGGTCTGGGAAATGCCACAACCATTAACAGCATCACCGTGAAATGGGCAAGCGGAATTATCCAGAAGATAAATAATGTTTCGATCGATCAGATCCTTGAAATCGTTGAACCTCAACAGATGAAGGTAAAAGGGATCGTATATTTTGACAGCAACAATGACGGCGTGAAACAAGACACTGAACCAACTGTTTCAAGAGCTGCCATAAAAGTAGTGCCTACAAACGCCAAAGTATATTCAAATGATACAGGAACATTCAGCTTTTATGCCACTCAAAATAATGTTGAGTTACAGGTCCTAGCTGAAAACGGGCTGAATTCAGGGTCTAAACTATTTGACCTGACCAACTATCAGGCATCCCAGCAAATATACATTCCTGCAACCTCTGCCTGCAATGATACAGATTTGAAAATCAATATGGGAGGAACTGCCATCCGAAAAGGATATACCAATAACCAGTTTAGAATAGTGGTGAGCAACCAGTCCCGCAATATGTCTGCTTCCAGTGTGCTGAATTTTGTAGTTCCCTCAACGGTAAGCATCTCGAGTCCCTCCTCTCCAATTACGCAACAGGGAACATTCGTAGTGAATGCTAAAAATTATACAAGATATTCATGGAGTCTGGGAGCGCTGAATCCTTTCAACAACAAGGTGATAAGCTTTATGACGGGTACCGACGCGTCGGTTCTGATCAATGATGAACTGGAATTCAAAGGTGAAATTGTAAATGCTTCCACAGACTGCAATTTGGAAGACAACCTATTGATCCAAAAATACAATGTGTATGGCGCAATAGACCCGAACGATATCTTGGTCTATCCTAAAGGATATGGAGACGAAGGTTATATCCTACCTGATCAAATGCTTACCTATACGATAAGATTTGAAAATGTAGGGAATTTTGCAACCCAAAATGTATCGATTGTTGATACAATGCCGCAGGAAGTCGATATGAATACCTTCAAGGTAGTCTCTACAAGCCACGATAATATATCGACCGAAATTGTTGATAATAAGGTCACTTTCAAATTGGAAAACGTTTTCCTGCCCCCTACTGAAACAGATTCAAAAGCTTCGCAAGGATATGTGACGTTCTCTGTCCTTCCTAAAAAAGGCCTGGCCGAAGAAACAAAAATTATGAACAGTGCCTTGATCGCCTTTGATGATGAAAGGACCATGAGAACCAACACCGTAACCAATACGATCCAGTCCAAGGCAATAGAAGAAGAGCTTACAATTGTCCAGCTGTATCCGAACCCGGTAAATGATGTTGCCTTCATAAGACTGGAACACCGAAAAGGATCGGAGTATACAAGAAAGCAGATCGTAAAGGCTGATGTTTTCGATCTTAATGGTATCCGTGTTCTAGAGAAGAATTTCAGCCCGTCCGAAGAAGTGAGAATTGATTTGCCGTTGGAAATCAAAGGCTATTACCTGCTAAGGGTTACCGACTCGGAAAATAAGGCCTACACAAAAAAAATGCTCGTCAAACTTAAAAGATAATTCGGTTTTTTTTGACACACCGATCGGACGAGAAAGGGTCAGGTACTGAAAATTCATACCTTTAAAAAAGTAAGGCCAGATCAATTATAACCCTTCAATAAATATGATCAAACCATTCGAAATTTCGGATGGTTTTTTAGATCACCACGGGTAGGATGACCGAATTTGTCCGGGGAGCAATATCCCAAATGGATGTACAGTGACAATAACAATATTGCAGTAACCAGGTTCTTTAGTGCAAAGATAATCTTCCATTTTTTAATCATTTGCATTTTTGACAGACAAGGTGTCCTGTACGTAAAAATTCTATTTCTTTCCTGGAAAGGGCACTTAATGACCAAAGATACGGTAGTATGTTGATTTAATGAATTATGCACCAAAAGCCTATTAAATTTAAAAACATTCTAAAATAAAACATTATTGATACTTAATCAAATAAAATATATCATTATATGAAGAAAAACCACTATTTTTAAGAATATATTTTTAACACACCACAATGACCAAAATATTCTTAGTAGATGATGATGTCTTTTTCGGGGAAATGTTAAAATACCATCTTCAGCTCAACCCTGATTATGAAGTATTGTTATTTTCTACCGCCAAAGAATCTCTGGCACAGCTCTACAAAAATCCGGATATTATCTGCATCGATTTTGGGTTGCCGGATATTCAGGGCGATGAACTGTTCAGGCAGATCAAAAGCGCATACCCGGAGTTGCCGATCATTGTGATCAGCGGCCAGGAGAATATCTCTGTTGCCATCGATTTTCTTAAGCAGGGCGCAAAGGACTATATCGTAAAGAATGAGCATACCAAAGAATTACTATGGAACGCTATCGTCAGGCTCAATGAAAATATCACACTGAAACAGGAAGTGGAAGAGCTGAAAGGTGAGCTTGAAAAAAAATACAGCTTTGAGAAAACCATCATCGGGCAGAGCGAATCTATTAAGACTATTTTCTCTAAGATCAATAAAGCCCTGAGATCCAATATCAATGTCTCCATTACAGGAGAGACCGGTACGGGAAAAGAGGTCGTTGCAAAAGCCATTCATTATAATTCTCCCAGAAAGAATAAACCTTTTGTAGCGGTGAATATGGCAGCGATTCCAAAAGAACTGGTGGAAAGCGAATTTTTCGGTCACGAAAAAGGAGCATTTACAGGAGCTGCAGAAAAGTCCGTAGGGAAATTCGAACAGGCGAACGGCGGAACCCTCTTCCTGGATGAAATCGCAGAACTGGACCTCAATCTTCAAAGTAAACTGCTCCGCGCTTTGCAGGAGAGAGAAATTACGCGTGTGGGCGGAAGTCAGAAGATAAAACTGGATGTAAGGCTCATCATCGCCACCCATAAAAATCTGGCCAATGAGGTTAAAAAAGGACATTTCCGGGAAGATCTCTATTATCGGGTGGTCGGTCTTCCTATAGAGTTGCCTGCACTACGGGAAAGGGATCAGGATACTTTGATCCTTGCCAAACATTTTATAGACCTGTTCGCAAAAGAAAACAGGATAAAACCTCTTACTATATCTTCTGATGCCAAAAAAAAACTTCTCAAATACAGCTTTCCCGGTAATGTGAGAGAGCTTAAGTCCGTTATTGATCTAGCCTGTGTACTGGCAGAAGAAAATGAGATCACCGCAGAAGATATCAGTTTTTACAGCCTCGAGAAGGAATCCGAGGTCTTTCTTGATCAGCAGAAAACACTTAAGGAATACACGACAGAAATTATTCTTCATTTTCTTAAGAAAAATAACAATGATGTCATTAAAACCGCAAAGATTCTCGATATAGGCAAATCAACGATCTATAACCTGATGAACAATGCTGAAAGCAAAAAAATAAAAAACTAAAAACAAATAATAACTATGAAGGTCGCCAAATTACTTTTTTCGGACGGAGCGTGGATCTCTGAAAGAAATGATGAAAACCTGGACTATCATAAGGCTCAGTTGATCCTTGGATATGGTGTCAGGGCCATTATTGAGAAGAGTGACTTCTTTTTGCTTTTAAAGAAGAAATTCCCCAATGCCGATATTGCGCTGTCCTCTTCTTCCGGAGAGATATTTTCGGATGAAGTACATGACAACACGGTCGCATTGACGGTCATTGAATTTTCAAGATCACACATCAAAAGTACACAGATCGATATTGAAGATTTCCAAAACAGTTTTGAGGCAGGAAGCGCACTAATGCAAACCCTGGACAAAGAAAACCTGAAATGGGTCTTTGTCCTCTCTGACGGAAGCAAGGTCAATGGAAGTCAGCTCGTAGAAGGAATCAACAAGATGCGTCCACCCCATGTACTGGTTTCAGGTGGATTGGCAGGAGACGGAGACCGGTTTGAGAAAACATCCGTAGGCCTCAACCAGACGCCGGAGCCCAATAAAATAGTGGCCATTGGCTTTTACGGTGACCATCTGGAACTGTCTCACTCTTCCTGCGGAGGATGGGAAAGTTTTGGATTGGAAAGAACCGTTACCAAATCGTCCAATAATATCCTTTATGAGATAGACCATAAAAATGCATTGGACCTCTACAAAAAATACCTTGGAAAATATGCCGAAGAATTGCCTGGCTCTGCCCTGCTCTTCCCTTTGTCAATGAGGTCTTCCGAAGATGAAACTCATGTGGTGAGAACGATCCTGTCCATCAATGAGAAAAACAATATGATGATCTTCGCCGGTGATCTTCCTGAAGGGGCCAAAGTAAGATTTATGAAGGCCAATATGGATCGATTGACCGATGCTGCCAGTGCTGCCGCCAAACAATGTCTTAAAATGAGCCCAAATTACAGCCCAAAAATGGCTGTTATCATCAGTTGTGTGGGAAGAAAACTGGTTTTGGGCGAACGTATCAGCGAGGAGGTGGAGATGGTTAGGGACATATTTGGTCCGCAGACCGTGATCTCCGGTTTCTATTCCTATGGAGAAATCTCTCCGTTGAAACCGTTTGATGACTGTGCGCTTCACAACCAGACCATTACCATTACTACATTAAATGAAACAGAATAATTATGGAGCCCGAGTTTCACAATCTGCTCAACAGACAGATCAACAAACATCTTACAGAAGAGTGTAAGTCCCATCCGCAATTCAAAAATTTCATTCGTGCGGTCAATCAGTCTTATAAATCTTTTGAAAGGGATAAAGAACTGATGGATCATGCCTTCAAACAAAGCGAAGTGGAATACCAGGAACTCTATCAGGATCTTAAAAATGAGAACGAGCTGAAGCAGGAATCGATCTCTAACCTCTATAAATCACTGAAAATTCTGGATACTACGATTGAAGCAAAAAAATCAGACGATCTTAAGGAACTGTCCCTATACCTTTCCGAACTTTTGAAAGACAGAAAAAAAATAGAGGACCACATCAAAAGACAAGAGGAAAAGTACAGGAATATTATTGCCAATATGAATCTGGGACTGCTGGAAGTAGACAATAACGAGACCATCCGCTATGCCAATCAGAGCTTTTGTAATGTATCCGGCTACGATGCAGATGAGTTGATCGGTAAGAATCCTACGCTTCTATTTTTACAGGGTGACCACAATATTGCATTTGTGAAGGAGCAAATCCAATTGCGCAAAAAAGGCGTTTCAAGTGTATACCAGATGCCTGTAAAAAACAAGAGAGGCGAAATAAGATGGTGGGCGATCAGCGGTGCACCAAATTATGATGACAACGGCAATCAGCTCGGTTCCATAGGGATCCATCTCGATATCACAGACCAGAAAAAGCTGGAGGAGGACCTGATGCTGGAAAAGGCCAATGCACTGGAAGCTTCCAAGGCAAAAGAGGTTTTCCTGGCCAATATGAGCCACGAGATCAGAACACCGCTGAATGCAATTCTAGGTTTTTTACGGGAGCTGAAAAGACTTGAGCTTACCGACACTCAGAAACAGTTTGTCGAAAACAGCTTCAATGCCTCGGAGCATCTACTTTCGATCATCAATAACATTTTGGATATCTCCAAAATAGAATCCGGTGAAATGACCCTGGACAACCACAGCTTCTCTCTATCAGAGAGTGTTCAGAAAGTGATCACGATCTTAGATCCTAAAGCTAAGCAGAAAAAGCTCAAACTAGAGGCGCAATTCCCTGAAGACCTTTGTCCTGAACTGAAGGGAGACTCTTTGAAGATCGAGCAGATCCTATTCAATATTGTTGGTAATTCACTGAAGTTTACGGATAAAGGACAAATAAGCATAACGTGCAAAGTGCTCAAGGATTTTAAAAATTACCAGCATATCTCTATCTGTATTAAGGACACAGGGATCGGAATGACTGAAGATTATATAAAAGATATTTTTAAAAAATTCAACCAGGAAGACAGCTCGGTCTCAAGAAAATATGGAGGTACCGGTCTTGGTATGGCAATTACCAAACAGCTGATCGGCCTCATGAAAGGAGAAATACAGATCAGAAGCGAAAAAAATGTAGGAACAGAAATTACCATTTTCTTAAATCTGGATAAAGGTAAAGAAAGCAATCAGTCAAAAAGTATCCAGCAGCCAGAAAATATCTCCATAAAAGGAATCAACGTTCTATTGGTAGAAGACAATGAGCTTAACCAGCTGGTTGCGGAGCGATCGCTGAACTACTTCGGATGCCAGGTTTCCAAAGCTGACAACGGAAGGATGGCATTGGAAATCCTCTCGAAGCAGGAATTTGACATTATTCTGATGGATATTCAGATGCCGGAGCTGGATGGAATAGAGACCACTAAGATCCTGAGGAATGAACTGGGAAGTACAACTCCTATCATTGCCCTCACCGCAAATGCTTTTAAAACTGAAATCGACAACTGCATCTCGGCAGGAATGAACGCTTATGTCACCAAACCATTCAATGAAGAAGATCTTCGCCAGATCATCTACAAATACACCAGAAGCGAAAAAACAACCAACACCCATCTATCCGAAATGAGCGAAATAGTATATGATCTTAAAAATATTCAGGCTCTAAGCCGGGGAGACGATGATTTCGTCAAAAAAATGATCTCCATTTTCATCGTCCAAACCGAAGAAACGATTGCCTTGATCGACCAGGCGTTTAATCATAAAGACTATGCGGAGATCGCAAGGCTCGTCCACAAAATTAAGCCGGGCATACAAGGTGTCGGAATTCATTCTTTAGACGAAAGCGTGAAAAGACTTGAGATCGATGCGAAGGAAATGACAGAAGAGCTTCCCGTCCTTTACCATAGTTTTATAGATATAAGGAAAACTTTGGAAACGGCTATTGAGCAAATGAAACGGGAATTGTACTGAAGAATTTCCAAAATACGGAATTAGTCTATAATTTGGAAAATTGGCTCAATTTAAAATATTGAAAATCAATTATTTAATTAAAGGCATACTAATAGAGATATTGTTTCCAAATAAATAAAATGGAAACAAATACTCAAAATTTAAAATTCTTTATTGTAGACGACGATCGATTTTGTGCAACGGTATATGAGCAATATCTGAGAAATCAACATTACGAAGATATCACAACGTTCGCCAATGGGGAAGACTGCCTCGATGCACTTCATCAAAAACCTGACATTATTTTTCTGGATCACAATATGGAAGAACTGAACGGCTTTGAAGTGTTGAAAAAAATAAAGCGATATGATCCCAATATCTATGTAATTATGGTTTCTGCGCAGGAAAATATAGATACCGCAGTGAATGCACTCAAGTACGGTGCCTTCGACTATCTTGTAAAAGATGCTGATGTCTGCGAGAAAATGACGAAGACTATAGAGAAAATACTGAAGATCAAGGAAGAAATGTCACAGAATAAGCTGAAAAACTTCCGAAAATTCTTTTCAATTTTATTTTAAATGTTATGTTAAAAAAACTCATCCTATCATCCTTTTTTCTGCTTCTTCTGGTTTCCTGTAAGACGTATAATATCTTGGAAGAAGAGCAGGTTTCCCGTAATATGCAGGATTTCAGCTACGATCCCCATTATGAATACAGAATCAGGAAAGATGATAAGATCACACTTTCCGTGTGGGGGCAGGATGATCTGAGTGTAGGCTCGGTGTATGGGATCTATAACTCCAACGAAGTCTATGGAAAATGGCTTTTGGTAGACAAGTCCGGCAATATAGAAATTCCACGATTGGGAACAACACCTGTCATCGGAAAATCGGTTCCGGAATTAAAGGATGAGATCAAGACAAAACTGAAAAAATGGCTTGTCAACCCGATTGTGGATGTAAAGGTCCTCAATAAAGAAATCGCTGTGATGGGCGAAGTAAGAAATCCTGCCGTGATCCAGGTCGACAAAGATCAGAATACTCTTCTAGAGCTGGTTTCGAAAGCAGGGGGATTTGAGATGTATGCCAATCTGAAATCGGTTAAAATCCTGAGGCAGGAAGGTGAAAATGTAAGAGTTACCAATATTGATCTTACCAAAATGAAAGATGTTCCCAACCAGAATATTGTTCTTCACCCTGGAGATTATGTCATTGTACCCTCTAAGAAAAGTAAAGATTTTGATAAGAGGATCTCTACCATTATTCCTTTTACCACAGTGGTATCTGCCGCTGCGATTGTAATAGGATTATTATAAAAAAAACAGTAAAATGAACAGTGAAAATGTAAGGTTCCTGAAACCACTTCTTAGAGGTTTTCCCATCGTTATAATAACAATGGTACTCGCTGTATTGGCAGCCAGGAAATACCTGAACTACGTAACGCCAATGTATGAAAGCACAGCCAAACTGAAACTTGCAGATACACAGGAAGGGGTTCCCAGCGCCAATCTTTTTAAGGATTTTGACGTGTTTGCCTCTGCCAACAAGATCAGTACGGAGATCGAAGTGTTGAAATCCACTTCGCTCATCGAAAAAACCTTGCAGAAGCTGCCTTTTTCAACAGAGATTTACCGAAAAGGAAAAGTCCGCTCTGTAGAATTGTTTGAGAACTCCCCTATAAAGGTGGAAGGAACATTTACAGATGATAAAATAGACGATAGAAAATTTGGGGTTAACATCTACTCAGATCACTCCTTTACGATCACTGCTTCCGGCTCAGCAAAAGAAATAAAAGGGACTCTAGGAACACCGGTAGACATCCATGGCGGAAAAATACTGATCTCCAAAAACGAAGACTATCTCAAATCAAGACCTGCTGCCAAAATTATCGATCAGTATGAAGTGGAATTCCTGAGCAGGGAACAACTGCTGGATAAAATAAACAAAAACCTTGATATCGTTTCAGTGGATAAGGACGTTCCCGTCATCAGGATCAATTATAAAAGCAATGTGCCGGAAAAAGCAAGCCTTTTGGTAAACACCCTCGCAGAAACCTATATCCAGGATTATATTGAAAATAAATACCGGGCTGCCAACACAACGGTCGATTTCCTGAAAGATGAGATAGGACAGGCCAATAGCAAGCTTTCAAACGCAGAAAACCAAATCGAAAATTACCGGAACAAGGAAAACATCATTAACATTCCCCAGGAAACCGAAACTGATCTCAGAAAAATTTCACAGCTGAAGATCCAGAAAAGCAATCTCAAGATGAATCTTGATGCGATCAAAAACCTCAACAGCTATATTGCCGAAGGAAAAGACAATTACCTCGATCTGGCAACCAATTTCGAAGCGTTCAACGATCTCCTGTCCACAGAGATGGTGAAAAATATGAAGCAGCTGCAGGCAGAAAAGAAAGAACTTCTGCTGACCTATACCCCTGAACACGAAAAGGTAAAGATCATCGACGCCAAATTAAAAGATCTTACCGATTACCAAACCGAAAGTATAAGGAACACGCAAAGGAACCTACAGATAAAATACAATGATATCGACCGCGATATTCAAGTGGCGGAACAAGCCTTCATCGGGCTTCCCGAAAAAGAGAAACTCCTCAATATCATGAATCGCGAGTTTAATCTCTACGAAAAAAACTACAACTTCCTGAATGAGAAAAGGATTGATGCAGAGATCGCAAAGTCGGCAAAAATTTCTTTCCATAAAATCATTACAAGAGGCGAGCTTCCTAGCAAACCTGTGTCACCAATGCGTTCCATCATCATTATCGTCGCCGCAATTATGAGTATGATCGCTTCCATCGTTTTGATCTACGCCGTGCATTTTGCAAAAGCCAAAGTCAATGATGTCTATACCATTGAAAAGAACAGTGCGATTCCGGTGGCCTTTACCACGCCCTTTATCAAAAAGAAAGAAAAAATAATGCATCATTTCCTTGAAAATATCCTGGAAATGGAGCTCAAAGGTATCATCAAAGATAAAAACATCATTTGCATTACGTCTAATGACCGGGCAAAAGAACACCGCTTTCATTCAAAAAATATGATTGATGCATTACAGGCACAATCCAGAAAAGTCCTATTGGTAGATATTGCAGGAAATTTGGAAAAGTCGGTTGCCAACCAATACATCAACCTGTCAGCGGAAGAAAACCTAAAACTTACCACCCGGGAAGTACAGTCCCTGATCAAGGGAAAAATGGCAGAAAATGACATCTGCATCATCAATAACCAAGCAATAAGACAGGGAAAACTCCCTTTGCTTTTCCTGAAGCTGGCTGATCAGAATCTTTTTCTGCTCGACAGCAGAGAAACCCCTGCCAAAAGCATTATGAACGTAGAACTTCTTAAAGACGAATATCAATTGACGAATCTTTGGTTCGTCTTAAATAAAGAAAATTATAACCCAAGTTTGATAACCACAGTCAAAAGTCTCATAAACAAATTCAGATCGTGAAAAAACTGAAAGAAATATTGCATACACCGTCTTCTCTGGTTTTTACAGACCAGCTGATCTTCAGCGGGAGCAATTTTCTGCTCACTTTTCTGCTGGCAAGAAAACTGAGTATCCCGGATTTCGGGTTATTCTCTACCCTTCTTTTGGTCACCTATCTTTTGGTGGGGATTTTCAATGCCCTAATCGTTCAGCCTTTTCAGATCTCTGCGGCGAAAGGATTTAGCAAAAGGTCTTTAGGATTCGTTTTTCAGACCTCGTTAGCTTTGATTTTTATTTTCGCTTTATTGATGTGTGCTGCAAAATTTCTTCCGATTTTTTCAATCGATTTTTTTAAAGCTAATTTACCGGCCATTATCATCTTTGTTTCTGCGTATTTATTTCAGGATTTCCTTAGAAAAATATTGCTTGCCACTGATATGGTAAAACTTGTGGTGCTTATCGACAGTTTATTCCTTCTGGTTTTTCCGCTGATTATATTTCAGACCAACTTCACTTTAGGAAAAAGCTTATTAATTGTGGGAATTATCAACATCATCTCCTCCATTCCCGGAATTTTCTTTTGTCTTAGAAAAGCAGAATTCAGTTTAAGAAACAAAGATCTTTTGCAGTATCATTTTAAAGAGGGAAAATGGCTGCTCAGTGCCTCGATCGTACAGTGGTCTTCAAGTAATTTCTTTACACTTGTAGCTGGAATTTATTTGGGAATCAATGCCTTGGGAGCGTTGCGTTTGGTACAATCGTTCTTTGGTGTCATCAATGTGATTTTACAGACGGTAGAAAATTATTATCTTCCTAAAACCGCACAACTCTACTATCAAAATAAAAAAGAGGAAAAGAAAACCCTGCTCTTTCAATTATCTAAGGGAATGATGGTTGTAGGCATTCTTATCACATTTTTTTTCATTTTTTCCGAACCTTTGATCATGTTGCTGGGCGGCTCTAAATATCAGGATTACGGATTTGTGATCAAACTGGTTGCCGTGCTGTACTTTGTGATCCTGTACAGCTACCCCACACGGATTTCCATCAGGGTTCTGGAACAGAACAAAGCATTCTTTACCGGCTACTGCATTTCATTTGTCTTCTCGCTGTTAAGTTTTCATTTCCTGCTGAAGTACGGCGAACTTTACGGTGCCGTTGGCGGTCTGATGATCAATCAGATCCTTATGATTGTGTACTGGAAGATTCTTCTTAACAAAAAACAGATTTCGGTATGGGCGTAATTCATGTGGTCTTAGGCAAAGCCAACCCGGAAAAAATGAACGGCGTCAACAAGGTCGTTTATAATATGGCAAGCAAACAGGCAGAAAACAACCTTGATGTGGAAGTTTGGGGAATTTCTGAAAATACAGAGGTCAATTATCCCGAAAGATCATTCACCACTAAAATCTTTAAACGTAAAAGAAATCCTTTTTCTATTCCGGAAGATTTAAAAAAAGAGATTTTGAAAAGTGATATGTCAAGTATTTTTCATCTTCACGGTGGCTGGATCCCGGTTTTTTCTTCTTTGGGAAGGTTTCTTCGCAAAAATAAAAGGGCCTATGTTGTGACACCGCATGGTGCGTACAATACGATAGCAATGGCCAAGAGCAGACTGAGAAAGAAGATCTATTTCCATCTTTTTGAAAAAGGATTCATCGACGCTGCATCAAAGATCCACTGTATCGGAGAAAGTGAAGTTGACGGATTACAGACCCTTTTTCCGAATAATAAAAGCGTTTTGATCCCTTACGGATTTGAAACGCTTAACGAAGATCATCAAGTTAATGCAGAAAAAAAAGAAATCATTTTTGGCTTTGTCGGCAGGCTCGATATTCATACAAAAGGTCTTGATCTTTTAGTGGAAAGCTTCTCTGGATTCAGTACAAGGCATCCCGATTCCAAATTTTGGATCATTGGTGACAGTGAGCAGAAAAGCGAACTTCAACGATTGATCAATGCCCACAAGGTCTCAGATAAAATCGAGCTTTTAGGAAGCAAGTTCGGAGAAGAAAAAAATAATCTGATCAAAAAAATGGATGTTTTTGTCCACCCTTCAAGAAACGAAGGTTTGCCCGTTTCTGTGATAGAAGCTTCCAATTTTGGTAAACCCTCAATCGTCACAAAAAATACAAACATCGGTTATCTCATTGAGAAGTACAATGCAGGCATCAATATTCCGTTTCCCGATGCGAAGCTTTTAGAAAGGGCTTTTGATGAGATCTATGACATCTGGAAAGATCAGGAGCAGTATAAAAAAATCTGTGACAATGCAGTGAAAATGGTGAAAGAAGCCTTTGACTGGAATACAATTCTTCAGCAAATGAATACCCAACTTTATACCTGACACAATGGAAACATTATCACTTCAACATCAAAAATTTCTCAAAAATCTGAATAACCAGATGTTCATCATCCTGTTGCTGATGGTGGCGTGCTTCTTTACCTGGAGCGAAAATGTGGCGATTACAAGAGGAATTAAAATCGTAGGAAGAATGGGCGTGATGATTTCCTCTATCATGATTTACCGCAAGATCATCAATTACGGAACTGTGAACTCTTTGGTTTACAAAAACATCTTTTCACCACTTTTATACATTGGATATCTCGTATTAGGCTTTCTATCTTTTTCTTGGAGTACCAATCCCGGTTTTAGTGCATTGCAGTGGTTTATGACCTTTCAGAGCTTTGTTTTTGCTTATTTTTTTGTTAAGAGTTTAAAGGTACTGGACATTTACTTTGAAGGACACAACATCCGGCTGTATCATCTTCTAGGAAATACGGTCTTCGTGCTTCAGCTTGTTTTTGTGATCGGGATGTGGGTGAACCCCGATGTTTTTTTCCGGCTTACAGACGGCGGTGAGGAAGCCCGGTTAGGCGGAACAATGATGAATCCCAATGAACTCGGAATGTTAGCGGGCGTGGGGTGTGCGTGCCTTATTTTCGATCTGTACCGTTTCAAAAACAAGGTCTGGACCATTGTAAAAATTCTGGTCATTATGTATGCTCTCTATATGACGGGGTCAAGATCATCTCTCATTGGCGTTTTACTGATCATCTTTTTCCATATCAATCAGACCAAGCAAAAGACATTGAAATTTGCCATCATTGGAGTGGTTTGTGCTGTAGCACCTTTCGCGGTGTATTCTGTAATTCTGAAAGGAGGCGATCAGGAAAGACTGGAAGAAGTAATGAGCCTCACCGGAAGGCTTCCTTTCTGGCAGGCTCTCATCACAGAAGGACTGCCCCGGGAACCGCTTTTAGGCTTCGGTTTTATGAGGATCGATTACAAGGAATTTTTCCAGAGTGCGCATACGTATCCCGGAAAGATGACGCACAACACCTTTATGCAGGTTCTGATGAATCTTGGATTTATTGGTTTTACGATCGTTCTGTTTCAGGTATTTTTCACCGTCAAATCAATATTATCTGAACAGAAAGAGCTCAAGCTGATGCTTATCGGAATTCTGATCCCTATCGTCATCAATTCTTTTACAGAATTCGGGATATTCGGGGAAAGCAATTACGGAATTATGTTTTATCAGATCATTATATTTTCGGTGGCATTCAGAAATAACCATCATCTTACAAGGCTTCAGAAAATAGTCCTGCGAAAGAAAAGACCGGAGCTTTTAATCTGACATCTTTCCAAATGACAATCTTTTTTCCATATTTTGGAATTAATTTAGATCAATCGATATGTTAAAATACTATAAATCAGTTTATTAAATTTATGGCAAATATTTTATACTGTTGTTGGTATAAAATCTTCGGTATGAAAACATTATTTAAAAATACAGGCTACAGATTGTTTACCCAACAACATGACGACAGAAAAAAAACGACGTTCTCTTACATCCTTAATCCCGACGGAAGCGTAAGGTGGTTCTGGAATTCTAAGTCGGGAAAGCCGCTGTTTTTGAAATTCTATAATGCGGCAACTCCGAAAGCTAAAATTTTTTCTTACGTTGTACAAATCGTTTTTGCACTCCGTCTTCAAAGATTGGTTTTTAAAAACGAAACCGTGTACTATACAGAATACGGAAAACCTATCTTTGATATCGCAGGTGATTGGGCGATATTCACCGGAACCGTAGGTCCCAACAACAAGGCTCTTCTTTTTGCTGACGGTTTCTTCTATAAAATCACAGAGACCGAAACGGCAAAACGATTGATTGAGAATGAATTTAAAAGTATAGAAATGATGAAGACTAATGACGACATCATTGTTCCAGCTACTTCTCTCGTTAATGAAAATGTCCTGAAACTATCTGATATCTCCATGAACGGGATCAGAACGAACGAGTTTACAGAATTTCATATTAGAGCTTTAAAAACATTTTCTCAAAAAACACAACAAAGCGTCAAAGTATCGGATTGGGACTATTTTCAGACACTGAAACGAGACTTTCTTGAGATCAATGATGATAGAATACCAAACAATCTGATCAGAAAAATCAAGGAGGTTCTAATACATAATGATGAAAACCAGACCGTAGAACTAACTTTTTCTCACGGTGATTTCACTTCCTGGAATTGCTATGTGACCAATGAAAAACTGGCTGTCTATGACTGGGAATTGTCTTCAGCAAAAAGGCCGAAAGCATTTGACTTTTTCCACTTTATCATTCAAAACGGCATTCTTATTCAGAAAAAATCATGGAAAGAAATTGAAGAGGAGATCGAAGAAAAAAACAAAATGGCATTCCGGCTGGAGGATAGGGAACTTAAAAAATATCTTCAGTTTTACCTTCTTACCAACACATTATCCTACCTTAAGGTCTATGCTGAGCAGAAAGAGTGGCACCTTCAGATCCACTGGCTTCTGCAAACCTGGTCTCAGGCCTTCAATCTTTTCGTAACGGACGTTAAAACAGAAAGACAATTGCTTATCATGGATATTTTTGACCATCTGTCACAAACTGAATATGCCACGCTGAAATTTCACAATGAAGCTCCCGAAGAACTGGAACCCAATTCAGATATTGATATGGTCCTACGTTCAAAGGAATCTGCAACATTGATCGATTTTGTACTGAAGCATAATCTAGTGAAGAAGGTTTCTGTCGTAAAAAGATCATTTATGAGATCGGTAAGGATTCTCACACTTCAAGATGAAATCCTGAATCTTGACCTGATCTCAAAGCTTAAATGGAAATATCTCCAGATGATGAATACCTGCAAAATACTGAAAAACAGACGTCAGGACAGTTTTGGGGTATTCCACGCTTCGGAGGGAGATACTGCTCGTTTTATTGATCTGTTCTACAATCTTAACGGTGCCGAAATTCCGGAAAAATACCAGTCAATGGTTTCAGACCTGTTGAAAGGTGAAAAAATAACAAACAGAACAACAGAAATAAAGGCTCTAAAAATGAAAGCGTACAACAAAGGTTTTAACAGGATGATAAATCTGGTCTCTTATGTGAAAGATTCTTTTTCAGCAAAAGGCTTTATCATTACGTTCAGTGGTGTGGACGGTGCCGGAAAATCCACTGTTATCTCTGAGATCTCCGAATTGATTGAAAAACGTTACCGCAGACCTGTAAAGGTGTTGAGACACAGACCTTCCCTGCTTCCCATTTTAAGTGTATGGACGAAAGGTAAGGAAAAGGCGCATCTGGATAGCATCAATTCCATGCCGAGACAGGGTAATAATAAAAATTCATTCTCTTCCCTTTTAAGATTCGCCTATTATTATACTGATTATATTTTCGGTCAGTTCATTATCTATCTGAAATATGTATTGAGAGGGAAAATAGTTTTGTACGACAGATACTATTTCGATTTCATCGCCGATGCAAAGCGAAGCAATATTCAGCTGCCCAAAGCAGTGACCGAATCGGGATACCATCTTTTGATGAAGCCGAAGTTTAATTTCTTCTTATACGCTGCTCCTGAGAAAATTCTCAGCAGGAAAAAGGAACTCTCCTATCAGTCAATCTGCGAACTGACCGCAGAATACAATCAATTGTTTTCTAAGCTGCAAAAGCAAAATAACAATGAAAAATATCTTGCCATAGAAAACAATGATCTAGACAGGACTTTGGGAACAATAATGAACACCATAATTACAGAAAAATGAAAACAATCGTTGAAAAAATAATAAAACTCAGAAATCCTGATTTCTCCTTGGATGAAGCTTTGAACTCGGGAGCACTTTTTCAACTGGTCTGGGTTCAGTTCTGGAGTTTTTTCAGAGGATTACAATTGATCTTTTACTTCAGAAACCCAAAAGGAATGCTCTTGGGAAAACGCGTAAGCTTCTTTAATACTTCAAAAATGAAATGGGGAAAATTTCTGAGATTGGGAAATGACGTGTATGTTTCTGCACTGGCAAAACACGGAATTGAGTTCGGAAATAACGTTTCGATCGGCGCCTTCAGCAGAATAATCGTTTCTACTTCTTTTAACAATATCGGAGAGAAAATTAAAATAGGAAATAATGTCGGGATCGGAGAATTTGCTTATCTCGGAGGATCCGGCGGACTGGAGATCGGTGACGAATGCATCGTTGGCCAATACCTTAGCTGCCATCCGGAAAATCACAATTATGAAGATCTCGACATTTCTATCAGACATCAGGGCGTTAACCGAAAAGGAATCAGAATAGGAAAAAACTGCTGGATCGGATCAAAGGTGACCATTCTTGATGGCGTAGAAATTGGTGACGGATGTATTTTGGCCGCCGGAAGCGTTATTACCAAATCTTTTCCTGACAACAGCATTATCGGAGGTGTTCCCGCAAAACTTCTAAAAACAAGAACCAATGATTACCAAACAGACGATTTTAGCAACCTGCTACGCCGTAAATCCGTATAAAGGCTCAGAAGACGCAATGGGATGGAATTTTGTCTATCAGATTGCAAGATTCCGGAACGTGATAGCCATTACCAGGGAAAACAACAGACCTCATATTGAAAAATTTATGTCGGAAAACCCTGATTCTGTTTATAAAAACATCCAGTTTCTTTATTTCGATCTTCCATACTGGATGCGCTTCTGGAAAAAAGGAAGCCGTGGTGCAATGCTCTACTACTATCTTTGGCAAAAAGGAATTATTTCTTTCATTAAAAAACAAAACCTCAATTTTGACATCGTTCACAATGTGAATTTCCATAACGATTGGACACCGAGTTTCTTGTGGGAGCTTAAAAAACCGATGGTTTGGGGCCCGGTTGGGCATCATCCATTGATCCCAGAACAATATTTGAAAGACTATTCTAAAAAATATTTGATCAAGGACCGTTTAACCTGGATAGTGAAAAACTTCTTTTGGAAATTTTCGCCTTCATTAAAGAAAACAGCTAAATATTCCAATCACATCTGGTGTATGAACAGCGGAGTCCCTGAAAAACTGAAGATCAACGAAAATCAATATTCAATTTATCCGTCGGTAGCTTCCGAAGATTTCTACGTTAAAAATGAAATTCTTCCCAAGTCGGATTTTACAGCCATCAGTGTCGGAAGATTTGTTCCGCTTAAAGGCTTTGATCTTACTATACGATCGTTTACAACCTTTTTCAACCAGCTCTCCGAAAAAGACAAATCAATTTGTAAATTGGTTCTTGTCGGAACAGGTGAACAGAAAAATTTTTACGAAGATTTGATCAAACAAAATAATATGCAGAACTACATCGAAATCATCGAATGGATAGACCGCCGCGAACTGATGAAATTGTACGACAGGTCTTCGGTTTTTCTTTTTCCGTCTCACGAAGGTGCAGGAATGGTCGTTCCGGAAGCACTTTCATTCGGACTTCCCGTTGTTTGCCTGAAAAATGAAGGACCTGGAGAATTTATCAATCACAAATGTGGCTTCACGGTACCTCAGCAGGAATATAGCGAAACCGTGAACGGGCTGAGTACTGCCCTGTTCAGATTATTTTCAGAAAAAAATCTGTTTAAAGAAATGAGCATCGGAGCTCGAAATCTCTATATGGAAAGATTTTCCTGGGAAAAAAGAGGTGAACATCTTAATCAAATCTATAACAAACTCTAAGATGAAAAGAATAGTTGCAGTACATCTTTTAAACGACTACAGCGGAAGCCCGAAAGTTCTGATGCAGCTCTTGAAGGCGTGGACAAAAAACGGTTTTGAAACCCACCTTTTTACTTCCGGTGGAAGAGAAGGCTTCTTATCTGGTATTAATGGGGTTAAAAATCATTTTTTTTGGTATATTTTTTCGCCCAACTCATTAGTCAGGATCTTCAATTTTTTCCTGAGCCAGTTTTTGCTGATGATAAAGCTTTTCTTTTTTCTGAAAAAAAGCGATATTGTTTATATTAATACTGTTTTACCCTTTGGTGCAGCCATTGCCGGAAAGCTAAAAGGATGCAAAATTATTTACCACATTCACGAAACGTCCGTAAAGCCAAGATTTTTTAAGAATTTTCTTTTTGGAGTCGCAAAAATGACGGCCTTTAAAATCGTTTTTGTTTCAGAATTTCTTTTGAAACAGGAATCGCTTATCCAAAATCAGGTTTTGCTATATAATGTTCTGGAAAGCAAATTTACAGAGCAAGCAGACCGATTCCAAAATCGGGAAAAATCAGAAAAAATTGTTTTGATGATCTGTTCGCTCAAGATATATAAAGGTGTAAACGAGTTTTTTACACTGGCTGAAAAGAATCCGCAGTACATCTTCAAACTGGTGGTAAACGCCTCTGAAAATGAGATCAAAAATTATTGCCAGGGAGAAGAACTATCTGACAATTTGCAAATCTATCCTACACAGACCGATACTCATCCTTTTTATCAGGAAGCCAGCATCATACTGAATCTTTCCCAGCCCGATCTCTGGGTGGAAACTTTCGGTCTCACGATTTTGGAAGGAATGCGTTATCGCCTGCCATCAATAGTTCCGCCGGTTGGTGGTGTCACTGAATTGATAGCAAACGGCAAGAACGGATTTCTGATCAATTCCAAAAATACGGACGAGCTATCCGAAAAGTTAAATTCCATTCTAGAGAATCCTAACGTTTACAGCGCTTTCAGCAATGCGTCTTATCAGAAGAGCCTTGAGTTTTCTGAAGACTATTTCGAAAAGGAAGCGGTAAAGATCGTTTCCAATTTATAAGTTATTTTTCCATATTCTGGAAATTGGCACAGTATCACAAAACAATTAAATAATTGATATTCAATATTTTAAATAAAATATTTTATTTTGGAATGTGAGTAGTAATAGGATATATAAATCCTTTAATTATGAAAACAAAAGTAGCGATCATCGGAACAGTAGGTCTACCAGCCAAATACGGAGGTTTTGAAACCTTGGCCGCACATCTTGTAGAAGAACTTTCCGATCAGTATGACTTCACCGTGTATTGTTCATCAAAAAAATACAGCAAAGAGGAAAGATCGGACGAATGGAACGGAGCAAAACTGAAGTATCTACCTTTAGAGGCCAATGGAATACAAAGCATTCCCTACGACACTTTATCTATTTTACACGCACTGTTTACAAGTGATGTTCTTTTGGTCTTGGGTGTGGCGGGAGCATGGCTTCTACCCTTTGTAAAATTATTGACCAATAAAAAGATAATCATTTCTATTGACGGTATCGAATGGAAAAGGGATAAATGGCCTTTAGCTGCAAAATTATATTTGTGGTGGGCAGAAAAACTGGCAGTAAGATTTTCCCATATTGATATTTCTGACAACGAATCTATTCAGGATTATACGTCATTGAGATATAAAACCATCAGCCGGGTGATAGAATACGGAGCCGATCATACGAAAGTGAATTTGGCTCCCTCTTTCCAGCATATTGAGTCATATCCGTTTTTAGCAGAGAAATACGCCGTTAAGGTTTGCAGGATAGAACCCGAAAACCACGTTCATACGATTTTAAAGGTATTCTCTGAGCTTCCCGACCGAAAACTGGTACTGGTGGGTAACTGGAACAACAGTCAGTACGGAAAAGATCTGAAAGCGCAATATTCAAAATTTGAAAATATCAATCTCCTGGATCCTATTTACAATCAGGAGACCATCGACCTGATCAGAGGAAATGCTTCACTATATATCCACGGACATTCTGCAGGCGGCACCAACCCGTCTCTGGTTGAAGCGATGTTCTTAGGCTTGCCCATTATCAGTAACGGTGTTTCGTACAACCGGACGACAACTGAGCACCAGGCTTTTTATTTCTCCAACGAAAAGGAATTGAAAAACATCATTGCTACATTAACCGATCAAGACCTTAAGAATTGTGCCGGTCAGATGAAAAAGATTGCAGAACGACGTTATACCTGGAAAAAAATCGCCAAAAAATACAGTAACCTTATCGAAGAAACATTTACTTCTAAACAGAAAACTAAGGTTTATCCGCTTATTTCAGAATTAGACAAAGATATTTTGGAAAAATATAATGTCGGTCATCTAAAAAACGTAAAACTCTTTAACGAATCTAATAAAATTGCTTAAAACCACTCGTTATGAAAAATTATATAGAATTATCAATATTCGGAATCCTTGCCTTCACTTTGGCAATGTGTGCGATTCCTTTAATGAGAATTGTTGCTCAAAAATTACATCTGGTAGATATTCCCAACACAAGGAAAGTTCATCAAACTGCCATTCCACTCATAGGAGGACCGGTCATCGGAATGATCGTTTTGCTATTGATGGGTATATCGGGATACAACATCTGGAAAGAGATTCTTCCGATTATTGTTGCCTCTTATGTGATGCTTTTTGTGGGAACCCTAGATGATAAAACAGATGTCAAAGCCAAATATAAACTGGCGATACAGCTCTGTGTAAGTACGATTATTGCTACATCAGGTATAAGAATCACTTCACTTTACGGTCTTTTCGGGATTTATGAGATCAACCTGTATATCCAGTATTTTCTGACCGTTTTGGTGATCACAGCAGCAGTGAATGCTTTCAATCTGATTGACGGGATCGATGGTCTGGCAGGAAGTGTTGCCGGAATTGGATTTGGACTGTTCTTGATCATTATGCTGATCGAAGGAAATTATGGATTGGCAAAGATTGGTTTGCTGTTTATCGGTAGTATTGCCGCTTTTCTAAAATATAACTTCGCCAAGAAAAATAAAATATTTCTGGGAAACTCCGGTTCACTGTTTTTGGGATATTTACTGATCTGCCTTGGAATTTACATGACCAAGTTCGACAGCACCTCTTCCCGTTTTCCCTATGGTATTTTCTTTATTCTGTTTGTATTTACAGTTCCCGTAATAGATTCTGCGAGAGTTTACACAGACCGCATTCTGAGAGGAAAATCACCTTTTAAAGCTGATAAATCCCACATACATCATCACCTTTTACAATTGGGACTGACGCATAAGAAAATTACCCTGACTTTCGTTTTGACCAATATTTTAACTTTTGTAGTTCAGTATTATTTTTTCGAAAATTACTCTATCTATACTTCGTTAATCTCGTTCTTTGCCTTCATTTTTATATTTAAATTCGTTAAAACAATGAATCTATTCATAACCTGGAAACAAAATATTAAAGAAATCGAAAATCTATGAAAAATAAGCCCATCTGATTATTTACGATCAAATATATTTCAAAAGTAAAGACAGTTGGAGCCAACTACGATCTAACCATATCTATTTAATTATTATATTTACAAAAAAATTTTATTGCGAAAAAATTTTACAACTATAAATGATTAAAAGTTAAAATCGAAATTACCAATTCTTATTTTATTTAAATTAATTTAAACATATTAAATCATTGATAAAAGTGTTTGTATGGAAGATCATCATTGTCACATAACAGGGCTACTTATTTCTATTAATTTTTCCAAATCTTCCACCAAATGTTTCGATATCTCTTCGGTTATGGTACTTAATGAGACAACTATCAAGTAGTTGTCTCTTTTTTTATGCATATAAAGACTTATTAATCAAATATTTAAATATTGATTATTTTTAGTTCGATTTTTCAACAAGAATTTTGAGCCAATTACGATTAAATTGACTCAAAAGCGCTACTAGAGGCATTAAACCATTATTTGGATATGCAAATAAAAAGTACAGTATAAGTTAAGCTACATTTTGATAAATTTTGTTTTGAATATTAAATTCTTCTATTGTTTGGTAGCTCAGGGCACTATGCCGTCTTTTTTTGTTGTACCAGATTTCGATGTATTCAAAGATTTCAAGTTCCATTTTTTCTTTGGTGATGAGTTTGTTTCCATAAATAAGTTCCATTTTTAAAGATTTGAAAAAACTTTCAGCCACCGCATTATCCCAGCAATTTCCTTTGCGACTCATACTTCTTGTAACTCTATAAAATTCCAAAGTATTTGTAAATTTTCTGCTTGCATATTGAACCCCTCTGTCACTATGAAAAATTAGTCCTTCCCCAACTTTCCTGTTTCTTACAGCCATTTTCCATGCTTTAAGGCTTGTTTCCTCGGTACTCATTCCGCTGCTCAAGCTCCATCCAATGATTTTTCGGTCATACAAATCAATAACTGTTGTCAAATACAAAAATCCTTCTCTGGTTTGAATGTAGGTAATATCAGAAAGCCAAACTTGCGCGGGTTTCTCTGCAATAAAATTCCTGTCCAACACATTTTCTACCACCAAATAATTGTGTTTAGAGTTTGTTGTCACTTTAAATTTCTTGCTTAATTTACTTCTCAAACCCAACTCTTTCATATATTTTGCAACAGTTATTCTGGAGATTTTATAGCCTAAAGAATTCAATTCAAAAGTAATCCTTGGACTTCCGTAATGTTGTTTTGACGAAAAATAAATTGAAGTAATCCGCTTTTTTGTTTTTTCTTTCAAAAGCAATTTCTTACTGCAAGGTCTGCTTTTCCATTTGTAATAGCCACTTGAACTTAGTTTTAAAACCTGGCACATCTTTTCAATCGGGAAAATAGATTCATTATTTTTTATGAACTTATATTTCATCGACCGCTCTTGGAGAAGATGCCGATTGCTTTTTTTAATATATCACGTTCCAGCTCTGCATCTTTGAGCTTTTTCTCCTGTTCGTAGATTTTTTCCTGTTCGGGTGTTAGTTTTAAATTTCCATTCCCCGGAAAGCTACCTTCTCCAAATTCTTCATACTCTTTACGCCATTTGTAAAGTAATGTGACTGCAATTCCCAATTCTCTTGCGAGTTCTGAGATATTACTTCGCTCATTGCTCAGTTGAACAGCTTTGGTTTTAAATGTTGGATCATAGATTTTTCGCTCTCGTTTCATAAGGTAAAATTAAGGTTTTATGCTTAACTCTAACTGGAAGCTAAATTAGTATATCCAGAATCGAATATGCAAAAAAATGGGGTGCTCAAAAAGTAATAGATTACTCAAAGGAAGATGTATTGCTACAAAATCGCTTTTATGATATTGTTATTGATCTATCCGGTAAAATGGGCTACAATAAGGCTAAAAAAATAATGAAACCTAAATCAAAATTTCTAAATCCAACACCTAAGCCTATCGAAATTCCTACCTCAATTTTCAAAAATCTATTTTCAGGTAAAAAACATATTATTGTTTTAGCCAGCCCATCTATAAAATATACCGAAAAATTGGTTGCTGCGGTGGACCAGGGACTGCAGATTGAAATCAATAGAATATTTCAGTTCGACCAGACACAAGAAGCTTATCAGTATGCAGAAAATGGCGGCTTCATCGGAAAAGTTATTGTAGAATTAAATTCTTAAAATAAGTTCAGTATATTAAAAACAAAAACGACCGCCCAAATTAGAGCGGTAGTTTTGTATATACTAAACAATTGCATTTTTTTCAAGACTAATTATAAGATGCTTTTGAAAACAAAAATTATTGTAGGCCAAATTGCTCCTCACAAAAACTGAAATGGTTATCCGTAAAGGAGAGATCCGAATATTGAAATCTCCATTTTATTAATCTCTAAAATTTCCCCGCACTTTGGCCACCATCGACAGGTAAGATGACGCCGGTGATCTGATTGGAGTTTTCAGAACAAAGCCACACTGTTGCATTGGCGACATCTTCAACTTCAGAAAGTTGACCTGTGGGAATCATTGCGATAAAGTTATTTATCTCTTCCGGATTACGGGCAAGAAATTCTTGGGCAAGAGGAGTCTTGGTAGGTCCTGGCGATACCACATTTATTCTTATCCCTTTAGATGCATATTCTAAAGCTGCACATTTGGTAAGATGATTTACCGCAGCCTTAGACGAAGCGTAATCAGATTTATTCTGGTGAGCTACTGCACCGAGGACCGATGAAGTATTCACAATGCAACCACCACCTGTTTTAAGCATTGCTTGTATCTCATACTTCAATGCGTAATATACACCATTAAGATTTATGTTGATAGTTTTTATCCAATTTTCGGATACTGTGTCTGCTAAAGGTGTGAATTCTGATGGAATTCCGGCATTATTATGTGCAAAATCCAATTTTCCAAATCGGGATACAGTTTCAGCGATCAAGGATTGAACATCAGATTCATTGGAAACATCGCATTTAAAAAAAGCTGCATTTCCGCCCATATCAGTAATAATTTTGACTGTTTCTTTGCCTCCTTCTTCATTTAAGTCTGATACCATAACGCTGGCTCCTTCTTTTGCAAATAAAATTGCACTTGCACGACCAATCCCTGAAGCCGCACCTGTAACAAGACCAGCTTTTCCTATCATTAATTTTTCCATTTTCTAATTTTTTATGTAACGTGTAGTTTTTGAGCCTATCTAATACGACTGACCTTAACTGAGCTATACAAATTTAATAAGAAATTGAAGCGATTATTTTGATATATGTCAAAATCGAACCTTTTAAAGGGACAATTTAATTCTAATTAAACGGTTTTATCGGTCATAATTTTTTTTCAATCTCAAAGATCAATTGCTATCTATAGTTCAAAAAAAATCCATCAGTAACTTGATGGATTCGATGTCATTTTTTTAATTATATAAAATACATTTGCTAAATTTTATGGATATCGTATCTTAACCATAGCAGTCCAGCCTCTAATTTTTGTACATCTTTAAGAGCCAAAGTTTGTCCTGTTGTCGGGATATCTCCTTCTTTTCCTTTATATTCAAAAATTGAGGAAATCCCAGATAGACCATCCAATCCCGGATAAAGTACAATACTCAATTCATCGATCGCTCCTGCATTTAGAAAAGTACCGTTTAAAATCCCTCCTCCTTCAAGTCTTGCACGTTTTATTGCAAAGTCACGATATAATATTTTCATTGCAAGATCAATGTCAGTACCATTTGATCCGGCAAACAGATAAGATATTCCTAAGTCTTTTAGAAAATTTAGATATTCTTCAGTAACTGATTGCCCAAGTACGACAATAATTTGATCCCCTTCAAAAGTATTGTTTGAAAATTTGATCATTCCTTTAGAATCGAAAATGACACAATATCGATCACTGATTTTCTGATCTACATATGAAGAAAAATCTTTTGCAGGACTGTCTGTCTCAGATACAAAAACTTCAGTTAAACCCATTGACTGTACTGTTCCTTTTCCAATCATCCAGGCATCTGATTTAATTTTTCTTCCCAGATCTAAATATATATCCAGTGCCAGATCCTGGTTTTCTGTTTGATACAATTTACTGTATCTTTCTATCTGTAATCTTCCGTCAAGTGAACTGATCATATGACAAATTATTTCGGGTTTCATTGTACTTATTTTTAATATTAAAATTTCCCGGCGCTAATTCCGCCATCTATAGGTATAATGATACCGTTTATTTGATTTGATAGATCCGAGCAAAGCCATACTACGGTGTTGGCAATGTCTTCAGCGTTACTAAATTTTCCCGTAGGTATTATTGACGTGTATTTTAGAGCCTCCTCAGGATTATTGTCCACAAAAGCTTGCGCTAACGGAGTATTTACGGGGCCTGGCGCAACAGCATTTACTCGAATTCCTTTTTCTCCATACTCCAAAGCGATACATTTGGTAAGTTGGTTCAAACCCGCCTTGGCAGAGGAGTAGGCACACATATTTTTATAGCCATCAAGACTGGTTGCCGAAGAAGTGTTGACAATTGACCCTCGATTACCTGACCTAATCATTTCTCTGATCTGATGTTTCATAGCATAATAGACACCTGACAAATTGATATTCAAGGTTCGTAACCAATCTTCTGAACTGCTTTCTAACAATGTAGCAGATACAGCTGGAATTCCAGCGTTATTATGAGCAAAATCAAGACTTCCAAATCTTTCCACCGTTGCTTTAACTAACGCCTCAATATCAGATTCGATCCCAACATTACATTTAAAGAAATCAGCGGTACCTCCCAAATCTTTAATCATTGTAACAGTTTCCCAACCATCTACCTCATTAAGGTCCGATACCATTACGTTGGCTCCTGCATTTGCAAGCGCAATTGCACTTGCACGACCAATCCCGGACGCCGCACCAGTCACCAGTCCCGATTTTTTTTCCATCTCTTTTATCATAAACGCTAAACAATAATTGTCCTATATTTTTATAGTTAGAACAGATAACTGTTCTGTGAGTTTACAAATGTATGACGATAATTGAATACTTTTTTTGACATTTGTCAAAATCGGCTCCTTATGCGGCTCAATGTTTCTTGTGTAACTCCAAGGTAGGAGGCGATATGACCTAAATTGATCCGCCTGAAAATATCGGGATTTTTTGTAATCAAAGATCTATAACGATCTTCTGCATTTTCCGTTTGAAGAGAAATAATTCTTTCTTCGAGGAATTCACACAGAAATTCTGCGATCTTTCTGCCTACAGCGTTGAATTCCGGATAACGCATATAAATTTCAGCTAAATTTTCAGTGGTAATGGAGTACAAAACAGTATCTTCCAAAAACTGAATATTCTCAAACGAAGTTTTTTTAGCATAGAAAGGTAAAATGGAACCTATGAGCTCATCTTCTTTACCAAACCAACTATTGATTTCTTTATCATTTCTTAAAAAAAAGCCTCGCACCAAACCTTTTTCAATCACAAACAAACTAGAATTTATTTGACCCTTTTTGAGAAAAAAATCGTTTTTCTGTTTTACGATTCTCGTAATTTTTGAATATAGATCGTGTTCTACCTCACTAGACATTGTTCCATATTTTTTTAATTGCTGTATTAAAGGATTCATAAAATTTAGATTGTTATAACAAATTTTCAAAGAGATAATTTAATTAAAGTTTAGTATTTAAGCATCTCTGATAAAGATAATAAAAAATTAACCACGTGTTACGGTATATCTTATTTTCTTATCCTTATAAAATAATCTGGAAGGATCCGTCAGTATGATCACTATAAAAATAATCAGGTAAACATTTATTGGTTTCCCTTATATGAAAATAGAATGTATCAGATCCAAACAAATGTTATAAAGGTACATAACTAACTTAACTACAATATAAAACCGATCAATAAGATCGTTCAACCGATGCAGAGATCTATCCAGCAGGATGAATCTGGAGTTCTTCTTTTGGGGATTAGTGTTATACTGGCATTAATAGTAGCCAATTCTCTACTGCCCCACACTTACCACGCAATTCTAGAACAGTCTTTTGGTGTTCGTTGGAAAAATGAAACCTATTTTGAATAATATTCATCATTGGATTATGTCAGTTTTCTTCTTTGTTGTCGGTCTTAAACTGAAGCTGGAGATTATTGACGAAGATCACTCCAACATCCTTCAAGCTATTAAAAAATTTAAAATTAAAATTCATATCAAATATTATCGTAATATTGCAATATCAATATATATAGATATGGGACTGACCAAAACAGAAATATTTTCAGACGAACAGAATCATCTTGCTTCTCTGTTTAAAGTTTTGGCACATCCTGCCAGAATTGCAATCCTTCAGTATATAATCAATCAAAAAGCCTGTATCTGTAATGATCTAGTGGACGAATTAGGATTAGCGCAGGCAACTATCTCGCAGCATCTGAAGGAATTGAAAAGCATAGGAATCATTCAGGGAACGATTGAAGGTAAATCTGTCTGTTACTGTATTGAAGAAAAAAAATGGAAAGAAGTACAAGCACTATTGAATCAATTTTTTGAACAGGATGTAAAAGTTGGGCAATGTTGCTAACAGCTTTTTTTAATTATTTTAACATCGTCATATTGCAATATATTAATTAATTTAAATCTACTTACTATGAAATTATCAAAAATCAAAGAAATCTTACCAACATTAGATAATGTTGAATTTCAGTTGGAAAATGGAGAATTTGTACCTGAACACTTCCACGTAACGGAAATCGGAATTATTACAAAAAACTTTATCGATTGTGGGGGAACCATCAGAAATGAAAAAGTAATCAATTTTCAGTTATGGAATGCTAATGATTTTGAACACAGACTAAAACCTGCGAAATTATTAAACATCATTCAACTCTCTGAAGAGCAATTGCACATCGAAGATTCTGAGATTGAAGTGGAATATCAAAGCACAACCATCGGAAAATATGATTTGGATTTTAACGGAAGTCATTTTATTCTGAAAAATAAAGAGACCGCTTGCTTGGCTCAGGACGCTTGCGGAATTCCGACAGAGAAACGAAAGGTAAAACTTTCTGGGCTTACCAGTTCTAACTGTACGCCAAATTCAGGTTGTTGTTAAAATCAAAAAATCAGTCGCTATGTATAAAGATTTAGTTGAAACAATTAACAAAATTGTTTCTGTTCAGAATATCAATGAGGAACGCAAAGCCATATTGCAACCATTAATAGATTTCATACAGCATAAAGTAAATAACGGACAGGAAATAAACCTAAATTTCATTTGTACACACAATTCACGCAGAAGCCACTTATCGCAAATTTGGGCACAAACGGGAGCGAATTATTTCAATATTCCAAACGTTCATTGTTATTCGGGAGGCACTGAAGAAACGGCTTTATTTCCGAAAGTAGCTGAAACACTGACGAATCAAGGTTTTAATATTTTTAAAATCTCGAATGAAAGCAATCCCATTTACACGATAAAAATTGGTGATAATACTTTACCTGTCATTGGATTTTCAAAGAAATACGACAGTCCGTTCAATCCTTCATCAGATTTTGCAGCTATTATGACCTGTTCACAGGCAGACAGCGGATGTCCTTTTATTGCAGGAGCAGAAAAAAGAATTCCTATCACTTTTGATGACCCGAAAATTTCTGACAGTACACCGGAACAAGCGCAGGTTTATGCAGAGAGAAGTCTTCAAATTGCCTCTGAAATGTTTTACGTTTTTTCTATGATTAAAAAATAGTATAATGCAGCCAAAATTAAAATTTCTCGACCGCTACCTTACGCTTTGGATTTTTTTAGCAATGCTTTTAGGTATTGGTTTAGGGTATTTCTTCCCCAATATATCTAACGTTACAAACTCCTTTTCTGTAGGAACGACTAATATTCCTTTAGCAATAGGATTGATCTTAATGATGTACCCGCCACTGGCAAAAGTAGATTATACCTTATTACCTAAAGCCTTTAAAGATAAAAAAGTAATCGGCATATCCTTATTGCTGAATTGGGTTATCGGTACTGTGCTAATGTTTGGATTAGCCGTTTTGTTTTTAAGGAACGAGCCCGATTATATGACAGGCTTAATACTGATAGGTTTGGCAAGATGTATTGCAATGGTCATTGTTTGGAGCGATTTGGCAAAAGCAAACAGAGAATATACCGCTATGTTAGTTGCATTAAACAGCATTTTTCAGGTACTTTCTTATAACTTCTTAGTTTGGTTGTTCATCAATATATTGCCGAGCAAATTAGGATTGACTAATTTTAATGTGACTGTCTCGATGAAAGATGTCACAGAAATTGTATTTTTATACTTAGGAATTCCATTTTTAGCAGGCTTTATAAGCCGTTACTTCCTTATTAAATCAAAAGGCGTGGAATGGTATAACAGGAAATTTGTCCCTAAAATTTCACCAATTACGTTGTATGCTCTACTATTTACAATAATTGTAATGTTCAGTCTGAAAGGAGAGAAAATAATTGAACTTCCCATGGATGTGTTAAAAGTTGCCATTCCGTTAATCATCTATTTTGTATTGATGTTTTTTGTAAGCTTCTTCATTAACAAAGCATTAAAAATTCCCTACGATAAAAATGCTTCAATCGCTTTTACAGCTACAGGAAATAACTTTGAATTAGCAATAGCTGTAGCAATATCAATTTTTGGCATTCATTCAGAGCAAGCATTTGTGGGTGTTATTGGACCATTGGTAGAAGTTCCTGTACTGATACTCTTGGTAAAAGCAAGTTTATGGATGCAGAAAAAGTTCTATGTACAATAGTCGATGTTTATTTTTAACTTAAAATAAAATTAAGAAACCGTCACTCCAAAAAAATGTCCAATCAAAGCGGTAACTCCCATAGCAACCGTTCCCCAGAAACAGATTCTTAAAACAGCAATTCCTATTTTTGAACCTCCTGTTTTTGCAGAAATTGCACCTAAAATCATCAGAAATATAATCGAAAATCCATATTGGAAATAAACCATTTCTTTTATCGGGGCTAAAAGAGAAACTATAAAAGGTAATATGGCTCCCAAAGCAAACGAACCGAATGATGCAAACGCCGCCTGTAAAGGTTTTGCTTGCGTAATTTCGTTGATTCCCAATTCATCGTGGGCGTGAGCTGCTAAAGCATCGTGTTCCGTCAATTCTGTGGCGACTTTTAAAGCTGTTTCTTTACTTACCCCGCGTCTTTCATAGATTTTTGCCAATTCTCTCAGCTCTATTTCCGGCATTTCTTCGAGTTCGCGTTTTTCTCTCAACAAATCTGCTTTTTCAGTATCTTCCTGCGAACTTACGGAAACATATTCTCCGGCTGCCATAGACATTGCTCCGGCAATCATTCCTGCTAATGCGGCGAGAATAATGGTGTTTCTGTCTGGTGAAGCTGCTGCAACGCCAATCACAATACTTGTGGTAGATAATAATCCGTCGTTTGCTCCCAAAACGGCGGCACGAAGCCAGCCGACTCTGTTCACATAATGTTTTTCCAGTTGATGATGCATCACTTTTAGTTTTAATAAAACTTTGACTTGCTAATTATTTAACAAGTCAAAATTAAAATGATTTTATTTGAATCTTAAATTTAATGAAATAATATCAGACTTCATCCCGATAGATTTCGTGTAATGTCCATACCTGATTTCCACCATATTGAGTCTTGAAATTCCAAACAATCCATTTTTAGGATTTATTCTTATTCCTGCTCCGTAAAAATTGCTGCTGAATTTAGACAAATCATAATTGCTGGTGTAAAAATCATCAAATGCCGTGTGTTGCTGATAAGGCGCAAAATATTTTGCCGATGTCTGAGAATAATACCTGTAAAACGGACTCACCGAAACGAACGGCGAAATTTTCACAGGGGTTTCCAGACTGAAAGTATTTGATTTTAAGCCCCAATCATCGGTGTAATATCGGTAATACGCTCTCAGAATCACTTTGTCGCCAAAGAAATAATTAGCTCTCACACCCAATGGAATTTTAAAACGTTTATCCGGCAATGCTTCCTGATGAACAGAATTATCCTTAAAATAAACCCTGTGAAACGGCAAACTCAAATAACCGGTCTGCTGAACAGCATCGCCCAAAAACTCTACTTGAAAATTTTGATTGATGATTTGAGAATATGCCAAAGAAAGCGCATAAGTATTTCTTCCGCTGGTTCCTTCGTTGTCCGCAGTTCTCAATTCAATCGGCGCAATCATTTTTACTTGGTCCATATAGGCCTGAAATTTTGCAGTAAATTCGCCCATTCTGTTTTTGGTTTTTTGTGAAAACCCAATATTGGCACTGTAAGATTGATAATCGAACTCAAAAGAAGTGGAAACTCCTGCCATCAAAGTTGTTCCTTTTTCTGCATTTTCACGACTCCAACTGAGCGCAGGATAAATTCTGTTGTCGGCGTGAGAAGCTGATGAATTCGCTTGTAAATCAATCATATCCGAAGATGCAGAAGTATAATGATCGATCCCGACACTGAATCCGAATTTGTTTTTCCTGTCTTTCTTATCATATTTTACCATTGTTACATCAATAGTATTTGAAACATCAGATAATTTTTCAGTTCCAATTCCGCCTGTGACTGCGGAATTGTTTCCGTCCTGTTTGTAATAGCTGGAAACCAGATTGGCTTCGTCAAAAGTCAGCTTTTTGGGTTGTTCACTGCCTGTATTTTCCTGCGCTTTTACATTGAAAATTCCGAAAAGAGCAACGATACTTATGATTATTTTTTTCATTTTGATTAAATTTTACCGTTACTAATTCTTAATTACAGCCACAACCGCCACCAACTTTTCCGGCATTGGCTCCGGAAGAACCTTCTCTGTAAGACTGGAAGCTCAGTTCGGTCTTCTCAATCGTTCTGTTGCCAAGCGCCATTTCGGCATCGTTTAGTTTATTTTTTTCGTATTCTTTCACCGTTACGCAAGATTGCATCGAGGCAATTATTGTTACGGAAAGGGTTATTATCGTTATTTTGATTAAATTTTTCATTTGTTTTGAATTTGCTTTTACTATTAAAATGAAATCGATGAAATCATTTTAAATTAATGTTTTGAGACGAATAAATAGTATCCTTGTCATCGATAATGATGCATTCCAGATGGTTGATTTGGTTCACCATATTCAGTGCGGCATCAATTCCCATAATACTTAACGGAGTTGCCATTGCATCTGCAATCTCGGCGTTTGGACAAAAAACCGTCACGCTTTTCACGCCCGAAACAGGCATTCCGGTTTTCGGATTGATGGTGTGAGAATATCTTTTACCGTTGATGACGACAAATTTTTCATAATTTCCGGAAGTTGCAACCGCCATATCCGTAATGTTCATATAGGAAAACGGCTGTCTGGAATTATCGGGATCGGCAATTCCTACCGTCCACGGTTTTCCGTTCGCCTGAGTTCCCCAAGTCGTCAAATCGCCGGAAGCATTCACAATTCCCGAATTTACGCCACGTTTCTGCAATACTTGTTTAGCCATTTCAGCTGCGTAACCTTTCCCGATTCCTCCAAAACCGATTCGCATTCCTTTTTCTTTTAGGAAAACTGTCTGATTTTCTCGGTTAACAATAATGTTCTGATAATTAACGAGTTTCAGATGTTGTTTAATTAAATCAGGATTTGGGAGTTCTTTCATTTCCTTATCGAAATTCCAGAAACTCTTGTCAATTCCGCCATAGGAAATATCGAAATAGCCATCCGTAATTTTGCTTATCCTAAGGCTTCTTTCAATCAAATCAAAGATTTCCCAGTCTACTTTCACAGATTTTATTCCTGCATTTCGGTTGATGAGATTGGTCTGGCTTTCGTCGTTGAACGTTGTCAAAAGCTTTTCGATTCTCCGGATTTCGTCAATCGCTGAGTCAATATGAAGATTTGCTGAATTTTCATTATCGCTTACAACGGTAATTTCAAAAGCGTTCCCCATTAATTTTTGAGGTCTTTTGAATTCTCTCAACATATTTTAAGGTTTTTGATTGTCTTTTATATCTCTGATTTCTTTACTGAAAGCCAAAACGTTTTCCGATGGCAAACCTTCCCAACTTTTGAGGATTTTGCCGTCAGAATTCAATAAAATCGTATAAGGAAACAGTCCTTTTTGGTTGTATTGATCGGCGAGAGCGGTATTTTCCTTTTTCAGTTCTGCAGAGAGCTGATTCTTCTTGTTTCTTGGAAAATCCGCATTGATGTAAACAACAACATTTTCGGTTTCCAGCTTTTTAAATTCATCCGTTTCGATGATATTTTTATGAAGTTTGATACACGGAATACACCAGTCTGAACCGGAAAAATTAAGTAAAATAAGTTCTTTGTTTTCTGAAGCTGTTTTTTTTGCATTCTCAAAACGGCTTTGCGCCTGAACGCCAATAGACAATAAAACCATAAATATGGCTGAAGATATTGTTTTCATTATTATAAATTTATAATGAGTTTGTATTTAAAGTATAGAAGAAAGTCTGGTTTATATTAAACCAAAATTGAAACTATTTATGAATAAGAAAACCTTGGCGGTTCCCATACAGAATTTAAAAATCCTTTATAGCAAAGGTCTTCATCCTTGGAAGGAATCTTATGTAATGCCAATGAAATAAACTTGGCCTCTATAAATTCATCAAAACTGAAAGTATTATTAATTGTAAAAATCAATGCTAAAGGTGTACTATGAATAATAAATGGTAATCGTTGATCTTTTCCGTAATCTCCATCTTTCACAGGATAATCATAGTGGGTTTTTAGAAATGCGGTAAGCGTCATTTCGGGATTTAATTCTTTGTGCTCGATGTAATGCTCAATTAATTCCGGAATTTTTAAAAGCTGATACAATTCGGTTGTAGAAACCAAATATAACATTAATAACAGTATGGAAACCAGCTTTTTCACTTATTTCAAAATTAAGAAATATTATAGTTAGAATGATTTTAAATTAATAATATTAATCCATTTTTCAATAGATTAATTTCACATTAATATTGCAAAAATTAAAAATGATTTTGAAGAAATTTTGAATTTTTTAATTCTAATGATTTAATTTTTTTTTATGCAGGAATACTTACTTGCAAAATTTAAAAGACAAAAGAAGTTAAATTGATGTTCAACTATACCAATATCAATTTTTCACTATTGATTTAAACTAAATTACAATTGGTTTAATAAAAAAGAATCATTAGAAAAAAAATTCTTTTAATTCATTTTTAATTTGGCATAAACGTACCAGATCATCTATAAAAGTATTTGAAGATAATCCCGTCAAGGTCTCATGACAGGATTATTTAATTCTACAATTCCTTCTAAATCTTCCACTAAATGTTTCGATATCTCTTCGTTTATGGGTACAGAAGTCAAATGACACCAACTAAAGACAGTTGGTGTCATTTTTATTTTTCAACACTCATTCTCAGCTACTTACATAATTTATTTTACAAATAAGAAATAAAACGTAAACCATTAATAATCAGTACATTAAACACCGTTAATTAATGGTTCGACTTTTTTGTCTTGTCAACATAAAAGGAATCGAACCAAATGTAAAATAAGCTCGACTCTCTATAGTACATTAAAATATTTTTCTTTAAGAAGTTGCTTAATAGCAACATATGATATAATCTTAAAAAAGTCTGTAATCATAATTGCTTCTTCTACAGATAAGTCTATATCATCTTCTTCTTTAAGAAAACTTATTGAATCATAAATATCTATTTTTTCAATTTCTAATTTCTTTTTCATAATTGCTATGACTTAGATAAAATAAACTTTGGTACATAAAAATGTTGTCATTTAATGTTATTATGAAATGTTTCAAATCATCTATAAACATAATATCAATAGCTAAATGATTACAGAATTAGAATACAAAATACACTACTTTGACACTGTCATTTTCTGTTCAGAAATAAAATATTTTCTCAATTTTTCTTCAGAGTCATCAACTTTCGTTTTCTTCAGAGTCTTCCCTTTAAATTTTTCGTAAACAGAATTATCATTGTCAAAAGAAATTTTCTCAACAGAATAAATTTCTTTCGGGATATTTCCACCAAACCAAAGTTCATCAGATTTTTGCCTCCAAGTCACTTCATAAAGAATTGCACCTTTGGGATATTTGAAATCAGAATGTTGTTTTGCATAATCAAAAGCAATTTCATTTCCATACAAAGTTGACATTGTGCTGTCTTTTGGCTTGATCGAGAACGTTATCGGATGCATCAGCAAAGGATTTTCTTTCAATTCGTTGCTCTGTTGGATTGATGCATTAATGTTAAGTAATTCCTGAGACTTTTCACTGCAGGAAATGATTAAAATAAGAATCAAAAACAATCTGTATTTTTTCATTATTTCTGAATTTTTTTGAGTTGTGAAATTAAATACAAAGGCGATGTAAAAACATAATCTCTATCTGCCATTGGCTTGTGACATTCGATGCATTCTTTATCAAAATCCGGCGTGTCTCCATAAGGTTTCAGGTCATTTCCTTTCCATCTTCCCCAAGCCCAACCTTTGGTTTTTTCATATTTTTTCGCATCTTTTACCATAAATTCCACCTGAACAAAATCTCCGGTTGCCACGCTTCCATCTTTTTTCACCAACTGTTTCCAAGCTGTTTTTGCAAATGCAGTTCCATCCGGCCAAGGATTCGTATGTTTCTCTTGAATCGCTTTTACCGCAATATCATTTCCGAAAATAATACGCATTGTTCCATTGTCAAAGCGGTCGGTTGTGCTGATGGCTTTCCAGTTTCGGTAATCAGGAATATATTGCAAACCGTTTGGAGAAGGCTTTACAGTCGGATGTTTAAGTTCTCCTTTAATCCAAGAATTGTATTGCTTTTCCGCCGAATTGATTTGTGAACTATCCGAAACTTTTCTTGGAGAAAGTGATAATGCATAATTTTTAAGAATTTCAATTTGATGTTCATTCAATTTTGCAGAAGAATGAACTGCGGCATAACTCGGAATCGGCATTTCGCCAGATAAAACTTTATTTATAGCGTAATAAATCGTTGAATTCTGCTGTGGTTTTGGCCACGAATTCCATTTAGAAAAATCAAGCGCTTCACGACCTTCTTTGATGTGAGAATTGACAAAAAAATTAGCCGGTGTTATTTTATCATACCAACGTAAATTGGCTTCCGAAGAATGACAATCAAAACACGAATTTCTGAGAATTGTATTGACATCTTTGGGAACATTCACAAGGTCTTGCGTAGGTTTTCCGTCATTGATATTTTCCGGTCTGAAAAACTGAATGAGCAGAAAACCAGCAAGTAAAAACCAAATCAGTTTATTAATGTTTTTCATTCTATTAATTTAAGAATTAATCATAATCTACAATCATACCTTTCCGCGAGGGTCGTCGATATGAATTTTTGCAACGTCGTAACGAACTCCTTCTCGGTCAACAATTCTAACGTTTTTCACAACCGTACTCAAAGCTTTCAAAAATGTTTCCGAGTTTTCATGACGTTCATAAGCTTCTTCATCTTTCCAGCCTTCCAAAAGATGGAATATATTTTCATCTGTCAAATCCTGCGAGAATGCATAATAAATACAACCTTCCAGTTCGTTTGCTGCAATCATTTCGGGAATAACGGCGTTAATGAAAATTTGCCTATCATCGGGATGTACTTTGTAATAAGCGCTTACCGTGATTCCTGTGGTTTGTGTTTTATCGTGGTTATTGGATGTTCCAATTTTTTCTGAATGATTCATATTATTTTATTTAAAAGTAATGATTAAAGAAAAGTCACAAATTCTTCAAATGGTTTGCGTACTTTTTCCAGTTTTAGATTCCAGTCATTTTCCTGGTCTCTGTACCCCAAAACTAAAAGCATTGAGCTTCTTAAACCTTTTGACGGAAGTTTCAAAAATTCATCAAGTGCTATCGGGTCAAAACCTTCCATCGGCGTAGAATCTATTCCTTCAGAAGCGGCTTCAACAATCGCTAAACCCAATGCAATATTTGCCTGTTTGGCAGCATGATGAAAATTTTCCTCGATGCTCATATTTCCGAAAAATTGTTTTGAAAATTCTCTTTGTTTATCATATTTAGCAGAATCGACATTACGTTTTTTCGTCAGATAATCGAATACGTGATCGATTCTCTCTTTAGAGTATTCATCCCAGACTGCAAAAACCAAAAGATGTGAAGATTCAACTACTTGAGGCTGATTCATTGCAATGGGCAATATTTTCTTTTTTATTTCTGGATCACTGATAACGATGATTTCGTAAGGCTGTAATCCAATTCCTGAAGGAGCCAGATGAGCCGCTTTCAAAATGTTATTGATTTTTTCTGAAGAGATTTTCTCTCCCGTCATCTTTTTTGTGGCGTATCTCCAGTTCAATAATTCTATTATATTTTTCATTTGATTTTATGTTTTAAATCAAGGCAAATGATAAGTCATCACTTACCTTGATTAATTTAAAGTATTTAGAAGATGCCTAACTGACCTAAAAGTATCGTTGCGGCAGTGTAACAATGAAATGATTTTATTTTTCCGTTCTCGATTTTGAAAACATCACAACAAGGGGTCTGCATTGTTTTATTTGTCGCCGGAATAGTTCCGGAAGGTAACTCAAGCGGGCCTTTATGAGTTCCGTTTAAAGATAGTTCCACTACTACTGTATTCTCACTTTCCAAGACATAGAGATCATATAATTCCCTGTGCATATCCGGAAAAGCTCTTGCGTAAACATCTACAGTTTTGCCGATGTCCTGGCCGTAATACTTTGTTCCTGCAGATACGTCCCAGAAATAGCCGTCTTCTGCAAAAAGATCTACAAAGCCTTGCGTATCCTGTTCTTCTGCAATTCTGTACAATTCACGGATTAATGTTTCGTTGGCTGAATTTGGATTGATTACTGATGATTTCATACTATTTTATTTTAAATGTTAAAAATTGAGTTTGATTAAATTTTTTGAAAAATGGGAACAAGAATTCTGTTTATTTTTTGTTGTCTACAAAAACATATAATTTGACTGCTTTTCCGTTTTCGAAAACGAAAAGATCCATTCCTGTTACGGCATCCGGTTTTTCGGGAGTTCCGTTTTGCCAGTAGAGTCTTGCAATGTTATGATTAACGTCGACTGCTTTGATGTGAGAAAATTTAGAATTTGGACTTTTCTGTTGCAATCCATCTACAAAACCATTGATTTCTTTGTGACCGACAGCGATAAAGTGACTGTCTACCATTTCAATATTGTCCGCATAGATCTTTGACATTAATGCTTCACGTTTTTTAAGGTCTCTCTCATTCCATATTGCTAAATGTCCTTCTACTAAAGATTTAATTTCATTTTCAGAAAGTGGTTTTGAATCTGATTTTTCAGTTTGGTTTTTCACAGCATCTTTAGGTGACCATAAAATCGTTGCTGGATTTTTTTTCTCGTAGCCTTTTCCGTTCGGGTAAGAAACCAATTCCATTTTAGAACCCCAAGGTGTCACAAAATAGACCCAAGTTTCACCTTCTGTATCTCCCGATGGCATCAAAAACGGTTCTCCCAAGAATTGTACGCCTTTGCTTTTAAGATAAGCTACACTTTTGCTGATATCATTGGTATAAAAAGCAACGTGACTCGCTCCGATATCGTCTCCTCCAGGTTGTTGTGAACTTCCTTTATTGTCCTGATATTCGAATAATTCGATGTTGGCTCCCGTTCCTGCTTTTACCATTTTGAAGGATACTGGACCAGTTTTGGGATTCATACGATTATTCTTTTTCCAGGCACCATCCAAAGGAATCGGACCTAAGCTTGTTACTGCTGAAAATCCCAAAACATCCGTGAAAAAGTTCACGGCTTGTTTCATATCCGGAACGTTGATTCCCACGTGGTCGATTCCTAGAATTCCTGTTTTTTCCTGCGCTGAAGTATTTGAAACTGCTGCTGATAATAAAAGTGCACTTGCTACTGCTGCTGCGTTGGCTTTTATTTGTTTTTTTAAATTGCTCATTGTGATATTTTTTGTTGTTATTTTATAAAGCAAATCTCCGACATTCAGTGGTCTTCTTCCATTGATAAAAGCTTGAAAAAAAAGCAAACAAATGTCAATGAAATTGAACTTGGTTTAAGAGATGTTTGAGGATTGGTTTTAATATTTAGGCACAAAAAAAGGTTGAAGCATAAATTCTTCAACCTTTATCTATTAATTTTTGTAGTTAGTTAATCGCTATATTTCGCTAGCCATTTTACCTTTAATTCAGCTCTTGCATTGATGAATTCTAAATCGGTTCCCTGCGCAACAGCATCCAACGGAAAACGTAACGGACGAGAACCTTCTTTCATCTGAATTAATTCCAAAATTCCGTCTGCGATGGTTTGTGGATTCATATTGAATTCTTTCATCTTACCGAATAGCGCAGTACCAATGGCATTGAATTGTTCTGTTGCAACAGGGTCATACAAAGTTGCAATTTCTGGTTTGTCTGCATTGACTCCGGCTTTTTCGCCTGTATTCATTTCTGTCGGATAAACTCCGGGCTGGATGGAAACGTTATCGATATTGAATTGTTTTAATTCGTCCTGTAAACCTTCTGTAATGCTTTCAACGCCGAATTTTGATGCGAAATATGGAATCATAAAAGGAGATGTATGGGCACTTGCTCCGGAACTAATATTGATAATCAAACCGCTTTTATGTTTTCTCATAGAAGGCAATACCGCCTGGTAAGTTCTGATAACTCCGTAGAAATTCACTTCAAACATTTGTCGGATTTTGTCCAAATTGTATGCTTCCAATAATCCAAAGCCTGAAACAGCAGCATTGTTTACCAATACGTCTATTTTGCCATATTTTTGAAGTACTTTTTCGAAAGCATTGGTGACCGAAGCATCATCGGTTACATCAATTTCAACGACTTCAATATTCGGGAGCGCTCCCAATTCTTTGGCTACGGTTTCATTCTTCCCCGAAATGCCACGCATTCCCGCAATTACGGTATATCCTGCATTGGCAAGTGTTGTTGCTGTTAATTTTCCAAAGCCTGTGCTTGTTCCTGTGATAAAAACTGTTGTGTTCATTTTGTCTTATTTTTAATTGTTATTTTGATAAGACAAAGATGCAGGAACAGCAGGCTTTCTTCCATTGACAAAAGCTCGAAAAAATAGCAAACAAATGTCAATGAAAATGAAATTTTTTATTTCCTGAACATATTTCTACGCAGTCTGGTGAGGGTTTCAGGAGTAATTCCGATGTAGGATGCAATCATATGCTGAGGAATACGATTGACGATGTGAGGGTATTTTTCAAGGAAATTCTGATATTTTTCTTCCGCCGTAAAACTGATATTGGCTAAAATTCTGCCTTGCGAAACGATAAAACTTTTCTGAATAATCTGATTGACCATTTGATTCAGTTGAGGAATTTCAACGCAAAGCTTTTCAAAATCTGCTTTTTCGATTAAAATCAATTCTGTTGGTTCGATTGCATCGATATTAAGGCGGGACGGAGTTCCATTGATTAAACTTTCACGGTCGCCTGTCCAATAATTTTCCGGTGCAAAATTGATAATATGTTCGGTTCCATTCTCAGCAATTGAAAATGTTTTCACCAAACCTCTGCAAATAAAAGCGTTGTAATGCCAAACTTCGCCTTCCTGAGAAAGGAATTGTTTTTTACGAAGTTTTTTCAGCTTGCAGACCGATTCTATTAATTGGATTTCTTGGTCAGAAAGTTCTATTTTGTCGGTAAGGTATTTTAGGAAAATTTCGAACATTGATTTTCAGTTTCAGAACAAATTTAATTATAATTTTCCGGAAATTATAATAGTCCGATAACTATATCAAAGCATTTATAATCGTAGGACTGTAACCAAAATGTTTTTTGAATGTATAGGAAAAATGCGACAGATCTTCGAAACATTCTACAATCAAATCTGCAAAGTTGCTGAAAAATGTAAAATTGATTACTTATCCAGGTTTCTCCTCACAAGATGCTGACTACGGAGCACGAAACTATTAATAAAGATCTTTCGGAGCTTATTATGCCATAATAAAAAAGTTTTGCAATTCTTATTTAATTGGGCCCAAGTGAACCAAATCATCGATAAAAGTGTTTGAATATACGCTCGTTAAGGTCCCTTGACAGGATTATTTAACTCTACAATTCTTTCTAAATCTTCCACTAAATGTTTCGATATTTCTTCGGTTACGGGTACAAAAAACCTCTGAAATCTTTTGATTTTCAGAGGTTTTTGATTTTATATATAAGATCAGCTATTCATATTGAGATAAGATCGTTATAAACCTGCTGTCGTTTTTGTATTTTACCTTCATGGCGTTATCTATAAGGTTTGCTTCCATACCAAATCTAAGGGCTAGCTCCAGACTTTGAAAAAAAAGTTCTTCATTTCCCATATCAAAAAGGATTTCTGCCTTTGTACCATTATACAAGCCGTTTTCCGGTTCCAGGGCTAAGGCTTTATTGATATATTCAAGGCCTTTATTTGTAAGACCCGCTGTACGTAATTTATATGCTCTATTATTATAAGCCAATGCTTTTTGTGTGTGGGCCTCCAAAAGAACATCATACAATAAGAAAGCTTCCTCTAACTCACCTTTCTCCTGATAGGAAAGTGCCAGCCTTTCAATATCAAAACAATAATAATCCACAACCTCATCAAGCCCATCAGCGGCCTGTTTCAATAGAAAATGGAGGAATCTGCCTGTACCGGCTATATGGCTCACTTCATCGATTTGTAGATAGTTCTTTATATAGATTGAGTCAGCCTTATATTCACCATTCTCGTCAAAAATAAGGGAAACATCAAGACCTTCAGGATTTACATATTCCTTCGTTTCATCATCAAAGTAGAACCCAAAAACCTCACTATAAATATCTGAAATACTGTCCAGAGTAATATATCCGTCATGGTCAAAAATCCGTATAGGGTGCCCCGGCTCATTGGCATCAAATGCAAAATCATTCCCGGATCCGTCCGTTGCAAAATACAGATAATTATTTTTAACCTGTAGGCTGTAGTATTCATTCTCTATATTGCTCAATACATCAGATACATCAGAAAGTGTTATCCCCAACCCTATATTGTATTGCCCATATTTTTTGCACCATTCAATGTAATCCTCAGGATAATTATGCCTTTTGAGAATATCTATTTTTGCAGTGTTAACGGGACTTTCCTTGTCGATCCAGAAGGGGTTTCTATAATCAGCATCTGCTATAAAAACAAGAAGGAAATTAAAAAAACTGTCAAAATCAGTGATTTCAGCCAAGGCGTGTTTGCGTTTATGTATCACCTTGACCAGATTTTTCAGGTTGGTGCTAAACTCTTCTTCCGTCTTTGCTGTAAGTCCGTAATATATTCCCATTAAGCAAATATAATAAAAACAGCTATCGTTTTTTGAGAACATTTTTGGTTGAAAATCATTTAAGAATTTGATTTTCAAAAATTCTGATCGATTATATAAATAAAGACTGTCCTTTTGGGACAGTCTTTTCTATATGAATATTTACTTATTATCTGTCATAACTCTGTTTCTCAAAGTATCAATCCCAAATCCTGTACATCCCTGAAACAGAAATAGCGTCAGAAACATCAGATATAATGTCTGAGGCAGATAAAGGAAGTAGCTCAGCCAGGTAAAAGGATCCATTGCATAGATTCCTGTCTCTTTTTTAATAGGATTCAGTTCTTTAGGAATTGAATTCAGATCATGTGTAAATAAGGCTACCAATATAATAATGATTAAAAACACAGAACTTATTCGCGTCCAAAAACCCAGCATCAGAAATAAACCAAATATACATTCGCAAAAAGCTGTAAAATTGGCAGTAAACTGTGGGAAAGGAAATCCTATATTGCTTATGGTATTTAACATGTATCCCTGAAATATAGGATGAAACAGTTTATTAAATCCTGCAATAAAAAAGAACAGGCCGATTAAAATCCTGCATATGATATAAATATTGGGACTGTTTTTTTCGAAGTTTGATATTATTTTTTTCATTTTTAAATTCTTTTTGATTACATATTCATATCATTGGCATACGACCACGCCATGACTCTTGGTGGATCATGCAATCGTGAATGATATAATTGTTAAATGGTCTGGAAAAATTATACAACGTAAGATACCTTTAATTGTATCGTACTATTAAGGTTAAATTTTAGGGGGAATCCAGATAGAATTAAAAAATGAGCAATAGGGAGGATCATCATATAAAACGAATCGATGACCTAGTGCTTTACCCAGAAATTTTTCAAATCCAAAAGAAGGAAAAGAAGCTGTAAAAAGGAGTGAAAAACCTGAACAATAATTGCTATTGCATTTTATTGGAGTTTTATTGTTTTCTTTAAGATAAATCTTGTTACATTTCAGATTAGAATCTGCCTGAACACTTTGAAAAATGTTTAAAACGGTTGTGGAAAATCTACTATAATCTGTCTTATAACTAAATAAATAGAACAACATTAAAAACAGGCCTATTATTTTTATAGAGTGCAATACATCAATGTGTTTATATGTAATTCGTCTTTCCACTAACACAAATATAGCAAAATATTAATGGTCAGTTTTCACAGAAATTAATTTTCAAAGGTTTTGATTTTTAAAGAATTTAAGAAAATGAACTTTTGTTTTTATCTTATGGTTTAAAGTTCCAGAAGCTTATATCTGCAAGTTCATTCATTTGATGAGCAATTGTTTTTGGAGCTGATATTGCCAAGAACATTAATGTCCGATATTTATTGTATTTTAACATAGCATAAGCTTTCCTGCCCCTGTTCTTCAATATATCCTACATAATCATATTCTGTAAATCCAAGCCGGTATTTTTCCCATGGGGCCACTAAGCTCTCCGTTTTTTTTATAAAAGAATTAATGAGTTCTAATATTGTTTTTCTATCGAATTGTTCTCCTGAATAATTTTCAATCCTTTCAAACTCTTCATGGTTAATAATTACATTGAATAGGGATAATAATTGCTGTTTAAAATTATTTTCGCCAAACAGAATGATTGAGTTTTCTAATTTTGATGCTGAGAATTTTTTAAAAATAAAAACCGGAGTCTGCATTTCATAAGGTTCTCCCCATTCAAATTTTTTCTCTTCAATTTTACAATGAGGCATTGTTTCAGTATCAATATAATTCTCCATACTTTAATAAATCCTGTTTTTATTTGATTCTATATCGGAAAAACAGATATAAAGAACAAACATCTTTCCATATGAATCGTGAGTAGTAAGCAGTATATTCTTTACGGAAATACTACTCTGCCATTGCTGCTTACCCATTGATTATTTCTGTTCCATTCTCCCCCACAATCGCTCTGCATATACATAACAACTTTTTTCCCGGGAAGATACACAATTACACAAAGATAATTTTCATAGAGTCTTTTACTTTCTCCATCCTCTACATATCCTTTTGAGATATGATCCAACACAATATATCTGTTATTGGGAGAAATCCCGAGCAATTTTCCTTCAGAATAATTCATACTGCCATATCCTTCTATTCTGTATTTTTTTCCGTCACTCAAAATAAAAGGGTTCTGATACATTTGAAATTCTTTATCATAGGTATTATAGCCCAACTGATAAGATCTGGATATAGGAATAAGTAGCCGTTTCTTTCCAGACTGAGAAAAGACTACAGCAAATAATTGCAATAAAATTAACAGTATAATTTTTTTCAAGATGTATTCCTATTTCTGTATACCCCTAATATTCAGCTTTCTGCTCAAATTCACTAAGTACATTAAAATAATATTTCCCGTTATTTTTCCTGAAGAACAGTCTATCACCAACAATATTATTTCCCAAAAAAGTCCGTTTAATGATCAGAGTTTTTTTGCGGCAACAATCTGCAGTAACTTCTACTGGAGCATGACTCCAGTAATTGACTGTTCTGATTCTTACATTTTTGCCCAGCCATTTATTGTCTTTTCTATCTATTGATAAAAAAATACTGTCATCATTCACTTTCTGACAGATGACAATATCAGACTTCAATATTTTACTCCAAATCTTTATTTCCTGAGCATGGAAACTAATGCTGCCCAGAATAAAAAGTGGGATTATTCTTATTTTAAAATTCATAAGGATACAGGGAAAAACATCATTTAGGATCTATAATTCAATTCTTTCCTGAGCAGGCCCTTATTATTTTGATATCTTTTTTTTTAAGGTCCTTGTATTTTTTTTCATTGGATACTTCTTATTATCAATAGACAGTAAGTAGTTTTTAGGAATATTATTTTCTATTTTCCCGTCTTCATCTTTATTCAGAGTCTCGTCTTTGGTTAATATCCAATTGTTATATTTGGGAAAATAGGTGTATTCCTGTGTATATTCTGTATCAGCAGAAGCATCATACAATAAAATACATCCAGGACCACAATTACTAATGACAGGAGAAGAGACATAATTTAAATTAAAATCATACCTCTTTTTTGATTGTCCCAATACTAAAACGGCTTTACAGGTCGGCTCATTAATTTCTTTAATTTCTCCAACTTTATAGCACTTATAGGTAAGAGTATCATCAATTTTATCATTATTAAAGTCTCCTACAACCTCTTGGGAATACAAAAAGGCAGAGAAAAATGTTATGCATATTATGTTAATCTTCTTTATCATCATATCCTTGTATTGCTTTTTTGTTTTTTTCTTTTTTACCCCATTTGGTGTCTTTTATGGCACTTGTATCGTAGGTATAAACTCCCAGATTTTTTATTTTCTGATTTTTACAGTTATCTTTTACTTTCATATTCTTCAAAATCCTTTTCAGGTTTTCTTTTCTATGGGTAAATCCTGTTAATCCACCATTCACCCCAACTGCTGCTGAGATAAAGTCATCTGTATCTGCAAATTTATTCAAATCACCCCATGCTGAACGATCTCTCCAATACCATGCCGCCGAATTACATACATGTTCCAGATCATTGGCAACAATATCCGGGTCCTGGGTTTCAGGTTTTTTAATCTTAGAAAAGTATGCTTTATAAGTATCTTTCCAGGTAAGCTGAATTAATCCTCTTCCTTTATATTTCGGGCCATCTCCTTTTGTATCGTTCTCGCGGCTTAAACATTCAAGATATCTGTTATACCCTCTCTCTATACGGGCTGTACTGTTTTCTTTATATTTTACTTTGTCTTTTTTGAACAAGAGGTATTTATTATAATTATCAAGATGCGTGGTAGGATCGTAATCCCATCCATCAGCATACTCTAAAGAGGTATCCAGCCCTGTTTCGGCTTCCACCTGTGCCAGAAAATGAGCCTTGCGAAGACAACTGTTGATATCATTATCCTTCATTGCTTTATTCAGGGCTTTTGTAAATTCTTTATAGCTTTTCTTATCTTCCGGCAAAGGACAGTTTTTGGCTTTAAATAATTTCTTGGAGTTATAAAACCCTTTAATATCTTCTTCTGTAAACTCTTTCTCGCAATAGCATTTTTTATCATCTTCCGGATCTGGTACAGGAGCTCCTTTCCCGTCAATACTTTCCGGGGCATTTACCTGTCCGGAGGTTACAAATTCTATTTTGCCTGTTTCAGGAGGTACAGGGCCCGGCATTTTGCCTGTTCCCGGTAAAGTAGATTTTTTTAACAGCACAAAGTTTTCCTGAACTTTTGCTGTTCCAAAATCCTGCCACTCTGTAAGAGAAATCATCAGAAAACCATCATCAAAGATAAAATTGGGAATCTGTTTTTCTACTACAGTCCCAGTAAGCTTGTCTTGCGTGGTCGGTACATTATTCAGCACTTTAAATGTTCCCAGGTGTGCATTGAATTTAATTTTTGCTCCATCTATAGCCAATAATAAACCTTCTTCAGTTTTATCTTTTTCTTCATTTTCTACACGTTGATCGTCCAGCTTCTGCTTATTGGCTGCTTTCACCTGATCATTATCCTGCGTTTGAGTTTGAGTTTCAGGGGAGATATTTTCTCCATCTTGATTTACACTATCCATACTAATGAATGTTTTAAATGAGAATGTTACAAATTATTACCAGTTCCTTATTTTCACTTATGAATAAAGTTTATCTAATAATACATCCTTAGTCCATTTATCTCTCTAAAAGACTTTTCCTATCTTTTATTTTATGTTATCCTTTGGGGAGTCTGGATTTTCAGGATTAATTTTCTTTATGCTTTTTGGAAATTTAGAGTAATCTATTTTTTTTACTCTTTTCAATTCTGATGGAAACTCTATAGAAATTCGGTTCAAATTAGAATTATCAAAGTGATAATCTTCCGGTTTTTTGTTTTCCTTTCTATAGACATTGTTTTCTTTAAAATATCCCCCTAATAATTTAACATCAGTCTCTGATAAGAGAGTATAGTCAATTACTTTTTTTTGATTTTCATCGGTATAGTAATAAAATTTTGAGGCTTTCCACAATGGAATATAGTCCAAATCATTTATTTTTTCTGTTTCAATATAGAGAAAAGAGACAGGTTCTTTTTCTTTATATACATAGCCATTATCGAAAGCTCTATAAATCGCTTTATCCTTATGTACCTCTAAAGTGCTATAGACATATTTAGAATTAATTTCTGATAAATTATCGTTGTAATAATATTCATAATATTTTACAGAACTACATGATACTATTGTTAATAATAAAAATATAAAGAATATTTTTTTCATCCTTCTTATTTTATGTTGGATTTTGAGCTTGGATTTCGGGAGCAGTTCCCTCGCCTTCATTCTTTAGCCTATCCATAATAATGAATGTTTTAAATGATAATTTTGTTTTTTGATTTCTATGAAACCTTCTTCATATTGATCTCTTTTGCAAACAAATAAACCTCTGAAGTGTTTGATTTCTGATTCTTCCAGATTTTCTGCTGATACTTTCAAAGTCAATGTATCTCCATTTTTTACAGGATTCACAATTTCTGTAAAGCCTTCTGAAGATTCTCTTTTCATTTTAGTATCAAATGAATTCAATAAGCCATTAAAAAGTAATCCAAACATTTTATAACTTCCTAAAAAGACAATCAGCTTTGCTTCATCTTCCAACAGATCACTGATTTGGCTGAAATAGCGATCTATGGCTTGTCCTGTATGTGTTTCAGACAAACCTGCCTGAATTTTAGCCCATCTTACCCTTAAAAACAATAAATTATCTACCGCAGTAATATTTCCTTCATCATCTACCCTGCATTCTATTTCATCGAATAAATAGCTGATCTTTTTTAAAAATTTATCCATACTCCCTTCATCTTCAGAAAAATCAAAGTGAGTAACCAGAACCTGAAAGTCATGTTGATCCTTTACTTTACCATAATAATAGACCTCAACTTCTCTGACATAGCTTTTTTGGGTAGAATAAAACGGATTTTTTTGTTCTATGACGATGGTCTCCAGCCGATAAGTTTTCTGATGAAGATTCTGCAATAAGTTTACTGCCATACTTAATATATCCTTCTTTGATAATCATTATTGGGATCCATTCCCATCCAGTCTCTATTAGCAGACCAATGAAGATACTTATTTCTTAGGGTTCTCAGTAAATCCTGCCATCGTTGCGAAGTAACCTGTACTGCCGGAATATTGACGATCCGATTGCCGTCTTTATCTTTACCATAGGTTGGCTGTTCCAAAGCAGCTTCAGCATTTAATCTGGCAGCTTCTTTTCCCAGATCCTCATCCTTCACAAAATGCCATGGTTTTCCATCTCCAAACACATATTTTTCCAGATGTCTTTTTGCTGCCGGCAGATGTTCGTCTTTATCAATAGAATAGGTACTTTCAGTTTTCACTATGATCTGATGATTATAGTAATCTATTCCATGCTTTTCCATAAAATGAAGTGGAATATAACTGTATTCTTTTCTAAGAAAACGAACTCCTCTTATTTTATGATATTGGAAAATCCATAAATGACTTTCTTTTTTTATACTGATCTGACCATCATGATACCAATGCCCAGCTTTAATTTCTTCCATCCTCTCCTCCAGCCTTTTCAGGGCATTCCAGGAACTGTAAGAATTAAATCCTACACCAGGATGTTTATCTGCTACTTCTATTTCGTCTACAGTTTCTGTCCCGCTTTCGTAAGCTCCACCAATATCACAGTGCACCCCCGGAAAATCTTTCTCAACGCTTCCTGGGAATCTGGTGAGTGAAAAATTTTCCCGATGCTCATCCATTGCAGTAAAGTGAACGGCTTTATAGTAAGGTCCTGGATTTTTGAGCTGAAGCTGCTCAACGTCATCTCCAAAATTATGTTTGGATCCGAATGTAGCATGCAAAGGACCTCGGTATCCCACTCTTTCCAATGCACCCATATCTCCAAACTCCTCATAAGAGGAAACAGTATCATAAACTCCTATGAACCGGACATCCAGTTCTAATTCCTCCAGTTCTTCTTTGGTCAGAATTTCCTTGCTTAGAAGATAGTAGCCTAAAAAACCAAATTTGGGAAGCTTACCATCCACAAGGTAGGCCGGATTTACCTCTGTTTTATCTTTATCTATCCAAATATCCTCGTATTCAGCAATCAAGCCATCATTGCCATAAGACCGGCTTTCTCTGTACCCTGCCAACTTCGTTTTTTTCCTGATTTCAACATCTTTGGGTCTTTTGTTTCCATTAATTTCATAGGAAAAATTTCTGGCTGCAGCAGCACCACGACTGAATCCGAAAGTATCAATGGTAATTTTACTGAGCATTTTTTCCGGAGAATGTTTTTTCTTTAGGGCATCAATTCTTTCTGCAACCATTTCACAGCCTTTTCTCACTTTCCCTCTTACCCCGGTCTCTCCGGACCCATACTGAAATCCATCATCTACATCTCTGCGTCCATCCAATGTTCCTATGCCTTCTACATATACACCATATTCATCCCGTTGGCTGCATTTATACATTCTTGCTACGTTGGTAAAATCATTACTGTAACTATTATCTACTCCCTGCTTGTCCAGCCATCCTCTGTGGCTTGCTTTAAGAAAACGGTCAGATTCCTTATCCTTGTCAGAGATTTCTTTGTTTTTCAGTTCTTCGTACTGTTTTTCCTGTGCTTTGGTGGTTTCATCGATAGCTGCTTCTTTGATCAGAACTTCATCGTCGGTATCGTTGCTTTCAATTTTATTCTTTCCATCTCTGTACTTCTGCCTCATTTCAGTGTTCTTAAGGCTATTAAGGGTACCGTCAAAGAAAACACCTATTTCCAAATGTATTTCATCAATTGGAGGGGAAGAGTTTCCGGTATTGTATACAAATGTTTTTCCCATAATCAATGGTTAATTATAGTTCGATATGCATTATTTCTTTCTGGATTTAAACATTTCCAGGTTTTCTGTTTTAATGAAAGCTTCTTTTCCATTTTCACCTTTCAGCAGCACTGTAAAAAAGCTATATGATTCGTTTATTTTAATCACCAGGCTCGCCTTTGTAGACTTCGGATCTTTTCCAAACACTTTTGAAAATGCTTCAAAAGCTGACTTTTCATTAAGTTTGCAACCAGCCCCATATCTTATATCCTCACCATCCACTACTGAAAAGGAAAAAGACTGCGGTATTGCCTTAGTTCCGTTACCTCCCAGAGGATTCTTGGATGAATCCAACTGATCCATTTCACCATTAATCATTGTCATTCCTACATCTGCCAGAGGATTGAGTTTACCTTTTTCAGGAAGTTCAAAAACAGGCTTCCAGTCATACTGAATCCTATACGAATCCCATAAACCAAAAGGGATAGACTTCCCTTTGTTTTCCTGTTGTATTTTTAATGGAACTATTTTTTCACTGGTATGAATTTCTTTTAAGTAATCATCTCTGAAAAAACGGTCCTCATGGCTGTCCAGTTTAGCTATTTCTGATTCCGGAATGGTTACTTTTTTTCCAAGATACCTTCCTATTTCTTTCTGCACACCTACACCGGCTACCCAAACTATAACCACTCCTCCCGGAGCCATTCCTATACCGATCTTGTTATAGTTTAAATGTTTTATATTTCCACTTCCATTGCTGGCTTTACTATCATATCCTTTACTGAAATATTCTTTTATTTTACCCGTGTCTACCTGAGCATCTATCATATAGAACTGGTTTTCCATGTATGACATCCATGTAAAATCAAGACGGGTGGGAATACCTTTAAAACTATTTCCCATTCCATTATTGATGGTTCCCCAGGTATTTCCTCCCGGTGATAACCCGATATCTAGTCCTACCCATTCTCCGCCCTCACATTCTATTCCTCCTTTGTATACCTCCATCGGATATCCTAAAGGAGCAGAAGTTCCCTCAGTCCATTCATATTTTGTCATTGTTACTGTTTTTTTATGGTCTTTTTTTTCCTGACAAGAAATCTGGGTAAAAAATAAAAAGCTTAACAGATATTTTATTATTCTATTCATTATGAACACGTTCTAATCTTCAATAGTAAACTCCATGAAACATACTGCCATGTGTTTTATCCTTTATTTACTTTAGCATCAATTTTACCCAACATTTTAGCAATTCCAGAACTCTGCAACAGGATATCTCCATTCTTTGCCTTATGGGTAGTCGTGGAGGTTGTTTCTTTCAAATCACCTGTTACATTGATGGTTTTATTTTCATTAACAGTCTGTTTATAGTTCCTTGAAGTAAACTTATGATTATTGGTAATATTAATGGCATTATCATTTCCTACGGTGGTCTTCATATCCTGCCCGACATTGATGGTAAGATTTTCTCCTGCATTGAACGTCATATTTTTCGGTGCTGTGACGATGATGTTTCCTTTTCCATCCATAAAATAATTATTTCCGCTTGGATCGACAATTGTAACGCTTCCTTCAGCATCATTCATTAAAACCCTGATTCCGCTTCTGGTCTGAATGGATTTTAAATGATTGTCAACACCTCCTCCCATAGCTGTTCCACCATGGAACATTCCTCCCATCACAAATGGGCGGTCCGGATGGTTATGGACAAAGCCTACCATTACCTGATCTCCTACTTCGGGTATAGCTACATAACCTCTGTTTTGAGTAATCTGATCTGTACCTCCGGCATCAGGTGCCATCATTCGGATAAAATTTGTGGTATCATTCAGTTGCCAGTCGAATCTTACAGTAACCCTTCCCTGTCCCATCGGATCTGTATTGGAGATCACTGTAGCGATCTGAGGTTCTGCAATGGGAACTGTAAAATCAGGGGTCGGAATATATCCTGTATCTGCAGCTATGGCTTCAAACCTTCCTTCATAACGTCCCAGTGTATCTACCTCATGAATAACTTCTGTAACCATCAGTTTGGTAAAGTAAGAGGTTTGATTGCTATCGGTTTTACGCATATTGATATCGGCAACACATCCCGGATATAGAAATGGAATAGTGGTACCACCTGAAACTGTGAAAACGTCTACGGCTCTGCTTCCTGCTGTACTGGTTTGAGAAATCACCACATCCATATCAGTGGCTGCCTTTATAGGAGCAACCTGTAATGATGGGGTTTTAAAGATCTTATCGTTATTCTGGTAGGATGTTTTTGCAAGATTTCCCACATGTTTGATAGGGGTTTCTCCGGAAGTTAATTTAGCATTAGAGCTGCTGTTATATCCGTAAAAACGAGGCTTGATATGTACGGCCTTCATTTCTACATTGATATCTGAAACATTGCTTCCATAGATCAGTTCTACAGCTTTATTCTGAGGCGGCATATTTCCGAAATGGAGTATTTCACCGTCATAAAAGAATTGCTCACCATAGGCTTCTGCCATTCTGCAAAGATAATTGTAATGGGTTTCATTATATTGAGAGCTGTAAAGAATCTGAGCAGACGCTTTAGCATTCACTTTTACATCAAATTTACTGTTTTCGATACCCTGTTTTATTACATCGGTGGCAATAATTCCCATATTAACGGGCTGGTCACCACCAAAACTTTGGGTATGAGGTGCAGCATCCAGAAGAATAGTTGGGCTGTATCCTTTCAGTACGATATTTCCAAGACTATGATTTTCCTGACTGAATCCTACTTTTGTAATAACTCCTACAAAGGTCCTTTCGGGACTTCCTTCTACATCTTTATATTTAAAGACTATTGTTAAACGTTTTCCTAAAAACTGCTGAGCTTCTTCCAGATCATGGTTCTGTACACCATCTAAGGTATCATGAGCCAATGTCAGTTCAAAATTATGATGTTTCTTTACACTCTGTTGTAAGCGGAAGTGTTTGAAATGTTTGATCATTTTGCCTTCAATCACTATATCCAGCTTCACCACACGGTTGATTCCGGGAATATGATTCTCCGAAATCTTTTCGGAATTCGAGGTATTTTTGTTCATATCTTAATGTAAGGTGTTTGAAAGACTTTTATTTTCAGAAAAAAAATTCTAAAAAAAATATCCTTTATATAAAATTATAAATTTTTTACAATATAAAATCCACTTTTACCCGATTTATTTCAACAATTACAGAAAATTGATGAGAGTATTTTGTTTAATTCTGAAGTATTTATCAGAGCCAAAAAAACAGAACAGTATCTATTGTACCATTCTGTTTTTATATGTACTTGATTTTTTTAAGAGATCAGATTCTTACGCTGTAGGCCAAGCTCCATGGTAAGCAGAATTCCCTAAGTCAATTTGTTCTGCACTTACAACAAAAGTGATATACATACTGTTTTCATCCACTGCATTGAAATCTACTTCGTGCTGGATCACGTATCCATTCTGCCACTTTAATGTTGTTAATGTTCCTTCCTCATGAGATTTGTTGAAGGTAATTTCTCCCACTGTAGGCTTGTACTTTCCGTTCAATAAGCTTTCCAGAATATCTGATTTTTCTGTAGCTTCTACTGTGATTTTAATAAGCGCGTTGGAAGGATCTGATGCTACACGTCCTGAAACGTCTGTAGATCTTGATACACTGTAGTTAAGCTTTAATAACTTTTGTCCTTCTCCGTTGTTGAATTTTAAAATTCCTCTTGAATTTCTTTCTGCCATGATTGTAAATTTTAATCGTTAATATTGTGTGATTTGTTGTTTTATATCACCAAATATAGATCTAATTACAAGAACAAAATACAAATTAATAAGAAATTTCAAAAAGTGTAGTAATACTACGACTAACACTTGTTAGGTTAAATATAAACTGGAAATCAAATACTTATTATTTAAAATTCTTTTTAATGCGGGAATAGAAACCATTCCGTATCAGGATACATTTACTCCAAAAAGATGCCCCACCAAAGCTGTTATTCCCATAGCAACAGTCCCCCAGAAACAGATTCTCATTACAGCAATTTTAATACTGGAACCGCCTGTTCTGGCTGACATTGCTCCTAAAAACATCAGAAATATAATGGAAAAGCCATATTGAAAATACACCATCTGCCTGATAGGAGCTAAAAGAGAAACCGTAAATGGCAGCAGTGCCCCTACAGCAAAAGACCCGAATGATGCTATAGCAGCCTGTAAAGGTTTTGCCTGAGTTATTTCATTAATACCCAATTCATCCCGGGCATGGGCTTCCAATGCATTGTGTTCTGTAAGTTCAATAGCAACCTGCATCGCTGTTTCCTTGGAACAACCTCTTTTTTCATAGACCTTGGCAAGTTCTCTAAGTTCTGCTTCCGGCATTTCTTCAAGCTCACGCTTTTCGCGGATCAGGTCTGCCTTTTCTGTATCTTCCTGTGAGCTTACCGAAACATATTCCCCGGCAGCCATAGACATTGCTCCTGCTATCATTCCTGCCAAAGCCGCAAGAATAATGATGTGCCGCTCAGGTTCTGCTGCTGCAACACCAATGACAATACTTGTAGTGGACAACAAACCGTCATTAGCTCCCAAAACTGCTGCCCGAAGCCAGCCTATCCTATTTACATAATGCTTTTCCAGTTGATGATGCATATGAGATTGTTTTGTGATAAATAATGGTATTAAAGGTATAAAATGTTTCATCAAGAATCATTTTAAATTAATAAGCAATCTCCTTGATCAGTCTAAAGCTGAAAGCTGGTATTGGTTTTTGAACCTATTGAAATCTTCAAAAGAATATTCAGGGCAGGCACCTTCCTGCGATGTGATAAATGCTCCGAGGGAAACTGCCTGAATCATGGTTTCATGCACTGAGCTTCCTTTTTCCAATCTTTTTGAAAGGAAACCTGCTAAAAAAGAATCCCCGCTTCCCACAGTATCTTTTATTGTAACAGGAATGGTAGGATATCGATAAAAATCATGTTTATCTGCATACAAAGCTCCTTTACTTCCTTTGGAAATAATAATTTCATGTAGATCAAAATTTTCCTGTAGAAATTTTATACCGTCTTCTTCACTTGTATATTCTTTTCCTAAAAAATCCAGCATCATACGCAGTTCTGCCTTGTTAAATTTTGCCAGATGTGTTTTATGCAGCAAATCCTTTATCATACTAGTTTCATAATACGGTTCTCTGAGATTGATATCAAAAACATTATAAGCTCCTACTTCAAGCAGTTCGAATAATGTGTTTTTGGTTTTCTCACTTCTTGCTGCCAATGTTCCGAATACAAAAGCATCAGTTGTATTAAGTATTTCATGGTTTTCCGGAGTTATATCAATGAAATCCCAGGCTACATTCTCTACAATATCATAATGTGCATCATTATTTTCATCCACAGAAGCGATAACAGTACTGGTAGGATACCCTACATTAATCTGGATGTAATCTGTTGGGATATTCCAGCTTTTAATTTTCTGCAGCAGATCCCGTCCCAGCTGATCGTTCCCCACACTACTTATCATATTAACATCAACACCCATCCTGGAAAGATGGTATGCTACATTAAAGGGCGCTCCGCCTACCCTTTTCTGTTCACCAGGAAAAATATCCCAGAGAACTTCCCCAAAGCAGACAACTTTATTTTTTTTATCTTTCATTATCTAAAATTAATTAAATGTATTAAGCTAAAATAGCATTCTTTTTTCTTTATCAGAATGAATAAACCTGTACAGAAAACTGCAGGAAGGCATTATTGTTTACCGGATTCCACATTCCCCATATTCCGATGGGTATTTTATAACCTTCAATAGTAAAGCTTTTTGAAATGATAAGGCTGATCTCATTGAACCCAGATTCTTTAGCAAAAAAATTATTTTTCTCTCCATTTGTATTGTTTAAAGCAAAACCATATCCTATTCTTCCCCTTACTTCCAGATTTTCTTTCTTATATACCGGATATTCTCCTGATACAAATGATGAATATTTATTTTTCGTATTATCACCATTCCTGTCCCTTCCGAACACCACTGTATTCCAGCTCAGTACCAAAGGAAATTTTTCACTTATGGTATAATAGGATCTCAGATCCCAGAAACGCCCGGTTTCTCTTGTGGAATAATTAAAAAATTCCTTATTGTTATAAGTAGCACCAGGCGAAAAATTATAAATATCCCAGAGCTCTAAAGTAAGATGCTTGTTTTTATATCCTATATAGTTATTAAATTCCTTATAGGAACCTTCCACATTACCACCGGCCCAGAATCCCACATAAAAGTTTTTGTAATCAAGATGTACATCTCCGGTATAGATCAAACCTGCCGAGACTTCAATCCCGCGCCACAAATGGCTGTTTCTAAGCTGTAGAGCCGAATGTAATTCCTGTGCACTTAAGAAATTTCTCATAATAAGAAGAAAAAGCAAAAAAAATATTTTTAACATGACATAGGTATTTTTTTGGATAAACATTAGATGTCTATATCTGGTAATATTTACCGGATACTGAAGGTTTTCAGGAAAAATAAAGATGGGGTTATTGAATAAGATCCTTTTCTCTTATCCGTGATCCAAACAGAGCATAAACCAGCATCAGCAATTCGCAGATCACTGTAAGCCACCAGGTCCATCTCCACGAGCCTAAAATATCTGCAAGACCTCCCTGGATAAGGGTAAAGACAGCCCCGCCAAATACTGCAGAAATAAAGATTCCAGATGCTTTCGAGGTATATTTGTTCAGTCCTTTTATGGAAAGGGTATAGATACAGCTCCACATAGAGGAATGAAGCAGACCGATTGCTACCAGAAACCAAAGGTTCTGTGTAACCATAGAAATGATACCAAGAATAGTGGCAAGGATTGTAGTGGTTACCAGCTGTGTTCTTGCAGAAATTTTACTAAAGAAGCTTGATATAGCCCTTCCCACAAGGAAGCCTCCCCAATATAATGTAGACAGTAATGCATGAATTCCTAAATCCATACCACCGATGATAATATCTGACTTTCCAAAAAAAGTGATCGGATGGCCGGAATCCATCAGCTCAAAAGCATACAGATTAATATTGGCACCAATAGCAACTTCAGTTCCTACATAAAAGAAAATTGCCAGAACGCCCAGTACAAAATGTCTGAATGACCAGATGCTTCTTTCAAGCTTTTCTTCTCCCACCACTCTGGTATGGGCCAAATCCGGAAGATGAAGCCTTTTGGTGATTATCATTACAGTAACTATACAGATGATAAGGGCAGAAAGCGGTAACAGCAACTGCCTGATTTCTATATTTTCAATAGAAATCCCACTGAACATCACTACGGTCACAAAAAATGGTGCAGAAGTTGTCCCAATGGAATTAATTGCGGTCAGAATGTTCAGCCGCTGTACGGGCTGGGTACCTTTCAATTCATAGGATGCAGCATAGGGATTCACCACAACCTGAATAATAGCTGCAGAAGTACCCATCAGGTAAGAACCTATGACGAAAACGATAAACCCGACAGGAATAACGGCATCTTTTATACTGAATTTCAAATCGGAATATTGATCCCCTATCCAGGATGAACACAAATACATAAAAAGACCGGAAATCATAAATAAAAGGCCACGCAGGATCGTATTCTTGTATCCAAAAGCATTGACCCATTTACTTCCCAGGGTTCCGTTCAGAAGGTACCCCAGGAAGAAGAAAAAGGAAATCAAAGTTGTAAATGTGTTTTTCAGGCTGCCTGCTTGGCTCAGAAAAGTGAACTTCAAAGGGGCCTGAAGCTGTTCATTCACCGTTGTCAGAAAACCCACAATGAAATAAATAAAAGTGATAATAGCAAACGGTAGCATAGCGTTGTTTGACTTGTTTCCCGAGGATACGGTATTTGAATTTACTTGCATGACCTTAGTATTTTATAATTGATTTTAAAACTGAAGAGATTCCTGAATCTTTGATATTCTGTACGAAGCGGATATACAGTTCCACGAATTGTTCAGAAGTTTTCAGATAAATTCCTTTAAAAGCTGATAATTCTAAAAAATCCAAAGGATTTTCACTACCAATAAGCAGTTCATCGCTAATCGTTAGCCACGGTTCAGTTACCTCGAAAGTATTTCCATGGCTGTCTGTCTTATATTTCAGATAATGTCTGTAGGAAGCAATAAGGAAGGCAGGTCTGGTAAGATCCTTAGCCCCTTTTATCATTTTATCAAGATTAGGAATAATATATACCGGAAATTTTGAAACCCCGTCAGAGCATAGGCGGCTCACCTGATCACTGACGCTATGATTCGCAAATCTTTCAATAAGGGTCTGTTTGTATTTTTCCAAATCTGTATTTTCCGGAGCCGGAACAAAAGGAGTAATATCAATATCCATAAAATCCCTTATAAACTGTACCAAATCTGCATCTTCCATAGCCAGATCTACCTTACGGTATCCCATCAGAAAGGCAGGATAGGACAGCAATGTGTGTGAAGCATTCAGAAGACTGAGTTTCATATTTTCAAATGATGTTACATCATTGGTAAATTCTACTCCTACTCTTTCCCAGGCTGGTCTTCCTGCAATAAAGCAATCTTCTATTACCCATTGGGCAAAATCTTCACAGTATACAGGAACTTTATCATTTGTTCCGTTCAGCCTGTTCAGTCTTTCTACATCTGCATACATTGTAGTTGGTGTAATGCGGTCTACCATGCTGTTCGGGAAAGCTACATTTTTCATTATCCATTCCGCAAGTTCCTTATCCTGTGCTTGTATAAAACTGGTAAAGGCTTTCTTTGCCATATTTCCGTTCTGCAGAAGATTGTCACATGAAAGAATCGTAATAGGACCACCATTTTGTCTTTTTCTTTGGCGTAAGCCCTCTGCAATGAATCCGAATACCGTAGAAGGACTGGCGGGATTATCCAGGTCATGTTGTATATTTTCATTGTCAAGTATGAATTCACCGGTTTCCTTATCAAGATTATATCCACCTTCTGTAATAGTTAAGGTGATGATCCTGATATCGGCATCAGCAATTTTTTTAACGATAGCACCGGGATTATCACCAGCCCAAATCAATTCGCGCAGTGAATCAATTCTATAAACTTCATTTACTCCGTTTCTTCCACAAACTGTGAGCGAATATTTAAGGTTCTGCTCTCTTAGGCCATTGAATACATTCTCATCTGAAGGCAGTAAGCATACTCCACAAACACCCCATGTCTGCTGATCCTTGTCATTCAGCAGCATATGCGTATAAAACTGTTGATGAGCTCTGTGAAAATTTCCTACACCGATGTGTAAAATCCCAGTACAGATTTCCGAAGAATTATAATTACAATAAATAATACTCATAATTAGTATAATATTTAATAAATTGATTAGTTTGTTAAATATATATTAACAAATAGTTGACTTATAAGTTTTTTTACCAAATCACAATTGGGAACGTTCCCAAAACTAAGGGAACGTTCCCAATAGGATATTTTTTTATTATTTTTAACAAAAAAACAGAGCTAATGAAACGCATAACGATAAAAGATTTGTCCAAATTTTTGTCATTATCTACCTCTACAATCTCAAGAGCACTGCTTCATGACAAAAATGTGAATGAAGAAACAAGAAAACGGATATTGGATGCAGCGGAAAAATTGGGATATAAACCCAACCTTACAGCCTTGAATTTACAATCCGGACAATCCAAAACTATCGGGTTTGTAGTGCCTGAAATGATTACTCCTTTTTCTGCGAAAGTCCTCAAAGGAATTCAGAATATCCTTTATCCGTTGGGATATAGAATCATCATTACACAATCTGATGAAGATTCTTGTATTGAAAGAAAAAACCTGCAGCTCCTTGAAGAGTTCAATGTGGATGCTATCATTATTAATCTCTGCCACGAAACATATAATAATGATATTTATCAACATATTATGAAGCAAGGAACTCCATTGATATTTTTTGACAGAATTCCCCATGAATCTCTGGATGTATCGAAAGTAATAGTCAATGATTATATTAAAGCTTCGCTGATGGTGGAATACTTAATCAAAACTGGGCGAAAAAGAATTGTTCACATGATGGGACCGGCTACTATTCGAAACGCGATGGAAAGAGTGAATGGCTATAAGCGTATTCTCATGAAATATAACATTTTTGATGAAAACCTTATTGTACAGGCGGATGGAATGACTTTTGAACACGGAAAAAAGGCCATCAAACAGCTAATAAGCAAAAATATAGAGTTTGACAGTATTTTTGCATTTAGTGACACATTAGCTTTAGGGGCCATGAATTACCTTCATGAACAGAAGATAAGAATTCCTGATGATGTAGCAGTTGCCAGTTTCTCCGGAACGGAACTATCATCCATGGTTTTCCCTCAGCTTACCAGTGTACAGCAACCTTTGGAAAAGATGGGTGAGATTGCTGCAGAACTGGCTTTAGAAAAAATTAAAAATAACTCTTCTCCAAGCAAATGTATTATAATGGATGCAGAATTAATCTATAGAGCTTCTACCTGACAGTATTCCGGAAACAATAATCTTCTTTCCTAAGATGGGGATGATGATCGATATTATTTTATCCTCCCTTTCATGGTTTTAACCAATTTACCATCGTTCAGTTCTTAAGCTTTTTATAGAAAAACTTTGAAAAATGCAAAGCAGTATACAATCCCACTAAAACTCTACAATTCAGTCCGTTGATTCTCAAAACAGGGTTGTCGCTCAAAAAAATCCTATTTTTCTTATCTTTGCATCCGTAAAATCCGATAACAATATCAATGAGTTTATTATACATCAACTGGAATGTGAATCCTGAAATCGTTAATATTTTAGGTGTTTCCGTCAAATACTATGGCCTTTTATTTCTTTCAGGGCTTGTTTTATGCTTTAATATTTTAAAAAAGATCTATAAAAAAGAAAATCTGAGTACACAGGCACATGATGCTTTATTTTCATATGCCCTTATCGGAATTTTTGCCGGAGCCAGGTTAGGGCACTGCATCTTTTATGATTTCGATTACTATTCTCAGCATCCGCTTGAAATCTTCCTGCCAATCCAGAGAGGTCCGGATGGAGCCTACCACTTTACCGGTTTTGCAGGGCTTGCAAGCCATGGTGGGGGAATTGGATTGATGATTATGCTGCTGATCTATGCGAGAAAGTTTAAGATCCCATTAATGACAGTTTTGGATGCTATTGCTATTGTACTTCCTTTAGGTGGAGTTTTTATCAGGCTTGCCAATCTTATGAACTCGGAAATCATTGGAGTTCCTACCAATGTTCCATGGGCTTTTATATTCCATCAGGTAGATGATCTTCCAAGACATCCTGCACAGTTGTATGAGGCAATCTCTTATTTATTTATTTTCCTTTTCGTATACCTTATTTATAAGAAAGATATATTCAAAATCGGAAAAGGGTTTTACTTTGGGATCAGTATTCTTTTAATTTTTATCATGAGAATCCTGATCGAATTTATTAAAGTAGATCAGGTTGAATTTGAACATGGAATGAGCTTAAATATGGGACAGCTTTTAAGTATTCCTTTTGTGCTTCTGGGATTGTTTTTCATTATTAAAAGTATTCTGGACAAAGGAAAAATGAAAACTTTATAGTTTCGTACTCCTTCAGATCAATAAAAAACTCACTGAAAACAATTTTCAGTGAGTTTATTTTTTTATGCATTTCAGATTATCTTGTTGTATAACCACCATTGGCAAAAATAGTCTGCCCTGTGATCCACCAGCCATCAGTAACTAAAAATTCTACCAATGGAGCGATATCTTTAATATTGGTAAGCCCACCCAATGCTGAGGCAGATTTATGATAAGCCACTGCATCATCTGTTTCCTGACCGTAGAAGAAAGGAGTATCCATTGGGCCAGGTGCCACTGCTGTTACAGAAATTCCTCTGGCTCCGAATTCCTTAGATGCAGCTCTGGTAAAATGCTCCACAGGTGCCTTTGCTCCTGCATAAGTAGAATACAAACCTGTATATGCTGCCAGTAACGAAGTAACAATTGTACAGATCTTTCCGTGGTCATTTATTTTTTTACCTGCTTCCTGCAAAAAGAAGTAAGCTGATTTTGAATTTATGTTGAACATAGTATCATATTCTGCTTCTGTAGTTTCTGAAAATGGTTTTTTAAGGACCATTCCTACTGTATTGATTGCAATATCGACTCCTCCAAAACGGGAAATAGTTTCATCAAAAAACTTGGTAAGATTATCCACTTTAGTAAGATCACCCTGAAACAGAAATGCTTCAGCACCCAATGCCTGAACTTCTGCCAGAGTCTTTTCACTTTCTGCTCTTGAGCTTTCACTATTATAGTGTATTGCCAGTTTTGCTCCTTTTGCTGCAAAATCTCTACTTAGCAATCCACCAAGGTTTTTACCTCCTCCGGCTATTAAAACAACTTTTCCTTTTACATCTTGTGTTGACATTATTTTATTTTTTATTTGTTAATGAAGCAAAGATGAATAATAAAAAGCATCTCAACATGGTGAATTTTTCGGAAATTTCAGATAGACTTCAATTTTAACTTTAAAAATATTATAAAATTTATATAAACATATTTTTTCCAATATCCTATTATCTACCAAGCAGATAGAGTTTACATCCCATTTTATATATTAAACAGTTGCTTAACTTTTCCAGCTTAAGTGAATTTTAGGCACAACATTTGATGCTTTCCCACCCATATTAACACACCATTTCATTCTTAATATATTTTTTTAAATCCTCAGTTTACTGGGGATTTTTTATAAAAAGCCGTCAATACTGCTTTATTCTCCTGTAAATAAGACTGTCTGGACAGATTTTCATAAAAACCATTTCTGATAATCAATCATTTAAAAACAGTTTTATTCATTTTATTGTTGTATATTTGCATATTATTAACAGGTCACTACTTTGTTTTCTGTAACGACTTAGAATAAATTTATTCAGTCTTTGCTTTTTGAGCAGCCATATTTTTAACTTTTATTCTTCTACCCAGAACAATACTTGTCGGAATTTTAAAGCTCTGTATTATTAGGGAAACCCAGAACAGAAAACATCGGCGGGCTTTAAGGTCTAAGGCAGACCAGAGTGAACAATACAATTTATAGAAACTAAATACTAAAAATAATTTATGGCAGATTCTTTTTCTAAAAAGGAAAATTTCAAGAAAAAAATTCAAAAGCAAAAAGAAAAAGCGCTAAGACGCGAAGATCGTAAGACGAACAACAACAAAGGAGCGGAGGACGTATTCATGTATGTAGATGAATTCGGAAGATTAACTTCTACTCCACCTGAACAAAGACAGGAAGTAAACCTTGATGATATTCAATTGGGAGCTGCTCCTATTATTGAGGAAGATCCAAGAAAAACAGGGATTGTTACTTTCCTTAGTGAAAAAGGATATGGTTTCATTACCGAAGATAACAGCAAAGAAAACATCTTCTTCCACAATAACAACTGTGTAGAACCGGTGAAAAAAGGAAACAAAGTTTCTTTTGAAAAGGAAAAATCTCCAAAAGGATTTTCTGCAGTTGAGATTCAGATTGTTAAATAAGATCAGTACATTCTGCATGATATTGCAGATATGTTTTTAAACTATACAGAAAGAGACCGTCTTAAAGACCGTCTCTTTTTTTATGAAAGAGGAACTGGGTTTTACAAAATTAGATTCTAAAGCAAACATATGGGGTAACCGCCTGGAAGCTCAGTTTGTACTTCTGAAAATCAAAAGAAGCTGCCTCGCAGTGAGACAGCCTCTTTCTTCATCGTAAAAAATAAAAATGGCCGGTTTAACAAAACCGAAAAATGATTGTTTAAAATATAAGTTAGTTCTGATTCAGCTTTCCTCCTAAAGCCTTAAACAACAAAACATTATTTCTGGTATTCTGATGCTGGAACTGTAAAAGATCAAGTTCTGCAATCAATTTGCTTTTCTGTGAATTAATCAGTTCAAAATAATTGGCATATCCTGTTAGATACAGATCATTGGAAACTTCAACTCCTCGATCCAGAAAGCCGACCTCTTCTGATTTTAATTTTAAAACCTTTTCGTAAATTCTGGTCTGTTTCAAAATAGACTGAAGCTCATTAAAGGCAGTGGTTATGCTTTTCTGATAATTTAAAAAAGCTATCTCCTGCTCTTTACTGGCTACTTTAAACTCATACTTAAGCTGACCTTTATTAAAAACGGGTACCATCAATCCACCCAACAGCTGCCCTGCTAATGAACTTGGTTTGAAAAGTGTTTCCACAGAAAAGGAATTCATCCCGATCCCTGCACCCAGGTCAATTTTAGGGTAAAAAGCAGCTCTTGCAGCTTTTGCATCGGCCTGAGAAGCCTCCAATACATAATAATTAGCAGCTACATCCGGCCTTGCATGGATCACAGCTTCTACATTCACAGTTCTGTTTAAAACATCAGTATTTGTTGGCATCAGCGTTTTACCACGTTTTACTTCGCCACCATAACTTCCTGTTAAAGTTGTGATCGCCTGCTCTACAGTAACGATCTCCACTTTAATATGTTCAATTTCTGCCAGCCAGTTATTATTCTGAGCTTTAAACTGCTGGACAGCAAGTTCTGTAGCTTTTCCCACTTCACGCTGCGCCAGAACAATTTCGAAGGCTCTCTGCTGGAGTTTATAGTTCTTCTGATAAATGGCCAGACGGTTATCTAAAGTTACCAACTGATAATACAGATTCGCAATATCTGTGAAAAGTTCTACCTGAAGCAATCGCAGCCCTTCCGTAGAAGCCAGATACTTCTTTTGGGCAGCAATTTTTTTATTCTTCAGTTTCCCCCAGGCATCAATTTCCCAGCTGCTTCTTGCTCCCAGCCAGTAATTGGGAGTAAAATCACGGTTGATTTTCTGGTCTTCGGTAATATTGGGAGAAAGGTTAGTGTCATAATTTCCCACTCCTTCCATGGTATACTTTCCATAACGGTTTCCGGCAACTTCTGCTCCTACCTCAAGAGAAGGCAAAAGATCCATTTTTGATCTTTGCAGGAAGCTGTTAGCAATTTCCACTCTTTGTTGTGCAATCTGAAAATCAGGATTGGCCTGAACAACTTTATCGAAAAGTTCCAACAAGTGAGTATCTGTGAAATACGCTTTCAGATTCAGGTGTTGAAATTCTTCTGAGCTGGCTGATTTAGCAGGCATTTCCGGAAGCGCCTGAGCTTTTTTCAGTTCAGCAACCTTCGGAACGGCACAAGAAGCTAAGCTTAAAGCGGCTATTCCATACAAAATATGTCTATGATTTAATCTTTTCATCTTTCTTCTTATTTTCAAGTTTTGCAAAGAATATATACAGTCCCGGAATGACCACCAATCCGAAAACAGTTCCTATCAGCATTCCTCCTGCTGCTGCCGTACCAATGGAACGGTTACCGATTGCTCCCGCTCCGGATGCTATACACAACGGAATAAGACCGGCCACAAAAGCAAAGGAAGTCATCAGGATAGGCCTCAGACGTTGTCTTGCTCCTTCAATAGCTGCCGGAATAATATCGTATCCCTGTTTGTTTCTGGCTACAGCAAATTCTACAATCAGAATGGCATTTTTAGCCAATAGTCCGATCAGCATGACCAGAGCCACCTGTGCATAAATATTATTATCCAACCCTGCCAGTACCAATGCGATATAGGATCCGAAGATTCCTGTCGGAAGACTCAATAGTACAGGCATCGGAAGAAGGAAACTTTCATATTGCGCTGCCAATAAAAGGTATACGAACAACAGACAGATCAGGAAAATATATACCGTCTGGTTTCCGGATAGAATTTCTTCCCTTGTCATCCCGGACCATTCAATATCGAAACCTCTTGGTAGGATCTCTTTGGCTACACGTTCTACAGCAGCAATAGCATCACCGGAACTGTATCCCTCAGCAGGTTCCCCATTAATCATAGCCGACATATACATATTGTATCTTGTAAGTACCTCTGGTCCATATACTTTTTCAATAGTGATAAACGTTGAAAAAGGAACCATTTCACCTTTATCATTTTTAAGATATAAATTGAGAATGCTTTCAGGGGTGTCCCTGTGTTCCGGGCTTGCCTGAACCATCACTTTATACATTTGGCTAAAACGGATAAAATTGGTTGCATAATAAGATCCCAGCATAGTTTGTAATGTGGACATCGCATTGTCTACAGATACTCCTTTCTTCGCTGCCATATCATAATCCACATTAATCATATATTGCGGGAAAGTAGCATCAAAGCTGGTAAAGTTGTTCTGCAGCTCGGGAGCTTCATTCAGTTTTTTGACAAAATCTTTGGTGATTTTATCAGTATTTTCAATGGTCCCCCCTGTTCTGTCCAGTAAACGCAATTCAAAACCACTGGTATTTCCGAACCCAGGAACCGTTGGTGGTGCAAAGATTTCAATCTGGGCATCTGCAATTCCTTTTGTTTTTTCTGAAAGTTCGGTGATCAGGTCATTGACTGAAATGGATCTTTCTTTCCAGTCTTTAAGGTTAATCATGGCCATTCCGTAGGATGAACCTGCGATTTCTGTTACAATACTGTATCCTGCAAGAGTGGTTACGTTTTCTACACCTTTTATTTTCTTGGCAATAACCGTTACTTCATCCAGTACTTTTTCCGTTCTTTCTACCGTAGCTCCCTGCGGAGTGGTTACACTTACATATACCATTCCCTGATCTTCCATTGGAATAAATCCGGTGGGAAGGAACTTACTGGTCACAAATGTTAATCCTATAAATAAGAACAATAGCCCAAAAGTAACTGTAGTTCTTGTTGCAAATTTTGATAGAATATTTACGTAGCCATTAGTCAGTCTTTCAAAGCCTATATTAAAGCTCTGGAAAGCCCTATCAATAATGGTCTTCTTTTTATTGTGATCGTGTGGTTTTAAAATAATGGCACACAATGCCGGAGTAAGCGTTAATGCATTCACCCCAGAAATCACAATACTGATGGCTAATGTTAATGAAAACTGTCGGTAAAATACTCCCACCGGACCATCAAGGAATGCTACGGGAATAAATACTGCAGACATTACAATGGTGATTGCTATTACTGCTCCTGCAATTTCTTTTGTAGCACTGATAGTAGCATCCATTGCGTTCATACCTTCTTCCATTTTTACATGGACAGCTTCTACGACGACAATCGCATTATCCACCACAATTCCGATGGCCAGTACCAAAGCAAATAAAGTTAATAGGTTTACTGAGAAATCCAGCATATTCATAAAGGCAAAGGTTCCTACCAATGCTACCGGAACTGCCAATACAGGAATTAACGTAGAACGCCAGTCCTGAAGGAAAATAAATACTACAATTCCTACCAAAATAAAGGCTTCGATAAGAGTTATCAATACCGCACTGATTGAAGCATCAAGGAATCTGGAAACATCGTAGGCCATATTGAATTCCATTCCGGGTGGGAATGAAGTACCTTTTAATTCTTCCATTTTAGCCTTTACATTTTCAATAACTTCAGAGGCATTGGATCCCGGACGCTGCTTCATCATAATAGATGCAGAAGGTCTTCCGTCTGTCTTGGAAACCATTCCGTAATTCATCGCCCCGAATTCCACTTTGGCAATATCTTTAAGTTTCAAAATCGTTCCGTCTACATCTGACCTGATGGGAACTTCTTCATATTGTTTAGGCTCAAAGAATTTCCCTTTATATTTAACTACGTACTGTAGCTGACTGGAAGTTTTCCCTGAAGTTTCTCCTACCTTTCCTGGTGCTGCCGAAATATTCTGTTTTTGCAAAGAAGTAATCACTTCATCTGCTGAAATATTATACGCTGCCATCTTCTGCGGATCCAGCCAAACTCTCATAGAGTATTCTTTCTGTCCCATGATCTCTGCACGGCCTACTCCATCAATACGTTTCAGTTCCTGAAGAACATTAATATCCGTAAAATTGTAAATGAACTGCTCATCCTGGCTTGGGTCTGTACTCGTAATGTTGAGGTACATCAGCATACTGTTCACCTCCTTTTCAGTAGTTACTCCGGCACGGATTACCTCTTCAGGGAGCTCATCCAAGATGGTTGTCACCCTGTTCTGAACATTTACTGCTGCTACATCGGGATCGGTTCCTACTTCAAAGAAAACCTGGATCAAAGTAAGCCCGTCATTGGAAGTTACCGTTGACATATACGTCATTCCCGGTACTCCGTTGATGGCTCGTTCCAATGGAAGTGCAACCGCATTGGCTGATACTTCGGCATTGGCTCCGGTATATTTTGCTGTTACCGTTACGGAGGGCGGTACAATATCCGGGAACTGGGTAATCGGCATCTTTAATAAGGCCATAATTCCCAGCAATACAAATAATATGGAAATAACCAACGAAAGAACCTTTCGTCTTATAAACATCTCTACCATAATAAGTTGATTTAAAGATTATGAAAGGTTAATACTTCTTTTTGATTTTAATAACATCACCATCCTTCAAGGACTGAGTACCTTCATAAATGATTAAATCTCCTTTTTTAAGACCGCTTTCCACCATATAGGAATCTCTCAGTGTGTTTCCAATCTTAATGTTTGTCATTTTGGCTCTATTCTGTTTGTCCACGACAAAAACATAGGTTTTATCCTGAATAGAGAATGTAGATTTCTGTGGAATAAGAATGGCCTTATCCTGATTTTCGGAAATAATGAGTTTTCCCGAGGTACCGTGCTTAATCAAGTGATCAGGATTTGGGAAAAGGACTTTATAGCGGATAGATCCTGTAGTTCGGTCGATTTCTCCCTCTGCTGTTTTTAAAGCTCCGTTAAACTGATAGTTTACACCATTTGGCAGGGTCAGTTCAATTTTCTGATGATTCCCTATCTTATCATTAGCCAAAAGTTCAAAATAAAGGTTTTCCGGAATTGAAAAGTAGGCATACACCTCATTAAGCTGGGATAATGTAGTTAATAAAGTTCCATTTTCCACCAAACTTCCGTCTTTATGAGGAATAACGTCAATAACGCCATCAAACGGAGCCGTAATTCTGGTAAAACTGATTTTCTGAAGCACAGCTCTCTTTTCAGCATCAGCAAAAGCATTCTTAGCCTGAGCTGATGAAAGCTTAGCCTTTACCAGTTCCAGTTCGTTATTCGCTACAAACTTTTTAGCATGAAGGCTCTGAATCTGTTTCAATTCTACTTCAACGATGCGGACATCTGCCTGAGTCTGTTTTAAAGTAGCATTAGCCTTTAAAAGTTCCATCTGCAGTTCAGCATCATTGATTTTAAATAAAGGCTGTCCCTGATGAACAAACTGTCCTTCATTGACGTAAATATGCTGAATAATTCCACCAATCCTGGACCTCATTTCCACATTTTTCTTAGCCTGAATATCAGTCACAAACTGGTTGCTTACCAAGGTATCTTTTTCCTTGATTTCCAGTACCGGAACTTCTTTGTCTTTTTGACTGTTTTTTTGCTTGTCTTTATTACATGACACTGCGAATAATATTGCAAAGCTGCAAATTATTACATTTTTAAAATACATTTCTGAATGTTTAGGTTATAAAATTTTCGCTAAAATAATTTGAAATTCAATAACTTAAACTAGTACAATTGGAGAAGATGGAGAAAGGACTTTACTCCACAGATAAGGGAAACTGCAATATCAGGAAGCATGATTTTCGGAGCAATTTTTAATGCTGCCGAAAAATCCCCAACTGCAGGATCTTCCTTACGACCTGAATGTTTAACAATTTTAGAAGCCGCAGGCAAGGCATGCGTGTTCATATCTGCCTCTTCATAAACATCCAGAAGATGAATATTATTTACATGGGGAAGATGAGGGATATCCTGCAATGATTTTTCTACCCAATTCGAATTGAAAAGGGTAAAAACCAGCATGATATAAAAATAGAAAAGTGACCTCAGACTCGCCATGTCAATCAGAATACAGTAAAAACGATAGTTCTGCAAAAGTAAGAAATTTTGATGGAGTTCCCGTCCTTTAACTGTTAAAAAAACTTAAACAATACTGATAAAATCACACTTTTTGAAGATTAGCGTACGTGCTATCAACAATATCATTTTATTAAAACAGTAATTGATTAGGGATATTAATGTTATTCTGAATACAAACTGAAGGTTTGTGAACATAATTTGGAAGAGAAATGAAGAATCTATAAAGTCATCAATGAGATTTTTTCTTCTTCAGAATGACAAACAGCCTGAGCTCTTTTAAAACAATCTGCTCAGAACTCTGAAACGATAATCAAAAATAGAGTCCAGTTTCTTTTTCACGAATAAAGAATGGGCAATTTCTCCTAAGAATCTCATAGGAAGTTCGTAATCTATGGTATCTCTCATCAGAACACCTTCGTTATTGGGAATAAACTCATGATGGTGGTTCCATAATTTGTATGGGCCTTTTCTTTGGAAGTCTATGAAGTTTTTCTGAAAATCTACATGGGTAATTTCTGTCTGCCATTTCATTTTGACTCCAAATAATGGCGAAACATAGTAATCGATGAGCATCCCTTCATAAATTTCGTCATCTTCCATTTCTGTCAATACAGTAAATCCCATATCCTTTGGCGTAATTTCTGAAAGGTTATTGGCTGAGGAAAAGAATTTCCAGGCGGTTTCTATATCACAATTTAATTGTTGCTCACGGAAAAGCTTATGTTTCATCTTACTTCTTTTTAATTATATATCCACATCAGAACAGGCTTTGTTGAATTTTGAATCATCGGGTCAATTTCCTTCATAGCATTATTTGAAATGGTAGGACAGCCCCATCCTTCCGGTGATCCTTCTGGAAACATTTCCTCATCACTCATCATATCCCAGGAGTGAAAAACTATGAATCTCTTCAAGGCATTGCTATTGGTTTCTTCAAGACCATGCATCAGATACTTTATATTAATTCCCCATTCACTGTAGCCTCTGTCCTGCAATTTATATTTTCCCAAAGAGGAAAGGTGGCTTCCGTCTTCGTTACTGAATGTTGGCTTATCTTTTGACTCATCCCTGCTCCAGCTATTCAATCCACAACCATGGCCTACCAGATATTCTTTGGAAATAGTTTCCTTGTCAAAATCCCAGACAAAAAAACGTTTTACACCAGAATGAAGACTCATATCGATCAGAATACAAAAATCTGTACTCAAATTCTTTGCGCTGCAGAATTTCAATGCTTCTTCTGCTTTATTTTTTACTTTGGCAAGATCAGCCTCGGGCTTCTTTTTAGCCATTAGAGGAGTAGCATCAGCAGGATGTTTATATTCTTTCTTCTCTTTTGTGCAGGACAAAAATAAAAGAATAATACTGAACAGAAAAAAAGGTTTCATACTTATTTATAATGCTGGAAAATTCCAAAATCAGAAGGTGTCCAAAGCGCGGCCTTTTGTCCTGCAGCCTTCAACGCATTATTGCTCCAGGTATTGCAGGTATAAAGAAAGCTATAAGTTCCTCTGGCATCATAAAATGCATCATTATCACTATACACGGCATCTGTAGGAATCAGCATGAACTTTCCGTTCTGATCTCTATCGAATTTATCTTCTACAAATTTGATTAAATTTTGATACTGGCTTCTGCTGATCATAATCATTTTACAATCTTCTCCTTCTTTCATTGCATAATAATATGTGCTATGCATTGCTGAATCGCTTAACCAAAAAGCGGCTTTTATCGCCGTTGAGAACTTCAGATCAGCCCAGGTTGGAGTATCCAGATAAAAACCTTTATCACCCCATCCTATTCCAATATATTTATAATCTGTTTTCTTAGACTTTGTATCTGCAAAAGGAATCATAAGACTCCAGTCTTTCATTTCGTTCTTTACAGGCATCACAATATCGGTATGAACACCGTTGGTATAAATGTAAATAGCAATGTCTTTCTGTTCCCCGTCATCTTTGGCTGAAACCGGAATAAACGGAATGAGCAGTCCTAAAAGAACATAAACAATTACAATTCCCAGAATGACTCCCAGAATTTTCAGAGTACCTATTAATATTGTTTTCACATTCATGCTTTTTTAATAAAATTTAATATATAGTTTTTCGTAAAAGTATTTGTTTTAATCGAAAAAATCGCTATATTTAATTACGAAATATTCACAAATATGCGTAAAAATACCAAGTCACAAAAAAGATTTAAAGTAAGAGTAAAAACTGCTCCAAAAAGAGTACAAAAAAAACGTTGATTTTCGGTGAGACTTTAATCTCATGAAAATCAATTTTTCTTTTTAGGAAAGGGTTTTTATATAACTTATTCAATTAAATCCAAACCTCCTTAGGGATAAAAATCTAGGGAATGGTCAATCATCAGCTCTAGTTTGGAACTCAGGAAATTTCCAAAGAAGGAATCGTCACCAAATATTTAAGCAAAAATCAGTCTGAAGAGCGTTTTAAAAATTCAATATTTCTCTGCAATCCTGCAAATTTTGTCCTCTTCACCGGTGATTTTCTGAAGATTTCGGAGAAGATTTCCTGAGTAAGTTCTTTCCATTCTCCTTTTTTGAAATTTTTCAATGCTTCATTGGGCTTAAATCGGCTCTGCTGGTGTGGAGCAGAAAACCGGTTCCAGGGACATACATCCTGGCAGATATCACATCCGAACATCCAGTCTTCCATTTTGCCTTTGAAATGATCCGGAATTTCGTTTTTAAGTTCTATGGTAGCATAAGAAATGCATTTGCTTCCGTCAATGATCTTTTCTGAAACAATAGCATCTGTGGGACAGGCATCAATGCATTTTCTACAGGTTCCGCAATGATCGGTGGTTTCATGATCGGGAATAAGCTCAAGATCACAGATAATTTCTGCTAAAAAATAGAATGAACCATTCTGTTTAGTAATCAGGTTAGCATTTTTCCCAACCCAGCCAATTCCTGATTTTCGTGCCCAGCTTCTTTCCAGCACAGGTGCTGAATCTACAAAAACCCTGAATCCGAATTCTCCGATTTCCTCTTGCAATTCAGCCACCATTTCACGAAGAATTTCCTTGATCACTTCATGGTAATCTTCTGCATAAGCATATTTTGAAATCTTAAAATTTTCCAGAATGGAAATCTTTTCTTCCGGGAAATAGTTATACGAGAGTGAAATGACAGATTTAGAACCTTCCACAAGAAGTCTTGGATCCAATCTTTTGTCGAAATGGTTCTCCATATATTTCATTTCACCATTGAAGTTATTTTTCAGCCATTTTTCAAGGTGTCCGGCATCCTCCTCCAGAAAATCTGCTTTAGATATACCACAACTCTGAAACCCAAAACTTTTTGCCTTGGACTTGATCAGTTGGGTATATTTTTCAGCGCCTGCGTTCATTAATTTCACTCTGCAAAATTAAGATTATTTTATCAATCTTACGATTCGTTACTCTGTTTCGTCTTCATCTTCAGAACTGTTTCTTTTCTGAAAATTTATGTTTTAATTAAGATTTTTTTCAAAAAAAAATTACGTAATTTCGTCTACAATTTAATGTTTAAAATAAACAACTATGTCTTTAATAGAAGTAATACAATCTGGAAACTATGAATTAATTGATGTTCGTGAGCCAATGGAGCTTGAAATGGACGGAAATATAGAGGGTGCTAAAAATATTCCACTGGGTGAAGTAGAAGAGAGACAGGATGAGATCCTTTCTATCGAAAAACCTGTAATTTTATTCTGCAGAAGTGGAAACAGAAGCGGAAAAGCATTAGAGTATCTTAACTCACAAGGATTAAAGGATGGTCATAACGGCGGAGGCTGGTCTGAGCTAAAGGCTGTTCTTGAAGCAAACAGAGGAACTTTTTAAAAGTTCCTTTTTTTATACCCTACCACCATGAATATGAGAGATCAATTTGAACAGCTTTGTTTCCCTTTTACTAAAGATCTGAACTTAATTGATGAACTGTGGAAAGAGATTGAAACAAAATATACTGAAAAGGGCAGACATTATCACAATCTTCTTCATCTCAGAAATATGTTCGCAGAGCTTGAACCATCGAAAAACAAAATCTCTGATTTTACAGCAGTTTCTTTTTCCATATTCTATCATGATATTGTTTATAATGCAACGTCTAAATCCAATGAAGAAAAAAGTGCGTTAAAGGCCAAAGAACGACTTTCTGAACTGGGATTACCTCAGGATACTATTGAAGCTGTTTCTGATCAGATCCTGGCGACAAAGCTTCATCAGATATCAATAAACGAAGACACCAATTATCTTCTGGATGCAGATCTTTCAATCCTAGGCAAAGATTTTGAAAGTTATCTGGCCTATACCAAAATGATTAGGAAAGAATACTCGATCTATCCGGATCTGCTTTATAAGCCCGGAAGAAAGAAGGTATTAAAACATTTTCTGGAGCTTGATACAATCTTTAAGACAGACTATTTTAAAGATAAATATGAGATGCAGGCAAAAAAAAATATTGCAGCGGAAATTGATTTACTATAATCGAAAATAAAGAAGAGATGCAAATTTTGCATCTCTTCACACATTCACACCTAACATACATTTAATGATCCCCATCATTAACTTCACATACCTATTAATAAAATCTAGGTTGTAAAAATAGAAAATATTATATCCCTAATTAGTGATATTTATTGTTTGTTTATTGTAATTTTAACGATAAAATAATGGTCTAATCCCCATTAATACTATTCATTTTTTAATAAATTCTGTAAAAAATCTCACAGTCCGTATTCTATATCAGGAAAATAGTTCGGTATTTTTTCTGATAAGATTAAAGGCCAATAAAACGGCCTGATTTCTATGTTTAATACATATTGTACAAAACAATATCTACCTGTATAATATGTGTACAAATAAAATCTAGAACTGTTTATTTAAAGAGAACAGCTAAAGTATGCAGCTTTTAAAATATCAATTTAATTCAAAAAAAGCACCCTATCATGAATAAGATGCTTAAATTTTATTTTGTATTTCTATTTACGAATTCTACTGCTCTTTTGAATACCAAGTCCGGAGCTTCTTTATGAGGTGTATGCCCAATCCCAGGAATAATGTATTTGTCTACACTTCCACTTACCTGTGAAACGGTTTTCTCTACCTGATCCAAAGTTCCGTACTCATCAGCTTCTCCCTGAATGAATAATAGAGGACAAATAATATCCTTCAGGAGATATTCAATGTTCCAGGCTCTGTAATCATCGCGGGTCCATGTTTCCGTCCAGGCTTTAAATAGCGTTTCTACCTTATCACCATGGTATTTCTGCAGACGTTCCGGCAGATTTGTAGTTTTGTAAGCTTCCCATGCATCATAAACGCCTTTTAAAGTGACATCTTCCACAAATATATGCCCGGCTTCACAAATGACAGCTTCTACCCTTTCCGGATATTTTGCTGCAGTAATTAAGGCAATGGTTCCTCCATCACTGTGACCGAACAAAATAGCTTTGTCAATATTGAGCTCTGCTAATAATTCATTCAGCAGAGCTGCTTCCAGCTCCATATAGTTCACAGGTCTTATGTGAGTAGGCATAGGATAGGATTTTCCATATCCTAACCGGTCATAAACAAGAACATTACATTGTGTAGCTTCTGAAAGCCTGACTGGTAAATCTCTCCAAAGCTGTACAGATCCAAGCGAATCATGCAGAAAGACAATAGTTGGTTTATCCTCAAACGAATTGTAGTATTCTGTATATAGTTTTTTCCCTTTTACATCAATGATTCTTTCCTCCATTAATTCAAATAATATATGATATGGTCAATTTTTAAAAGGAAGGCATTTTTGTTTCTTCAAACTCCTTCAATAAATGATTAAAGACTGTTTCCACCGGAATGATATCATCAATAAGTGCTGAAACCTGTCCTATTTCAAGCTCTCCATCTTCCATGTCACCTTCAAACATTCCTTTTTTTGCTCTTGCTCTTCCTAGCGATGCAATAAGTGCTTCTTTATTTCTTCCGGCAAGATAAACATCTTCAAGTTCGTTAAAGAACTTATTTTTAACCATTCTTACAGGAGCCAGCTCTTTTAGTGTAAGATGCGTATCTCCTTCCTGAAGTTCGGTAATTTTCTTTTTCCAGTTCTCGTGAGCACTGGCTTCTGTTGTAGCCGCGAATCTGGAGCCTATCTGTACTCCGTCTGCTCCCAGAATCATTGCAGCTTTCATCTGAGAACCTAAGGCAATTCCTCCTGCAGCAATTAATGGTTTGGAAATATGCTTTTTGACATTTGGAATAAGGCAGAATGTTGTAGTTTCATCTCTCCCGTTGTGTCCTCCTGCTTCGAACCCTTCTGCCACTATTGCATCTACTCCTGCATCTTCACATTTTACAGCAAATTTGGTAGAGGAAACTACGTGAGCAACCTTCAGTCCTTCTTTTTGTAAGGTTTCTGTATACGTTTTCGGATTTCCAGCTGATGTAAACACAATTTTCACCCCTTCTTCCAGGATGATCTGAATGATTTCATCAAGGTTAGGATACAGCATAGGCACATTCACTCCAAAAGGCATATTGGTAGCCTGTTTGCACTTCTGAATGTTTTCCCTGAGAATATCAGGATACATACTCCCTGCTCCTATTAATCCTAATCCACCACAATTGGAAACAGCAGAAGCCAGCCTCCATCCGGAATGCCAGATCATCCCAGCCTGAATAATCGGATATTTAATATTAAAAAGTTCTGAAATTCTATTTTGATTGGCCTGCATGTCGTGTAATTTTTTTGCCGCGTTGAAATCTATAAAATTGCTCATGTTGTAAAAATACTAAAAACAAAGATTTTCAGCCCCCTACATTTATTAAAAAAATCATTAGAAAACCACTTAAGCCCATTATTTCTTATACCGCTCCAGAACTGTATCTATAATTGAACTGATCTTAAAAAAATTTTGAACCAATTCTTCAATATTTCCCTGTATATTATCTTCTTTCAAATCAACCCATCCCTGCATTAATGTTAGTGGGCCAAATTCAATATTTACATTTGGCCAGTCTTTATGGTATTTCCTGAATTCATTCCTAAAATCCTGAGCAAATTTTCTACTTGATAATGCATGTTTTTTTAATTCTCTCAGCTTTAGAGCATGGATATTATAATACATTCTTCCTTCCTGAATTGTTTTGTCATTTATCCATATTGAAAAGAAAATCCTCCCTATAGCATCTAATGGTGAATTTAAATCAGAGGACCATTCCGGTTTAAATACTTTAAGAGCAACAGAATCAAGAACAGTATCAACAGATACATCCAACTTATTATTTTCAAGTTTTTCTTTAAGTACTTCTGTTATGGCCAGGTGAAATTTATTAAGATAAAATTCGTAATCCATGTTTTGGTTTTTGTAAAGTTATCAAATAATTCCATCCAAAATGACAGATGCAGAATACCTGTTTGTGCTTATCATAAAGAATCATTCTTTTTTATACCTGACTCTTCAGCATAAAAAAAAACCTTCAGAAATTTCTGAAGGTTTTAATCTTATTTTTTAACTGATTCTTTTTTCCAGTTGGATTTAAAGCTACAGTTATCGTAACGTCCGTCGATGGATATGAAAGTAGTTGGCAACTTGGAGTTGACAAATTTTTCAACCATTTCGTTTTTCTTTTTATTGAGCGCCATCTGCTTGATTCGGCTGAAGTCTGTTTCCAGAGTGATCTGGTGAGCAGGAATCACATCTTCAAGCTTGATGATTTTCACAGCTTTTCTTCTGTTCTCTTCATCTTCAAAAGCAGAAGTAATATCTCCTTTATTCAAACCTGCCAATTCATAGCTGATTGTTCCCGGGATACTTTCTCTTTCGATTTTATCTGAACCATCACCACCAGGAATTATCCCTGCATTGAATTTGGTTCTTTTATCATCTGAAAACTTGAAAGCAGCATCTTTAAAAGTCATCTTCCCATCCGTAATTAATCCTCTGATGCTGTCTAATTTTGCTTTTGCAGTTTTAAGTTCTTCTTCTGTAGGTGTTGCTTTCAAAAGAATGTGTCTTGCATCATATACTTTACCTGATCTCTTCAGCAGCTGAATGATGTGGTATCCGAATTCAGATTCAATAGGGTCTGAGATCTCGTTTTCCTGAAGATTTAAAGCAGCAGCTTCAAACGGCTTCACCATCTGTCCTTTGTTGATATTTTTGTACAATCCACCATTGGAAGCAGAACCCTCATCTTCAGAATAAATTCTTGCCTGACTTTCGAAAGTTTCTCCGCCAATAATATCCTGTTTGATCTTTTTCAGTCTGTTGATAAGATCTTGCTTATGAGCCTCCGTCAAAGTTGGATACATCATGATCTGTGCTAAGGTAATTTCATCTTTTACCTGTGGCAACTGCATTTTATACATATTATAAAAGTCAGTTACCTCATTAGGAGTTACGTCTGCTTTATCAGTAACTCTCTGGTATTTTGCCTGTCCGTAATACTGGTCGGTATCGATTTTTTCGATAGCGTTTTTCATTTCGTAGGCATTTTTGAATTTATAAGCAGTTAATAATGCCTTTTCATCTGGAAATTGAGAAAGCAACTGACGGTATTTTTGATTAGCCTGCTCTTTGATCGCTGCAGAACGGTTTTCAATTAATGTATCTTTTTTTGCTTCGTATACAAGAAGTTTGTTGCTGATAAGGCTTTCAAGGAACTCACATTTGTCTGTATTGGCAGCTCCCTGTTGTTTTCCATAATTCATCTGCTCAGTAACATCTGATTCCAAAACGATTTCATTTCCGATCACAGCAGCAATACCATCCACTAAATCTCCTGGTTTTAGCTGGGCATTCATCATATTGGAAGAAAAAATCATGATGAAAATCCCAAGAAGATAAGTGATTTTTAGTCTATTTGTCATTTTACTATTTTAACAAGTTGCAAATTTAGAATTCTTAACGAATTTCACTCAATTTTTTATTATAAATATTTCTTAAAAAGACTTATTTATTGCAGTTCAATATCAAAAGTTGTCAATTCTTTAAATTGTCTCAATCTGCTGAACATATCTGATTCGTTAACTTCTTCAATTCTTTGTGTTCCGAATTTTTCTACAGTGAAAGAAGCCATTGCAGATCCCACGATCAATGCAGACTTCATCGTATCAAAATCAATTTTACCTTTTTTAGCAAGATAAGCAGCAAAACCACCTGCGAAAGTATCTCCTGCTCCGGTTGGATCAAAAACATCTTCCAACGGTAGTGCCGGGATAGCAAATACTTTACCGTCATGGAAAAGTAAAGCTCCGTGCTCTCCTTTTTTGATGATTACATATTCAGGTCCCATTGCATGGATCTTTTTAGCAGCTTTTACAAGAGAATATTCTCCTGAAAGTTGTCTTGCTTCTTCGTCATTGATGGTAATTACATCCGTTTTAGCGATCATATCCATCAGAATATCCCATGCACAATCCATCCAGAAATTCATCGTATCAAGGATTACAAGCTTAGGACGGTTGTTCATTTTTTCCAATACGGATAGCTGAACTCCAGGGTGTAGGTTTCCAAGCAATAAAATTTCGGCATCCTGCATTGAATCCGGGATTTTCGGATCAAAGTTCTCCAATACGTTTACTTCTGTAGCCAAAGTATCTCTGGTGTTCAGATCATTGTGATATTTTCCTGACCAGAAGAATGTTTTTCCTTCTTTTACGATTTCAATTCCTTCGATGTTTACTTCTCTGTCTGTAAACATATCAAGGTGTTCCTGTGGAAAGTCTCCTCCTACTACAGAAACAATACCGGATTTAACGCCTAAAATAGATGAAGTGATCCCAATATAAGTAGCAGCTCCGCCTAAAATTTTGTCCGTTTTACCAAATGGTGTTTCAATTGCATCAAATGCAACACTTCCTACAACTAAAAGTTTCATATATTTTTCAATGTATATTAAAAGTAATTATTTTTTCCATTCAAAAGAGTCCAGCATATGTTTCATATCGTTTTTGATATAATTCACAGCAGGAGCCAGAGAGTCCGGTTTCGGTCTCGTATTAAAGTATAAGTAACCAGTCACGAAGTGTTTCGCGCTGTCTGTAATGTAAAATTGAAGATTGGAAGCACTCTGCCCTTTCAGCTCATAGAAATTCCCGTATACTTTCTTTTCAGGATATTCAAAGGATTTTGTATCTATGGAACTGGCTTTGATGGTATGCTCATATACCATTTTTTCAGCTTCTTTAATGTGTTCTGCAAAGTCATTCTGTATCGGGTAATAGGTCACAAAAACCTTTGCCTTCATTTGAGGATAGTTCAGATAATACCAACACGGTTTTTTTGCTGCAGTAATATTAGCAAAATCCGAATACTCGAAAGTATAAGCACAGTTGTTTTCAAACTTCTGGTACTTCGGTGCCGGGTATTCCAGACGCAGTTCTCCGTACGGTTTTGGAACCGGGTCTTTTCCGCATGAAATTAAAAGCAGTGATACAAAAATAAAAATGACTTTTTTAATCATTTTGCAAAAGTACAAATTAGATTTCAGATTTCGGAAGACAAATTTCAGTCTTTCAATGAGTTTTGAATGTAATTTTCCAAAGGCTTCGGAAAGGATTTTTCATGGGAACCTTCAACGTCTGTAATCAGGTATTGATTTTCAGTAATAAAACGATTCCAAATCTCTTCTGAAGGCACCTCAATATTCAATATTTCAATACTTAAGTTCTTATGCGTCAGTTTATGGGTAATCGTTTTTGAACCAGTGATAAAGGTTTCCATGTCAGCAGAAATAGAAGATGGAAATTCAAATAATTTTTTCCAGATAAAGTCATCTTTTCTCTGACGGATCAGAAATTGCCCGTTTCTGTGAACAAAATAATAGGTCAAAGCAAGATCTTCAGCCTTTACTTTTTTCGTTTTCACAGGATAATCAGAGATTTTCTGTAGGGAAAAAGCCAGACAGTCTTCATGGATCGGGCATTCTCCACACAAAGGATTTTTGGGTTTACAGATCTCGGAACCGATATCCATCATCGCCTGATTGAAATCTCCAACATTATCCGGCATTATCAATGTCGCCAACTCAGAAAAATAAGTAAATGCCCTTGAGTTTGAAATATCAAAATCATCAGCAAAGAAACGGCTCAGGACCCGGTAGAAGTTTCCATCAACAGCAGGCATTTTTCCATCAAAACAAATACTTGAAACAGCTGCTGCTGTATACTTTCCTATTCCTTTCAGTTTTAAAATTTCTTCGTATTGGGCTGGAAATATTCCATCATAATCATTCATGATCTGCTGAGAAGCTTTATGGATATTGATGGCTCTGGAATAATAGCCTAAGCCTTTCCAGTAAAGCAACACTTCATTTTCCTCAGCTTCAGCTAAGGTTTTTACATCAGGAAATCGTTTAATAAAATTATTATAATGATTAAGGCCCTGATTGATTCTTGTCTGCTGAAATACAATTTCACAGATCCAGATTTTATAGGGATCTTTTGTCTGTCTGAAAGGCAGATCTCTTGCATTGTTCCGATACCATTTCAAAAGCCTGTTTCCTACATGAAGGAATTCTGAGGTTGCACTATTCTTTTCCAAAAACCAATCAATTTAAGTCACTGAAGAGCTTTTATCTCTTCATCCTGCATTATTCCAGGAACGCAAAGATAGGTTTATTTTATTTTTTCTTCACAGAATATACGGAAGCCCCTCTCAGCCATTGATACTTAAGATTTCTTTCTTTCGCAATAAAACGGTAGCCATCTAATTTTTTCAGGTACAAGTACATGGAATCCTCTTTCAGTTTTAGCTTATGGGGAGATAAAAACATCATCGGCAATTCCAAAGTGGAGTCTCTTACTGTTTTTAAAACTTTTCCGGATCTTACTTTATAAAGAAAAAATGATTTTCCACGGCCTTTTGAACTGTCTGCCAGCTTTACTTCCGAACTTGCTAAAACCAATTCACTTCCATCAAAACATTCTTCTTCATCCATGATGTAAGCTTTTCCTTCCTGACGTTCGTCTGCAAAAAGGTCTTCTTCATATTGATCCGGGCTTTGGTATTTTTTTTCACAGCTTACCAAAAGCATCATCAATAGAAGAGGCAAACCAATGATAAGTTTGATATTCATTTTAATATTCATAGGTATTGGTAGAAAAAAACCGATGTAAAAAATGCATCGGTTTTTATGATTAAAAATAAGGTGTTATTATTCCTGAGTGTATTGTGCATCCCATTCGTTACCATCATCTCCTTTATGTCCGTCTAGTTTAATAACAAAACTTTTTGTAGGGAAATAAGGTGTCATACGGATATCAAGCCATACTCTGTCTTTGTTTACTCTATCCTGTTCGAAACGAACGATCTTGAATTTCTCGATCAATTTGTCTGGTCCTTTGATATTGTCAAGGAAAGTAACAATTTGTCTTCTCAAATCGTCTTCGTTCTTAGCATTCCAGTTTTCGAAGGCTCTTCTGTTCAGGAAGTCTAGCAATACTTTAGTTACATAGTCGAATACACGAACTACAGAATAGGTCTGAAGACCGATGTTGTCTCCTGTAAATAATGTCTTTGCAGAGAAAGCCATAATTTTACCATATTCGTTAACCATTGGTACAAGACCCATTTTTTCCAACTGAGAAATTTCACTTTTCTTCAATTCGAATTTTACAGCGTCTACTTCGTTGATGTTACCATGTTTTTTACCTGCTGCTACCTGAGACATCAGTGTTTTATGGATTTTTCCTGCTAATGAAGTGGAAGGTGGAAGTTCTACGTTTTCTTCTTCTCCTACTTCTTCTGCTTTTCCACGTCCTACTAGCCAGTTACACGTCATGATCACGTTACTTCTGTGAAGTTCCCCACCTGTAAGGTTTGCAGAATGGAATAAATCTACAACGTCATCCGGCTTATCAAGGTTTGCAAAGTCTGTAACCATCATTACTTTGTTCTCGTTACAGATTTTAGCCCACTTTTCAATAACTTTATTAGATCCTAAGTATCCGGGGATAGCAAGGAGTGAGTAGTTATCTCTAAGGTCTAAACGGTCATAATAATTTTTGAATTCTTCAGAGATGGCATCAATGAATAAAGGATTGTCAAGGTCTGAAACCTGATCAAGGCTTGCATTAACAATACTTACGTTATCCACTTTATCCAATTCTGTATTTTTATAGAATTGAGCTACCGTTCTATAGTTGGTTTCCAACAGACGAACTGCATCCAGTGTACTTTTTAAGTTTTTCTTTAAATTCTGATCAGCCAGTTGTGCTTTGGTTTTGCACGTATCAGCCATTTTATCAGCAGATTCACTACCTTCAAGAAGGCTTACCCAAAGATTGATCTTCTGAAGAAGTTCTTTTCTTTCTTCTGCCTTATTGTTATCATTTAGGAAGATTTCTTTCCTTGCTTTTCTTGTTGGGTTCATATTGGCGATCCCGTCCACAACGGATTCAACAAAGCCAAAACCTCCCATTTTATTGAGCTCTGCAAGCGGGTTGCCTTTCGGCTGCCCTGAGTGCTGCTGCTGTTGTCCCTGCTGCTGGCTTTCCTGCGCCTGTAATTTGCTATCCATGATTTAATGTAAGTCTTTAATTATTTTTCAAGTTCTTGTGCTACATCTTTCAATACTTCGATGAACGCAGCTCTTGTCTGGTCGTTCTCCAGCATATTGCGAAGAATTTTATTGGTTTTTAACTGACGTACAATTTTGTTGTACTGCTCCTGCTCCATGCTCAGTTGCTGAAGATAATCAGATTTCTGAGTAAGGCTTTTAGGAGTAAAGTCTCCAAGATTCTGAAAACGGAATTCTTCGTCAACCACTCCCCCATCTTCTGTTTCGTGTTGTACTGCCACAGAAGGCTGAAAGTGTTTGAACACATCTTCCACAGTTTTTAATCCTGTTACAATTTCAGGGGTATAAGATTCGTCTGTTGTAAGCTGGCTTACTATCAGTGATTTATTTTCCTGTATTTCCTGAATAGCTTCATTAGCGTCTACTTTTACCTCGTTTCCGCCAACACCATAATTAAACATTGCCATATTATTATTATTTTGAGATTTACTATTTTGGTTTGGATCTGTCTTTGAGCAATTTACAGATTATTCAAATAAATTACTAATCCAAAGTTTAAATTTAAAAAAAAACTGTAACATACAAAATTTTGTCAAGATTTTTCTTAAACTATTTAAATTTATCTATATTTATTTAACATAAAATCACCATCTTACGATGTCACTAAGCTATGAAAAAATAAATAAAAACAAACACACAGTGATAAAATAAAATCCTGATGCATTTTGCATTTATAAAAGAGAACAAATATGTGTTAAATAAGAATTCCTGTGAGGTGAAGAAAAATATTCTTTATATTTAGATAAAGTAAACAGAATGATGAAAGATGTAAAGATCGCATTTAGAAAACCCATATATCCTGTTTCTGAAGGATTGCAGCAGTATTTGGAAAAGCATAACAGAACAACCAAGATCCAGTTTTTATATGAAGACCTGCTAAGATTCAGTGACAGTGTGAATATTCTGGATAAAGAAGGCAAGGACACTTTATGGCTCGGGGTACTGTATTCTGAATATGAGTTTAAAGAAATAGAAGCTAATTTAAATAAGATTTACACCCTCCTTCATTCTGATGGAGATGAAGCTACTCTCCCTTATCTGAAAGTGGATACCATTGACTTCTGTACTTTCGGAAATTCTAAACCTTTCCGGATCCGGGTGAGAAATATCCTGAACGATAATTATACTAACTTTTATATTAAACAGGCTGATGCCTCCCGCATCTATGGACTGGAGCTTGAAGACCTGCTTTCTCCTAACCGGATTAATTTTCTGATCTACAAAAACACCTTAATTGAAGAACATATCTTAGGAATTCCCGGGGATGTATTTATTCAGAAACATATATCCAATTGCACAGAGCTGGAAAAGGCACAGATTTCCAAGGAATTTGTAAAATTCAATGAACGCTGTCTCATTGGGCTTCTTGGTGATATGCGTTCTTATAATTATGTGATTATTCCTATCCATGATTTTGACCAGGTTATTTACAGAATCCGCCCGATTGATTTTGACCAGCAATGCTATGAAGGAAATTTGAAAGTTTATCTTCCCCAGTATTTCAAAGAAAATCATCCGATGGTTACCATGGTACTGGAAAAGCTGAAGCCTAACTCTATAGAACAGTATCGTAAAGAGGTACGTTCACAGATTGTAAAAAGAGTAACGAGCAGCCAAAGCAGATTCAGTGAACTGATTTCTATTATGAAAACCGAAAATATTGCACCGGAAGCTAATGTTACTGAGTTAAAAACAGCTTTACAAAAACTCACCTATGATGTCAACTTCAAGTATTGTAAGACCATGGGAGACATTATAGAAACCGGAATAAAGTTTGTGATCCGGAATTATAAGAAAGCATTTTAAAAAGAGAATCCGTCCCACATTGCATTGAGACGGATTCTTTCTTTTCTAACAATTTTTTGGTACTCTTACCAAATTTTTATTCTGTCCTCAGGAGTTTTATACATTTTATCTCCCGATTTGATATCAAATGCTTTGATAAATGAATCCTGATTCACCAGTGGCCCGAAAGCTCTGTACATTCCCGGAGAGTGCGGGTCTGTTTTTACCTGATTGATCATATATTCGTTGGTTGCTTTTGTTCTCCAAACGGTAGCCCAGCTCATAAAGAATCTCTGATCCTGAGTAAATCCACTGATCTTCCCTGGGTTTCCTTTGTCTTTAAGATACATTTGAAGGGCATCGTAAGCTACTGCTACTCCTCCTAAGTCTCCAATATTTTCTCCACTTGTGAATTTACCGTTCACGAAACTTCCTTTTACCGGTTCGTAGCTACTATACTGAGCAGCCAGCTGAGCCACTTTTGCATCAAAGTTCTTGCGGTCGGTATCCGTCCACCAGTTGTTAAGATTTCCATCACCATCGAAGCGGGAACCACTGTCATCAAAACCGTGAGAGATCTCGTGACCGATTACAGCTCCAATTCCACCGAAGTTTACGGCTGCATCTGCCTTAGGATTGTAGAAAGGAGGCTGAAGGATTGCTGCCGGGAATACAATTTCGTTGTTTGAACCGCTATAATAAGCATTTACTGTTTGAGGAGACATTCCCCATTCTGTTTTGTCAACCGGTTTTCCTACTTTATCTAAATTTCTTTGGTATTGCCAAGCCGATACATTTTGCAGGTTAGCATATAATGATCCTCCCTGTTTTGGAGATTCTACTTTCAGTTGGCTATAGTCTTTCCATTTATCAGGATAAGCAATTTTTACTGTAAACTTGGATAGTTTTTCCTGAGCTTTTACTTTTGTTTCAGGAGACATCCAATCGATATTCGCAATATGGGTTTTAAATGATTTTAAAAGGTAATCAATATAGGTTTCCATCTGCTGTTTTGCTTCAGGAGTAAAGTATTTCTCTACGTATAATTTTCCGAATGCCTCACCAAGAACTCCATTCACAAGTGTTAACCCTCTTTTGTTCATAGGACGCTGTTCTTTTTGCCCCTGTAAATCTTTTGCATAGAAATCAAATCTGATCTGCTCAAGGTTTTCATCAAGATTACTGGCATTACCGTTAATCAGGTGATATTTCAGGTAGTCTTTTAATAGAGGCAGGTTTTTCTGTGTGATGAACTGGTCCATGTTCTGGTAATATTTCAGTTCACCGATGATTACCCTGTCTGTATTTACCCCTGCATCTTTAAGATATTTTGCAAGATCAACATTTTTCACAACCCCTGATAACTCAGAAACGTTTTTAGGATTGTATCTTAGGTTGGCATCTCTGTTCTGCTCCAATGTCAATAAATAATTGGCCAGCTGTTTTTCAAAATCCACCACATTCTGTGCAGCCTGAGTAGAATTTTTATATCCTAAAACCCCAAACAGTTTTCCAACGTAAGCCTGATATTGTCCTAATGTTTTAGTGTTGGCATCATTTACTTTCTGATAATAATCTCTTCCTAAACCAAGATCCGGACCTCCAAGATAGACAGCATTCATTTTGGAGTTTTTCATATCTGCTCCGGCTCTCCATCCGTAAAAGGAGTTATCTCCGATTTTTGTAGCTTCTAAAAGGTATTTCTGAAGATCATTAAGATTTTTAAGGGCATCAATTTTTGCCAGATCAGCTTTGATAGGATTTAATCCATCTGCATTTCTTTTAGCAGTATCCATAAAGGAAGCATAAAGACTCTGGATCTTTTGGCCTTCAGAACCTGCAGAATAATTTTCTGTAAGGATTTTGTTTAAAATATCCAATGAAGAATCATCTACATTTTCTCTCAAAGCATTGAAAGACCCCCAATTGGCTTTATCTGAAGGAATCTGAGTGGTTTTTACCCAATTTCCGTTCACATAGCTAAAAAAGTCATCCTGCGGACGGACACCTGTATCCATATAAGATAAATTGATCCCCTCCTCCTTTACTTCTTCTTTTACCGGCGTTGCAACTGTTGCTGTAGCCTCTGTTTTTGTATCAGTTCCTGCAGTTTTTGCAGCACCACATGAATTTAGCAATACTATACCGGAAAAGGCAAGTATACCAATATTTAGCTTTTTCATTGAAGATTATTTTTGATTTTACACAAACTTATCAAATATACGAACTTTGAGGATAAGTGATGAAGGATAATAAATAATTGATGAGAATAGTGAAAAATATGGGTTTAAAGTTCAAAGCTTGAGAGGTTCATTGTTTAAATTTTTCGGAATGATGGCTTAAAATTAGATTTCAGTTGGGGTAAGAGTTTTGTGGGGTCTGTAAACCACCCCGTCAAAAACCCTCTGAATTTTCACCTCCCTCAGGAGCTCATCTTGTAGGGGTTTTATAATTCTGCACCTTTTTTCAGGTAATAAAAACGCTGCATTGTTTGTGCTATTTTTTTAATCCCTGGAAAAGGGTAATTTTTTGT